>NZ_LFKY01000036.1:0-372882 GCF_028128965.1 Bradyrhizobium sp. CCBAU 25338
ACCGCCCGGATGGGCACATCCAACCGCCCGAACGAACTCAGGTCTGGATAAAACTTGGGGGCAACGTCAATCGGAATCAATCGACGCACTAGACGTACACCAAGTCGGCACGGCCTCCCCTTGGGCTTTCGCCGACTTCCAGCCGATACCGTCAGCGGTCATTCTGCGGGTTCGATTTGCGATGGTCGGAATATCTTGCCGGGATTGAACGAGCCGTCCTCGTCGAGCGCCGCCTTGATCCGGCGCATAAGATCGAGCTCGACTGGATCTCTTTTGCTTTCAAGCAGGCCTACTTTGGCCCGACCGATACCGTGTTCCGCCGAAAACGTCCCACCCAGGGAGAGCACGATATCGTAGATCGCCTGGCTGATCTGCCTGCCCTGCTCCGCGGCTCGTTCGGCGCCGAGCGCCGCGGGCAGGACGACGTTCAGGTGGATGTTGCCGTCTCCGACATGACCGAACGGAACGACCGTCACATCAGGGAAGCCGGCTTCGACGTCGGCGCAGCTTCGGCGCAGAAGCTCGGGCACATTTGCCACCGGCACAGCGACGTCGTGTTTGAAGTCGCGTCCCGCCTTCTTCTGGACCTCGGTCTGGTCTTCACGAAGGCGCCAGATCTGCTTCTGTTGTTCTCCGCTCTGGGCGAGCGCAGCATCGACGATGGTGCCGTCCTCGAGCCTGTCGGCGAGGAACGCTTCCAGTATGTCCTTCAGACCAGCTTCCGGACGGCTCGAAGTCAGTTCGACAAGGACGTAGTGATCCGCCTTCTCGACGGGCGAACGAAGCCCTTCGCGCTTCGCCAGCTCGACGCACGAGCCCGAGAGGTACTCGATGGCACGCACATTCCCGTCCGCGGCCGCGCGCAGCTTCATCCAGAAATCCAGCACCTTGTCCTCGGTCTCGACCGCGCAGAAGGCGACTTCGCGACCAACCGGCAGGGGCGCGAGCTTCATCGCCGCGGCCGTGATGATGCCGAGCGTTCCTTCCGAACCGGCGAAGAGGTGTTTGAGGGCGTAGCCGGTGTTGTCCTTCCGGAGCGTGCGCAGGCCGTTCCAGATCCGTCCGTCGGGAAGTACGACCTCCATTCCGAGCAGAAGATCTCTCGCGCTCCCGTACCGTACGGCAGAAATGCCGCCTGCGTTCGTCGCCAGCGCACCACCGAGCGTGGCGGTGCCTTCCGAGGCGAAGGACAAGGGAAACAGCGCGTTCGCCTCCGCTGCCGCGCTCTGAAGTTCGGCGATCGTCGCGCCCGCTTCCGCGATGACGGACATGTCGACTGTGTCGACGGTCCGGATCTTCTTCATGGCGCCGGTACTGACGACAATCTGGAGGCCGGTTTCGTCCGGCGTCGAGCCTCCCACCAGCCCTGTGTTGCCGCCTTGAGGAACGACGTCGACGCCGGCCTCCTGGCAGATCCGAACGCTGCGCGAGAGCATGCTCGTCGTTCTGGGGCGTAGCACGCACGCTGCGCTACCGCGAAGCAGGCCGCGCCAATCCGAGAGGTATCCGTCCGCCAGCGCCGGGTCGGTGATGCAATCGGAGCCGAGCAGCTCCCGTAACCTGGAGACGACGTCGTTCACAGTTGCTTCCACGTCGAGGTCGCGTGAGCGATCATCTCTCCGGAACCGTCCTGGGCCGCGGACTGCAGGAAGAAGGTCTTGCGTCCCTTCTCCAGAAAGCGAGCACGGCAGGTGACCAGGCCGCTCCGGACCGGGGCGAAATACTGCACCTTCATCTCCAGCGTCGCGCCAGCGCCGAACTGATGCTTGAGGAGGTGCCCCATCGAGATGTCGAGGGCGGTCGCCAGTACGCCGCCGTGGAGCGATCCCTGCGGATTGAACATGTAGGGCTTCACGTCGAGAGAGACGACGCAGGTGTCGGTTTCGTAGGAGACCGCCATCCCGAAAAAGCGCGAGAGGAAAAACGACCCGAATTCGTGGCGGCCGTCGCCCATGGCCGCCACGATCAGCTCCCGAACCTGCGCTTCCTGCATCCGTCCTGCTCCCCTATTCGGCCGACTGCTTCAGCGCGGCATCGCCGAAGGCGCCTTTGGAGGCGAAGTCCAACACTTCCTTCCGCGTCCATCCCAGCCAGTTCTCGAACACCTCGAGGGTGTGCTCGCCCAAGGTCGGCGGCGGCGTGGACGGCGCGGGAGGCTTGTCGTCGAAACGCAGCGGCCGGGCCACGAACTTGACTTCGCCGGCGACTCTGTGCGTCACGGTCTGGACCATGTCGCGCTGAACGAGCTGCGGCGCTTCGCAGACCTCGCCGACCGTCCTGATCGCGCCGCACGGAATGCCGGCTCCGCCGAAGATCTCGAGCCAACGGTCGCGCGGCTCGGACTTGAAGATCGGGCGCAGAATCCCGGCGAGCGCAGCGCGGTTCGCCGCCCGCTTGGGCGCCGTGTCGAAGCGGGGGTCGGCTTCGAGGTCCTTGCGACCGATGACGGCGCAGAACAGCAACCAGAACTTGTCGTTGGCCACGCCGAGGTTGAACCAGCCGTCGATCGCCTCGAAGGTTTCGTAGGGACTGATGGTGGGGTGAATGTTGCCGCGACGCTTCGGGCTTTCTCCGGATGCGAAGTACATGCCGGCGTTGAACGTCAGCAGCGAGGCCATGGCGTCCAGCATGGAGACGTCGACCCGTCCGCCGACGCCGCTCCTCTCGCGCTTCATGAGCGCTGCGAGCACCGCCTGCGATGCATAGAGCCCGGTGACCAGGTCGGCGATGGAAGTGCCGACCTTCATGGGCGGCCCGTCCGGATCTCCGGTGATGTCCATGACGCCAGACTCGCCCTGCAGGATCAGGTCGTAGCCGGGCCGGCTCGCATCCGGACCGGTCCGACCGAAGCCGGAGATGCTGCACTGGATGAGCTTGGGGTTGTGGGCACTCATCGCAGCGTAGGACAGGCCCCATTTGTCGAGGGTCCCGGGCCGGAAGTTGTCGATCACGACGTCGGCGGCCTTGGCGAGCGCAATCACCGCATTCCGCCCCGCCGGCGACTTCAGGTCGATCGCGCAGCTTCGCTTATTGCGGTTGACCGACAGAAAGTACGAGCTCTCCCCGTTCACGAACGGTGGGCCGTAGCGGCGACTTTCGTCGCCGACACGGGGATCTTCGATCTTCACGACGTCCGCCCCGAGGTCGCCGAGATGCATCGTGGCGAAGGGACCGGAGACGACGCGGCAGAGGTCCAGGACCTTGATGCCGGAGAGAGCTTCCGTACTAGACGATCGCATCCGCCAGATCCTTCATGGTCTCGACCGTGATGTCGGGCTTGTGCGGCGTCTCTTCGAACGGCCGGTTGCGTCGGTTGATCATCGCCGTGCGCATGCCGGCCGACTTGGCGCCGATCACGTCGAAGGCGTGGTTCGCGACGAAGAGGACCTGATCCTTCTTGAGACCGAGGATCTCGGCGGCCTTCGTATAAGTCGCGACGTGTGGCTTGAAGGAGTTCGCCTCGGCGACGGAGATGACGTTGTCGAACGGGACCTTGTGATATTTCTTGGCGGTTTCGAGCATATCGCGGTCGCCGTTCGAGAGCACGACCAGCTTGTACCTGGTTTGCAACTTGGCGAGAGCCGCCGGCACCTCCGGGAAGCATTCGAGCTTCTCGATCTCGCCCACAAGGTACTTCACCTCGTCCTTGGTGTACTTGATGCCGGCCCGGGCCATGACCGCGGAGACTGCACGGTGGCCGATCTCGCGATACGGCGTGTGCTCGCGATGGAGCAGCGCGTCGATCATCGAATTCTCGAAGTGGGTGCGGCGCCACCAGGTGACAAAGGAGTTCGGATTACCGGTCCAGCCCTTCTCCTTGAGGAACGGCGTCGCGATCTTGACGAGGCCGCCCTGCATGTCGACGACCGTGCCGTACTGGTCGAACATGCAGACCTTCACGGTGTCCTTGATCTTCTGGATGTCGGTCATTGCTTCTTCCCTTTGCCCGTTGACTGAGTGGATGATCCGGATTTGACCGCATCCACCGCCATTTTCGAAATGGATTGTTCTTCTGCGCACATTCGCGACGTGAATGTCATGACTATCGTCGCGGCTCTACAGGTTCGGTCACAGCTTCTGCAAACGGCTGGACGGCAAGGAGCCCGAAGGGATTCTTCGGGCCCACTGCTACTTGTGGTCCGTGTCCGCTAGGCTCCGATACCGACGACCTTCTCTCTCGAGGCCGAGGGTTCTGTTCCGGTCGGCGCGCCCGAGACTTCCTCAAGTGCGCGACCTTTGGTCTCGAAGCCGAAGATCATGAAGACCACAGCTTGGAAGAGAAGAATGCCCGCAAGCGTCACCAGCACGCCGACGAGCCCCTTCCACGCGAAGATCGCGATGACGACGAACTGGACCAATGCCGTCGTCACGCGCCCGGCGGTCGCGCAGATTGCCGTGCCACGGAGCCTGTAGCGGGTCGGGAAGAGCTCCGGAACGTGCATGGCGAAGCCGGTAGCCAACATCACATAGATCGCGGTGACGAGAAGGAAGCCGATCACGACGAGCGGAGCGCCGTCCGGCATGAACGGATACGCGAGACCGAAGGCCGCCGCCGCGATCGACGATCCGATGATCGACGGTCTACGACCTATCGCATCGGCCAGCGCCAAGCCGATCAGCGATCCGATCGGGCCGCCCAGAGACATGAAAGTCGTGTAGCCGAGCGACGACACAACGCTGTGGCCACCCTTCACCATGAATGTGGGCAACCAGCCAATGAAGCCGTAGAGGCTGAAGCCGACGACGATGTGCAGGAGACTGCCGAGCAAGGTCCGACCGAGGTAAGGAGGTGCGAACAGGCGCCAGACGGATCCGCCCTCGTCTTCCACACGCTGCGCAGTCGAAACCGGCGGCAGCGGCCCCTTCTTGGCAGCTTCCGCTTCGATGCGAGCGAGGATCGCCTCGGCTTCGTCGCCGCGGCCGTTAGCGGCCAACCACCGAGGCGACTCGGGCATCGACTTCCGGAGGAACCAGACGATCATCGCCAGCACGCCGACGAGGCCGAACATATAGCGCCACCCGAGGCTCGGAATGACCCACAAGCCGACCATCGACGAGACGAAAAGTGAAAAGTTGGTGATAACGGCCAGAATACCGATCCATCGGCCGCGGGACGATGCAGGGACGAATTCGGTCAGCGTTGCGTAACCGACGACAATTTCGGCGCCAAGTCCGATCCCAATGACGAAGCGCGCGACGATCAGCGCCTGCATGGACGGAGCAAGCGCCGCCGCCAGCGAAGCAAGGCCGAAGATGGCCAGATTGATCTGATAAGAGAAACGGCGACCGTAGCGATCGCCCAGAATGCCCGAGAACCAGGCACCCAGAGTCATGCCGATGAAGGTCGCGGTGACAAACGCCGCGTTGAGTTCGAGTGTCGACCAGCCCTCCTTCAGGACAGCTCCAAGAACGCCGCCGGCGAGGTAGATGTCGAAGGCGTCGAGGAACATCCCGGCGCCGATCAGCGCTAGGATCCGCCAATGAAAGCCGCAAATCGGCAGCCGGTCGAGGCGAGCGCCTGCGTTGACCGATGCCACCTGTACGTCCGAAATCACCTGCATTCATCCCTCCCAAGGGTCGACAGAGATCGACCGAAATTGTTTGGGAGCAGGATGGCGATCGGGATGGCGACGTCTAATCGGAATCCACTATTCCACTATTCGGCAGACTAATAATCCTGCGTTTACCGCAAATTATCGAAAGATGGTCGGTGGAGCGGCTCCGTCTCAGTCGCTGTCGGGGAGAGCTCGCGTGGCATCAACGAAGATCGAACGCAACCAATTCAGGTCCTGACTGCCATCGTGCCTTCGGTGCCAATACATGGACCATTCGAAGGGATCGGACGCGAACGGCAGGTCTCTGATCGCAAGATCTTCCGAGACCATCGCGAAGGCCAAGCGCCGGGGCATGACCGACAACAGATCAGAATTCCGCAGCACATGCGGGACCAGCAGCCAATGGGGAACGTTGACCGCGACCCGGCGGGACAGCCCTTGCCCGGCGAGCACGTCGTCGACGAAACGCAGATCTGTCGGCGACATCGAGACCTTGAGATGCGCCGCCTGCAGAAACGTTTCCATTGTAAGGGGGCGCTGCGCCAGAGGGTGATCTTCGCGCATCACGCACACCATCCGATCCTTCATCAGGACGACCGACTTGATCGAATTCGAATGCGCGAGACCCATCGAGATCGCGAGATCGATTTCGTCCTTCTCCAGGGCCTCTACCGTTTGCGTCGGCGAATAGTGCACGACGTCGAGCTGCGCGAAGGGTGCCGTCGTCTCCAACGTTTTGCCGACGGCGGGAAGAAGAAGACGGCTGAGAAGATCGGACAACCTCACGGAAAAGCTACGTGTCGTGGTGGTCGGATCGAAAGCGGATTCGCTATCCAGAAGGCGCTCCACCTGCCGCAAAAGCCGCTTCACCGGCTCCGCCAGCTCGATCGCACGCGGCGTGGCTTGCATGCCGTTGGCTGTCCGTACAAGAAGCTCGTCCTTGAAGATATGACGCAGCCTGGAGAGCGCATTGCTCATTGCGGGTTGACTGAGGCCAATCCTGTCGGCAGCACGGGTGACGTGAAGGTCCGTGAGAAGAGCGTTCAGAGCGACCAGAAGATTGAGATCGACAGATCTTAGGTTCATGACGCGCCATCATTGATATCACGAATAATGAAGCCTTGAAAATCCACAATACAAATCCCGATCAGTCGGCGTCAATGTCCGCACTCGATGAGATCTAATGCGCACGTTTCAGGACAATCGGCGGCCGTAAGCGCGATGCCAATGGCGGGCGGCCTCAAATGAACGCCTCGGCTCTAGCAGCTCCAGCCCTTCTGCACGCTGTGGTTCGATGAGATACTCCGCCAGCCAAAACGTGCTGGTGCGCCGAGCTCGTTCGAGTTAAGTCGAGACCACCAGCTCTCTTTGCATGTGAGTGAGACCCACAACGCCAAAGCTACGCTAAACCGCGCATAACCAGCCGAATGCCCTACTCCCACTCAATCGTCCCAGGCGGCTTGCTGGTCACGTCGTACACCACCCGGTTCACGCCCTTCACCTCGTTGATGATGCGCGTGGCGGTCTCCCCTAAGAACTTCATGTCGAACTGGTAGAAGTCCGCGGTCATGCCGTCCGTTGACGTTACGGCGCGCAGGCCGATGACGTAGTCGTAGGTGCGGCCGTCGCCCATGACGCCGACGGTCTTGACCGGGAGCAGCACGGCGAAGGCCTGCCAGATCTCGTCGTAGAGGCCGTGCTTCCTGATCTGGTCGATGTAGACGGCGTCCGCCTTGCGCAGGATGTCGAGCTTGTCCTTGGTGATCTCGCCGGGGCAGCGGATGGCGAGGCCCGGGCCCGGGAACGGGTGGCGGCCGACGAAGATTTCGGGCAGGCCGAGCTCACGGCCGAGCTTGCGCACCTCGTCCTTGAACAGCTCGCGCAAGGGCTCGACGAGCTTCATGTTCATGCGCTCAGGCAGGCCGCCGACATTGTGGTGCGACTTGATCGTCACCGAGGGGCCGCCGGTGAAGGAGACGCTCTCGATCACGTCGGGGTAGAGCGTGCCCTGCGCGAGGAAGTCGGCGCCGCCGATCTTCTTGGCTTCAGCCTCGAACACCTCGATGAAGAGGCGGCCGATGGTCTTGCGCTTCTGTTCGGGGTCGGTGACGCCTTCGAGCTCGCCGAGGAATTGCCTGGAGGCGTCCACGTGCACGAGCGGGATGTTGTAGTGGTGGCGGAACAGGTCGACGACCTGCTCGGCCTCGTTGAGGCGCATCAATCCGTGATCGACGAAGACGCAGGTGAGCTGGTCGCCGATCGCCTCGTGAATCAGTACGGCCGCGACCGCTGAATCGACGCCGCCGGACAGGCCGCAGATCACCCTGCCCTTGCCGACCTGCGCGCGGATCTTGGCGATCTCCTCCTCGCGGAAGGCGCGCATGGTCCAGTCGCCGCTGAGGCCGGCGATCTTGCGCACGAAGTTGCGGATGAGTTTCGCGCCGTCGGGCGTGTGCACCACTTCGGGGTGGAACATCAGTCCGTAATATTTGCGCGTCTCGTCCTGGATGATCGCGAAAGGCGCGTTCGGCGAGGTGCCGGCGACGGAGAAGCCCGGCGGCATCCTGGTGATGCGGTCGCCATGGCTCATCCAGACCTGGTTCTTGCTGCCTGATGACCAGACGTCCTCGAACAGCTTGCTGTCGGCCTTGACCTCGACGTCGGCGCGGCCGAATTCGCGGTGATGGCCGCCCTCGACCTCGCCGCCGAGCTGCGCGGCCATGGTCATCTGGCCGTAGCAGATGCCCATCACGGGCACGCCGGAGGCGAAGATCAATTGCGGCGCGCGGGGCGAGCCGGCCTCGTGCACCGACTCTGGCCCGCCGGAGAGGATCACCGCCTTCGGCTTCATCTCGTTGAAGGCCTCTTCGGCCTTGTTGAACGGCACGATCTCGCAATAGACGCCGTCCTCGCGCACGCGACGCGCGATCAGCTGCGTCACCTGGCTGCCGAAGTCGACGATGAGAATCTTGTCGTGCGCCGAGGCCACCGAGGGCGTCGACGCGGAGCGGTCGTTCTGTGCTGCTGTCATGGCCAGCAGATACGCTGGCGCGGCCCGGGCCGCAACCGCGCACGCTGCGCGCCCACATGCTTCTTTGGGCATGGACAAGCGGATATAGGTCAGTAATATTGACCTATT
Organism: Bradyrhizobium sp. CCBAU 25338; assembly: GCF_028128965.1. Taxonomy (NCBI): domain Bacteria; kingdom Pseudomonadati; phylum Pseudomonadota; class Alphaproteobacteria; order Hyphomicrobiales; family Nitrobacteraceae; genus Bradyrhizobium; species Bradyrhizobium sp. CCBAU 25338. The sequence continues at coordinate 8,695 of NZ_LFKY01000036.1, forward strand.
ATTGACCCGCTCTGAAAAGGGTCGATCAGGGAGAATGCCATGTCACAGCACCATCAGCCATCAACGCTCGTCGCGCTCGGCCGGACCTGGGTCGAGGCCTGGAATACTGGCGATCTCGAGCGCGTGCTTGCGCTCTATGACGAGGCGGCCGTGATGACCTCGGACCGCATCCCCGCGATGGGGTTCGACGCCAGCGGGACCGTGCGCGGCAAGGATAGCTTGCGCGCCTATTGGGGCAAGGCGCTGGGGCTGCTGCCGGAGCTGCACTTTTCGCTGATCGATCTGTTCGTCAGCCCGGACAGCGTCGTGGTGTTCTACGAGAACGAGCGGGGGAAGAAGATCTGCGAATACCTGCGGGTGAACGAGGCCGGGCTGATCGTGCAGGGCTCGGCGAATCATCTGCCCCATTGATGCGTCTGCGCCGCGCCATCAGCGCTTGCGCGCGCCGACCTTTCGCACCTTCGTGTCGGACCACGTCAGCGGCCGGCCGGTTCGCGACGGCAGCACCAGCTGCCCAACCGGCTGGCCTGCCTGGTCCACCAGGTCGGAATGCGCCTCGCCGCGCGCATAGAGATGCGCCTCGCCCCATTGGCGCAAACCGACGATGACAGGAAACAAGTCGCGTCCCCGCCTCGTCAGCGCGTATTCCTGATACGCGCTGCCGTCGGCAGCCGGGACCAGTTCGAGCACGTCGAGCTCGACCAGCTTGCGCAGGCGCGTGCTGAGCATGCCCTTGGCAATGCCGAGGTTCTTCTGGAAATCGCCGAACCGGCGCAGCCCGTCGAAAGCATCGCGCACGATCAGGAGCGACCACCAGTCTCCGATTGCGTCGAGCGCGCGCGCCACCGGGCAGTCGGCCTCGGAAAAACCTGTCCGCTTCATGCTCCCGCCTCCAATCTGGTTCTAAAATAAGACTAGACACCACCGCGCGCAACCTGGTCCTATGATGAGACTAAATAGACCGTGCCGGAGATGACGGATGACGAGCCATGACCTCACCAGGGGCAACCCGAAGACTAGTGCCGGGCCGGCCGGGCACGGGCTTTCTTCCGCGATGGCGCTGCTGCTCGCGCTGGCTTGCGGCCTCAGCGTCGCCAACATCTACTTCGCCCAGCCACTGCTCGACGCGATGGCCCAGGACCTCGGCATCGCTCCCGCAGCGATCGGCATGGTCGTGACCTTCACGCAGATCGGCTACGCGTTCGGCCTGATCCTGATCGTGCCGCTCGGCGACCTCTGGGATCGCCGACGTCTGATCGCCGGCCAGATTGCCCTCTCAGCGACCGGACTCGTGGTCGTCGGCACCGCATCGCACGCCGCGGTCCTGCTCGCGGGACTGACGCTGGTCGGCGTGCTTGCCGTCGTCGTGCAAATCCTCGTCGCCTTTGCCGCAACGCTCGCGACGCCGGACGGCCGGGGCCGCGCCATCGGGACAGTGACCAGCGGCGTCGTCGGGGGAATCCTGCTCGCGCGTTTCGCCTCGGGCGCGCTGGCCGATATCGGCGGCTGGCGCACGGTCTACCTGGCTTCGGCCGGCCTCATGCTCGCCATGGCCGTCCTGTTGTTGCGCGTCCTGCCCCGCGGTCCGCACGCGGCAATGGCGGGCTCCTCGTATCTGTCGCTGTTGCGCTCGACGGCGGCGCTGTTCGCCGAGGAGCCGATCCTCCGCGAGCGCGCCTTGTTTGCGTTCCTGATCTTTGCCGATCTCAACGTGTTCTGGACCTCGATCGTACTGCCGCTTTCGGCGCCCCCATTCGTGCTGTCGCACACGACGATTGGACTGCTCGGAGTCGCCGGCTTCGCCGGAGCACTCGGCGCGCGCAATGCCGGCCGTCTCGCCGATCTCGGCTGGGCCCAACGCACCACCGGACTGTCGCTGATGCTGATGCTCGCCGCCTGGGGCGCGATCGCCTGCCTGCATGTCTCGCTCTGGTTCGTGGTCGCAGGCGTGATCATGCTGGATCTCGGGCTGCAGGCCGTGCATGTGACCAGCCAGAGCCTGATTGTCGCCGCGCGTCCCGACGCAGCAAGCAGGCTGGTCGGGGGCTACATGGTGTTCTACTCGATCGGAAGCGCGGCTGGCGGAATCGCGGCGACCATGGTGTACGCGATGATGGGCTGGAGCGGCGTTTGCATGCTGGGTTCCGGAATCAGCGCCGCAGCTCTGCTGGTCTGGGTCATCAATGCGAGCAGGATGCAAGAGGCGGCCGGCTGTGCGCTGACGCCCTCGCCGCCCAGGTAACGTGCACGACCCGGAGATCGGCATACGCTAACAAGCGATGCACCGCATCAAGGCAGGATCCTTCCCCCATGAAACTCCCCACCTCCCCCTTTACCGTCACCGACTGGAGCCGGATCGAGGCGACCACGCATCCCGGCGAGAGCGGTGAGGCCAAGTGGCGCACGCTCAATATCGGCGATCTCCGGGTGCGGATGGTGGAATATTCGCCGGGCTATCTCGCCGATCATTGGTGCGATCGCGGCCACGTGCTCTACGTGCTGAAGGGCGAGCTCGACTCCGAGCTGCGCGACGGGCGCAAATTCAAGCTGACGGCAGGCATGAGCTACCAGGTCTCGGATTTCGGCGACGCGGCGCACCGGTCCTCGACGGCCACCGGCGCCACGCTCTTCATCGTGGATTGATGCGCCCGGGCGGTTCATTTGCACCGCAAAATAGCAAAGAGGCGCGACATCCCGAGCCACGGGTGGTGCCTTGAAGTAGCCCCAAATTCTCGCTATATTGTGATCATCGATACTTGGCCGAACGACTGGGCCGCTTCGCTTCGTTACAGACGGGCGCGCACGCTTCAGATGACTTCTCCAAAAATCGACTGAATAGGATCATGGGCGCAGCGACGCGTACCGGTCCGCGTGCGTACCATCTCTAACAAAGGAAATTCCCATGGCTATGGGCACCGTGAAGTGGTTCAACACCCAAAAGGGTTATGGTTTCATCCAGCCGGACGACGGCCAGAAGGACGTGTTCGTGCACATCAGCGCGGTCGAGCGCGCCGGCCTTTCGACCCTCAACGAGGGCCAGAAGGTATCGTTCGACATCGTCGCCGACCGCCGCAGCGGCAAGTCCTCGGCTGACAATCTCCGCGTCGGCTAACGCCCGCGCATCGTTCTGACCACGGACGTACCGGCAGAACGCCAGAGTTAGAAAGCCCCGCGACCGGGATCCGGTCCGCGGGGCTTTTGTTTGCCCCGGTCATTCCGGGGCTCGCGAAGCGAGAGCCCGGAATCCATCACACAGCGTTCTCTGCGGCCAAATGGATTCCGGGCTCGCGCTGCGCGCGCCCCGGAATGACGGCCTTGATCAGGCCGTCTTCCGCAGCACCGAGACGAAAAACCCGTCCGTCCCGGTCCGTCGCGGTGTCATCAGCCAGCCTTCCGGCGACCGGAGCGCGGCCTCGCCAAAAGCTTCCGCCCTGTCCCAGAGCACGCTCGCGGTCTGCTCGGGCGGCACCACGCCGAACTCGGGATGGCGCGCGACGAAAGCCCTCACCTGTTCGCCGTTCTCCTCCGCCAGCACCGAGCAGGTGATGTAGGCGATGCGGCCACCTGGCTTCACCAGCGGCACGGCGCGCGCGAGCACCTCGGCCTGGTCGCGCAGGCGGATCTCCAGCGCGCCCGGGCGCATGCGCCATTTGGCATCGGGATTGCGGCGCCAGGTGCCGGTTCCCGTGCAGGGGGCGTCGATCACGACGAGGTCGGCCGAGGCGCGAATGTCTGCCACCGGATCGGCCTCGCCCTTGGGCGTGCGAACGTCGGCATTGTGGACGCCGGCGCGCGACAGCCGCTCATGGATCGGGGCGAGCTGGCGCTTGTCGCTGTCGGTCGCGATCAGCCGTCCCTTGCCCTGCATCATGGCCGCGAGCGCCAGTGTCTTGCCGCCGGCACCGGCGCAGAGATCGATCACCTGCTCGCCGGGTTTTGCCGCGGTAAGCTGGGCCGCCAGCTGCGATCCTTCATCCTGCACTTCAATTGCGCCCTTGATGAAATCCTCTTCCGCCTGGATGCCCGGGTTGCGCGCATCGGCCGAAAGCTCGATGCGCAGGCCCGTTGCCGACCACGGCGTCGGTTTCGCATGAAGATGAGCAAGTGCACGCAGCACCTTGTCGCGATTGGACTTTAGCGTGTTGACGCGCAAATCGAGCGGCGCCCGGCTCGCCATCGCGGCGGCTTCCGCCGCGCGGTCCTCACCGAACACTTTTGCCAGATGCGGATCGAGCCATTCGGGATAGTCGCCGGCGACTGCGGCCGGCGCGTCCTTGAGGGAGCGCGAGGCGAGCGCGGCCTGCTCGGCCTCGGTCAGCGGCGCCGGCGCAAACCGGCTGCCGTCGAACAGCGCGGCCATGGTGGCCGTGTCCATATTGCGCTCGAGGCGGAGCATGCCGATCAGCCGGGCCCGCGCGGTATCGGAATCCATCAGGAACGCGCTCGAGGCGTAGCGGCGCAGCACGTCCCAGACGAGACCGGCGATCGCGGCGCGGTCGCCCGAGCCGGCGAAGCGGTGCGCGGTGCCCCACTCCTTCAGTGCCTTGGCCGCGGGCACGCGGTCCCTCTCGATGGTGTCGATCAGTTCGATGGCTGCGGACAGCCGGGCAGCGGGGGTCATTTAAATCTTTCAGTTTAGCGCATGATCTCATCGGAAAACCGGGATCCACTTTTCCGATCATGCGCGATCAGATCAGCAGCAAGAGCTTCAGCGCGAAGTACATCCACATCGCCAGCAGCACCAGCACGCCGGCAAGCCAGACGGTGGAGCGCCGGCCCAGATCGTTCGAGGACACGAAGATCCCGGCATGGGCAAAGCGCGCCACGACGAACACCCAGGACATCAGCACGATGAAGAGATCGGCGCGGCGCAAGGGCAATGCCAGCGCGATCAGGACGTAGAACAGCACCGGCAGCTCGAACTGGTTGCGGTAGCAATTGGCGATTTGTGTGGCGCCCTTCGGCCAGTTCGGCTCGCCCAGCGCAATGTCGCGAATCCTGGTTTCGCCGGAGACCAGGGTCTTGCGGCGCGCGACGACCATCCCGATCAAGAGCGCGAAGGTGAGAGCGACCTGCACGAAGACCGGCAGCAAAACCATTTGAACGGACATCGGAACTTTCCCGAGAGGCGAAATGCCGCGTACCGTCATTAGCCGCGACTTTTGCCGCTGACAATGAACGACTTGAACCGGCGTTCCCGGCTTTGCGGCCAACCATCGACAGCTAAAGCGATTTCGGCCCCTGGCATCTCGCCGACCGCATCGCCTCGCCGCTCGCCGGCCCCGTCGCGCCGCGCGGACGGCTACACCATTCCGCTACCACGTGCTTTAAACTTTGTTCGTTGCGATCGATGCCCGCGCCGTCATCGTGCCGACGCGCGACGACGGGTAGGATGATCGCATGCCCGAATTTCGCCTGACCCAGATTTCCGACACCCATCTCGGCCGGCGCTTCCCCGGCCTGATCGCCAACTTCCACCGCATCAGCGAGCACATCGACGCCGACAGGCCCGATCTCGTCGTCAACACCGGCGACGTCTCGTTCGACGGGCCGACCAGCCGCGACGACGCCGAATTCGCGAAAGGCCTGCATGACGCCCTGCCCGTCGCCTGCCGCTACCTGCCCGGCAATCACGACATCGGCGACAATCCGACCGCGATCGGGCCGGCGCCGAAGCCGCCGGTCAGCCCGGCTCACCGCCGGCAATTTTGCGACATCATCGGCGAAGACCATTGGTCGTTCGACGCCGCGGGCTGGCGCTTCATCGGCCTCAACTCGCTGGTGATGAATTCAGGGCTTGGCTTCGAGGCCGAGCAGTTCGACTGGCTCGCCTCCGAGCTATCGCACGCGAACGGCAGGCCGGTCGCGCTATTCCTGCACAAGCCGCTGTTTCTCAACCTGCCCGACGACCCCGAGACGCCGGAGACCTCGATCCGCTATGTGCCGCAGCCGGCGCGGGCGCGGCTGATCGAGATGTTCGGGAATGTCGACCTGCGTCTCATCGCCAGCGGTCACGTGCACCAGCGCCGCGACTTCACCTGGCGCCGCACCCGCCACGTCTGGGCGCCGTCGGCCGGTTTCGTCATCAACGATCAGCGCCAGGACCGGATCGCGATCAAGGAAGTCGGGCTCGTCGAATACCGCTTCCAGCCCGACAGTCTCGAGGTTCGTCACGTCCGCGCGGCGGGCCAGGTGGACGTCGACATCGAGGAGTTGCTCCTCCAGATGGGCGGCGAGCATTAGCTCGCGACTGGTTCTCAGGCGACGCTCTTGAGATCCTGCTGGATCGCGGCGAGCAAGGATTGCAGCGCCTCGCTGTTCACTGGCTTGGCCGCCGGACCATTGGCAGGCGGTTGCCCGGTAGTTTGCGCAACCTTGACCGGACGCCTCGGGAACGGCGGTGGCGGCGCCGGCATCACGGCCTGCGCAAAATCCCCCTCTTCGTCGACGTGGACGAACTTGCCATGGATGACGTCATCGCGGCGGCCCATGACGAACATGGTCGCCCAATAGCCGGCGGCCAGCACAATGACGCACAAAATACCAATCTCTAACATCGCAGCACCTAAAATATCCGCGATGATTCAATGCCTTCGTCGGCCCGTCAATCAACCGGCGCACACACCTGCGGCTTTTGCCAGCAGGTGTGGCCGATCGGTGACTCTTTCTTAACCATTCCCGCCCCCTACGGGGGCCGGAAGCGGCGGCTCAGGCCTTGTCCGGTCCCACCCGCACCAGCTGCTTGCCGAAATTGGCGCCCTTCAGGAGGCCCATGAAGGCGCCGGGCGCACTCTCCAGGCCCTCGGTGACGAATTCCTTGTACTTGACCTTGCCGTCGCGAACCCAGGCGGACATGTCCCGCAGGAAGTCGCCATGGCGTGCGGCGAAGTCGGAAACGATGAAGCCGCGGAAGGTCAGCCGCTTGGTGAGGATGTTGCGCATCATCGCGCCGGCCCATTTCGGCGGCTTGGCCTCGGTGTCGTTGTAATGGGCGATCAGGCCGCAGACGGGCACGCGCGCGAATGGATTGAGCAGCGGGAACACAGCTTCGAACACGGCGCCGCCGACATTCTCGAAATAGACGTCGATCCCCTTCGGGCAGGCCTCCTTGAGCCTGGCGGCGAGATCGGGATCGCGGTGATCGATACAGGCATCGAAGCCGAGCTCCTTGACCACGTAGTCGCACTTGTCCTTGCCGCCGGCGATGCCGACCGCGCGTGCGCCCTTGATCCTGGCGATCTGGCCGACGGCCGAGCCGACCGCGCCAGAGGCACCGGCAACGACGACGGTCTCGCCGGGTTGCGGCTTGCCGATGTCGAGCAGGCCGGTGTAGGCCGTCATGCCCGGCATGCCGAGCACGCCGATCGAGGTCGAGATCGGCCCGAGCTTGGGATCGACCTTGATCAGGCCCTTGCCGTTCGAGATCGCATGCGTCTGCCAGCCGGAGCGGATGCGCACGATGTCGCCGACCGCGAAATCGGGATTGTTGGAGGCCGCGACCTCGCTGACCGCCTCGCCCTCCATCACCCCGCCAATCGGCACTGGTGCCGCGTAGGACGGCCCCTCGCTCATGCGCCCGCGCATATAGGGATCGAGCGACAGCCAGATCGTGCGCAGCAGGACTTCACCCTGCCCGGGCGTCGGAACTGCGAATTCCTCCAGGCGAAAATCAGACGGCCTGGGTTCGCCGACCGGACGCGCGGCGAGAACGATGCGTTTGCCTTGGGACACGATGGCTTCCTCCAAATTTGCTTCGGCGCGAACGGAAGCGGAGGGAGCGAAGCGCGTCAATACAAAAGCGATGGCATGGACGGTCGCCGAGCCACGCGACTCTCGTGTCCCGGCTCTGCGGCGCATCACCGAAGAGGTGCTGCGCTGCGTCCGGGGCACGAGACCGAGAACTAACCCCCGCCCGGATAGTTCGGGCTCTCGCGCGTAATCGTCACGTCGTGGACGTGGCTTTCGCGCAGGCCGGCGCCGGTGATGCGGACGAACTGGGCCTTCTCGTGCAGCTCCTTCATGTCGCGTGCGCCGACATAGCCCATCGCGGCGCGCAGGCCGCCGGCGAGCTGGTGCATGACGTGGCCGACCGCACCCTTGTAGGGCACCTGGCCCTCGATGCCTTCAGGCACGAGCTTGAGCGTGTCCTTGATGTCCTGCTGGAAATAGCGGTCGGCCGATCCGCGCGCCATCGCACCGACCGAGCCCATGCCGCGATAGGCCTTGTAGGAACGGCCCTGCCACAAGAACACTTCCCCGGGCGTCTCGTCGGTGCCGGCGAGCAGCGAGCCCACCATGGCGATGTCGGCACCGGCGGCAAGCGCTTTGGCAAGGTCGCCGGAGTATTTGATGCCGCCGTCGGCGATGACCGGGATGTCGGACTTCTTCGCCGCTTCCACCGCATCCATGATCGCGGTGAGCTGGGGCACGCCGACGCCGGCGACGATGCGGGTGGTGCAGATCGAGCCCGGGCCGATGCCGACCTTGATGCAATCCGCGCCTGCGTCGATCAGCGCCTGCGCGCCTTCGGTGGTGGCGACGTTGCCGGCGACGACCTGCACCGAGTTGGACAGGCGCTTGATGCGGTTCACTGCGTGCAGCACGTGACGGGAATGGCCATGCGCGGTGTCGACGACGACGAGGTCGACGCCGGCATCGATCAGGCGCTCGGTGCGCTCGAAGCCGGTATCGCCGACGGTGGTGGCCGCAGCGACGCGCAGGCGCCCTTGCGCGTCCTTGCAGGCGAGCGGATGGGCGACCGCCTTCTCCATGTCCTTCACGGTGATGAGACCGACGCAGCGATATTGCTCGTCGACGACGAGCAGCTTCTCGATGCGGTGCTGGTGCAGCATGCGCCGCGCCTCGTCCTGGCTGACATTCTCACGGACCGTGACGAGGTTTTCGTGCGTCATCAGCTCGGAGATTTTTTGCTGGCGATTGGTCGCAAACCGCACGTCGCGGTTGGTGAGAATGCCGACCAGCTTGCCGGGCGTGGACTTGCCCGCGCCGGTGACGACGGGAATGCCGGAGATGCCGTGATCGCTCATCAGCTTCAGCGCGTCGTCGAGCGTGGCCTCGGGGCTGATGGTGAGCGGGTTCACCACCATGCCGGACTCGTAGCGCTTGACCTGCCGCACCTGGGCAGCCTGCCCTTCGGGATCGAAATTGCGGTGGATGACGCCGAGGCCGCCGGCCTGCGCCATGGCGATCGCCATGCGCGCCTCGGTGACCGTGTCCATGGCGGAGGCCATGATCGGAATGTTGAGCGGAATGGCGCGGGTGACGCGGGAACGGATATCGACCTCGCCCGGCATGACGTCGGACAGGCCCGGCTTCAACAGCACGTCGTCGAACGTAAGGGCTTCGCGGATGCCTTGAAGTTGCACCGTGGCCATCTGCCAACTCCTTCCTGCGGCCCTGCCGCAAATGCTTATGGATGAGCGCCGCCCTCGGCGTACCTTGCGGCATCGCCGGAGAATCGGAGCCCATCGGTGGGGTTGACGCGGGTCGATAGCACGGCCGCGTGACGAATCAAAGCAATTCGGGCCGCTGGCCAGCCATGCACAGGGATTTTTAGGTCAATTCGGGGGGATCGCCCGGCGGCGGGCATCCGCCGTCTCGCGCCAGGAGGCGCGCCCGGGAATGACGACGGACGGGAGGCCGCGGGTCACACCGTTGTTACGGCCGATCTGGGTGCCATGCGCCGATCCGAATGGTCCTGGGCGGACGGCGATGATAAGCCGCAACTCCGTCCTTTCTCCCGATTTCATTACCAATCCGTCATGGTCGACAAGCAACGCGTCATTCCGCTGATCGTGGCCACTGCTCTCTTCATGGAGAACATGGACTCGACGGTGATCGCCACCTCGCTGCCGGCGATCGCGGCCGACATCGGCACCAGCCCGCTGACGCTGAAGCTCGCGATCACCTCCTATCTGCTGTCGCTGGCGGTGTTCATTCCGGCGAGCGGCTGGACCGCCGACCGGTTCGGCGCGCGCATGGTGTTCGCGATCGCGGTCGGGGTGTTCATGGTCGGCTCGGTCGGCTGCGCGCTCTCGACCTCGGTCACCGACTTCGTCTTCGCGCGCATCCTGCAAGGCATGGGCGGCGCGATGATGACGCCGGTCGGACGCCTCGTGCTGTTGCGCTCGGTCGACAAGAGTGCGCTGGTCAATGCCATGGCCTGGGTGACGGTCCCTGCCCTCATAGGCCCCGTGATCGGCCCGCCGCTCGGCGGCTTCATCACCACCTACGCGTCCTGGCACTGGATCTTCCTGATCAACATCCCGATCGGGCTGCTCGGCATCTTCATGGCCTTGCGCTTCATCGATCCGATCAAGAGCGAGGAACGCGAGCCGTTCGATCTCTACGGCATGGTGCTCGCTGGGCTGGGACTCGCAGGCATCGCCTTCGGCCTGTCGGTTGCCGGCCTCAATCTGCTGCCGTGGAGCACCGTTGCCGCCTTGATCGCGGGCGGTGCGATCTCGATGACGCTCTACGTCATCCATGCCCGGCGCACGGGATCGCCGGTGCTGGATTTCTCGCTTCTGAAGCTGCCGACGCTGCGCGCGGCCGTGTTCGGCGGCTTCCTGTTCCGCCTCGGCATCGGCGCGCTGCCGTTCCTGCTGCCGCTCCTGATGCAGATCGGCTTCGGGCTGACGCCGTTCCATTCCGGCCTCGTCACCTTCGCCTCCTCGCTCGGCGCGATGGGCATGAAGACGCTGGCCGCGCGCATCATCCGCACCTTCGGCTTCCGCAATCTGATGACGGTGAACGCGATCGTCAGCGCGTTCTTCCTCGGCGTCTGCGCGCTGTTCACGGTGTCGACGCCGCTGCTGATCATCATGGTCATCCTGGTGGTCGGCGGCTTCTTCCGCTCGCTGGAGTTCACCGCGATCAACACGGTCGCCTATGCCGAGGTCGAGACCGCGCAGATGAGCCGTGCCACCACCCTCGTCAGCGTCAACCAGCAGCTCGCGGTCTCGGCCGGCGTCGCCGTCGGCGCGGCCTGTGTCGAGACCACGATGTGGTTCAGCCATGTCAGCGAGCTCAACGCCACCGTATTCGCGCCGGCCTTCGTCGTGGTGGCGCTGACCTCCGCGGCATCGAGCTGGTTCTTCTGGCAGATGCCCGCCGACGCCGGCAACGAGATCTCCGGCCGCAAGGCCGTGGAGATCGCGAGCCGCAAGGGCGCCGGTAAAGGCGCGGCGAAAGCCGCCGTCAAGGCGGCGAGCGAGGATACGCAGGACGTTCGGGACCAGCGGCTGGGGTGATTGGCGACGAATGACCCCACGCATTCAGTGTCGTCCCTGCGAACGCAGGGACCCATAACCACAGGAAGGAGTCGAAGTGCGAGGCTCCCACTCCGAGTTTTCGCCAAACTCCTCCCTGTGGGTATGGGTCCCGGATCGGCGCTCCGCTCCAGGCAACGCTTCGCGTTGCATGGAGTTACGCTTGTCCGGGACGACATCGAGATTGGCTCAGGTCCCGGCCCGAAATCCCGTCGCCAGCACGTAGCGCTCCGAGGAATCCTGCCGGCTCGCAGCCGGTTTCACATGGCGCACCGTCGCAAAGTCGCGCTTGAGCTGGGCCAGCAGCTCGGCGTCGGCGCCGCTCTGGAACGTCTTGGCGAGGAACGTGCCGCCGGGCTTGAGCACGTCGCAGGCAAACGCAGCGGCTGTCTCGACCAGGCCGACGATGCGGAGCTGGTCGGTCTTGCGGTGGCCGGTGGTGTTGGCGGCCATGTCGGACATCACGACGTCCGCCTTGCCGCCGAGCATCGCGGTGAGCTTTTCCGGCGCGTCATTGTCCATGAAGTCGAGCTGCGCGAAATCGACGCCGGGGATCTCGGGCATCTCCAGCAGGTCGATCGCGACGACCCTGCCCTTGCCTTCCGCGGAGCCGACGCGCTTGGCGGCGATCTGGCTCCAGCCGCCGGGCGCGGCGCCGAGGTCGACCACGGCCATGCCGGGTTTCAACAGCCGATACTTGTCGTCGATCTCCAAAAGCTTGAACGCCGCGCGCGAGCGATAACCTGCCGCCTTGGCTTTCGCGACATAGGGATCGTTGAGCTGCCGCTCCAGCCAGAGCTTGGACGACAATTTGCGCTTGCCGCCGGTCTTGACCTGGACGTGCAAGCGGCCGGTGGTGTCTTTCGCCATCTCACCAGCTCCTGAGCGCGCCGTCCTCGCGCATCATCTCGACCAGCATGCCCTCGCGCAGGCCGCGGTCGGCGACGCGCAGGCGCGGCAGCGGAAAGGCGCGGCGGATGGCATCGAGGATGGCGCAGCCGGCCAGCACGAGGTCGGCGCGCTCGACGCTGATGCAGCTGTTGTTCGCGCGCTCCTCGTAGCTCATGCCGAGCAGCCTGCTGATGGTCGCGGTGATGTCCGGATCGTTCATCCAGATGCTGTCGATACGGCGGCGGTCGTAGCGCGGCAGGTTGAGATGGATGCCGGCGAGCGTCGTCACCGTGCCGGACGTGCCGAGCAGGTGCATATCGGTGAGATCGCGGCCGTGCTCCTCCGCGAACGGGGCGACATGGTTTGCGACCTCGCGCTCCATCGCGGCATAGATCCCGGGCGTCACGTCGCGGCCGCCGAACTGCTCGGCGAGCGTGACCACACCGTACGGGATCGACATCCAGGCCTTGATGCGCGGCTGCGGATTTGCGGGATCGCGCTCGATCCGCACCAGCTCGGTCGAGCCGCCGCCGATGTCGAACAGGATCGCGCCGCGTCCTCTGGGGTCGACCAGCGGCGAGCAGCCGAGCACGGCGAGCGAGGCCTCGGTCTCGCGGTCGATCACCTCGAGCTCGATGCCGGTCTCGGCCGCGACGCGGCTCCGAAAGCCTTCCGCGTTCGAGGCGGCGCGGCAGGCTTCGGTCGCGATCAGCCGCAGCCGCCGCGCCTTCCGCAGATTGATCTTGTCGCGGCAAATGCTGAGCGCCGCGATGGCGCGCTCGATCGCGGCCTCGCTGATGCACCCGGTCGCGGAGACGCCCTCGCCGAGCCGGATGATGCGTGAGAAGGAATCGACCACACGAAAGCCGTCGTGGGTCGGACAGGCGATCAGCAGCCTGCAATTGTTGGTGCCGAGGTCCAGCGCCGCATAGACGCCGGTTCCCGGCGCTTGCGCGCCAATGGCCGGATCGGCGGCCAACGCCACCGCCGCCATCGACCCCTCCAGCTCGCCGTGCGGCCCATGGCCGGCGCGGAGCCGCGTGTGGTCATTCATACAAATTGTCTTTCCGCGGCCGGTCGGGCCGGTCTGGAATTGATTTTTCGCCTGAAACATTAGCAGCGCGGCAGGCCTGCGCAACAACGCATCACATGGGACCATGCCCATTCGTGCGTTGTCGTGAACGGGGTGGTGGGTTATCTGAGGAAAGTCCGGTCCCCCGCTGCCGCGAAAATGCGCAAATGCCGGCTTTTCAGGTCAATTCCATGCAAGAACACACCAAATCGTCCACGCTCGAGAACGCTATTGCACTGCAAAAATATGGCGTCGGGCAACCGGTCCGCCGCAAGGAGGACGACACGCTGGTACGCGGCAAGGGCCGCTACACCGACGATTTCAACCTGCCCGGCCAGGCCTACGCCGTGATCGTCCGCTCCACCCATGCCCATGGCATCATCCGCGGCATCAACAGCGAGGCCGCCAAGGCGATGCCGGGTGTGCTGGGGGTGTGGACCGGCAAGGATCTCGATGCCGCCGGCTATGGCCCCTTCACCTGCGGCCTGCCGCTGAAGAGCCGTGACGGCTCGCCCCTGCTCCAGACCAACCGCCAGCCGCTCGCGACCGACAAGGTCCGCTTCGTCGGCGATCCCGTCGCCTTCGTGGTCGCGGAGACACTGGCGCAGGCGCGCGACGCCGCCGAGGCGGTCGAGCTCGACATCGAGCCGCTGCCCGCGGTGACCGATCCCGAGGAAGCCGCCAAGCCCGGCGCGCCGCAGCTTTACGACCACATCCCTGATAACGTCGCGCTCGACTACCATTATGGCGACATGGACAACGTCAACGCGGCCTTTGCCAGCGCGGCCCATGTCACAAAGCTCGACATCGAGAACACCCGCGTCGCCGTGGTCTCGATGGAGCCGCGTGTTGGCCTTGCCTCCTACGACAAGAAGACTGAGCGCTACACGCTTCAGGTGCCGACGCAAGGCGTGGCCGGCAACCGCGCCAATCTCGCCAAGAACCTCAACGTGCCGAACGACAAGGTGCGCATCCTCACCGCCAATGTCGGCGGTTCCTTCGGCATGAAAAACATCAACTATCCCGAATACATGTGCATCCTGTATGCGGCCAAGGCGCTGGGACGTCCGGTGAAGTGGCTTGATGAGCGCTCCACCAGCTTCCTCTCCGACAGCCACGGCCGCGCGCAAAGGATCCATGCCGAGCTCGCGCTCGATGCCGAGGGGCATTTCCTCGCGGCGAAGCTGTCCGGTTACGGCAATCTCGGCGCCTACATCACCGGCGTCGCGCCGGGGCCGCTCTCGCTCAACACCGGCAAGAATTTCTCCAGCGTCTATCGCACGCCGCTGATGGCGGTCGACATCAAGACGGTGCTGACCAACACCACGTTGATGGGCGCCTATCGCGGCGCCGGCCGGCCCGAGGCGAACTACTACATGGAGCGGCTGATCGACCGCGCCGCCGACGAGATGAGCATCGACCGGCTGACCTTGCGCAGGCGCAACTTCATCAAGCCGAACCAGATTCCGTTCCCGGCCTCCTCCGGCGTCACCTATGACAGCGGCGACTTCCAGGCCGTGTTCAACAAGGCGCTCGAGATTTCCGACCACGAGAATTTCGCCAAGCGCAAGAAGGAGAGCAAGAAGGCCGGCAAGCTGCGCGGCATCGCGGTCGGCTCCTATCTCGAGGTCACCGCGCCGCCGAGCCCCGAGCTCGGCAAGATCGTGTTCGATCCAGACGGCACCGTGCAGCTCATCACCGGCACGCTCGACTACGGGCAGGGTCATGCGACGCCGTTCGCGCAAGTGCTGTGCCAGCAGCTGGGCGTCCCCTTCGAGAGCGTCAAGCTCGTGCAGGGCGACAGCGACATCGTCCACACCGGCAACGGCACTGGCGGCTCGCGCTCCATCACCGCGAGCGGCATGGCGATCGTGGGCGCCGCCAAGCTCGTGATCGAGAAAGGCAAGCGCGCCGCCGCGCATATGCTGGAGGCCTCCGAAGCAGACATCGAGTTCGCCGATGGCAGCTTCACCATCGCCGGCACCGACCGCAGCATCGACATCATGGAGCTGGCCAAGAAGCTGCACGACGGCAAGGTGCCGGAGGGTGTGCCTGACTCGCTCGGCGTCGACCACACCAGCGAGCCGGTGCCGTCAGCCTTCCCGAACGGCTGCCATGTCGCCGAGGTCGAGATCGATCCCGAGACCGGCGTGGTGCAGATCGTGCGCTATAGCGCGGTGAACGATTTCGGCACGGTGATCAACCCGATGCTGGTCGCGGGCCAGCTCCACGGCGGCGTGGTCCAGGGCATCGGCCAGGCGCTGATGGAGCACGTCCGCTACGACGAGAGCGGCCAGCCGATCACGGGCTCGCTGATGGACTACGCCCTGCCCCGCGCCGAGGACGTGCCGAACATGGCGGTCGGCGACCACCCGGTGCCGGCCACGACCAATCCGCTCGGCAGCAAGGGCTGCGGCGAAGCCGGCTGCGCCGGCAGCCTGTCGACCGTGGTGAACGCGGTGATCGATGCTCTCTCCGAGTACGGCATCAAGCACATCGACATGCCGCTGACCCCGGAGCGCGTGTGGCAGGCGATCCAGGAGGCTAAAGCCAAGGCGGCGTAAAGGGCGCAAGAGCCCACACACACTCTCCGCCGTCATGGCCGGGCTTGACCCGGCCATCCATGCCACTGCGTACCAAGAACGTGGATGCCCGGGACAAGCCCGGGCATGACGACGTGGTGACGATGTGCGCCTTTCCTACGCCGCCGCCTGCTCTCGCGGCTGGTAGATCGCTATGTGCTGGCAGTGCGCCAGTGGCGTCGTGCCATTGGCGACGACGAGGGCGTCGAGCTCGACGAAGCGATGGCCTTTCTTCTCGTAGTTGGCGGTGACCTTCGCCCGTGCCGTGATCTCGTCGCCGGCGCGTGCGGCGGACAGCAGCTGCATGCGGCTGCCGACATGAATCCAGGGCCCCAGAATGGTGTTGTCGACGAGGACACGGTTCATGACGCGCTGGATCAGGCCGGGATGGCCAAGCCCCTCGCGCGCGAAGATCGGATCGGCCTCCCTGATGTCGGCGAGATAATCCGTTGCGTCCTGTCCGGCCCAGCGACGCGGCGCTGTGCCCAGCCATTTTCCGGTCTCGAAGGTCGCCGGGCTGACCGGCTTTCGCTCGGCAACCGCGGGGACCTCGACATAGTCGCTCAATGACACGACAGGCGCCTTCGCCGGCAGCGAGGCCGTCCCCGTGGCGCAAAGCTCGGTGCGGCTGAACACCTCGACCGTGAGCAGGCCGTTGTGCTCGGTGGCATCGACATCGGCGGTCTCGCCGTCATAGACCGGCTTGATGAAGCGGGCCTCGACCAGCCCGCGCGACAGAAAATCGCGCCCCCAGCGCGCGATCGGCACGTGCATCATGTAGGCGAACACATCGACGCCGGGGACCAGTCCGCCGGAAAAGCCGAAGCGGCGTGCCACCGTGTCGTCATGCATCTTGTTCTCGGACTGCTTGGCGGTGTTGTAGGCCGTGACGCGGTAGGTTTCGAGCCGGTTCGGCATGGGGCATCTTCCCTGTTTTCTTGTTGTTCAGGAGCGATCGTAGGGCCTGAGGAACCGGGGTCAATCCCCTCGCCTTTAGGGCCCGAATGGGGTACCACGCGGCGAATGACTGACACCCCCACCCGCATCTATGTCGACGCCGACGCCTGTCCGGTGAAGGACGAGATCTACCGTGTCGCGCTCCGGCACGGCGTTCCCGTGAGCGTCGTCGCCGGCAATTTCATTCGCGTGCCGCAGGACCCGTTGATCGAGCGGATCGCCGCAGGTGCCGGCATGGACGCCGCGGACGACTGGATCGCGGAGCGCGCCAGGCCCGGCGACGTCGTCGTGACATCCGACATTCCGCTGGCCAGCCGGTGCGTGAAGGCGGGCGCCGACGTGATCGCGCCGAATGGAAAGCCCTTCACGGAAGAATCGATCGGGATGACGCTGGCGGTGCGCAACCTGATGACCGATCTGCGCTCGGCCGGCGAAGTCACCGGCGGACCGCGATCGTTCGCGCCGCGTGACCGCTCCGCCTTCCTCTCGGCGCTCGACCAGACGCTGCGCCGGATCCAGCGCCGCCGCACGGATGCGGCCGCCACGAGTCAGGGCTGACCATGGCGCCGCCGCTGATCCAGTTGAAAGACATCAGGCTGACCTTCGGCGGCACGCCGCTGTTGTCAGGCGTGGAGCTCAACGTCGCGCCATCCGAGCGCGTCTGCCTGATCGGCCGCAACGGCTCAGGCAAGTCGACGCTGCTCAAGATCGCGGCCGGCCTCGTCGAGCCCGACTCCGGCACGCGCTTCGTGCAGCCGGGCGCCACGGTTCGCTACCTGCCGCAGGAGCCCGACTTTGGCGAGCACAAGACCATCCTTGCCTATGTCGAGGCCGGCCTCGCCCCCGGCGACGATCCTTACCAGGCGCGCTATCTGCTGGAGCAGCTCGGGCTGACCGGCAACGAGAACCCGCACAATCTCTCCGGCGGCGAGGCCCGCCGCGCGGCGCTGGCGTATGTGCTTGCGCCCTCGCCCGACATCCTGCTGCTGGACGAGCCGACCAACCATCTCGATCTCTCCACCATCGAATGGCTGGAAAAGGAGCTCGACAGCCGCCGCAGCGCGCTGGTGATCATCAGCCACGACCGCCGCTTTCTCAGCAATCTCTCGCGCTCCACCGCCTGGCTCGACCGCGGCAGGATCAAGCAGATCGACCGCGGCTTTGCCTCGTTCGAGAGCTGGCGCGACGAAGTGCTGGCGGAAGAAGAGCGCGACCAGCACAAGCTCGACCGCAAGATCGTCGACGAGGAGCACTGGCTGCGCCACGGCGTCTCCGGCCGGCGCAAGCGCAACGTCAAGCGGCTCGCCAATCTGCATGCGCTACGCGACCAGCGCCGCAACTATCGCGGCACCGCCGGCAGCGCCAATCTGGCGGCGGCTGAAGCCGAGCAATCCGGCAAGCTGGTGATCGAGGCGAAATCCATCACCAAGGCCTATGGCGAGCGCAAGATCGTCGAGAACTTTTCCACCCGCATCCAGCGTGGCGACCGGCTCGGCATCATCGGCCCGAACGGCGCCGGCAAGACCACGCTGGTCAACCTGCTCACCGGCGGCATGCAACCTGATTCCGGTACGGTGCGGTTGGGTGCCAATCTGGAGATGGCGACGCTCGACCAGCACCGCGAAAGCCTCGATCCCAAGTCGACGCTGGCGGAAGCGCTGACCGGTGGCCGCGGCGACCAAATCATGGTGGGCGGCAAGCCGAAGCATGTCGTCGGCTACATGAAGGACTTTCTGTTCGCGCAGGAGCAGCGCGGCACGCCGCTCGAAGTACTCTCGGGCGGCGAACGCGGCCGGCTGATGCTGGCGCGCGCGCTGGCAAAGCCGTCGAACCTCCTGGTGCTGGACGAGCCGACCAACGATCTCGATCTCGAGACGCTCGACGTGCTCGAGGAGATGCTCGGCGACTACGAAGGCACGGTGATCCTGATCAGCCACGACCGCGATTTTCTCGACCGCGTCGTCACCTCCGTGATCGCGCCTGAGGGCAACGGCAAGTGGGTCGAATATGCCGGCGGCTACAGCGACATGCTGGCGCAGCGCGGCGCCGACCTCAAGCGTGAGGCGGCGAAGGCGCAAGCCCTGGCGGAGAAGAAAGAGGAGCGGCCTACTGCTGCCTCATCGGCGCCCAAGCGGAAGCTGAGCTTCAACGAGAAACACGCGCTGGAAACGCTGCCGAAGAAGATGGAGACGTTGCAGGCAGATATTGCAAGATTGCAGCGCGTGCTCGACGATCCCGATCTCTACACCAGGGATCGCAGGAAATTCGACGAAACCTCCGCCGCGATCGCCAAGGCGCATGAAGAATTGTCTGCTGCCGAAGAGCGCTGGCTCGAACTCGAAATGCTCCGCGAAGAGATTGAACAGGCATAGCGCGTATTCCGCAAAAGTGGGTACCGGTTTTGCGATCAGAATACGCGCCAACTGAAGGACCTCCATGACCACGCCCCTCGCCGCCAAGATCGCCCGCGAATACGGCACGCCCTGCGCCGTCATCGACATGGACAGGGTCGAGCGCAACATCGCGCGCATCCAGAAGGCCTGCGATGACGCGGGCGTCGCCAACCGCCCGCACATCAAGACGCACAAGAACCCGACCATCGCCAGGATGCAGGTCGCGGCCGGCGCCAAGGGCATTACCTGCCAGAAGCTGGGCGAAGCCGAGATCATGGCCAATGCGGGCATCGACGACATCCTGATCAGCTACAATCTGCTCGGCGAGGAGAAGATGGCGCGGCTCGGCGCGCTGCAGGCGAAGGCAAACATGACGGTGGCCGCCGATAACTCGACCGTCGTCGCCGGGTTGCCCAAGGCAGCCGCAGCATCCGGCCGCCCGCTTTCGGTCGTCGTCGAATGCGACACCGGCCGCAAGCGTGCGGGTGTCGAGACGCCGGCCGAGGCGATCGCGCTGGCGCGTGAGATCGCAGCCTCCACGGGGCTCGAGTTCGCCGGCTTCATGCTGTATCCGACCGAGACCGGCTGGGCGGAGGCACAGAAGTTCTATGACGAGGCGCTGGCCGGCGTGCGGGCGCACGGGCTCGATGCCAAGATCGTTTCGACCGGCGGCACGCCGAATCTCGTCAATCTCGGCAAGCTCAAGGGCGGCACCGAGCATCGCTTCGGCACCTATATCTACAACGATCGCATGCAAGTCGCCGCCGGTGTCGCCAGCTGGGACGATTGCGCCCTGCACATCTATTCGACCGTCGTGAGCCGCGCCGCGCCCGAGCGCGGCATCCTCGATGCCGGCTCTAAGACGCTGACGTCAGATACCGGCGGCCTCGACGGCCACGGCCTGATCCTGGAGCATCCCGAGGCCAAGATCGCGAAATTCGCCGAGGAGCACGGCTTCCTCGACCTCTCCCGCAGCAACACGCGGCCGAATGTCGGCGACGTCGTCCGCATCGTGCCGAACCACGTTTGCGTCGTCGTCAACATGATGGACGAAGTGGTGATGGTGCGCGGCGAGGAGATCATCGGCACGCTGCCGGTGGCCGCGCGGGGGAAGTTGAGGTAGGGAGCGCACTGCCGTAGGGTGGGCAAAGCGAAGCGTGCCCACGACTTTCTCGCCGTGCCTGCGAAAGATGGTGGGCACGGCGCTTCGCGCCTTTGCCCACCCTACGATTTCTGCAGTTGGGCGAGCCAGCCCAGCACGCCCCTGCCCGCCGAAGCCCCGGTCGCGAAGGACGCCTGCAGCAGATAGCCGCCCGTTGGCGCCTCCCAATCCAGCATCTCGCCGGCCGCGAACACGCCGGGCAGCTTGCGCAACATGAAGTGTTCGTCGAGCTCGTCGAAAATGATTCCGCCTGCCGTCGAGATCGCCCGATCGATCGGGGCGACGCCGGTGAGCCGAACCGGAATGGCATTGATCAGGCGCGCGAGCTCGGCCGGTGAGAACGACGCCAGAGGCCGGCCGGATGCGATGGCCGCCTCCTGCATCAGGCCGATACCGACCGGCGACAATTGCGTCGCCTTGCGCAGGAAGTTCGCCAGCGATTGCTTGCCGCGCGTGCCCGACAGGCGCGTTGTCAGGTCGGCGACGGCAAGGTCCGGCCGCAGCGCGATCATCAGCGTCGCCTGCCCGAGACCCAGCACCGCCTCGCGCAGCTCGGCCGACAGCGCGTAGATCGCGCCGCCTTCGATGCCGCCACGCGTAATCATCGCTTCGCCGCGCACCGTGTGTGCGCCGATCGTCAGCGCCACGCCCTTGAGCGGCTGGCCCTCGAAACGGTCGCGGAACACATCGGACCATGCGACCGTGAAGCCGGAATTGGCCGGCCGCAGCTTCGAGACGGCAATGCCCCTTGCGGCGAGAAGACCGGTCCAGCCGCCGTCCGATCCGAGCCGCGGCCAGCTTGCGCCGCCAAGCGCGAGCACCACTGCCCTGGCCTCGATCGACCGTTGGCCGCCGCTGGTGCGAAACAGCAATCGGCCGTGCTCGTCCCAGCCAATCCAGCGATGACGAAACGCAAAGCGCACGCCGGCGGCATCGAGCCGCCGCAGCCACGCGCGCAGCAAGGGCGAGGCCTTGAACGCTTTCGGAAACACCCGCCCGCTGGTGCCGACGAAGGTCGCCTCACCCAGCGCCTCGCTCCAGGCGCGCAGCGCGTCCGGCGGGAACGCCTCGATCGCCGCTTGCAGCTTCGGTGCCGCCTCGCGATAGCGCGTCATGAACTGCGGCAGCGGCTCGCTGTGGGTGAGATTGAGCCCGCCGCGGCCGGCCATCAGGAATTTGCGGCCTGCCGATGGCATGGCGTCGTAGACGGTGACGCGGGCGCCGCCCTGCGCCAGTACCTCCGCCGCCATCAGCCCGGCGGGGCCGGCGCCGACAATGGCGACGTGGGGTTCAGATGAGGTCATGGCGGGAGTTTAGGCCAAGCTGGACACCAAGGAACGGGTCGTCATGGCCGGGCTTGTCCCGGCCATCCACGAAAGCCACGCGCGTGGTGCCAGGAACGTGGATGGCCGGGACAAGCCCGGCCATGACGGAAGGTACGTTCCGGGGCCAGCCGTTCGCATCGCCCGGGAATGACGGCGTGGCTAGAGCTTGATCCCCGCCCGTGCCGCGGCCTGCGCGACGTATTTCTGCGTCTGCTCGAAGGCGCCTTGCAGCGCTTTCGCCTTCGACATGTCGCTGATCTCTTCGAAATGCGCGGCGACCGCATCGGGCGTCCACTCGCTCTCCGGCAGGTTGATGCCTTCGCTCTCCAGAATCTTGATCACGGCGAAGGAGCCGGCGCCGGCGCCCATGATGGTGCGGGTTGGCGCATCCTCGCTGAGCATATACTCGACCGCCGGCGTGATCGCGTTCGGCTTCATCAGTTGCAGCGCCTGTGGCGGCAGCAGCTCTTCGGTCATGCGGGTCGCCGCCGTCGGCGAGATGATGTTGACGCGGATGTTGTTCTTGCGGCCCTCTTCCGCAAGCACATTCATCAGGCCGACCATGCCGGACTTGGCCGCGCCGTAATTGGCCTGGCCGAAATTACCGTAGAGGCCGGACGACGACGTCGTCAGCACGATGCGGCCGTAATTGCGGTCGCGCATGCCGGCCCAGGCCGCCTTGCAGCAATAGAAGGTGCCGACGAGGTGCACGTCGAGCACCTTCTGGAAATCGGCTACCTCCATCTTGCCGAACGACTTGTCGCGCAAAATGCCGGCATTGGCGCACAGGAGATCGACGCTGCCCCACTCCTTGGTGGCGCGCTCGACCATGGCGGTGACCTGTTCGAAATTCGACACGTCCGCGCCGTCGGCCATCGCGGTGCCGCCGGCTTTGCGGATCTCCTCGACCACAGCTTCGGCCGGTGATAGCGAGCCGCCGCTGCCGTCACGCGCGCCGCCGAAATCGTTGACCACGACCTTGGCGCCGCGGCTGGCCAATCCCAGCGCATGCGCCTTGCCGAGACCATTGCCCGCGCCGGTGACGATGGCGACGCGTCCGTCGAACCTGATTGCCATGTTTGCGTTTCCTGGATGCTAGTTCGTGACGGCCGGGCTTGACCCGGCTATCCATCAAAATCGAAGAGCTTTTGAGCAGCGATGGGTTGCCGGGTCAAGCCCGGCAACGACACGCGGTATCAGGCGAAATAGATCAGGCCGAGCCAATCCGCGACCAGCGCGGGCTTGTCCTCGCCTTCGATCTCGACCGTGACGTTGGTGCGGGACTGCAACTCGTTGGGCTTGCGCAGCTTGGCCTCGGCCAGCACGAAACGGCCGCGGACGCGCTTGCCCGAGCGGACCGGTGAGATGAAGCGCAATTTGTCGAAGCCGTAATTCACCCCCATCGTGGTGCCTGCGATGACGGGCATCACCTCGTACGACATGATCGACAGCAGCGACATCGTCAGGAAGCCGTGCGCGATGGTGCCGCCGAAAGCGGTTTCCTTCCTGGCTCTTTCAGGGTCGACGTGGATGAACTGGTGATCCTCGATCACGTCAGCATAGGTGTCGATGCGGGGCTGGTCGATCAGGTGCCACGAGGACACGCCGATCTCCTTGCCGACCATGGCCTGATAGGCCTGAAGCGTAATCGGCGGCTTCTTCCAGACTTCGTTCACTTAGGTCTCGCTCCGTGTCTTTGCCAGCTCCGGAAAATCCTCCTCGCGGAATTCCCGGCCGCGCAGCGGATCGTCGCGATCATTGTCGCGTTCCAGCCGTCGTAGCTGGACGCGACGGATTTTTCCAGAGATCGTCTTCGGCAGCTCGGTGACGATTTCGAGACGACGGATGCGCTTGAATGGCGCGAGGCGCGTGTGGAGATGTTTGAAGATGGAGAACGCTGTCTCGGGTGAACGCTGCGCGCCCGACGTCAGCAGCACGAAGGCCTTGGGAATGGCGAGCCGGATCGGATCCGGGCTCGGCACCACCGCGGCTTCCGCGACCAGCTCATGCTCCAGCAGTACGCTCTCGAGCTCGAACGGACTGATGCGGTAATCCGACGACTTGAACACGTCGTCGGAGCGGCCGACGAAGGTGAGATAGCCCTCGTCGTCTTCGAACACGACATCGCCGCTGCGATAGAGCTCGCCCTCTGCGCCGGACAGTTTGCCGTCATCACTTTGATAGCCCTGCATCAGGCCGGCCGGGCGCTCGGTCCCGAGCACCAGCGCGACCTCGCCTTCCTTCGCCGGGTTCCCATCGGCGTCGCTGATCTGGACGCGATAGCCCGGCAGCGGCCGGCCCATCGAGCCGACCTTGATCTTCTGGCCCGGCGAGTTGCCGGCGAGCGCCGTGGTTTCGGTCTGGCCGTATCCGTCACGGATGGTGAGGCCCCAGGCGGCCCGCACCTGATCGATCACTTCAGGGTTCAGTGGTTCGCCTGCGCCGCAGACCTCGCGCAAGGCCACCTTGAACGATGCAAGGTTCTCCTGAATGAACAGCCGCCAAACGGTCGGCGGCGCACACAGCGTGGTGACGCCGCAGCGGCCGATGGTGGCGAGCAGCGCCTTGGCATCGAAGCGCGGCTGGTTGACCACGAACACGGTCGCGCCCGCGTTCCATGGCGCGAAGAAACAGCTCCAGGCGTGCTTGGCCCAGCCGGGCGACGAGATGTTGAGGTGGATGTCGCCGGGCTTCAGTCCGATCCAGTACATGGTCGAGAGATGGCCGACCGGATAGCTGCGCTGGCTGTGCCGCACCAGCTTTGGTTTTGCCGTCGTGCCCGAGGTGAAATAGAGCAGCATCGGGTCGTCGGCGTTGGTCAGGCCATCCGGCGTGAAGCCCTCCGGCATTTTGGCCGCCTCGTCATAGGCGAGCCAGCCGTTGGAAGCCGCGCCGACCACGATGCGAACGACGTTCTCGGCGCCCAGGCTCGCGAATTTGGCGACCTGATCCTCGGCGGCCACGACCGCCTTCGCCTTGCCGCGATCGAGCCGGTCGCGCAGCTCGTCGGCGGTGAGCAGTGTCGTCGCTGGAATCACGACGACGCCGAGCTTCATCGCCGCCAGCATCGTCTCCCACAACGGAACCACGTTGCCGAGCAGCAGCAAAAGGTGGTCGCCGCGCTTGAGGCCCTGCGCGCGGAGGAAGTTGGCGACCTGGTTGGAGCGCTTCGAGAGCGCCGCGAATGATAATTTTGTCTGCTTGTCCTGTGCGGCATCGACAATCCAGAGCGCGGGACGATCCTTGCTGTCCGCATTCGCCGCCAGCTCGGCGTCGAACCAGTCGAGCGCCCAGTTGAATGCAACCGGATCGGGCCAGCGGAATCCTTTGACCGCCGCCTCGTATTCCGTGCGGTGCTTTAGCAGAAACGCGCGCGCTTCCTGGAATGTCGTCATCAAGCTTTCCCGGCCAGACTCCTAACGTGCTTGATAATTCCGGAAAAATCCACCCCGCCCTGCCCGGCTGCGTCGAAAGACTGATAGATCTCCTGCGCATGCTTGCCGAGCGGCGTGGCGGCGCCCGCAGCCTTCGCCGCGTCCTGCGCCAGCGTCAGATCCTTCACCATCAGGGCCGAGGCGAAGCCCGGCTTGTAGTCGTTGTTCGCCGGCGAGGTCGGCACCGGGCCCGGCACCGGGCAATAGGTCGTCAGCGACCAGCACTGGCCGGACGAGGTCGAAGCAACGTCGAACAGCGCCTGGTGCGAGAGCCCGAGCTTTTCACCAAGCGCGAAGGCCTCGCTCACCGCGATCATGGAAATGCCGAGGATCATGTTGTTGCAGATTTTTGCAGCCTGCCCTGCGCCGGCGCCGCCGCAATGGACGATCTTCTTGCCCATGCTTTCGAGCACCGGCTTGGCGGCTGCAAACGCCTTCTCCTCGCCACCGCACATGAAGGTGAGCGTTGCGCCCTTGGCGCCGCCGGTCCCGCCGGAGACCGGCGCGTCGACCGAGAGCACGCCGTGCTTGGCGGCCAGCGCGTGCGCTTGCCGCGCGCTTTCGACGTCGATGGTGGAGCTATCGATGATCAGCGCGCCCCTGGTCATGGCTGGAACGACCTCGTTCCAGACGCCAAGCACGTGCTTGCCTGCGGGGAGCATGGTGACGACGACATCGGCGCCCTTCACCGCGCCCGCGGCGCTGTCGGCGATGCCGGCGCCGTCAGCCTTGGCTTGATTGCGGGAGGCCTCGACGAGGTCGAACGCCACCACCTTGTGGCCGGCCTTGACCAGATTGGCGGCCATCGGGCCGCCCATGTTGCCGAGACCGATGAATGCGATCGTGGCCATTGTGGTTTCCTCCGCTGCAGCGTTGATTAGTTGAACTTCAGTTCGTCGGCGCCGATCTCGGCGAGATACGGCGTAAGCATCTCTGGCGTCACATCCTCGATCCGCGGCGGCGACCAGGCCGGATTGCGGTCCTTGTCGATCACCGCGGCACGCACGCCCTCGCGGAAATCGTCGCTGCGGAAGACTTCCAGCGCGGCGCGGTATTCGCGCACCAGGCACTCCTCCAGGTTCGACGCCGTGCGCGCGAGCCGCAGCAGTTTCAGCGTCACCACCATGCCGCGCGGCGATTTCTCGTTGAGCGTCTTCAGCGTGGCCTGTGCGAATTCGGAGCCGTCACGCCTCAGCGCCGCGACGATGTCCTCCATGCGGTCGAAGCCGAACAGAGCGTCGATGGCCGCCTGCTTGGCCGCAACCGGTCCTTTAGCTTCGCCGGTGCTAAAGCCATTGATGAGCTTGCTCACCTCGGCGGCGGTCGCACCCCGGCGAACCTTGGTCAGCGCCTCCCGCAGCTCCGGCCATTTGGCTGCCGGCACCACGGCATCCGCGAACTTGGCGTGGATGGCGTCCGGCCCGTTCATCGTCTGCCCGGTCAGGCCGAAATAAGTGCCGATCTCGCCGGGCGAGCGCGACAGCAGCCAGGTGCCGCCGACATCGGGGAAAAAGCCGAGCCCGACTTCGGGCATCGCGAGCTTGGTGCGGTCGGTGACGACGCGGTGGCTGGCATGGCCGGAGAGGCCGACGCCGCCGCCCATGACGAGGCCGTCCATGAACGCAACATAGGGCTTCGGATATTTCGCGATCCGCGCATTCATGACGTATTCCTGGCGCCAGAACCGCGCGCCGAGATCGCCGCCTTCGCGCGAGCTCTCCCAGAGGCCGCGGATGTCGCCACCCGCGCAGAGGCCGCGCTCGCCGGCACCTTCGAGCACGATGACGGCAACGTCCGGATCGGTTTCGAACCGGTCCAGCGCCGCATCGATGCCGATGGACATCTCCAACGTCATGGCGTTGATCGCCTTCGGACGGTTGAGCCGGATCACGCCCGCGGCGCCCTCGCGGCGAACGATGAGATCGCCCTCCTCCGCCGAGCTCATCGCGCGCCCTCGATCAGCTTGCGCGCCACGATGAGCCGCATGATTTCGTTGGTGCCTTCGAGGATCTGGTGCACGCGCAGGTCGCGCACGATCTTCTCGATGCCGTACTCGCTGAGGTAGCCGTAGCCGCCGTGAAGCTGGAGCGCGTGGTTGGCGACCTCGAAGCCGACATCGGTGCCGAAGCGCTTGGCCATCGCACACAGCATCGTGGCGTCGGGGTCCTTGCGGTCCAGCGCTGCCGCGGCACGCCACAGGAAGGTGCGCGCGGCCTCGAGCTCGATCGCCATGTCGGCGAGGCGGAATTGCAGCGCCTGGAATTCGTCGAGGCGCTTTCCAAACGCCTTGCGCTCCTTCATGTAGGCGCGCGCCTTGTCGAGCGCGGTCTGCGCGCCACCGAGCGAGCATGCCGTGATGTTGAGGCGGCCGCCGTCGAGACCGGCCATCGCGATCTTGAAACCCACGCCCTCCTCGCCGAGCCGATTGGCAACCGGCACACGGGCGTTCTCGAACATCACCGCGCGGGTCGGCTGCGCGTTCCAGCCCATCTTGCGCTCATTGGCACCGAAGGAGACGCCCGGCGTCTTGCCGTCGATGACGAGGGTTGAGATGCCGCCGGGGCCGTCGCCGCCGGTCCTGACCATCGCGACCAGGAGATCGGTGCCGCCTGCGCCGGAGATGAATTGCTTCTGGCCGTTGAGGACATAGTGGTCGCCGTCGCGTACCGCGCGGGTGCGCAGCGCTGCCGCATCCGAGCCGGCGCCCGGCTCGGTCAGGCAGTAGCTGGCGATCAGCTCCATGGTGCAGAGCCTTGGCAGCCATGTGTGGCGCTGGGTGTCGCTGCCGAAGGCATCGATCATCCAGCTCGCCATGTTGTGGATGGAGATGAAGGCTGAGGTGGTCGGGCAGCCCGTCGCCAGCGCCTCGAAGATCAGCGCCGCATCGAACCGCGTCATGGCGGAGCCGCCGACATCGTCGCGGATATAGATGCCGCCCATGCCGAGCGTGGCAGCCTCGCGCATGACGTCGACGGGAAAGTGCTTCTCCTCGTCCCAGCGCAGCGCATGCGGCGCGATCTTTTCCGCCGCAAACGCCAACGCCATGTCGCGAACCGCGATCTGATCCTCGTTCAGAGCGAACTGCATCCCGGCCTCGCTCCTGAGAGGATCACTTCATCAGCGGGATCGAGAACTCCGCACCTTCCTTGACGCCGGACGGCCAGCGCGAGGTCACCGTCTTGGTCTTGGTGTAGAAGCGGATCGAGTCCGGGCCGTGCTGGTTGAGATCGCCGAAGCCGGACTTCTTCCAGCCGCCGAAGGTGTAATAGGCGATCGGCACCGGGATCGGCACGTTGATGCCGACCATGCCGACGTTCACCTTGGCCGCGAAGTCGCGCGCGGCGTCGCCATCGCGGGTGAAGATGGCAACGCCGTTGCCGTAGTCGTGGTCCGACGGCAGCGCCAGCGCTTCCTTGTAGTCGTGCGCGCGCACCACCGAGAGCACGGGGCCGAAGATCTCTTCCTTGTAGATCCGCATGTCCTTGGTGACGTTGTCGAACAGCGACCCGCCGAGATAGAAGCCGTTCTCGTAGCCCTGCATCTTGAAGCCGCGGCCGTCGACGGCCAGCGTCGCGCCTTCCTTGATGCCGATGTCGATGTAGCCCTTGACCTTCTCGACCGCCTCGCGTGTGACCAGCGGGCCGTAATCGGCCGACGGATCGATCGAGGTGCCGATCTTGAGGCTCTCGACACGCGGGATCAGCTTTTCCATCAGCCGGTCCGCGGTGGACTTGCCGACGGGCACCGCGACGGACACGGCCATGCAGCGTTCGCCGGCCGAGCCGTAGCCGGCGCCGATCAACGCGTCGACGGCCTGGTCCATGTCGGCATCGGGCATGATGATGGCGTGGTTCTTGGCGCCGCCGAAGCACTGGCAGCGCTTGCCGGTCTGCGCGGCGCGCTCGTAGATGTACTGCGCGATCGGAGTCGAGCCGACGAAGCCGATGGCCTTGACGTCGGGATCGTCGAGGATGGCGTCGACCGCCTCCTTGTCGCCGTTGACGACGTTGAGGATGCCGGCCGGCAGGCCCGCTTCCATCATGAGTTCAGCGAGCAGCATCGGCACGCCGGGGTCGCGCTCCGACGGCTTCAGGATGAAGGCGTTGCCGCAGGCGATCGCCGGCGCAAACTTCCACATCGGGATCATCGCCGGGAAATTGAACGGCGTGATGCCCGCGACGACGCCGAGCGGCTGGCGCATCGAATAGATGTCGATGCCGGGGCCGGCGCCTTCGGTGTACTCGCCCTTCATCAGATGCGGAATGCCGCAGGCGAACTCGGCGACCTCGAGGCCGCGCTGGATGTCGCCCTTGGCGTCGGGCACGGTCTTGCCGTGCTCGCGGGCGAGCAACTCGGCGAGCTTGTCGTAATCGCGCTGCACCAGCTCGACGAACTTCATCATGACGCGGGCGCGGCGCTGCGGGTTGGTCGCGGCCCACTCGGGCTGTGCTGCGCGCGCGTTCTCGACGGCGGCGCGAACCTCGGCCTTGGAGGCCAGCGCCACCTTGGCCTGGACGTCACCGGTCATCGGCTCGAAAACGTCGGCGGTGCGGCCCGAGGTGCCCTTGACCTCCTTGCCACCGATGAAATGTCCGATTGAACGCATGGGATGATCTCCTTCAGGCCGAGCGTGGTCGCTTTGACAAATCCTATCGACCTGCATTTTATAGGATTCAAGTCTGAGATATTGCACCATAGATGTGCGAAAATGCTGGATCAAGGCGCTATCGACTGGGACGACTTTCGCTTCGTGCTGGCCATCGTGCGGGGCGGCTCGGTCTCGGCTGCGGCAAAACAGCTCGGCGTCGACCATGCCACGGTGATCCGCCGCGTCGATCGGCTGGAAAAGCACCTGTCGGCCAAGCTGTTTGACCGGCGCAAGACCGGCTATCTCCTCACCGAGGCAGGCCAGCGCGTCGCCGACAGTGCGGAAGCGATGGAATCGACCATCGTCGCCAACCAGGAGCAGGTCGGCGGCTCGGTGGCGCGGCTGACCGGCACCGTGCGGATCGGCGCGCCCGACGGGTTCGGCACTGCCTTCCTGGCGCCACGGCTCGCCCCCTTCGCCGACCGCTATCCCGATCTCGATTTGCAACTTGTGGCAACCGCGCGGCTGTTCAGTCTCTCCAAGCGCGAGGCTGATATCGCCATCAGCCTGACCATGCCGAAGGAAGGCCGCATCGTCGGCCGCAAGCTGCTCGATTACCGCCTCGGGCTCTATGCCGCGCCAGCCTATCTCGACCGCTTTCCCAGGATCTCGTCACGGCAAGACCTACCGCAGCACCGCTTCGTCGGCTACATCGAGGAGCTGCTGTTCACGCCGGAGCTCGACTATCTGCCGCAGGTGTCGCCGCGGATTTCCGCACGCTTTCGCAGCGCCAATCTGATCGCTCAGCTCAATGCTACGCTCTCGGGCTTCGGCATTGCCGTGCTGCCGCATTTCATGGCGAGCGATCATCCGCAGCTTGTCGCAGTGTTGCCGGACGACATCTCGATCATGCGAACATTCTGGATGCTGATGCACGCCGACAGCAAGGACCTCGCGCGGATCAGGGCGGTGGCGGACTACATCAGCGAGATCGTCGAGCGCGAGCGGGCGCTGTTTGCGGGACGGTGAACGCCGCTGCCGAGCTCGGCTAACCCTGCTTCACCTTCTTCACAGCAGGCACCTTTGGCTCGCGCTTCACGCCATCGAGCGCGCTATCCCGGCCTGCCTTCAGCACCTCGTCCGACAATTCGTTCGATCCGGCGACGCGCGCCAGCAGCATGGTGCCGACCATCGTCGCGAGCGTCGCGATCGCCTGCTTGCGCGCGGCCTTGCGTGGCATGTTCGGGATATAGTCGGTCATCATCTCGATCATCTGGTCGAGCTTGCCGGCAAAGGCCTTGCGTGTCTTCGGGCTCTCGCGGGCGATCTCGGCGCCCAGAGCGGGGATCGAGCAGCCATGGCCGGGATTGTCGCGGTGCAGCGTGGACAGATAGCTTTCCGCGATCAGCGCCAGGCGCTTTTCGGGAGCGGCCTCGCCGGTAAGCTTGCGCCAGTGCTCCATCGAGCGGTCCATGGCATAGCCAAAGGCCTCGATCACCAGCGCCTCGCGGGAATCGAAATGCGCGTAGAAGCCGCCATGGGTCAGGCCCGCCTCCTTCATGAGATCGGCGACGCCGATGCCATGGGCACCCTTCTCGCGCAGCCGCACGGAGGCCTTCTTCACGATGCGGTCGTGGGTTTCCAGCTTGTGTTCCGGGGAGTAGCGCATGCGGATCTCATTGGATGTCGAGAGTCATCTCATAACACGCAAATGCCGAAATCGGTGCATTAATTCATGTTAAGTTGCGCCGATCATGGAAAAGGTTGCAGTTGCGTGGACCGCCAGGGCCCCCTTGCCGTCGCGGACAAAGCCCTCGGTGTAGCTGGTCTGGCGTCCCAGCTTGATCACCTTGCCTTCGGCCGAGATCAGCCCGGAGCGAACCGACAGCGGGCGCAAATAGGTCAACTTCAGATCGAGGGTCACCGAGCTTTGCCCGGCCTCGAGCCGGGTCGAGATCGCACATCCCATAGCCGTATCGAGAAGCGCCGCTGCGGTCGCGCCGTGGAGGAGACCGATGGTGTTTTCGAGATCTTCGCGCGGCTCCAGTTCCATGACGATCCGGCCCGGCTCGACCAATCCCACCGTGAAACCGATCAGTTTCGCAAAGGGCGGCGGCGGCAGCCGGCCGTCGCGAATGCCGAGCATGGCGTCCATGCCCGACAGGCCCATTGCCACTTTCGCGACCGGCGCCGGCACCTGCCAGTCCACCACGCGCTCACGCCGCCGTTCGGGCGAAAACAGATCGAGCTGATCGAGTTGGGTCATGACATGTCCATTTGTATGATAATCCTCATACTATGCCACGGACTTCGCGCTGGCAACTCGGTCGCGTGGGCCCGCTTGACAAGCCGGCCGTTTCGGCCCGGAAGTGATCCCGACCAGTGCGCCTCGCACGCGTCCACGAAACCTTCGAGATGCCACGATGGAAATGCTCAACAACCACTGCGGCGTGACGCGCGATGCGCGCGGCGTCGTTCATGTCGCGATCTGCAACGCCGGCCCGCTCAACATTCTCGGCTCACCGGTCACCGAGGCCGTGCGCGAAGGCCTCCAGCAGCTCGCATCCGACCGCAGCATTCGGGTCGTGGTGCTGCGCGGCCAGAGCGAGAAGAGCATGATCGGCGGCGCAGACATCAAGGAGATGGCCAAGCTCGACCAGAAATCCGCCGAAACCTTCATCAGCCGCCTGCGCGATCTCTGCGAGGCGGTGCGTGCCTTCCCTGCCCCGGTGATCGCACGGATGCCCGGCTGGTGCCTCGGCGGCGGGCTCGAAGTGGCGGCGGCCTGCGACTTCCGCATTGCCGCGCATGATGCGCATTTCGGCATGCCGGAGGTGCGCGTCGGCATCCCCTCGGTGATCCATGCGGCGCTCCTACCGCGCCTGATCGGCTGGGCCCGTGCGCGCTGGCTGGTGATGACGGCGGAGAACATCGACGCCCCGACCGCGCTGGCCTGGGGACTGATCGACAAGGTCGCACCGGAAGGCGAGCTCGATGCCGTGATCGAGCACACCGTGAAGGCGCTGCTCGAATGCGGCCCCGAGGCGCTGCGATCGCAGAAGGCACTGCTGCGGCAATGGGAGGAACTGCCGCTGACGGAGTCGGTGAACCTCAGTGTGAAAGTGTTCGGCGAGTCGTTCCTGACCGACGAGCCGACGCGGCTGATGCAGGCATTTGTGAACCGGAAGCGGTAGGCTCCGCTAACCGTGTCATTGCCCCGCGAAGGCGGGGCAATGACAGCCAGGTGTCGGGTGGCCGCTACACAACAAGTTGCCCCATACTCCTCCAATCGAACGACCAAATCTCATCTGAACCACGACATTTTCTCATCCCTGGCGCGGTTGCATTTTTTGCGCCGCATCATATGATGACCATAATCTCACCCGTCATCGCAGGGAGTTCTCGTCATGGCCGAAGCCGCCGATCCCGTCGTCATCGTCTCCGCCGCCCGCACCCCGCTCGGTCGCTTCATGGGCGAATTGTCGCCGCTTGCCGCCCAGAAGCTCGGATCGCACGTGATCGGCGCGGCGCTGGAGCGCGCCAAACTCGCGCCCGAAAAGGTCGACGAGGTCTTCATGGGCTGCGTGCTTCCGGCCGGACAAGGCCAGGCGCCGGCGCGCCAGGCGGCGCGTGGCGCCGGTCTGCCCGATGCCACCGGCGCCACCACGGTGAACAAGGTCTGCGGCTCCGGCATGAAGGCGACCATGTTGGCGCACGACATCATCCGCGCCGGCTCGGCCGAGATCGTCGTCTCCGGCGGCATGGAGAGCATGAGCAACGCGCCTTATCTGCTCGCCAAGGCGCGCGGCGGCTATCGCGTCGGCCATGACCGCATCATCGACCACATGATGATGGACGGGCTCGAGGACGCCTACGAGACCGGCCGCTCCATGGGCGATTTCGGCGAGGCCACGGCTGAAGCCTATCAGTTCACCCGCAAGGACCAGGACGCCTATGCCATGGAGACGCTCAGCCGCGCCCGCAAGGCGGTCGAGGGCGGCGCGTTCAAGGCCGAGATCGCACCGATCACGCTGACCGAGAAAGGCGGCCCGCGCGTCATCGCCAATGACGAGCATCCGCTGAAGGTTGACCCGGCCAAGATTCCCGGATTGAAGCCGGCGTTCCGCGCCAACGGCACCATCACGCCGGCGGCCTCCTCCGCCAATGCCGACGGCGCCGCTGCGCTGGTGCTGACGACGCGCTCGCTCGCCGATCGGGGCGGCCTGCCTGTTCTCGCCGAGATCAAGGGCCACGCCACTCACAGCCAGGAGCCGCAATGGTTCACCACGGCGCCGATTCCGGCGATCCGCAAGCTGCTCGACAAGGTCGGCTGGGCTGCCTCCGATGTCGACCTGTTCGAGATCAACGAGGCGTTCGCCGTGGTCGCGATGGCTGCGCAGCGCGATCTCGGCATTCCCCGCGAAAAGCTCAACATCAACGGCGGCGCCTGCGCACTCGGACACCCGATCGGTGCCACCGGCGCGCGGCTGATCGTGACGCTGCTGCATGCGCTCGAGGCGCAGAACCTCAGACGCGGGATTGCCGCGCTCTGCATCGGCGGCGGCGAAGCCACGGCCATCGCGGTGGAGCGGCCGGCGCACTAGCCGTCCGCAATGGCCGAAACTGAGGGAAGCCTGTCATTTCAGCCTTCCCTCGCCTGTGCCAGAGTGTAACGACGACGCGAGTCTCCCGGGGCTCGCAAACCAAGATTGAGGCCCAATGATCTCGAACTGGCTCGCGGCAGCGCTTTCCCGCCGCAACATTCACTACGGCTGGGTGATGGTCGGCGTGACCTTTCTCGCCGCGCTGATCAGCGCCGGCACGGTCGGCGCGCCCGGTGTGTTCATCGTGCCGCTTCAGAAGGAGTTCGGCTGGAGCACGGCGGAGATCTCCTCCGCGCTGTCGATCCGCTTCATCCTGTTCGGGCTGATGGCGCCGTTCGCCGCAGCCCTGCTCAACCGGTACGGCCTGCGCAACGTCACGCTCGCCGCCCAGCTCATCGTCGTCTCGGCGCTCGTGCTCTCGCTCGGCATGACCGAAGTCTGGCAGCTCATCGCGCTGTGGGGCGTGGTGATCGGGATCGGCACGGGCATGACCGCCCTGGTGCTCGGCGCAACCATTGCCACGCGCTGGTTCGCAGCACGACGTGGCCTCGTCGTCGGCATCATGACCGCGAGCGTCGCCACCGGCCAGCTCGTGTTCCTGCCGCTGCTCGCAAGCCTCACCGAGCGCTACGGCTGGCGCCTGGCGCTTGGCTTCGTCTGCATCATGCTCGGCGTCTCCGCAGTGGCGGTCCTGCTCGCGATGCGTGACCGCCCCAGCGATGTCGGCTTGCGGCCGTTCGGCGACGAGGGCACCGAGCCCCTGCCCGCCCCGCCGGCGAGCCACGGCTCGATCACGGGCGTTGCGCTCGGCACGTTGCGCGATGCCTCGAAATCGACGGCGTTCTGGATCCTGTTCGCGACCTTCTTCGTCTGCGGCGCTTCGACCAACGGCCTCGTCCAGGTGCACCTGATCCCGATGTGCCTCGATTTCGGCATCCCGCAGGTGCAGGCGGCGAGCCTGCTGGCTGCGATGGGCATCTTCGACTTCTTCGGCACCATCATGTCGGGCTGGCTGTCGGACCGCTACGACAATCGCTGGCTCCTGTTCTGGTATTACGGCCTGCGCGGGCTCTCTCTGATCTTCCTGCCCTTCAGCGATTTCTCGTTCTACGGCCTCTCCGTCTTCGCAATGTTCTACGGGCTCGACTGGATCGCCACAGTGCCGCCGACCGTGCGGATCACCGCGCAGAAATTCGGACCGGAGCGCGCCAATCTGGTGTTCGGCTGGATCTTTGCCGGCCATCAGCTCGGTGCCGGCGCCGCCGCCTTCGGCGCCGGCCTGTCTCGCACGGTGTATGAGAGCTACCTGCCTGCGTTCTTCATTGCCGGCGCGCTGTGCGTGTTCGCCGCGCTGATCGTGCTGGCGCTGTCGCGGCAGCCCAAGCCGCAGCCTGCGATGGCGTAGTATCTGATCGTGCTGGTGACGCCGAACACGGCGGCGTCACCAATCCGCTCGAGCCGGTGAAACCTTCGAGCACCCGGCGCACCGAAGCGGAGAGCGATTGCCGTGTATGGAAGATTGTGACGGCACGAGGATCGGCGTCACTTCGAATCCTTGCTCAGTTCGATCGCGACCTCCGACATCCAGGACCCCGGCGCCTCCATCAGGAAGGACTGATGATTGCTCTTGGTCTGGATCGTCACCAGCGCGGCCACCGTGTTTCCCTCGATTCGCGCCTCGATCAGGCCGTCCTTGTTCGTGCCGTAGACCTTGCCGCCCTGTCGATATTCGCTCTCGAACCAGTTGCCGGAAAGCTCCGTCCCGCTCTGCTCGATGTTCGCGGACAGGACCATCTTGTACGCATCGCTTGCGCAGCGCAGATCGAGTGTCAACGACCGTCCCGGCCTGGTGACGTTGTATGCCACTTTGCAGCGGACCCTCTCACGCGGACCATCCGAGGGCTTCATCGTACCGATGCCCGACCATGCGCCGGCCAGGCCGTCGAACACCGGCTCTGCGCATAACGGGCTGATGCCGACGAGCACGAGGCAGGCCGCGCCGATGCCCATGCGCGCCGCCGACAACTTCAATAGCATTCTTCCGATCCTGATCCGTAAAGTCTGGGCGCGTCCTAAGCCCCAACAGCCGCGGGATGTTGACGAAGCTGTTTAGAAATGTTGCAAAGATTGCCTGAACGTTGCCGGGATCGGCACATCGAGTACACGCCAAGATGTACCCCAGGGGAAACAAAATGCCGGCTCCGTCGTCCGCACCCATCATCCCGACCACGCCTGTGACCGCCGAGATGCGCGATGCGTTGCGCGCGATCGTCGGCGAGAAGGGATTTATCGAGGACGAGCACGGCAAGCAGCCGTTCGTGACGGATTGGCGAGGCTTGCTGGTCGGCGGTGCCGGCGCCGTCGTTCGTCCCGGCAACACCGAGGAAGTGTCAAAAGTGGTCAGGCTTTGCCACGCGCACGGCGTCGCGATCGTGCCGCAGGGCGGCAACACCGGCCTGATGGGTGGGGCCACGCCCTGGCCGGCGCACACCGGCATTGTGCTGTCGCTCGGCCGCATGAATCGCGTGCTGGATGTCGATCCCGTCGGCTATTCGATGACGGTCGAGGCGGGCTGCGTGCTGCAGACGCTGCAGGAGACCGCCAGCAAGCACGACAGGTTCCTGCCGCTCAGCCTCGGCGCCCAGGGCTCGTGCATGATCGGCGGCAACCTCTCGACCAACGCCGGCGGCGTGCAGGTGCTGCGCTACGGCAATGCCCGCAATCTCGTGTTGGGGCTCGAGGTCGTCCTGCCCAATGGCGATGTCTGGGACGGATTGCGAGCGCTCAAGAAGGACAATACGGGCTACGACCTCAAGCACCTGTTCATGGGCGCCGAAGGCACGCTGGGCATCATCACCAAGGCCGTGCTTAAGCTGTGGCCGGCGCCGAAGGACGTCAGCACCGCGTGGCTGGCGATCCGGGATCCACGCGCGGCCCTGGAGATCCTGTCCGAAGCCCATAGCGCCTCCGAGGACAATGTCGGCTCCTGCGAGCTGATGAGCCGCGCCGCCATCGACATGGTGCTGCGCCACATTCCCGGCACCCAGGATCCGCTCAAGGCGGACACGCCATGGTATCTCCTGCTCGAGTGGTCGTCTGCGCGCCCGCGCCGGGATGGGACCGAGGGCATGTCCGAGAAGCTGGAGCAGTTCCTTGCCGACCAGCTCGAGGCCGGCCGCGTGCTCGATGCCGCGATCGCTCACACGGTCGGCCAGTCGCGCAACATGTGGCGGATCCGGGAGGGTGTGGCCGAGGCCTCCCGGGCCGAGGGTCCGGGACTGAGCTACGACGTGTCGGTGGCGATCTCCCGGATCCCGGAGTTCATCGACAAGGGGCTCAAGGCCGTGATCGACATCCTCCCGACCATCCGCCCCTACCCCCTGGGACACATCGGCGACGGCAATCTGCACTTCTCGTTCATGGGGCCGATCGGCATGGATCAGCAGACGCTGACCCAGTACAAGGGCGCCATGACGCGGGCCGTGAACGACCTCGTCACTTCCATGGGCGGATCGATCTCGGCGGAGCACGGCATCGGCATCGACAAGCTCGACGAGCTCAGCCACTACCGGTCGAAGACCGAGCTCGACATCATGCGCACCATCAAGCGCGCGCTCGATCCGCAAAACATCATGAACCCCGGCAAGGTGCTGCGGCTGTGACTGTCGATCAACAGGTCTTCTTCTGCAAATGCTCGACGCAGGTGCAGGTCTTGGTCGCCGGATATTTCACGTCGTAATAGGGAAAGCTCGAGGTGGCCGGGCTGTTGGTCGAGCAGCGGGGGAACAGATAGTAGCTGTCGGACAGCTTCACGGTTCCGGCGATGGTGAAGCCGAGGTTGGGCGCATAGTCATAGGTCACCTCGCTCAGGACGAGCGAGATGTTGGCGTTGGTGGTACCGCCCGGCCCCGTGAACTTCGACAAGGTCATCGGGTCACCCTTGTTTCTCGCGCCCGTCGAGCTGGTCGACGTGCTCCATTGCACCGTCGCATTGCCGTTGCTGTCGGTCGACACGCCCGAGACCGTGATCGTCATCAAGGAGGTGTTGCCGCTCTTGGTCGGATAGGGTGCCATGATGGCGCTCGCAGCCGCGAGAATGCCGTCCATCTGAGACGAGGTGACGGCCGTGTTCTGCGTGACCATGTCGGCGACACTGTGCGCGGTCGCGCTGACCTTGACGTTCATGGCAAGGCCGTTGCCGAGCTCGACGCCGCCGACATAGAGCACCAGCATGAACGGCAACACCACGGCGAACTCCGTCGCTGCAACGGCGCGGTCGTCGGCCAACAGGTGCCGGGCGCGAGATGACAGGGCGGAGATCATCAGGTAGCTCCTGGCTCGTTCTGGAACGCGGCGGACGACATGATCAGTCGGTTGCCGTTGCTGAGGTTCGAGAGATTGAAACCGAGCGGCCCGAGGACGACCGGCCACTCATACATGACGCGGAGCACGACGATGTCGCCGGCATCGCCGGGGTCGTACTGCCAGGTATTGGTGACCTTGCCCGAGCTGTCGAAGGTCAGGGTCGGCATCCCCGTGTTCGCCGACGTCCACGAGGTCGCCACCTGCATGTCGACCATGAGGCCGCTGCAATTGAACAGGATCACGATCTGCTCGCAGACCTTCTGCTTGAAAACCGCCTGCGTCATCTGCGCGGATTGAACCTGTCCGGTCATGACGAGGCGCGCCGACTGGCGCACGACGGATTCGAGCATCTGCTGGGCAAAGAAAACGAGGAACGTCTGGATCAGCGCGATGATGAGGGCGAGGAACGGCGCAGCGACCAGCGCGAATTCGACGGCCGTGGCACCCCTCTTGTCCTGCGCGAAAGCCGTGCAGCGATTGCGGCGTCTCATGGTTGTTGCATCTCCCGGCCCCGTCATGGCGCTTTCTCTACTGCACGAGGCTGGCTGTGCTGGACGCGACCTTGATGAACAGGTCGGTCAGCGCATCGGAAATGTTCTTGCCGCTCTGAACACTTTTATAGAAACCAGGCGAGGCGCACGCCTGGAGGTTTTGCGCGATCTTGCCGGTTGAGGAAGCCGGCTGGTTATACTTGTGGATCCAGTCCATATACCATTTATCGGTTTTCTGGATGCCGGTATCGGGATCGGCGATGAGCTGTAGATACTCCGTATAGAGGACTGCGATCTTGATGCCGCGGTTCTTGATGGTCGTGCACATCGTCGTGTCGAGCGGCTGCTGGCATCGATTGTTGGAGGCGAAGCTCGCGTTGGGGCAAGTCGTGGAAATCTTGTCTTCGACGCCGTCGGTGACGAGGAACACCACTTGCTGCGGCGTATCTCCCGCCGCGTTGCTCCCAAGCCCGGGCGTGGGCATGATGTCGTTGAGGCTCTTGAGCGCGCCTGCGATGTCCGTGCCATTGTCGGTCTTACAGTTGGTCTTCACAACAACGCAGTTCTGGTACGCGACCGGCATCAGCGAGATGCTGGAAACCTTGGTTCCGGCGAGGGTCGGGGTGGTCAGCGCGGCCAGTGTGTTCAAACTCAAGTCGAACGTGTAGAGCGCGGCCTTGTAGGTGGTGTTGTTCAGCGCGGCCATGCACTGCATGACGCCCCCCGAGATGCCGGACTGCGGGCAGTTCGACCATGAATTGAGCAGCTGATTGACGGCATTTGTCACCAGATCAATCCGCAAAGTGATATTTCTGTTTCGCGCGATCGCGAGGTTATCGTATTTCCCGCCGTCGTGCGCGATATCGGTCTGATGACAAGCGAAGCCGCAATTCTGCGAGGCCGTTGCCGACTGGTACGCGGGGGCGGTGTACTTGATGAGATTGCTGATGTCGCTCGCGGTCGCGCCGATCCCCATCGACGGCGAGTCATCCATCAGCAGATAGAAATTCATGTTGGGCGCGCTGGACGCCCGCGCCGTGGCGGATCCGTTGACCTGCCAGGTCTGCTTGCCGAGAACACCGGGGAAATTGTTGATGGACTGCGCGGTGTAGGACACCGTGATCGTGCGAGCGAGACCGGTATCAGTGACGGTGACCGTCGGCGTCGGGACCGACGACAGGCCAGGAAGATTCGCCTTCGCCGCGAAAACGGCTTCCGCGGTCGCCTTGACCACGGCCGTGTCACTCTGCACCAGCATCGCCGGCCGCACGGCTGCGATCGCGGCGGCGTCGGCGGCGGCGTTCAACTGCTCGCGCTTGCGCAAGGCCAGCGTGTAGTCGAGCGTCATGCCCAAAAGAAAGATGGTCGGAACCATCATGAGGGCGAAGATGATGGCGACGTTGGCCTTCCGATCTCTCGCGAAACAGAGCACTACTCGGCGGAGCATGACATTCATCCTGAATGCCGCCGTTGCGGCAAGAACACTTTCCTGAAATCTCGTGATGGGGAGGCCGCAACATTCTTGCTGCCGATCGCCCGCGCGTCGCAGGCTGGAATATGGATATGGCCTTCTTAATCAACACTTACGGGCAATCCACAAACTTGGACTGCAGCAAAGTGAGATGTGTCGCATCGAGAAAGAATCATTAACGCCGCTTAAACGCGATCGCAGAGATCGACGGTTAACGGATCATGCGCAAGGTCCCGGCGGGTGCACGACGTGCACCGGCAGGCGAAGAGCGCGTCGGACGCGCCTGATGCGGGCGGCGGCTCAAACAAGACCGCCGAAAACGACCCCATGAACGGCTGTCGACGCAAAGAACGCCCTGCTCGCCGGGCTTTCCGGGCCAAGTACCATATTGCCGTTAGACGCGACGGCGCAAACGTCGACAATACCCTAAGCAAATGCCGGCTGCCGGTCCGTCGGAACCCATCATTCCAACCGCTCCGCTGACCGCCCAAATGCGCGATTCACTGCGCGCGATCATCGGCGAGAAGGGCCTGATCGAGGACGAGGGTCGCAAAGATGTTGCGACCCGTCCGTGGTCTTGTCGAGCGTGGAGTTAGCTGTCCTCAAGCCACCGAACCGCCACGGGGATTGACGATCGTATACCCTCGCAATGAACGTGCGTGGATTCGCGTCGCGCGCCCGCCCGAGTTGGCGTCATAGGCCATCCAGACGTCGCCCCCGAGGTGCTTCTCCAGAACGAAAACGTGTCCTCGTCGCGCAGCAACCATTCCTGGTGCGGGTGATGTCCGCGGAAAGCGCAGCCAGTTGGACGCAAGATTCAATTCCGGCACGATCCGGCCAAACACGCGCAGCGCCGCGCCGCAGCCGCAGAAGGACGAAGGGCAACCGGCCGGACGGCCACCGACAATGCGAGCGCTGGAGACACCGGAGACGGTCGCCGACGTGGCGGTGCCCCCCGCATCAGTTACCGTCAGTTGCGTCGAGCGGTAGGCCTGCAGCGAGGACCTGGAAACCGGTGAAGATCTGGAAGCTGATAAGGATCGCGAAGTCTGCTCGCGTCGCGTCTGCGAATACGAGAAGTCGCAGGGCATGGTGACATTACATTCAGGGGCTTGATGGATGCGATAAGGACGGGCTTCCGAAGCGACAGAACCGAGAACAATGAAGAGGCACGCAGAAAATACTCGCTTGAACATTGCAAGGACTCCAAATGAGAGACCCTGCCCCGGATCATGAGAAACAAATACAGTTTGGCTGAAATGGGACTAAAGGCCGGCTGAAAACCGACTGCATTGCGCGACACGGCCGGCAATCGTCATAGCCTACACGTAGCGACCGAGATGATTAACTCGCAGCGCACGAATGCCCGCTCAGCGGGTCAAGCTTGCGGCATGCAATCAAGTCAGATTCGCATTTGGAGCGTTGCGAAGGCAGAACCCGCTGCCGCTCACTGCATCATCGCGGCCGCGATCTTCTCCGCCGACATCAGGACCGGGAAGTTGGTGTTGGCGCACGGGACCACCGGGAAGATCGAGGCGTCGACGACGCGCAGGCCCTGCACGCCTTTGACGCGGCCCTGGCTGTCGACCACCGCCATGGGATCGTCGGCCCGGCCCATGCGGCACGAGCAGGAGGCGTGCCACACGCCGATGGTCGCCTTGCGCACGAAGGCTTCCAGCGCCTCGTCGTCGTTCATCACCTGGTCGAAGGTGAAGCCCTCGACCACGAAATTGTCGATCATGTAGTGACGCAGCGCCGCCGGCCCGTCCATCAAGGCCGCGGCGATCGTGGTGAGGATTCTGTTCCTGGTGTTGACCACGCCGATCTTGCGGACGCGGTCGGTATAGGCGGCCGGAAACGGCTTGTCCGTCACCTTCCTGACGACGTCGCTCATCTGCACCGCGGCCATCTTGCGGAAGCCGCTCATCAGGCGATCGAGGTCGCGCCGGTCGGACAACAGGTTGAACTCGACGATCGGCTCTGCCGAGGGATCGCGCGAGGCAAGCTTGACCTGTCCGGTCTCGGAATAGGTCTTGTTGACGAAGGTCAGGAGCGAGCCGATCTGCGCGCCGACGGCGTGCCAGGCCGACTTGCTGATGACGACGACGAACATGTCGCCCTTCGGCACGCCCGCCAGCCCAGACGAATAGCGCAGGCCCAACTGCATGTGGCGCCGGGTGTGCTCGTTCATGCGGGCGCCGCGCCGGACGAAGGACGACAGCGAGATCGAGGGATGGTCCATCAGGCGCTGGCCGACGCCCGGCAAGCCCATCAGCACGGGAATGCCCATGTCCTTGAGGTGACCGACCGGACCGATGCCGGCGCGGAGCAGATGCGCCGGCGAATGGATGGCGCCGCTGGAGAGAATGATCTCGCGTCCGCGGAATTCCTGCTCGCGTCCGTCAACCTTAGCCTTCACGCCGACGCATTGCGTGCCTTCGAACAGCAGCTCGCGAACTTGCGTGTTGGTGGAGATCGTGAGGTTGGCGCGCTTGCGGGTGTCGCGATCCAGATAGCCCATGGCGGCCGAGACGCGCTGCTCGGCCTGGTTGGAATGCGTCACCGGAAAATAGCCGTCGACGAACTCGCCATTCTGGTCGGGCACGAATTGATGCCCGGCCTGCTGGAAGGCCTCGGCGAAGGCCTGCGAATGCCGCGTCCAATGCTCGCGCGGGATACGGCGCACCGGGATCCGGCCGTCCCTGCCGTGATACGGTCCATCGAAGTCGAGGTCGCGCTCGACCTTCTTGAAGAAGGGCAGCACGTCGTTCCAGCGCCACCCCTCGGCGCCCCGCGCCTCCCATTCGTCGTAATCGGTCGGCGCGCCGCGATTGGCCATCTGGCCGCTGATCGACGAGCCGCCGCCCAGCACGCGCGCCTGCTCGTATTTGCGCAATGGCGGACGCGCTTCGTTCGGGTTGTTGTGGCTGACGACCTGCGTCGTCACCTTCAGCTCGGTCCAGTGGAAGCGTGGATCGAAATAGGCCGTGCCGGGATAGCTGTCCCTGATCTCGGCCGGCTCGTTGCCGGGCGGCGTGTCCTGTCCGGCCTCGCACAGCAGGACCTTGTTGGCGCTTCTTGCCGAGAGTCGGTGGGCCAGCACGGATCCGGCCGAGCCGCCGCCCACGATGATGAAGTCGTGCACGTCTCGCGTTTCCTCTTGTTCTCTTCCTGTGAGTGTCGCGCGTTATTGAGATTCTGGATTGATTCGCGACACTCGCAATGACGGCGGCTGCTACGGCCGGATCGAGAAATTCTCCGGCGGCCCCGGCTTCCGCAAGGGCTCCGCCAGCCGGGCGAACTCGCACAGCAGCGACCGCGTCTTCCTGGGATCGATGATCTCCTCGACCCAGAATTTTTCGGCCGAGCGGAACGGCGAGCGCAGCCTGTTGAGCCGCTCTTCGATCTCCTTCTGCTTCGCGGCCTTGTCTTCCGCCGCGTCGATGTCGGCGCGGTAGGCGGCTTCGATGCCGCCCTCGAGCGGCAACGAGCCCCAATAGGCCGACGGCCAGGCATAGCGGATCGAGAATCGGTCGGCGGGCTGATGCACAACGCCGGCGACGCCGAAGGCGTTGCGCAGGATCACGGTACACCAGGGCACCGTGGTCTGGTTGACCGCGGCCATGACGCGGACGCCGTGCCGGATGGTGGCCGCCTTCTCGGCGTCGAGGCCGATCATGAAGCCGGGGCAGTCCATGAGATAGACGATCGGCAGGTGGAAGGTTTCCGCAAAGTCGACCCAGCGCACCACCTTCTGGCAGGCATCGGCCGTCCAGGAGCCGCCATAGTGAAAGCTGTCGCTGGCCAGCAGCAGCACCGCCCTGCCCTCGAGCCGGGCGAGGCCGACAATGACCGGCTTGCCGAAATTCTTGGCGACTTCGAAGAACGAGCCCTTGTCGACGACGGACTCGATGATCGGCCGCATCTTGTAGACCTGCTTGCGGTTGCGCGGCACCGCATTCATCAGCGCTTCGTCGCCGCGCTCCGGATCGTCGGTGCAGGGCAGTGTCGGCGGCAGCTCGTAGACCGATGACGGCAGATAAGAGAGGAAACGCCGCGTGCAGGCAAAGGCCTCCTCCTCGGTGTCGACGGCGTGATCGACCGCGCCGGCGCGGGTCTGAATGTCGGCGCCGCCGAGCTCCTCCTTCGTGAGGTCCTGCCCCAGCGCCTTCACCACCGGCGGCCCAGC
The DNA here is from genome assembly GCF_028128965.1 of Bradyrhizobium sp. CCBAU 25338. Classification (NCBI taxonomy): domain Bacteria; kingdom Pseudomonadati; phylum Pseudomonadota; class Alphaproteobacteria; order Hyphomicrobiales; family Nitrobacteraceae; genus Bradyrhizobium; species Bradyrhizobium sp. CCBAU 25338. The sequence goes on from NZ_LFKY01000036.1 coordinate 53,510, forward strand.
GACGAACATCGCGGATTTCCGGGTCATGATGGAATAGTGGCTGGCGGCAAGACGCGCCGCACCCAGGCCCGCCACCGAGCCGAGGCCGAGCGCGACCACCGGCACGCGCGACAGATTTTCCGTCGTGAAGCGATACCAGCGCGTGCCGCCGATGCCGCCGGGCAGGTTCGCCGCCCCCTTGGTCTCGATGGTCTTGACCGAGCCACCGCCGCCGGAGCCCTCGATGATGCGGACGATGGGCAGACGGAAATCGTGCGCCATCTCTTCCGCCATCAGCGGCTTTGCGGAGATCGACGCATCGGCCGAGCCGCCGCGCACCGTGAAATCGTCGCCGACCACGACGACGGTGCGGCCGTCGACGCGCGCGCGGCCGAACACGCAGTTGGCCGGCGTCAGTTTCTGCAGCTCGCCGCTGGAATCGTATTCACCGATGCCGGAGACGGCACCGATCTCGTGAAAGCTGCCTTTGTCGATCAGCTTGTCGATACGCTCCCGAACAGTCAGCCGGCCCTGGTCATGCTGTCGCTTGACCTTGTCAACGCCGCCCATCTCCCGCGCGAAGGCTTCGCGCCGGGCGAGCTCGTCGAGTTCCGGCTTCCAGTTCATTCACTCCCTCCGAATGGATCGGCTTGTTATTGTTGTGCACGGCCATGGCGACCGGCTTACGCGAGATACGGTTGTTGAAGGCGTCGCCTTCCGCGCCTTCCATCAGGCTGCCGAGCGAGCGGCCAAGCTGGAGCATCAGCGGCGCGACTTCGTCGTGCAGACGCTGCTCGTCATACATCGCCGACAGAAGACCGATCGTGATGACCACGAAGGTCTGGTACTGCGGCGACCAGATCGGCACCGCGAGGCCGTTGATGTGCGGGCTCCACAGGCCGCAGGCGACGACATAGCCGCGCTCGCGCAGCATCTGCCGGTTGGCCTCGATGCGGGGCTTGAGAACCTTCGCAGCCTCGGGAGCTTCGCGCGCCATGTCGGCGACGAAGGCATCTCCGACTTCCGGCGCCAGCGCCGCGGTGTAGGCCGCGCCCGCGGCGGTCGACGCCATCGAGATGCGGCTGCCGGTGCCCTCGTGCAGGCCGAGTGCGCTCGCCGACCGCGCGAACAGGAGATAGACGAGATGGAAGCGATCGGGGACGACGAAGCCGACGGTGCCCGGCAGTTGCTCGGCCACTTCCTGCAGCCGCTGCCGGATCATGCTGCGCAGCTGTGCGCCCTTCATCATCGAGGCGCTCATCGCCACCGCGCTCGGGCCGATGCGATATTTCTGATCGCGCGGCAGATAGACGAGCTGGCCCATACGGGTCAGCGTGTGCGTGAGCCGCGACACCGTCGAGCGCGGCAGACCGCAGCGGTTTGAAATCTCGAGATTGCCGAGCCTGCTATCGTGGCCCTCGAAGCATCGCAACACGTCGAACGCGCGCGAGACCACCTGGATGACATCTCCCTCACCGGCATCGCCAGCGAGCGCGCCTTGCCTACTCAACCGCTCCGATCGTCGTCCCATGTTCCCTACCACTTGTTCCGCTGTGCGGAATTAAATTCCACTTGCAGACGACGCTACCTCAGGCATTTTGCGACGACAACAAAAAGGCGATGGCATGCCAGAAATTAAGATCGTCACGGAGATCGCGGGACGCGTCTGCGCAACTCCCGTGCAAGTTGGAGGAACCGTCGCGGATGGCGATGACGTTGTAGTTGTCGAAGCAATGAAGATGGAAATTCCGGTGCCCTCGCCCGCGAGCGGCACAATCACATCGCTTCTGGTGAAGCTCGACGACGTCGTTGCCGAGGGACAGGCGATCGCGATCGTCGCGAACTGACTGTATTCTCCGCGGTTTCCGCGACAATCTGTCAGGCTCATTCCCGAATGCACGGTACGGCGTTGCCATCGCTTGATTGCGGTGACATGATCTGTTGCAAACAAAACGTTGTTTCAAACAAAGAAAGAAAATCCTCGCAAGCAAGCGAGGATCATTGGAGGGAAACATGCTTCGTGGGCTGCTCGTGCTCGCGCCTGCCTTGGTGGCGGGCATTTCTTTTGCGTCTACACGCTACTCGTTCGCCGAAGACATCAAGCTGCCGGCGACATTGACCTTCACGGCCTATGACACCGGAACCGCCGGCTTCAACATCGCGGTCGGCGTCGGCAAGATGATGAAGGACAAGTACGGCACCGACGTGCGCGTGCTCCCCGCAGGCAACGACGTCGCCCGCCTCGCACCGTTGCGCGCCAAGCGCGCGGCCTCGGCGGCGATGGGATCGGGCACCTACTTCGCGCAGGAAGGTGTGTTCGAGTTCGGCTCGAAGGAATGGGGACCGCAGGCGCTCCAGATCCTGCTCTCGACGGTCGACTGCAATTGCGGCTCGCTCGGCGTCGCCGCCGACACCGGCGTGAAGGAGTTGAAAGATCTGAAGGGCAAGCGTGTCGGCTTCGTCGTCGGCTCGCCCGCGCTGAATCAGAATTCGCTCGCGGTGCTCGCCTTCGCCGGGCTGACGCAGAAGGACGTCAAGGTCGTCGAGTTCGCCAGCTACGGCGCAATGTGGAAAGGGCTGATCAACAACGATGTCGATGCCGCCTTTGGCACCACCATCACCGGTCCCGCCAAGGAGGCCGAGACCTCGCCGCGCGGACTGATCTGGCCGCCGCTGCCCGCCAAGGACAAGGAAGGCTGGGCGCGGATGCAGAAGGTCGGCTCCTTCTTCTTCCCGCAGCTTGCGACCTGTGGCGCCGGCATCTCGCCGGAGAAACCGGTCGAGCTCGGCAACTATCCCTATCCGATCTTCGTCGCCTACGCTTCGCAACCGGCCGATCAGGTCTATGCGATGACCAAGGCGATGATCGTGAACTACGACGCTTATAAGGACTCCGCGCCCGGCGCCGGCGGACTCGCGGCCAACCGCCAGACCAAGAACTGGGTGGTGCCGGTGCATCCCGGTGCGGTGAAGGCGCTGAAGGAAGCCGGGCAATGGAGCGATGCGCAGGAAGCGCACAACAACAAGCTGATCAAGCGCCAGGAGGTGCTGGCGGCCGCGTGGGCCGATTACGGCAAGTCCAATGCGCCGTCCGACGACAAGGCTTTCCTCGAGGGCTGGATGAAGGCGCGCGCGACGGCGCTCGCGAAAGCCGACATGCCGAACGGGTTCGAGGAATAGCGTGCTGAGACCGAGCTTGATGCCGAGAAGAAGGTGCGCTCCCTCTCCCGCTTGCGGGAGAGGGTTGGGGAGAGGGTGTCTCCACGGTGGGATTCCCCCAGAGGAAAGAGCCCTCACCCGGCGCTGCGCGCCGACCTCTCCCGCAAGCGGGAGAGGTTGAGCCCGCGGCGCAAGCGATTCAAACAACTGTCATTCGCATAATCTGCGTTCAACTGCCCACGCGCGGGATCGATGATGTCTTCTTCCACCTCCACCGCCCCGCAAGACGGATCCAAGCGGATCGTGTTCGACGATCCGCATGGCGCCGCCGGCAACATGCAGGAGGCGGAGGTGACGCGCGTGCGCGCACTTCGCGGCGCCTGGCGCTGGGCGCTGGTCGCAGCGACCGCGGCGACGATCCTGCTCTGCATCAATCAGCAATTCTCGCTGCGCTTCTTCATCGGCTACACCCAGCTCAACACGGAGTATTTCTACCTCCTGATCGCGTTGATGCTGCCCTTCACCTTCCTGATCTTTCCGGGCACAACGCGCGCGCCGCTCGACCGCATTCCCTGGTACGACCTCGTCTTGTTCGTCGCGACCTTCGCGGCGGCGCTCATGCTGATGTCGAACGTGCGCAAGGCGGCGGAGGCCGGCTGGGAATTCGGCGGCGCGCCGACGGGCGTCATCGCCGCCGGCCTCGTGATGTGGGCGATGCTGATGGAGGCGCTGCGCCGCACCGGCGGCTGGAGCCTGCTGCTGAGCGTCTTGCCCTTCACGGTCTATCCGCTGTTTGCCGAAGCCGGCTGGCTCGGTCCGTTCCGCGGCACTCAATCGACCCTGGAGCAGGCGACCGCCTATCACGTGCTGTCGGGCGAAAGCCTGCTCGGCATTCCCATCCAGGCCTTTGCCGACACCGTCATCGGCTTCCTCGTATTCGGCACCGCGCTGATGATGACCGGGGCCGGAAAGTTCTTCATCAACCTCGCCTTCGCACTGTGCGGCACCTTCCGTGGCGGCGCGGCAAAAGTCTGCATCTTCGCCAGCGGCCTGCTCGGCATGATGTCGGGCTCGATCATTTCCAACGTGCTGACGGCCGGCACCATGACCATCCCGGTCATGAAGAAGAGCGGCTTCCGCGCCTCCTATGCTGCCGCGATCGAGGCCTGCGCCTCCACCGGCGCGGTGCTGGCCCCGCCGGTGATGGGCGCCACCGCCTTCGTGATCGCGCAGTTCCTCAATGTCAGCTATGCGGACGTCGCCATCGCCGCCATCATCCCCGCCGTGCTCTACTATGCCGGCCTGTTCATGCAGGTCGACGCCTATGCGGCCCGCCACAAGCTGCAGGGCATCCCGCGCGCCGAGCTCCCGCGGATCATGGATACGATCAAGGACGGCTGGTACTACGTCTTCGTCATCGCGCTCCTGATCATGATGCTGCTCTACTTCAAGCGCGAGAGCCATGCGCCGTTCTATGCGACCGCACTGCTCCTGGTTCTCAACCAGCTCTTCTCCAAGGACACGCGCTGGACGTTGGCGACGATTGGCAAATTCCTTGAGGTGAACGGACGCACCTTCGTGGAGCTCGTCGGCATCCTCGCCGGCTGCGGCCTGCTGATCGGCGCCTTCTCGATGACCGGCGTCGTCTCGAGCCTCGCCAACGACCTCTTGCATATCGCCGGCGACAATCCCTTCCTGCTGCTCGGCATGTGCGCCCTCACCAGCCTCATTCTCGGCCTCGGGCTGACGACGACAGCCTGCTACATCTTCCTCGCCATCCTGGTCGCGCCGGCGCTGGAGAAGCTCGGGCTCAACCGCATGGCGGTGCACATGTTCATCTTCTACTGGGGCATGTTGTCGTCGATCACGCCGCCGGTTGCGATCGCCTCCTTCGCGGCCGCGGGCATCGCAGGTTCGCCGGCGATGAAGACGGGCTGGGAATCGATGTGGGTCGGCAGCATCATCTATTTCCTGCCGTTCTTCTTCGTGCTCAATCCGGCGCTGGTGCTGCAAGGGCCGAGCCCCTATCTCGCCGGCCTCGGCCTGATGGGGCTCGCCGCTTTCGGCACGCTGTTCATCTGCGGCGGCATCCAAGGCTACCAGCCCTTCGTCGGCGATCTCCGCGGTGCCGGCGCGCTGGAATGGCCCATTCGCGTGCTGCTCGTGATCGGCGGCTTCGTGGTGGCGACCCCCGGAGGCGGGATCATGCCGCTTTCGCAGATGCAGGTCACGATGCTGGGGCTGGCGATTCTGCTGCCGACGCTTCTGCTTGCCCTGCTGCTGCGGCGGCAGACCATCGTTCCGGACGGGTTGCGCGTGCCCTGATTGCGTTGCACAAGAGAGGCGATGACGCCACATTCGCCTCTCGAAACCGCCTGGACCCGCTCGAAACCGCCTTTGCTGCGGTTTCTAAACAATTGCCTGAGCGAGTTCGCCGCCGAGACCTCAGGCAAGGTCGCCGACTACATTCCCGAGCTCGGCAAGGCCGACCCTGCCTATTTTGGCATCAGCCTGGCGACCCTGGACGGCCATGTCTATGAGGTCGGCGACAGCCGGGTGCCCTTCACCATCCAGTCGATGTCGAAGCCCTTCGTGTTCGCACTGGCGCTGGACCTGCTCGGGGCCGGCACGGTCGAGAGCGCGATCGGGGTCGAGCCCTCAGGCGATCCCTTCAACTCGATCCGGCTCAATTCGGACAACCATCCGTTCAACCCGATGGTCAATGCCGGCGCGATCGCCTGCACCGGGCTGATCTACGACAGCAAGGGCGTGGAGGCCTTCGAGCAGATTCGCACTGCGCTCAGCCGCTTTGCCGGACGCGACCTCGCGCTCGACGAGGCCGTCTATGCCTCCGAAAGCCAGACCGGCGACCGCAACCGCGCCATCGGCTATCTGCTGAAAACCAATGCGGTCATCTCGGACAATGTCGCCGGCGTCCTCGACGTCTATTTCCGGCAATGCGCCGTGCTGGTCACCGCGCGGGACATCGCGGTCATGGCAGCGACGCTCGCCAATCGCGGCGTTAATCCCGTGACGGGCGAGCAGGTGCTGACGCCCTACGCGATCTCGCGCACGCTCTCGGTGATGACGTCGTCGGGCATGTACGACTATGCCGGCGAGTGGATCTACCGGATCGGCATTCCCGCCAAGAGCGGGGTCGGCGGCGGCATCTTGGCGGCCCTCCCCGCCCGCCTCGGACTCGGCAGCTATTCGCCGCGCCTCGACAGGCACGGCAACAGCGTGCGCGGCATCAAGGTCTGCGAGGCGCTGTCCTCGCACTACGACCTGCACATGCTCAACCGCAGCGACGATGCGCGCAACGCCGTCATCGCGGACTACGACATCGGCAAGAGCCCGTCGCGCCGCGTGCGCCGCCCGCAGGAGCGCGAGATTTTGGCAGCACACGAACAGGAGGTGCGGATCATCGAGCTGGTCGGCACGCTGTCACTGTCCGCTGTTGATTACGTCTCGCGGCGCCTTGCCGGGCGACCGCGGCCGCAATTCGTGATCTTCGATCTGCACCGCGTGACCTCGACCACGCGCGCCGGCGCGCGGCTGGTCGCCGAAGCGTTCGAGGAGCTTGCGGCGCTGAACGTGACCGTCGTGCTGTCAGGCGTCCGGCGTGCCTCCAAGGAATGGAATACGTTGCGCGAATGGACCGCCGAGCTGAAGAACGTCCGCGATTTCTACCTGCTCGACACCGCGATCGAATGGGCCGAAGACCAGATCGTGTATCGCTACGGCGGCTCAATCGATTTTCACGAGACCACAGAGCTCGCCGAGCAGCCACTGCTGGCGGGGCTGAGCGAGGAAGAGCTCACCGATCTGGCCTCGCTCTGCGCCATCAGGACCTATCAGTCCGGCGCGAAGATTCTCACGACCGGCGATCCTGCAGATGCCCTGTATTTCCTGCGCAGCGGCGCGGTGCACGTCACCTTGCCAGACGGCATACGGCTGGCGACGCTCACCGCCGGCATGGCGTTCGGCGAGATGGCACTGCTGGAGGCAACGCGTTCTGCCGACGTGTTCGCCGACATGGCGGCAACCGCATGCGAGGTGTCGCTGAAGGATTTCGAACGCTTCCGCAAGCAGCATCCACGTGCCAGCGAATGCATCATGCGCAACCTCGCCCAGCTGCTGGCCGACCGCCTGATCGTCGCCAACGCGAAGGTGGATATTCTGACGTCGACGTGAGCGACGGCCCGCTTCACCTCTCGCGTACGGAGAGGTAAACAGCGCTCGCGGCGCATACCCCGCTCAGCGGCTCGCCGCTTCGCTGATACGTCGCTTGATCTTGGCAGCACTGGCATCGAGCAGCGCGGATGGCTGCTGGCCGGTGGCGGCGCACAGGCAGGCCCAGTAGTAGACGACATCGCCGAGCTCTTCGACGAGACCCGCCTTGTCGAGCCAATCGTCGCGCAAGAGCTTCTTGATGTGCTCGGCGACTTCGCCCGCCTCACCGGCAAGGCCAAGACCGAGGTAGGACAACCGCTCGTTGGACGGATGCTCGTCGACTTTGGCAACGCCAGCGGCCCAAGCCGCATATTCATCGATCGTCATCGGCTTCCCTCGCCGCTTCTGTCTGATCAGCCCACCACTTCAGTGACCGGCTGGAGATCGATCTCGAAGGTCTCCAGGAATTTCGAGGTCATGATGTAGAAGCCGACCGAGAGCTGCAATTCGACCAGAGCGGCCGGCGTGAGCTTCGACGCGATCGCCTTGAACGTCGCGTCCGTCGGCTTCTTCAGCTTCACGACCTCGTCGGTAAAGGCGAGCGCGGCGCGCTGCACCTCATTGAAGCAGGACGCCGCCTGCCAGTTCTCGAGCGCCTCGTTCTGCTCGTCGGTGACGCCGACATTCTTGCCGATCCGCTTGTGCGCGACGATCTCATACGGGGCCTCGCACAAGATTCCGGTGCGGGTGATCGCGAGCTCGCGTACGATCGGATCGAGCTCGCCCTTGTGCCTGATAGCGCCCCCCAAGCGGCAGTACTGCTCGAAGTAGCTCGGCGAGTGCGCCATCATGCGGAAGATGTTGGCATGACGGTTCTTGTCGAGGATTTCGCGGGTGCGATCGGATGCCTTGGACGGGTCGCTGTACTGAATACGGGCCATGATTTTCCTGAAGTTTTCCCTGGGCTTTTGATGCTTTTTGTCGTTGTGGGGATAAGTTCCCACAGACTCTATTCGCGGGCGGACGCAGGAGCAACATCATCGAGTCAAATTGCCGCCGCATTGCTGATCGACCCTGAGACAGTCGATATTCGCCGCGTGGGGACAGATCGCGGTGGATACTCGAGAAGTGGGGTGTTCCGAGTAAAACAATTGGCCGTCGGGTGCGCTAGCCGCGCAACGATGAGTCACGCCCAAGTCTAGGGAGAGAACGGCATGAAGGAAGCCACCAAGGGGGCGGCCTCGGGAGCGCTTGCGCATATGCTGGCGGTGACGGCGATGCTCGTCATCGCCAGCATCTTGTTCTACGGGCGCTAAAGCGCGACAGCGCTTTAGTTTTTGTTCGCACGATCTCTTCGGAAAACCGCTTCACGCTTTTCCGGATCATGCGTTCAGAGTTTCGTCATTCCGGGGTGGCCCTCGCACAGGCCAGGCCCAGAATACCCGTTCCAGGCTCGGTCCCAGGACCGCCCCCGAATGACGAATCCCACTAAGCCCCCTTCGTGAAGAACGGCACGAGCTTTCCCGCAAAAGGCGCGAAGCTCGCGACGACCGAATCGCCGATAGCGAGATCGTTCGCGCCGTGCGCCATCATACGAAAACCCTCGGCGCAGTCGACCAGCAGGATGTTGTAGGGCACGTGGGCGCGCGTTTCGGGTGTGGCAGCGCGGCAGACCAGCGAGGCCGCGTAGACCCTGCCCTTGCCGCTGGCGCGCTGCTCGCGCGGATCGGGTGCGCCGCAGGCCGCGCAGAAGGCGCGGTGGAAATACTGCACATGGCCGCACGCGTCACAGGTCTGGAACGTGATCGCCTCTTCGCCCTTGGTCCAGTCCGCTAGACGCTCGCTCATCGCACCCGCTCCAGGAACATGCTCACGTGGGACGACAACACGCCGCCGTCGCCGTGCAGCAGCGCAATGGACGCATCCCGCACCTGGCGGCCAGCCGCCCGACCCGTCATCTGCAAATGCGCCTCGACCAGATGCGCCATGGCGCCGCCGACGCCGCAATGGCCGTAGCTGAGCAGACCGCCATGGGTGTTGAGCGGCATGGCACCGTCGCGGCCGAAATGGCCCGCGCGGACGCGCGCGGCCGCCTCGCCTCGGCCGGCAAGGCCGAGATCTTCCAGCAGCATCGCGAGCGTGATGGTGAAGCTGTCGTAAATCGCGGCGTAACGCACGTCGGAGATCGCAAGGCCTGTCGCCTGCCTGGCGCGCGCGATGGAGATCTCGGCACCGAGCTCGCTAAGGCCAGGCGCGGCCGTGACATGCTGATGGGTATGCGCCTGGGCGCAGCCGCGGATGCGCACCCCCGCTTTCCCTGTCCGCTCGCGGCTGATGACGAACGCCGCGCCGCCGTCGGAGACCGGGCAGCAGTCGAGCAGCTTGAGCGGCATCGCCACCGGCTTGGAGGCCATGACGTCGGCGACCGTGATGGGATCGTGAAATTGCGCGCCGGGATGGGAGCAGGCGTGGGCACGCATCAACACCGCGAACTCGGCGAGGTCCTCTTCGGTCACGCAATATTCGTGCATGTGGCGGTTCGCGACGAGGCCGTAATAGGCGGGAATGGTCGGGCCGAGCGGGACCTCGTAGTCGGGATGGCCGACCTGCGCCAGCGCCTGGATTGAGGCATCGCGGCTCTGTCCGGTGAGGCGGTTCTCGCCGGCGACGACGAGCACGTGGCGCACGACGCCTGCGTCGACGAGCTGATGCGCGAGCATTGCCATCGCGAGTCCCGTGGCGCCGCCGACCTGCACGGCGTGGGCGTAAGACGGGCGGATGCCGAAATGCTCGGCGAAGACGGTGGCGAGCATGATGTGCGGGGAGACGGTGGAGTAGCCGCAGAGGATGCCGTCGATGTCCGAGCGCTTCAACCCGGCATCGTCGAGCGCGGCTTGGGCAGCCTTGCTCATCAGGTCGAGCGAGGACAAGCCTTCGTGCTTGCCGAACGGCGTGAGGCCGACGCCGGTGATGAAGCTCATGGTGTCTCCTCCTCGTCATTCCGGGGCGCGCCCACTTGGGGCGCGAGCCCGGAATCCATACTCACGATGGTGGTTATGGATTCCGGGCTCGCGACTTCGTCGCGCCCCGGAATGACGGATGAGAGAGTCGTGGCCATTTTCTCTCTTTACTCCGGCGCCGCGCGCGTGACGCCGTCGCGGACCATGGCGGCGATCTCGTCGGTGGAATAGCCGATCTCGCGCAAAATCTCCGCGCCGTGCTCGTTGAGCTCTGGCGCAAGCCGCACGGGCTCAGCTTCCGTCTCCGACCAGGTCGCCGTCACCTTCATGCTGCGGATCGGCCCTTCGGTCGGATGGTTCACCACGGGAAAGAAATTCGTCGCCTCCAGATGCTCGTCGTGCAGGATCGACGCAAGGTCGTGCATCGGCATGACCGGCACGTCGGCCTTGGTGAGCAGGTCGATCCACTCGGCCGTGGTGCGCGTCTCGAAGATGCGCGCAAGCTCGGCGTAGACAACATCGATGTTGGCGGCGCGGCCGGCGAAAGTCGCGAATTTGGGATCGGCGCGCAGATCGTCGCGCCCCGTGGCCTTGAAGAAATTCTCCCACTGCTTGTCGTTATAGACGATGACGCTGAGATAGCCGTCCGAGGTCTTGTAGGGCCTGCGGTCGCGCGAGAGGTGGCGGGCATAGCCGCCCTTGTCGAGCGGCGGCTCGAAGGTGAGCCCGCCCATGTGGTCGCCCATGACGAAGCCGGCCATGGTCTCGAACATCGGGATGTCGACGCGCTGGCCGCGGCCGGTACGGTCGCGGTGCACGAGGCTGGCGCAGATCGCCCCGACGGCGGTGAGGCCGACGATGCGATCGACCAGCGCATTCGGCACGTAGCGCGGCACGCCGTCGCCGGTCTGTGCCATCAGCGCCGGCAGCGCGGTGGCGCCCTGGATCAGATCGTCATAGGCAGGTTTCGCGGCATAGGGCCCGTCCTGGCCGAAACCGAACACGCCGGCATAGACCAGGCGCGGGTTGATGGCGGAAACGACATCGTAACCGAGCTGAAGCCGCGCCATGGCCTGCGGGCGGACGTTGTAGACGAGGACATCGGCGTCCTTCAGCAGCCGCAGCACGGCCTCGCGGCCAGCGGGCTTTTTCAGGTCGAGGCAGATCGAGCGCTTGCTGCGGTTGGTGTTGAGAAACACCGGGCCCATTCCGGCGTGTCGCATCGGGCCGATCAGCCGGGTGACGTCGCCGTCCAGCGACTCCACCTTGATGACATCGGCGCCGTAGTCGCCGAGCATCTGGGTCGCATAAGGACCCATCAGCACGGTGGTCATGTCGATGACCTTGATGCCCTTCAGCGGCCCCATCGTTCGCTCCCGATTGCGCGAGGCTCAAGGCGCGGCCCGCGATTTCGGCCCAGCTAACGGCAGTGCCGCCGCTCGCGCAAGGGCGGGCGGCGTATGGCGGCATGCGCAGCGCGGCGGCGATATCGGCCGCTATTTCTTCTGACGGGATTCCCGGATCTTCAGGAGCCGGTCGAGCTCTTCGTTCTGCTGGCTGATCCGGTCGGCGATGCGCGACTCGTTCTGCTCGCCCGAGGCGGCAGCCGCCTGCTCGATGAGCTGGCGGATATTGTCCTCGAGGATCGCGATGCGGTCGTTCAGCGCGTCCATCGACAGCGAGTCTTCGTAGTCATTGCTCATGATGCATTCCCTGCCAATCAATCAGGAGCATTAAAGTGTCCAGATCAGCCCACCATGATCTAGCGCAAAGGCCGTAGTGGTGGTTACGCCGGCAGACTGCGCTTCGCGCATCCGCCGGCCAACCCATCCTACAAGACCTATTTCAGCGGCTCCAACACGGAAACGTAGTTGGCGACGGCCGCACCGCCCATGTTGAAGATGCCGCCGAGCTTGGCATTCTTGAGCTGCATGCCCTCGGGGGCCTGCCCTGCGAGCTGCATCGCGGTCATCACATGCATCGAGACGCCGGTGGCGCCGATCGGATGGCCCTTGGCTTTGAGGCCGCCGGAGGGATTGACCGGCAGCTTGCCGTCCTTGAGAGTCCAGCCTTCCTTGATGGCGCGGGCGCCCTGCCCCTTCGGCGTCAGGCCCATCGCTTCGTACTCGATCAGCTCGGCGACCGTGAAGCAGTCATGGGTCTCGACGAAGGAGAGATCGGACAGCGTCACACCGGCCTTTTCCAGGGCACGCTGCCAGGCGACCGTGCAGCCCTCGAACTGGAGGATGTCGCGCTTGCTCATTGGCAGGAAGTCCTGGGCGTGCGCGGTGGCGCGGAAGCCGATCGACTTGCTCATGCCCTTCGCGGTCTCGGCATCGGCCAGCACCAGCGCCGCAGCGCCATCGGAGACCAGCGAGCAATCGGTGCGCTTCAAGGGGCCCGCGACGTAAGGGTTCTTCTCGCTCTCGGCGCGGCAGAAGTCGAAGCCAAAGTCCTTGCGCATCTGGGCGAAGGGATTGGCGACGCCGTTCTTGTGGTTCTTGGCCGCGATCAGCGCCAGCGCGTCGGACTGGTCGCCGTATTTCTGGAAATAGGAACTGGCGATCTTGCCGAACACGCCGGCAAAGCCGCCGACGGTGTCGCCGTCCTCGGGCAGGTAGGACGCCTTGAGCAGGTTCTTGCCGATCTCGGCGCCAGGGGTACGCGTCATCTGCTCGACGCCGACGACCAGGACGATCTTGGCGGCCCCTGCGGCAATCGCGCGCAGGCCCTGGTGCACGGCGGCGGAGCCGGTGGCGCAGGCGTTCTCGACCCGGGTCGCCGGCTTGAAGCGCAGCTTCGGGTCGGCCTGGAGCACCAGCGAGGCGGTAAAGTCCTGCGGCGAGAAGCCGGCGTTGAAATGGCCAAGCACGATCTCGTCGACGTCGCCAGCCGAAATGCCGGCATCCGCCAGCGCCTCGTTGGCGACCCGCACGACGAGGCTTTCCACGGTTTCGGTGTCGAACTTGCCGAATGGCGTATGCGCCCATCCGACGATGCTGCCGGTCATGATGTTCTCTCCCTGGGGATCTGTTCCTGAGCTAAGTCTTAGCCCAGAGATGGCAAGACTTCACGCGGCTTTCAGGGCCTGGACGGTGCGCTGGCAGATGGCAGTTATGCCCGCCCAGTTCCCAGCCCGGATCTCCGCCGTCGGGCACAGCCAGGAGCCGCCGACCGCAACCACGTTGGGCTCCGCCAGCCAGCTCGCCGCATTGGCCTCGCCGACGCCACCGGTGGGGCAGAACCGCACGTTCGGGAACGGCCCGCCGAGAGCGCGCAGGCCCTTGATGCCGCCGGCCTGCTCGGCCGGGAAGAATTTTGCGACGTCAAAGCCGTAGGACAGCGCCATCATCAGCTCGGAGGCCGTGGCAATGCCCGGCGCGAACGGCAAGGAGCTGTGGGTCGCGGCCTTGAGCAGATCGGGTGTCAGGCCCGGGCTGATGCCGAACGCAACGCCGAGCTTCTCGACACGAGTGAAGTCGGCCGGATTGAGAATCGTGCCGATGCCGACGATCGCCTCGGGCACCTCGGCCATCATCGCCCTCGCGGCTTCGATCGCGACGGGGGTGCGCAGGGTCACCTCCAGCGTGCGGACGCCGCCGGCAACCAGCGCACGGGCCAGCGGCACCGCATCCTGGATGCGCTCAATGGTGAGGACGGGAATGACGGTCGCCGCCTTGAACAGCGCGACGAGGTGATTTTGTTGGGCGGTCGTGGTCATAGGTCTCGATTCATTTGGTCGCCTGGCGAGAGGCCGCTGGCCGGTGCCGCTTCTTCGGCGGCATGGCATAGCCCGGAATGATGGCGCCGGGATAGCAGATCACGAGGCTGGCGAGGCGATGTCCGGCCTGGGCGGCCTCGACCGGACCGGAACCGGCGAGCCGCGCCGCGATATAGGCCGCGGCGAAGCTGTCGCCGGCGGCGGTGGTATCGACGACCGGTTTCGTCATCGGTTCGGCGCGAACCTCGCTGGTCCCGCCGGGAAAGCGCAGCAGACTGACGGGCTCGGCGAGCCGGAACACCAGCTCCGGGCTCGGGATACGCGCCATCAGCTGGTCGTGGCCTTCGCTGGGATAGAGCGCGAGCAGGTCCTCGGTCGAGGTCAGCACGATGTCGGCGGCCGCGAAGGCTGCGGCAAAGACCTCGCGGGCGACGTCGCGATCCGGCCAGCCCCGCGCGCGAAAATTGGTATCGAACACGAAGCGGGTACCGAGCAGGCGCGCGCGCTTGATCGCCGCGAACAGGCGCTCGCGTCCGGGAGCATCGTAGATCGAGAGCGTGATCGCGGAGAGATAGACGATGTCGTAGCTCATCAGCGAGTTGAGGATCTCGTCCGTCTCCGGCAGGCTCATCAACTGCCGCGCCGCCGCACTGTCACGCCAGTGGAAGAACTGCCGCTCACCCCTCGCATCCAGCTGGATCATGTAGAGGCCGGGCAGCTTGCCCGCCAGCCGCACGACACGCCGCGTGCCGACGCCCTCCGCATTCCAGGCCGCGATCATCTCATCGCTGAGACCGTCATCGCCGAGCGCGGTGAGATAGTCGACCTTGACGTCGAGCCGCGCCAGATAGACGGCGGTATTGAGGGTATCACCGCCGAAGCCGCGTGAGTACAGGCCGCCTCCCTGCCCGGCGGACGCGCCTCCTTGCGCCTGCCTGAGCTCGACCATGCATTCGCCGATGCAAGCAACGCTCGCCATCACTTGACCCGCTTAGTCAGAGATCAGGCGACGAAATTGCCGCCGAGCTCGTCTTCGATGTGAATACGGATAATGTCGTCGAAAGTCTTCTCGGCCGTGGTGAAGCCGAGCTCGCGCGCACGCTTCGGGTCGAAATTGCGCGGCCAGCCGCCGACGATGCCGACGATGAAAGGATCCGGCTCGCGCTTGATGCGGGCGGCAACCTTCTCGCCGGCGACGCGCTTCAAGGCCGCGATCTGCTCGCCGACCGTCGCCGACAGGCCCGGCATGGTCAGGTTGCGGCGCGGGCCGACGGTGGCAAGATCCATGGTGCCGGCGTGAAGCAGGAAGCCGACGGCCGAGCGCGGCGTGGCGTGCCAGTGGCGGACGTCCTCGGACACCGGCAGGATCGCTTCCTTGCCGGCGAGCGGCTCGCGCAGGATGTTGGAGAAGAAGCCCGATGCCGCCCTGTTGGGCAGGCCCGGCCGGATGCAGATGGTCGGCAGGCGGATGCCGATGCCGTCGAGAAAACCGCGGCGCGAATAGTCGGCGAGCAGGAGTTCGCCGATCGCCTTCTGGGTGCCGTAGCTGAGCAGCGGCGTGTGGAAGAACTCGTCGCCGATCGCATCCGGAAACGGGGCACCGAACACCGCGATCGAGGACGTAAAGACCACGCGCGGCTTGTAGCCACTGCCGACGAGCCTGATCGCATCGAGCAGCATCCGCGTGCCGTCGAGATTGATCCGGTAGCCCTTGTCGAAATCCAGCTCGGCCTCGCCCGAGACGATCGCGGCGAGATGGAAGATCACGTCGGGGCGGCCGGCGATCAGCTTCTCGGCCGCGCCCGGCACGGCGAAATCGCCCGACACGGTCTCGACCGGGAAACCGGCCTTTTCCGGCTTCTTCGGCTCGACCACGTCATGCATGGTCAATCTCGTGATGTCGCTCTTGCCGAGCCGGCCGTCGCGCAACAGCCGTTCACAGAGTTTGCGGCCGACCATGCCGGCGGCGCCCAGAACCAGAATGTGCAAGAGCCTACTCCTTCTTATTGGCAGGAGCGCACCGCTCCTGATGCGCCCTCGGCAAGCCCCGCGATCATTCCTTCACGGCGCCGGTCATCGCCGACACATAATGCTCCACGAAGAAGGCGTAAAGGATCACGAGCGGCAGCGAGCCGGCCAGGGCTCCGGCCATCAGCGACCCCCAGCGGTAGATGTCACCGTCCACGAACTCGTTGACGATCGCGACCGGCACCGTCTTGTTGCTGGTCGACTGCAGGAAGGTCAACGCATAGATGAACTCGTTCCAGCATAGCGTGAAGCAGAAGATGAAGGCCGAGATCAGGCCGGGAATCGCGAGCGGCACCACGATCTTGATCAGGATCTGCCAGCGGCTCGCCCCGTCGATCAGCGCGCATTCCTCGAGCTCGAAGGGGATGGTCTTGAAATAGCCCATCAACAGCCAGGTCGAGAACGGGATCAGGATCGTCGGATAGGTCAGGATCAGCGCCAGCGGCGAGTCGAACAGACCGTACTGATACACCACGGTGGCGAGCGGAATGAACAGGATCGACGGCGGCACGAGATAGGCGAGGAAGATCAGCCCCCCGACGAGATTGGCGCCCTTGTAGCGCAACCGCACGATGGCGTAGGCCGCGAACACCGATGCGACGATCGAGAGCACCGTGGCGCAGATCGCCACGTACATCGTGTTCCAGAGCCAATGCGGATAGTAGCTCTCGAACAGCAGCTTGTGGAAGTGCTTGAACGTCGGATTCCAGGTCCAGAACGGATTGTACTTGTCGAGATCGAGCAGCTGCTCGTCGGGCTTCACCGACGTCAGCGCCATCCAGTAGAACGGGAACAGCAGGACGACGACGATGATCGTGAGCGGCAGATAGAGCGTCACGAGCCTGCGTGGCACCGACTGCAGGTAGCTCATGCCCTCGCTGTTGTCGACGCGCGACGGCGCCGATATGACGGCCTTGAGATCGACTTTCGAGGCAGGAAGATCAGTCATTGCTCTCTCCCTGCTGCCACTTGCGGCGCTGCAGGCCGAACCAGGACACCATGATCGCAGCGAGCAGGAACGGAATCATGGCGCTGGAGATCGCCGCGCCCTCGCCGAGCTGCCCGGCGATGATCGCTCGCTGATAGGACAGGGTTGCCATCAAATGGGTGGCATTGACCGGGCCGCCACGCGTCATCGCCCAGATCAGCTGGAAGTCGGTGAAGGTGAAGAGCACCGAGAAGGTCATCACGACGGCGATGATCGGCGTCAGCAGCGGATAGGTGATGTAGCGGAAATTCTGCCACCGCGTGGCGCCGTCGAGCGTTGCCGCCTCATAGAGCGAGGGCGAGACGGTCTGCAGGCCCGCGAGCAGCGTGATCGCCACGAACGGAACGCCGCGCCAGACATTGGCGAAGATCACGCAGATCCGCGCCCAGGTGGTGTCGCCCAGGAAGTTGATGTTCTGGCTGATCAGGCCGAGGTGCTTCAGCGACCAGGAGATGATCGAGAATTGCGAGTCGAAGATCCACCAGAAGGCGAGTGCCGAGAGCACGGTCGGAACGATGAAGGGGATGAGCACCATCGCGCGCAGCATCGCCTTGAAGGGCATGTGCTCGTTGAGCAGCAGCGCGAGATAGAGTCCGATCGCGAATTTGAAGACACTGGCGACGAAGGTGTAGAGCAGCGTGTTGAATACGGACAGCCAGAAGATGGAGTCGTCCCAGAGCCACTCGTAGTTCTCGGTGGCGATGAACTGCCCGACCCTGCCGATGCGCGTGTCCGTGAACGACAGCCAGATGCCGAGCCCGAGCGGATAGGCCAGGAAGAAGATCAGGAACGCCATGGCCGGCACCATGAACCAGAAGCCGAGCCAGTTGCGATTGTATTTGAGCTGGGTCCAGGCGCTCGCCTCGCTCATCTGAGGCTTGGCCCGGGGAATTGCGACATCAGCCATGCCCGATATCCCTGATCGAAATGTTGACGAGCGGGCGGCCGGAAGGCCGCCCGCTCCGTGACCGTCAGCGATAGATGCGCTTCAGCTGGCGCTCGGCATCCGCCATCGCGCCCTTCGTATCCTTGGCGCCGGTGCAGTAGTTGGCGAACATGTCGACGACGATGAAATCGGCGATTGCGGTCGCCGCCTTCTCGCCGACCGTACCGATACCGGACGCCGGCAGCGTGCGCTTGGAGGCCTGCGAGAACACGGCGTTCTTGGGATCCGCCGTCCAGATCGGCGCCGTCTCATAGGCGTTCAAGGTCTGAGTCAGGTATCCCTGCGCGCCATCCAGCCACTTCTCGTAATTCTCCTTCTCCAGCATGAAGGCAATGAAGGCCTTCGCCGCGTTCGGATATTTGGTGAAGTTGAAGGCGAGGATCGGAAGCGCGAGCTGCAGCTCGGTCGGCTTGCCGATCGGACCGACCGGCCAGAGCGCGTGATAGGTGTCCGCGGCAAGCTCTTTCTTGCTCGCGTCGGTTTTGGCGGCGACGTAGATCGATATGCCGTTCGCCGTGCAATAGAGCTCTCCGGCGAGGAATGCCTTGTTGTTGGAGGAGTCGTTCCAGGACGCCGTGCCAGGGATGAAGCTCTCGTACAGCGCCTTGCAGTACTCCAGCGCCTTCGCCGTCTCCGGCGAATTGATGATGATCTTGTCGTTCTGGTCGACCGTGTAGGCGCCGTGCCCCCACAGCACCCAGTGCAGCCAGGAATTGCCGTCGCCCGATGCGTGCCCGAGCGCGAAGCCGGCCGGCGTGTTGTTGGCCTTCAGGGCCTTGCACATTTCGAGGAAGCCGGGGAAATCCTTCGGGAATTCCTTGAAGCCAGCCTTCTCGAGCGCCGACTTGCGGTAGTTCATGTAGCCGCCGTTGGTCGCGACGGGAATGCCGAGCCAGTCGTTGCCCTGCTTGCAGGTCTTGGCGGCCGCATCGGTCCAGCCGCCGTATTTCTGGCCGAGATAATCGGCGACGTCGTTCATCTTCAGCACTTTGGTGGGGAACAGCTGCGGCAGCGTGTGCAGGCCCCAGGCGAGATCGAGCCCGGAGCCGGTATTGGCCGCGACCGAGGCCTTCGGCTGCACGTCCTCGAAGGATTCGCTGAACACGTTCATCTCGGTGCCGGTGGCAGTCTTGAACGCCGCCACCATCGCGTTGAACGCCTCGTCCTCCTGCGGCACGAAGCGCTTCCAGCGCATCACGGTCAGCTTGGCGCCGGGCTCGGCCTTCCAGGGCGCGCTCTGCGCCCAGGCCTTGGCGAAGTCGAACAGTGCCGGCCCGGTCAGCATGCCGGTCGCAGCCAGTGCCGTTCCGCCTTGAAGCAGAGTCCGGCGGGTAAAGTCTTGCATGTTGTCCTCCCTGTGATGCTTTTTTTGTCGTCTTATACTTTGTCGTCTGATGCGCTACGCGTTCATGCGCTTGCCTGTCGCATCGTCGAACAGATGAACCAGTGACGGGTCGGGCTTCAGCCGCACCTTGTCGCCCGGGTTGAACTGGTGACGCTCGCGGAAGACCGCGACGACCTGTTCGCCGCCCACCTTCGCGAACACCTGCGTCTCCGAGCCGGTCGGCTCGACCACGATGATCTCTGCCTCGGCGCCGTCATCGGCGATGGTGAAGTGCTCCGGCCGCACGCCGTAGACTGCGGGCCGGCCGTCCGAGCCCGCCGGTGCGGTCTTGAGCGGCAGCTTGACCCCGTTCGGCCCCTCGAAGG
Organism: Bradyrhizobium sp. CCBAU 25338; assembly: GCF_028128965.1. Lineage (NCBI taxonomy): Bacteria > Pseudomonadati > Pseudomonadota > Alphaproteobacteria > Hyphomicrobiales > Nitrobacteraceae > Bradyrhizobium > Bradyrhizobium sp. CCBAU 25338. The sequence continues at coordinate 73,174 of NZ_LFKY01000036.1, forward strand.
TGGCAACGCCGTTGACGCGAACATGACCCTTGAGGAAGTTCATCGCGGGCGAGCCGATGAAGCCGGCGACGAACTGGTTGTCGGGCTTGTCGTAGAGCTCGAGCGGCGTGCCCATCTGCTCGACGATGCCGTCATGCATGACGACGATCTTGTCGGCCATGGTCATGGCCTCGATCTGGTCGTGGGTGACGTAGACGGTCGTGGTCTTCAGCCGCTGGTGCAGCTCCTTGATCTCGGTGCGCATGGCGACGCGCAGCTTGGCATCGAGGTTCGACAGCGGCTCGTCGAACAGGAAGACCTGCGGATCGCGCACAATGGCGCGGCCCATGGCGACGCGCTGGCGCTGGCCGCCGGAAAGCTGGCGCGGATAGCGGTCGAGCAGCGGCGACAGCGCGAGGATCTCGGCGGCGCGCTTGACGCGCTTGTTGATCTCGTCCGAGCTGGCATTGCGCAGCTTCAGCGAGAATCCCATGTTCTCGGCCACCGTCATGTGCGGATAGAGCGCGTAGTTCTGGAACACCATCGCAATGTCCCGCTCCTTGGGCTGGACATTGTTCACGACGCGGTCGCCGATCGAGATCGTGCCGGAGGTGATGTTCTCGAGCCCGGCGAGCATGCGCAGAAGCGTAGACTTGCCGCAGCCGGAGGGGCCAACCAGGACGACGAACTGGCCATCCTCGATCGGAATCGTCACGCCGTGCAGGACTTCAAAATTGCCGAACGATTTCCGCACGTCGCGGATTTGCACAGACGACATCTAGCTCCCTCCTCGAAAGTCCACGACGCCTCTCGCGCCGCGACCGTCTTGTTTTTTCAGACTTCACCGAACGAAGCCCGATCTTAGCGGGCGACATTGTCGGTAGTTTGTGCGGTTTTGGCAATTTGTCTTTGGTTAGTCGTTGCTGGTAGCGCTGTCAACGTTCCTTTGTTTGCAGGACTGACTGTGTTAAGAGCAGCAAATGGGTCGAAAACGCACCAAGTCAGGCAAAATCCGGCTGGCCGAAGTCGCCGAGCTCGCCGGCGTCAGCCCGATTACCGCGTCCCGCTTCTTTCGCAATCCGGATGCCCTGTCGGTCGCCAAGCGGACGCGGGTCGAGAGCGCCGCCAAGGAGCTCGGCTATGTGCCCAACCTTGCCGCACGCGCACTGGCCTCGCAACGCACCGAAGTCATCGGTGTATTGATCCCCTCCCTCACCAATAACGTGTTCTCGGACGTGTTGCGCGGCATCTATGACGCGTCAGAGGGCAGCCGTTACTCGATCCAGTTGTCCAACACGCGCTACAGCATTCTCCAGGAAGAGAAGTTGCTGCGCCTGTTTCTGGCGCAGAAGCCGGCCGGGCTGATCGTCACCGGCATCGACCAGACCGCCGAGTCCCGCGCGATGCTGGAGGCCGCGGACTGCCCGATCGTGCAGATCATGGAGATCGGGCCGGATCCGGTCGACATGATGATCGGCTTTTCGCACTATGATGCAGCCCGCGCGGCGGTTGCGCACCTGTTCGAGCAAGGTCACCGCAAGATCGGCTTCGTCGGTGCGCGCATGGACCCGCGGGTGCAGCGGCGGCTGGACGGATATGTCTCGGCCATGAAGGACGCCGGACTGTTCGAGCAGCGCCTCGTCGTCACGACGGCCACGCCGACTTCGGTGACGCTCGGCGGAGCCCTGTTCACTGATCTCCTGGCGCGGGAGCCCGACATCGATGCGGTGTTCTGCGCCAATGACGACCTCGCGCTCGGCGTGCTGTTCGAATGCCGGCGCCGGGAGATCGCAGTCCCCGGGCAGATCGCGATCGTCGGCTTCAACGACCTCGAATTCATGGCCTCCGCCGTCCCGACCCTCACCAGCATCCGCACCAACCGCTACGAGATGGGAAAGACGGCCGCCACCATGCTGATCAACGCGATCGAAGGGCGGCGCCCGGAGCAGCCGGTGCTCGATCTCGGCTTCAAGGTGATCGAGCGTCAAAGCTCGTTGGCACGACGTTCGGACAGCAGGCCAGCCGTTTCCGGCGCGGGTGCGGTGAACAAAATGATAGCGTTACCAAGTAGCCACGACTAGTATTCGGACTCGTGAGGAAACGACCCGCCAGCCGGGAAGGCAGATCATCGCTCGCGCCGTTGGGCATCGCACATGCCGACACCATGAGACGGACGCCAGTGCGTTTGCATTGCAGGAGAAACCAATGACAAAGAAACCAACCAATGGGCATGCCGCCGGCAGCAACGGTTCTCGCCGCCACCTTCGCTCGCAGGAATGGTTCAACAACCCGCACAATCCGGGCATGACCGCGCTCTACATGGAGCGGTACCTGAATTACGGCCTCACCCGTGCCGAGTTACAGTCCGGCAAGCCGATCATCGGCATCGCCCAGACCGGCAACGACCTCTCTCCCTGCAACCGTCACCACATCGAGCTCGCCCATCGCGTCCGCGAGGGCATCCGCGAAGCCGGCGGCATCGCGATGGAATTCCCGACCCACCCGATCCAGGAGACCGGCAAGCGCCCGACCGCGGCGCTCGACCGCAACCTCGCCTATCTCGGCCTGGTCGAGGTCCTCTACGGCTATCCGCTCGACGGCGTCGTGCTCACCACCGGCTGCGACAAGACCACGCCGGCCTGCATGATGGCGGCGGCCACCGTGAACCTGCCCGCGATCGTGCTGTCGGGCGGACCGATGCTGAACGGCTGGCACAATGGCGAGCGCACCGGCTCCGGCACCATTGTATGGAAATCGCGCGAGCGGCTCGCGGCCGGCGAGATCGACTATGAAGAGTTCATGGAGATCGTGGCCTCCTCGGCGCCCTCGGTCGGCCATTGCAACACGATGGGCACCGCCTCGACCATGAACGGGCTTGCCGAAGCGCTCGGCTTCTCGCTGCCGGGCTGCGCAGCGATCCCCGCCCCCTATCGCGAGCGCGGCCAGATCGCCTACGAGACGGGAAAACGCATCGTCGAGATGGTTTGGGAGGACCTGAAGCCCTCGGACATCCTGACCCGCAAGGCGTTCGAGAACTGCATCGTGATCAATTCGGCCATCGGCGGCTCGACCAATGCTCCGATCCATATCAACGCGCTGGCCCGCCATATCGGCGTCGAGCTCTCGATCGAGGACTGGCAGAAGGTCGGCCACGACGTGCCGCTGCTCGTCAACATGCAGCCGGCCGGCTTCTATCTCGGCGAGGAATTCCACCGCGCCGGCGGCGTGCCGGCCGTGGTGCGCGAGCTGATGAAGCACAAGCGCATCCACGAGGATGCGGTCACGGTCAACGGCCGCGGCATCGGCGAGAACTGCAGGAATGCACCGGCGCCCGACAACGACGTGATCTGGGCTTACGACAAGCCGCTGGTGAAGGATGCCGGCTTCCTGGTGCTGAAGGGCAACCTGTTCGATTCCGCGATCATGAAGACCAGCGTGATCTCCAAGGAATTCCGCGACCGCTATCTCAGCAACCCGAAGGACCCCAACGCCTTCGAGGGCCGCGCCATCGTGTTCGAAGGACCTGAGGACTATCACGAACGGATCGACGATTCCTCGCTCGACATCGACGAGCACTGCGTGCTGTTCATCCGCGGCACCGGTCCGATCGGCTACCCCGGCGGCGCCGAGGTCGTGAACATGCAGCCGCCGGCAGCACTGATCAAACGCGGCATCCTGTCCCTGCCCTGCATCGGCGACGGCCGCCAGTCCGGCACCTCTGGCTCGCCCTCGATCCTCAATGCTTCGCCGGAAGCCGCCGCCAATGGCGGTCTTGCGATCCTGAAGACCGGCGACAAGGTGCGTATCGACCTCAACAAGGGCAGCGCCAACATCATGATCTCGGACGAGGAGCTGAAGAAGCGCCATGCCGAGCTCAAGGCCAATGGCGGCTTCAAGCATCCGCCGAACCAGACGCCGTGGCAGGAGATCTACCGCAACACCGTCGGCCAGCAGTCGACGGGCGCCTGCATGGAGCTTGCCACGAGGTATCAGAACGTCGCCGGCACGTTTGGCGTGGCGCGGGACAACCACTAGGAAAGATTGTCGTTCCGGGATGCGCCGCAAGGCGCAGGCCCGGAATCCATATTCCCGATCGTGGTTATGGATTCCGGGCTCGCGACTGCGTCGCGCCCCGGAATGACGAGAGACAATTCAAAGGAGAACAACATGGCAGACCGCCTCAAGGGCAAGCGCGCCGTCGTCACGGCTGCTGCGGCAGGCATCGGGCGCGCATGCGCCATCGCATTCGCGCGTGAAGGCGCAACTGTGATCGCCACCGACATCAACGAGGCCGGAATCGCGAGCCTGACCAAGGAAGGCATCGCCGAGGTCGCCAAGCTCGACGTCCGCAACACCGCCGACGTCAACGCCTTTGCCAAGCGCGTCGGCAGGATCGACATCCTGCTCAACGCGGCGGGCTTCGTGCACCACGGTACCATCCTGGAGTGCTCGGAAGAGGATTTCGACTTTTCGTTCGACCTCAACGTCAAATCGATGCACCGGACCATCAAGGCCTTCCTGCCGGACATGCTGGCGGGCGGCGGCGGCAGCATCGTCAACATCTCGTCCTGCGCGGCGCTGCGTCCGCCGGCCAACCGCTACGTCTACAGCGCGTCGAAAGCGGCGGTGTCGCTGCTGACGCGTGCGGTCGCACTCGACTTCATCACCAAGGGCATCCGCTGCAACTCGATCTGCCCCGGCACCGTCGAGACGCCCTCGATGCTCGACCGCGCCGCCGCGCAAGGACCGCAGGGCAAGGAGATGTTCATCTCCCGCCAGAAGATGGGCCGGCTCGGCACCGCCGAGGAGATCGCGTCCATGGCGGTCTATCTCGGCAGCGACGAGAGCGCCTTCACCACCGGCGTCGACCTCGTGGTCGACGGCGGCTACATGCTCTGACGCTCGGGAGCAAATCTCATGAACAAGATCGATCTCAACGGCCGCGTCGCCATCGTCACGGGCGGCGCGCAGGGCTTTGGCCGCGCCATTACCGAGCGCTTCGTCGCCTCCGGCGCCAAGGTCGCGATCTGGGATTTCGACGCGGCACTCGCCGAGAAGACGGCAAAGGAGATTGGCGGCGAAACAAAAGTCTTCAAGGTCGACGTCACCGACACCGCGGCCGTCGAGCAGGCGCGCGATGCGACGCTGGCCGCCTTCGGCAGGATCGACATTCTCGTCAACAATGCCGGCATCGCCGGGGTCAACAAGCCGGTCTGGGAGACTGATCTCGAGGAATGGCGCAAGGTGCTGCGCATCAACCTCGACGGTCCCTTCATCTGCTGCAAGGCGATCGTGCCCGCGATGCTCGAGCGGAAATACGGGCGCATCGTGAACATCGCCTCCATTGCGGGAAAGGAAGGCAATCCGAACGCGGCGCACTATTCGGCGTCCAAGGCCGGACTGATCGCGCTGACGAAATCGCTCGGCAAGGAGCTCGCCGCGCACGACATTCTCGTCAACGCGGTGACGCCGGCGGCGGCGAAGACCGCGATCTTCGACCAGATGACGCAGCAGCACATCGACTTCATGCTGTCGAAGATCCCGAAGGGGCGCTTCGTGCTGGTGGAGGAGCTCGCCGCGATGGTGGCCTGGCTCGCATCCGAGGATTGCGCGTTCTCGACCGGCGCGGTGTTCGACATCTCCGGTGGACGCGCAACCTATTGAGGAGCGCCATGATCCGAAAGGCGGCTGTCGGTGCGGCGCGGTGCGGTTCAAGGCGGAGGGCGAGCCGCTCAACGTCCGCACCTGCCACTGCGATGAGGAGAGCTTGATGGAGTTCTATTGGGAAGCCAAGGACGACAAGTGGTTCCTGCGTCCCGCCGTCGAGGCACTAGAGCAGGCTCCTATCACCGTCGAGCAGGAGGACTGGTATTGGCTCGTGAAGATCGATGGTCGTCCTCTCAATTTCCGCTTCACGGGTCTCATAGGAGCGAGGCAAAGCGCTTGGGAGTACGTCAAGCGCTACAGTCACATGCACTATGGCATCAAGTCGGTCACGCTGCGGTCAATCGAGGAGCCTCAGCGATCAGCTTCATGATGACCATCGAGCTTGTTCATCGCCTGCCTTTGCCCGCGGTCGTCGCGATCCAGATCCCGGCAAACACCGCGACGATGCCCGCCGCCAGATTCCAGCGCAGCGGCTCGTTCAGCAGCCAGGCCCCGACCAGCGATGCCGTGACCGGATTGACCGTCACCGAGATCGCGACGCGCGTCGGCGTCGTCCGCTCCAGCGCGAAGGCCCAGAGATAGAAGGTCAGCGCTGCGCCGAAGGCACCCAAATAGAGGGCTCCCAGCCACTGCGGCATCCCGAAGCCCGCGACGGGCGCAAAACTGCCGCGGATAGACGAGAGCAGGATGAGGCAGGCCGCGCCGGCCGCCATGCTCATGGTCGTAAAGGCGATCGGACTGGAGCGCCGGATCAGCGGCTTCGACCAGATGCCGTACAGCGCCATGCACAGTGCAGCCGCCATCATCAGGAGATCGCCGCGCCAGGCGCCCGACGGGGCTGAGGTCAGGTCGGACAGAAGCGCCACCGCAACCCCAAGGGTCGCGATCACGACACCGACCGATTTGCGCCAGGTCAGGGCTTCGGCGCCGAGCGCAGCCCCGATCACGAGCGACAGCAAAGAAAGCGTCGACAGAGCCAGCGCGCCGCGCGCTGCGGTCGTGAAGATCAGCGACGCGTTGAACAGGATCGGAAACAGCGCGAAGAACAGGATGCCGAGCGCGACGGCGGCAGCCCAGTCCCCTCGCTTCGGCCAGCGATCGCCGCGCAGCAGCGCCAGCGGCAGCAACAGGAGAAAGCCGATGCCGAAGCGGAACGAGCCGATCGCGAGCGGATCGATGCTCCCGACGAGATAGCGCGTGGCACCAATGGACGTCCCGCCCAGCGCGCTCGACAACACGGCGGCAAAAACGCCAAGAACCTCGCCCACGATTCCTCCCGATGGCTTTCGGGCAGCATAGGAGACGCGCCGAAACGGGGAATGGAATTTCCGTCATGCCAGGATAAGTTTTCGTCATGACCGCGTCCGATCTTGACCCCGACCTTCTGAGGGCCTTCCTCGCCGTTGCCGATCATCGGTCGTTCACGCGCGCGGCCGCGATCCTCAACCGCACCCAATCGGCGGTGAGCGTCCAGATCAGGCGCCTCGAAGAGCGGCTGAGCGTCAGGCTGTTTCACCGCACGAGGTCGGGCGTGGCACTGAGCGCGGCCGGTCACGAGCTGCTCGTCTATGCAAGGCGGCTTCTCGACCTCAATGCAGAAGCGGTCGATGCACTCCGCCCGCGCAAGCGCGATGCCGTGGTCCGCCTCGGCGTGATGGACGACTACGGCACGATCGTCATTCCGCCATTGCTGGCGCACTTTGCCGAAAGCCGTCCGGAGATCCGCGTCGAGATCGAGACGGGGTTGACGGCGACGATGCCGGCCCGGCTCGGCGAAGACTATGACCTCGTCATCGCCATGCATCCGGAAGGAAACGGCAATGGCGAGCTGCTGCGACGCGAGCAGGCCGTCTGGGCCGCAGCCGCGTCATATTCAGCCGGGGCGCAGCGCCCCACGCTGCCCGTCGCACTCTATCCGCCGGGCTGCCTGTTCCGGCAGTGGGCCACAGAGGCCCTCGATGCCGCCGGCCGCCCGTGGCGGCTCGCCTTCGTCAGCCGGACACTTGCAGCGGTGGAAGCGATCGCGGCAGAGGGCCTCGCGATCACGGTCGTGAAGGCGGGCATTCTGCCCCCTCGCCTGCACGTTCTGTGCGAGCGCGACGGCCTGCCGCCGCTGCCAGCGGCGGACATCCGCCTCCACCGCGCGCGCAACCTGTCGCGTCCGGCGGCACTGCTGGCAGATCATTTGCAGCGGGCAATTTCGGAATTGGGCGCCATATAGCGGTAGATCGTAAAGGGTTGTGGCCCTATACGGCTTGCTTTGCAAAGCGCGCGTGCGAACCGGGACGGACGAGCCGTGAACATCTCCTTCTATGATCTTTCCGTCTGGGTCCTGCCGCTGGTGCTCGCAATCACCTTTCATGAGGCCGCGCACGCCTTCGTCGCGGACCGGCTCGGGGACAATACGGCCTCGCAGCTCGGCCGCGTCAGCTTCAACCCGCTTCGGCATATCGACCCGTTCGGCACCCTGATTCTGCCCGCGATGCTGCTATTCGCGCATTCGCCATTCCTGTTCGGCTACGCCAAGCCGGTGCCGGTGAACTTCCGCAAGCTGAACAACCCCAGGCTCGACATGGTCTGGGTGGCGCTGGCCGGGCCCGTCACCAACATCCTGCTGGCGCTGGCCGCGGCCCTCGCCTTCCATGCCCTGCCCCTGGTACCCGCGAGCTCGGCGAAATGGGTTGCGGACAACCTCAAGAACGCCCTCGTGATCAACGCGATCCTGGCCGTGTTCAACATGATGCCGATCCCGCCGCTCGATGGCGGGCGCGTTGCGGTCGGGCTGTTGCCCCGCCCCCTCGCCACGCCGCTGGCGCGGCTCGAGCCGTTCGGTATGCTGATCCTGATCGGCCTGTTGATCCTGCTGCCGCTTGCGGGTTCGCAGTTCGGTCTAAATCTTGATGTTATTTCAGCAATACTGCGAACGTTGACCGGTTATGTGATTCAGGCTGTTCTGTTCCTGACCGGCAACGTTTAGTTGAACAGAACACTCCCACGCCGAAGGGCCAGAGGCCGACTTGGTCAAAGCTGCCGATATGCTGATCGCGCGACGCGCCGACACCCGTGCCCGCGCCGATTTTGCCACCTGGAACATGATGGCCAAGCTCAACGGGTCGTCCGCACTACCACCGGAGGCCCAGGAGTTCCTCGCCAGCTACAAGAACCTGCTGACGCAGATGAGCGAGGACGAGGCCAGCGAAGCCACCATCGGCGCGATCTACAAGGCCTATTATGTCGAGATGGGCGGTGCTGGAACGCCGCCCGACGTCCGCGTCCGTCCGCCTGAAGCAGCGGCGGACAATGTTACCGCCTTCCGCCGACCGGCGCCGAAACCGAAGAAGGCCGCCTCCTTCGGAGCGGCGGCATTCGCTGGAAGCCAGAGCCGGCCGCTCCCGGTAGCGCTGATCTTCGCGTGCCTGGTCGTGGTCTATGTCGGGATCAGGCTCTACTGGCGCTGAGCCGTCTTTTTCTTCTTCGCGTCCGGCGGAGTGAAGATGATGTCGACCGTACGTTCGAACCGGTCCTCCGTCAGTCCGGCAGGCGGCTGCGGGATGGGATCGGACTTGCGGACGATCGACACCGCCGCCGCATCGTAGGCCGCATCCCCCGACGACTCCACGACATCCACCGACAGCACGTTGCCCTTCCGGTTGATGGCGAAGCTCACCTTGACCTTCTGGTTATTGGGCACTTTACCGTCCGGATTGACCTTGTGCAGCGCCAGATGCGCGCTGATCTTGCGGTTCCAATCAGCCGTCAGCTTCAGGATGTCCTTGCCGATACCGATGACGGGCGCCAGTGCCTTCTCGGCCTCGCGCACATCCTCCTCGAGCGTCTGCCGCGCGGTCGCAACCGATTTCGGCGAGGCTTCGGCGGCCGGAGTCTCGACCGCCTGAATCTTCGGATCGTCCTCCGTCGGTTTCTTCGCGTTGTTCTCGGTCACGACGCGGTCGGGATCCTCGACCTCCTGCGACTGATCCTTTGGAAGCTCCGTCTCCTTGGTCTCGGCCTTCTGCTCGGGGAGCGCCTGCTGCTCCTGCATCGCTTCGCTGTCAGGCCCGGGCGGCAGATCGGTTTCGGGCGCCTTGGGCGATGCCATCTCCACGGCGAACTCTGCACCATTGGCACCAAGGCCGTCGCCGTCGTCGTCGGTGCGCAAATGGGCCAGCGCGAGCGCAGCACCACCCAGATGGAGCGCGAGCGCCGCCACTGCCGCCAAGATCCAGAGCCTCCGGGATGGTCTGAGTTCGTCCGACATGACGGGCCTCTAAGGCTGAGCGGCGCCTGGCGCAGGCACCCCCGGCGCGCCTTCCAGCGCGACCAGTTTCACCCGCGTATAGCCGCCTGAGCGCAAGAGCTCCATAACTCCCATCAATTCGCCATACGGCACCGAACGATCGGCGCGCAGGAACACATACTTATCCTTGCTCATGTCGGACAGGCCGTCGAGGGTCCCGATCAACTCGGCCCGGTGAACCGGGTTCTCTCCGATCGCGAGCGTCAGATCAGGCTTGATGCTCAGATAGGTCGGCTTGTCCGGCTTCTTCTGCGGCGTCGCGCTCGACGTCGGCAGATCGATCGGCAGGTCGACCGTGGAGAGCGGCGCTGCGACCATGAAGATGATCAGCAGCACCAGGATGACGTCGATGAACGGCGTGACGTTGATGTCATGCGTTTCCGAGAAATCGTCGTCTTCGCCGTCGTTGTCTGCGAGCGAAACGCCCATGGTTCACTCCGCTGCGCGTGAATGCACGCTGCCGTGGCTGCGGTCGAGATCGCGCGAGAGCAGCCGTCCCGCCGCGCCTGAGGCGCGGCTGACGAGCTCGAGATAGCCCTTCGTCACGCGCGAAAAATGATTGTAGATGATGACGGCGGGAATGGCGGCGACGAGGCCGATCGCGGTGGCGAGCAGCGCTTCGGCGATGCCGGGCGCGACCACGGCGAGGTTCGTGGTCTGCGACTTCGAGATTCCGATGAAGCTGTTCATGATGCCCCAGACCGTGCCGAACAGGCCGACGAAGGGCGAGGTCGAGCCGATGGTCGCAAGCACGCCCATGCCGATCCGGATGCGCCGCTGTTCCGCGCGCACGATCTCCGAAAAGCTGGAGGCCGCACGCTCCTTGATGCCGGCATCGCTGGACAAGCCGGCCGACATCCGCGCCTCACGCAGCGCCGCCGCCAGGAAGGACGGCAGGATGCCCTGCTTGGTGCCGAGGGCCATCTGCGCTTCGGCGAGCGAGCGCGCCTCCGCAATCTTCTTCAGTGCCGAACGAAGTTTCGTGGATGCGACCGACAGTTCGATCGATTTGGCAATGAAGACGGTCCAGGTCACCAGTGAGGCGAAGGCGAGCCCGATCATCACCGCCTTCACGATGACGTCCGCCGACATGAACATCACCCAGGGCGACAATTCCTTCATGGCCGGCGCGACGGCGGCCGCATCGGACTTTGCGGTCACCGAAGCGGCGGCCGCGGGAGGCGCCGCCGGAGCAGCGGGAGCGGTTGCCGTCGAAGCCGAAGGCGCCGGATCTGCAGGCGCGGTGGCTCCTGGTGCCACCGAGGTCGGGCCGGCCGGGGCCGGCTGAGCCACCGATTGCGCCGGTACCGGGGAGCTTTGTGTCTGGGCAGAAACGGGGGATGCGAGCCAGGCGGCCGCCAGCATCAAAGCTGCGGCAAGGCTTGCTTGGAAGGACATGGTCTTCATACTTCGGCCCAGTAGCGAATGAGGTTGTGATAGATACCCGTCAATTTGACCGTTTCGGGATCGTCACGCCCGAGCCGTTCCACCAGCGCCTGTATCGCGGTGTCGAGGTCAAAGATCATGCTCCGAGCTTGATCGTCCCGTATCATGCTCTGAAGCCAGAAGAAAGACGCAACCCGCGTTCCCCTGGTCACGGGGGTGACCAGATGGAGGCTGGTCGAGGGATAGAGCACGCAGTCCCCGGCTGGCAACTTGACCTCGTGTGAACCATAGGTGTCCTCGATCACAAGTTCGCCACCATCGTATTCCTCCGGTTCGGCGAGGAACAGCGTGACCGACAGGTCGGTGCGGATGCGAAGGCCGGTCAGGCGATCGCCGCGGATCGCATTGTCGACGTGCAGGCCGAAATGATGGCCGCTGCTCGCCGCATAGCGGTTGAACAGCGGCGGAAAGATCTGCAGCGGGATCGCCGCCGCGATGAAGCGCGGGTTCGAGGTCAGCGCCGAGATGATGCGGTTGCCGAGCTTGCGCGCGACCTCGCTGTCCGGCGGCAATTGCTCGTTGCGCTTGACCATCGCCGACTGCGCGCCGGCGGTGGAGCGACCGTCCTCCCAGTGGCTGACGTCCATGATGCGGCGGAAATCAGCCACATCATCCTTGCTGAGAACGCCAGGCAGGCATGTCAACATGATCAGAACTTCGCTGTCGTCACGACGTAGAACGCCCGTCCCGGCGCAACCGTCACGAAAGGCACTGCGCTGCGATAGAGCGTATCGTAGTACAGCTTGTTGGTGAGGTTCTGGGCGTAGAGCTTCATGGTCCAGTTCTGGTCGATCTTCTTCTCGACGAACGCGTCGAAGCGCCAGTAGCTCGGCAGCTCGTTGCCGGTGTTGGCCGCGAAGGTGCCGCCATAGACCTTCGAGCGGTACACCGCCTGCCCGCCAAGCTCCCAGCCGCCGTCGAACTTGTACTTGGTCAGCATGCTGAACGACTGGTGGGCAATATTGGCGAGCTGCAGCCCGAGATTCGAGGCAACGCCACTCTGCGTGACCTTCGACTGCATGAGCACCAGACCGCCAAAAATGCTCCAGCGGTCGGTGATCTTGCCTTCGGCCTCAATATCAATGCCCTGGATCCTGTAGGCAGCGCCCGAGGTGAGCAGGCCGTTGACGGTCTCGCGCGCGTTGTCCTTCGTCGTCTGGAACAGCGCGGCGCTGACGAGCAGGTGCCGATCCGCCAGCTCCCATTTGGTGCCGAGTTCCGCCGCCTTGTTGCGCTCAGGCCCGAGCAGAATGGTCGAGTTGGCGGGAACGCCGCCGTAGTCGGTGCCCGTCGCGTCCAGCTCCGAACCGAATGGATTGGCCGAGGTAGCATAAGCCGCATAAACGCTGCCGATCGACACCGGCTTGTAGACCACGCCGACGTTGTAGTTGACGAGATCGGCGCTTTGCTTGAGGTAGGCCGTATTGGTGGACGAGCTCTGGCTATAGCCGTCGTAGCGGACGCCGCCATTGACGATCACCGTGTCCTGCCAGTTCGCGGTGTCCATGACGTAGACGCTGCTGGTGTTGACGCCGTAACGCGTCGGGTTTCCAACCAGCGAGGGCGTGTTGCTGAAGGGAATGTTGGTGTACTGCGGAGAGTACAGATTGACTCCCGTGACGGCCCCGTTGCTCGTCGAACCGCCGCCGAACAGTTCCGACGAGAGGCCGGTGTAGCGGTCGATCGAGATGTTCTCGTTCGAATATTCGACGCCGAACACGGCGGTGTGCTTGACCCCGCCGGTGTCGAGCTTGAACGTGGCCTCGTTCTGGTTGGCCCACACGTCCACGTTCTGGTAGCGGCTCTGCGCGCTCGCCGTCGTGGTCCAGAGCAGCGGATTGGAACTGGTCGTGTTCGGGTTCTGCGGCAGCGTGCCGATGTAGTTGAGCAGCGAGTGCTCACCGCGGACCTTGCTGGTCAGAGTGATGGCCTCGTTGACCTTGTACTCGATCGTGCCGGTGCCGAAATCCTGCCGCGCGGTCTGGAAGTCGCGGTTGAGGAAGCCGTACCAGTTTTCACGCGGAATGCCCGCCGAGGTCACCGGCACGTTGCCCTGCTTGTAATAGGGCACGCCGAAATCGGGATAGCCGCTGAGATCGGTATGGACGTAGTTCGTCGTGATCTTGATGTCGTTGGTCGGGGTGTACTTGGTCGAGATGAAGCTGCCCCAGCGATTGTCGGTGACGTAGTTGCGCCCGGCGACGTTGGCGTCCTGGAACAGGCCACCCGTGCGCACCGAGAAGGTCGGATCGATGACCTGGTTCACGTCGAGCGTGACGCGCTTGGTCATGTCGGTACCGAACTCGGTGCCCATGCGCTTGAAGTTGACGTCGCCCGCCTGCTTGGTGACGATGTTGATGGCACCGCCGGCGGTGCCTCGGCCGGCATAGGAGGACGCCGGGCCGCGCAGAATCTCGATCTGCTCGGTGAAGAAGTTCTCGCGGATGGAAACGGCGGGATCGCGGATGCCGTCGATGAAGACGTCGTTGCGCGCGTCGAAGCCGCGGATGAAGAAGCGGTCGCCGAACGCGTTGCCGCCCTCGCCCGAGCCGAGCGTCACGCCCGCGGTCGAGCGTCCGATCTCCTTCAGCGTCGTGGCGTTCTTGTCCTCGAGAACTTCCTTGCTGAGCACCGTGATGGTCTTGGGCGTATTCAGCATCTTCTCGGGAAACTTGCCCGAGGCCTGCACGTGATCGACTTTGTAGGGCGCCTCCGGATCGGCATAGGGATTGGCGTCGGCGGGGCCTGACGGTGTAACGGGGGCCGTCTGCTGCGCCTGCTGCCGCTGCGCGGCGCGGCGAAGCGCGTTGCGGGCACGGACCTGCTCAGGCGAGGGCTTCGAGGCAGTCGGACGCGGACGCTCGACCGGAGCATCGACCGTCACCGGCGGCAGATTCGACTGCTGCGCTTGCGCGCCGCCCGACACCGACGCCACCGCGATCAAGCTTGCAACCGCCGAAACCTTCTTGCCAGAAACGCCCGCGAACCTCTCATCCACCGGATCGAATGCTGCGACCGAACGCAACGACTTCGGTGCGACCACCTGCCCCATTACCAAACGCCCCATCTTCCTGTTCGCTCATTCACTTCGACGAACGATGGCTGTTGGTATCGGCCACAAAATAGCGGGTCAATGCGAGGCGCTCGCGAGAACCCTTGAATCAATCCAGATCAAAACGATTCTAAACTGCGGTTTGAAATCGTTCCAAGACGAGATTGGACTCGTTCTAAAGACAGCGCAGATGGACGTTCGTTCTCAGTCGCTGCTCGGCGGCTTCATCAGCGAGAACAATTCGTCGACCGTCTTCTGCGCGACGGCGCGCACGCGATCGGTGTTGTCCATGCCGGCGATGTTGACGCCGTTCACGACAGCTTTGATCTCGTCGCGAAAGTCGGTGAGGAAGCGCAAGGGATCGCGCTGCTCGTTGGCGACACGCGCGATCAATCCCGTGATCAGAATCTGACACGCGATCAGCTTGCCGTTCAACTCGTCCATCCTGCGCTCCATTCATGGCGGCGCCGATATGAACGATGCCGAAATCCCTGACAACCGAAACGGCCTCCCCGCGATTTAGAACCGTTCTCGTGACTGATCCGAACCAGGACTCAGCGCGGCGCCATCCGGCCTGAGCACACCGCTATCGGAGCTGCGCAAGAGGGGGCACGCCGATCGGTCGCGCCCGGAAAAATGCAGCCCTGCACAGCGCGGCGCCAGAGCACTGCCCAGGGGGTGCAAAGCTTTCCAATTGTTTAGGTTTCCGAACCGATAGTGCTGTTTACACTGGAACTTGGCGTGTATTATACAAACCCGCTGGAACCGTATGATTGCCCCATAATTCGTAAGCGTAGGGCACAAGAGCCGACACGAGACGATATGAAAAAGTCCCGGCCGATCCTCTGGATTTTGATCGTCGCGGCCGTGGCCTCCGCAGGTTACTATGGATGGCAGAGGTTCGGCTCGGCCGGACAGACCCAGACAGCCCAGAAAGCGTCGCCCCGCCCGTCCGCTATTCCCGTCAGCGTCGCGCCGGTCCAGAAGACCGATTTCCCGGTCTACCTGACCGGTCTCGGCACGGTTCAGGGCTTCAACACCGTCCAGGTCCGCAGCCGGGTGGATGGTCAGATAAACAAGCTCGCCTTCCGCGAAGGCCAGATCGTCCAGCAGGGCGACCTTCTGGTCTCGATCGATCCCCGGCCCTATCAAGCCGCGCTTGACCAAGCCAAGGCCAAGAAGGCGCAGGACGAGGCAAACCTCGCCAACGCTAATCTAGAGCTCCAGCGCGCCGTGAAGCTCGGCGAATTCGCAACAACACAGCGGGTGGATACCCAGCGCTCCACGGTCGCCCAGCTCACCGCGCAGATCGCCGCCGACGAAGCCGCGATCGCCAACGCCCAGACCCAGCTCGACTACACGCAGATCAAGGCGCCGATCACCGGGGTCGCGGGGCTCCGTCAGGTCGACGTCGGCAATATCGTCAACGCCTCGACCCAGACGGGCATCGTCACGATCTCGCAGGTCGAACCGATCGCCGTGATCTTCACCGCACCGGAAGACCAGCTCCCCTATATCAGCGAAGGCCAGAAGGACGGCGCGCTGAAGGTGATCGCCTTCACGACCGACGGCAAGAAGACGCTGGCCGAGGGCAAGCTCGCGGTCATCAACAACCAGGTCGACACGACCAGCGGAACGATCCGTCTCAAGGCGGTGTTCGACAACAAGGACCACGCGCTGTGGCCGGGCCAGTCGGTTTCGACGCGGCTCCTGGTGCGGACGCTGAAGGATGCGACCGTTGTTCCTGATGATGCGGTCCAGCACTCCACCAACGGCCTCTACGCCTATACGGTCAATCAGGACAACAAGGCCGAGGTTCACAAGGTCAAGGTCAGCTATGGCATCGACGGACGTTCGGTCATCGAGGAAGGCTTGAGCCCGGGCCAGCAGGTGATCGTCGGCGGTCAGTTCAAGGTCCAGCCCGGAAGCCTCGTGTCGACGGCGGTGGCAAGCTCCGATCCGGCCCAGAGCAAGGTACGACAGGAATGACCGAAGGCGGGATTTCGGCACCTTTCATCCGTTATCCCATCGGCACCTCGCTGCTGATGGCCGGCATTCTCTTCGTCGGTCTCGTCGCCTATCCGCTGCTTCCGGTTGCGCCCCTGCCGCAGGTGGACTTTCCGACCATCCAGATCACCGCCAACCTGCCTGGCGGCAGCCCCGAGACGATGGCCTCCTCGGTGGCGCAGCCGCTGGAGAGGCAGTTCGCCCAGATCCCCGGCATCGCTCAGATGACCTCGACGAGCTATCTGGGCACGGCGTCGATCACCATCCAGTTCGACCTCAACCGCAACATCGACGGCGCCGCGAATGACGTGCAGGGCGCCATTAACGCTGCCAGCGGCCAGTTGCCCAAAAACCTGCCTTCGCCACCGACCTACCGCAAGGTCAACCCGGCCGACGCGCCGATCCTGTTATTGTCGGCGACATCAGAGACGCTGCCGCTGACCAGCGTCAGCGACGCAGTCGACGCCCAGCTTGCTCAGCAGATCAGCCAGCTGTCGGGCGTCGCCCAGGTCTTCATCGGCGGCCAGCAGAAACCCTCGATCCGCATCCAGGTCGACCCGGCTAAGCTCGTCGCCAAGGGCCTGTCGCTGGAGGACGTGCGCAGCCAGATTGCGATCACCACGGTCGACAGCCCCAAGGGCAACATCGACGGCGAAAAACGCGCCTACACGATCTACGCCAACGACCAGCTCACCCAGTCGAAGGACTGGAACGACGTCATCATCGCCTATCGCAACGGCGGTCCGTTGCGAATTCGCGACATCGGCCGAGCGGTCAGCGCCGCTGAAGACGCCAAGCAGGCGGCCTGGGCCAATGGCAAGCGTGGCGTCTTCCTGGTGATCTTCAAGCAGCCGGGCGCCAACGTCATCGAGACCGTGGACCGGATCAAGGCGACCCTGCCGCGCCTCGTTGCAGCGATCCCGCCCGCGATCAAGATCGAGCTCATCAGCGACAGAACCACCACCATCCGCGCCGCGGTCGAGGACGTCCAATTCACGCTGCTGCTGACCATCGCGCTCGTGGTCATGGTGATCTTCATTTTTCTGCGCAGCTTCTGGGCGACGGTCATTCCTACCGTCACGGTTCCGCTGGCGCTGCTGGGCGCGTGCGCCCTGATGTGGCCGGCCGGCTATTCGCTCGACAATCTGTCACTGATGGCACTCACCATTGCGGTCGGTTTCGTGGTCGACGACGCCATCGTGATGCTCGAGAACATCACCCGCTACATCGAGGAAGGCGACTCGCCGATGGAGGCCGCCTTCAAGGGCTCCAAGGAAATCGGCTTCACCATCGTCTCGATCAGCATCTCGCTGGTCGCGGTGCTGATCCCGCTGCTCCTGATGGGCGGCATCATCGGGCGCCTGTTCCGCGAATTCGCCGTGGTGCTGGCGATGACCATCTTCGTTTCGATGTTCGTGTCGCTGACCCTGACGCCGATGATGGCCTCGCGCTTCCTGCGCGCCCATGGCGAGGTGCAGCACGGCCGCTTCTATCAATGGAGCGAGCGCGCCTTCGACGCGATGCTGCGCGGCTACGAATATGTGCTCGATCACGCCCTCGCCTGGCGGCGCACCACGCTTGCGATTTTCTTCGTCACGCTCGGACTGTCGATCTACCTGTTCGTCCTGATCCCGAAGGGCTTCTTCCCGCAGCAGGACGTCGGCCTGATCACCGCCACTTCGGAAGCCTCGCAGGACATTTCGTTCAAGGAGATGACCCGGCGCCAGGAGGAGCTCGGCAAGATCATCATGGCCGATCCCGACGTTGCCAGCGTTGCCATGTCGATCGGCGGCAGCGGCCGCGCCGGCAACAACGGCAACCTGTTCATCACGCTGAAACCTCGCGATCAGCGCGAGGCCTCAGCTCAGCAGATCATCGCGCGGCTGCGTCCGCAGTTCGACAAGGTCGAGGGCGCCCGGCTTTACATGCAGGCGGCCCAGGACGTGCGGCTCGGCGGCCGGCCGACGCGCACGCAGTTCGAATTCACGCTGCAGGACGCCAATCTTGACGAGCTCAACGAATGGGCGCCCAAGATCCTCGCCAAAATGCAGACCCTGCCGGAGCTGCGCGACGTCGCGACCGACCAGCAGACGCAGGGCACAACGGTGCAGCTCAAGATCAACCGCGACACCGCCGCCCGCTACGGCATCCAGCCGCAGCTGATCGACGACACGCTCTATGACGCCTTCGGACAGCGGCAAGTCACGCAGTATTTCACCCAGCTCAACACCTACAAGGTCATTCTCGAAATCCTCCCGGAGATGCAGGGCAATCTCGACAGCTTGAACAAGCTCTATCTGAAATCGCCGTTGACCGGCGACCAGGTGCCGCTGTCGACCTTTGCAACCTGGACCACCGACCCGGTCCGCCCGCTCTCGATCAGCCATCAAGGCCAGTTCCCATCGATCACGATCAGCTTCAACCTGGCGCAAGGCGTGGCGCTCGGCCAGGCCACGGAGGCGGTGCAGCGGGCAATGGCCGATCTCGGCGCACCGCCGACGCTGAACTCCAGCTTCCAGGGCACCGCGCAGGCGTTCCAGCAGTCGCTCGGCACCGTGCCGCTCTTGATCCTCGCCGCCCTCGTCGTGGTCTACCTGATCCTCGGCATTCTCTACGAGAGCTACATCCACCCGATCACGATCCTGTCGACGCTGCCCTCGGCCGGCGTCGGCGCGCTCGCAATCCTGATGGCGGCGGGTTTCGACTTCAGCCTGATCGCGCTGATCGGCATCATCCTGCTGATCGGCATCGTGAAGAAGAACGGCATCATGATGGTCGATTTCGCGATCGCCGCCGAGCGCGACGAGCACAAGACGCCGGAGGAATCGATCCGCCAGGCCGCGTTGTTGCGTTTCCGCCCGATCATGATGACGACGATGGCCGCGCTTCTGGGTGGCGTGCCCTTGATGCTCGGTCACGGCACCGGCGCCGAGATCCGTCAGCCGCTCGGTTACGCCATGGTCGGCGGCCTGATCGTCAGCCAGGCGCTGACGCTGTTCACTACGCCGGTGGTTTATCTCTATCTCGACAAGCTCAACAACTGGTTCGCCACCTGGGGCCGTTCGGGCGACGGCGAAGGCGAAGGCGACGAGGCCCCCGAGCACGGCAGCGTCAAGGAAGCCGCCGAGTAAGCTTGCGCTGCGGCTTCCGCGACGCTACAGCGAGGCCCCGTTTCACGCCAACGCGGTTTCGCCATGCTCTTGCAATCCAGACTTGTCGCCCTTGCCGCAGCTGTCTTGTCGTCAATTGGCGCCGCGCATGCCCAGCAGGGCGCCAAGAGGAACACCGCGCCCCCTGCCCCGGCCACACAGCCCGCGCCCGCCCCGACGCAATCACAGGCGGACGGCACTCCTGGGCAGTCCGGCTGGATCGTCCGCTGCAGCAGCGCCGGCCGCGATGCGCCGCTCGAATGCGCGATGGAGCAGAACGCGGTGCTGACCAAGACCGGCCAGACCGTGCTCCTGATCAACATCCGCATCGCGCCCGACACCCGCACGCCGGTGGCGCTGCTGCAATTGCCGCTTGGCCTCAACCTTCCCATCGGCGCCAAGCTCCAGGTCGACGAGGGCAAGACGGTCGATCTCCAGATCCAGACCTGCGAGAACCGCGGCTGCTACGCCTCGACCCCGGTCGCGCCGGACCTGCTCGCCACTTTGCGGTCGGGCAAGCAACTGAAGGTCTCCTTCCAGAACATGGCCAAGGAGACGATCGCGATCCCGATGCCGCTTGGCGATTTTGCGGCGGCCTACGACAAGATCAAGTAACGGGCTTTTTCCGTTATTGCCGCGCCATCTGCGCGTTGCCGACAGCATCGCCATCGAGCTTCTGGTCGTCGTGCATGGTGACCGCGACGCGCAGCAGACGTCCCTCGTACTCGAACGGCGCCTCGTAATCCGACACGGGGCTGCCACGGTCGCGCCCGATGTCGAGCCCGGACCACGAGATCAAGGTGTGGAAGCCGAGCTGGGTCTGGACCGAACCTGCCGGCCCGCCGTCGATCAGCAGCGTGTATTCCGAGACACCCGTGCGCGCGCCCTTCGCGGGCGGCTCCTTGCGCACGAGCCGTTCGACGTGAACGCCGAGACGCCGCGCGCCCGGCGGCACCTTGCGGTCCGAACGCACGATCTGGTGGCTGCCGCCGATGTTGAGATCGTGCACGAGATGCCCGCCCTTGACGTAGAGGCTGTAGCCCGACGTCGCATCGCCGTGTGAGATCAGCACGCCGTCTGCGCCTGTCTCGCCGATCTCGACATGCGCCTCGATCGTGTAGCTGCGGCTGCGCACATCGGGCGCCACGTCCGTCGGCACATGCCCCATCCCGGCGTGGAAGACGAAGTGGCGGCGCGCGCCGTGGAAGCGCGCGGCATTCTCCGCAAAGCGCGGTCCGAAGCGGTCGTCGAGCGGCAGGACCTTGTGCTTCTCGGCTTCCTCCCACCATGCGGCGACCATCCTGGCGAGGCGCTCCGGCTCCCTGGCCGCGAGGTCGTTGGTCTCGGAGAAATCCGCGTCGAGATGGAACAGCTCCCATTTGTCGTTCTCGAACGACGTGCCCGAGGGATGAAAGGCGACGGCCTTCCATCCGCCGTGCCAGAGCCCGCGATGGCCGAACATCTCGAAATATTGCGGCGAGCTCTTCGAGGGTGCCAACGCCTCCGTGATCGAGCGCGCAAAGCTCTCGCCTTCCAGCGGCATTTGTTGGCAGCCCGCGATGGTCGCGGGCGCCTCGATGCCGACCAGTTCCAGCAGCGTCGGCGTGAGATCGCAGGCGTGGACGAACTGATGCCGCAACTCGCCTCGGCCTGCGATCTTCTTCGGCCAGTTGATCACGAAGGGATCGCGGATGCCGCCGCCATGGGTGTTCTGCTTGTAGCGGCGCAGCGGCGTGTTCGAGGCCATCGCCCAGCCATGCGGGAAATTGCTGTGCGTGTCGGGCCCGCCGATGTCGTCGATGCGGCTGAGCTTCTCAGCGACCGGCTCCGGCTTGAAGTTGAACGGTCCCATTGCGTTGACGAAGCCGAGCGGCCCACCCTCCTGGCTCGCGCCATTGTCGGACATCACGATGATCACGGTGTTGTCGCGGATACCGGCCGTCTCCAGGAACGAGACGAGACGGGCAAGATGCCGATCGGAATGGTCGAGCATGCCGGCGAAGGCCGCCTGCAGCCGCGTGAAGACGCGGCGCTCGTCAGCCGAATGCTCCTCCCAGGCCTTGACGCCGTCATTGCGCGCCGGCATCCGCGTTGCCTCCGGCACCAGCCCCATGGCTTTCTGGCGCGCCAGCCGCTGCTCGCGCTCGACGTCCCAGCCGTGCGCGAAGGCCGCGTCGTAGCTCATGATGATCTCGGCCGGCGCCTGATGCGGCGCGTGGCAGGCGCCGAGCGCGACCCACGTGAGCCAGGGGACATCCGGACGGTCGGCATGGTGATCGCCGATGAAGCGGATGGTCTGGTCGATCAGATCCTCGGTCAGATGATAACCATCGGCATAGCTGCCGGGAGGATCGATATGGGTGTTGTCGGAGACGAGTTCCGGCGCATACTGGTCGGTCTCGGCATCGAGGAAGCCGTAGAATCGGTCGAAGCCGCGGCCGAGCGGCCAGCCGTCGAACGGACCGGTGGCGCCGCTCTCGGTCAGCGGCGTGACATGCCATTTGCCGACCATGTAGTTGCGGTAGCCGTGCACGCGCAGCATCTCGGCGAGCGTCCCCGCCTCGCGCGCGATCTTGCCGCGATAACCGGGATAACCGGAATCGAAATTGGCAAGACAGCCGACGCCGACCGAATGATGGTTGCGCCCGGTGAGCAGCGCCGCGCGCGTGGTCGAGCACATGGCCGTGGTGTGGAAGCCGCTGTAACGCAGGCCTTCCGCGGCGAGCTTGTCGATGGTCGGCGTCCTGATCGCCGAGCCGTAGCAGCCGAAATCGGAGAAGCCGACATCGTCGAACAACACCACCAGGATGTTCGGCGCGCCCTCGGGCGGCTTCACGGCCTCCGGCCACCAGGGCCGTGAATCCGCTATGGTCTTGCCGACGGTGCCGCGGAACGGCGCGGTGCTGCCTGCGCTCATCTGCTCCTCCCTGTGCGATGCCTGGCGGTCGCGGTTGACCCGCAGCCTGCCCGGGCTTAAAATTATAATCAGAATTATGATTACGAAATTAGGCGGGATGCAAGCACGGATGAGGCCACGTCCGGAGCCCGAGCTTCGCGATTTCGACCTGCCCGGAGTCGCCCCGTCGCGGCAGAAGCGCAGCCGCGAGACGACGCTGGCGCTGCTGCGCGCCGGCGCCGACATGCTGCGGACGCGCAGCCTTGCCGAGCTCTCGATCGAGGCGCTCTGCGCCGAGGTCGGCGCCACCGTCGGCGCCTTCTACAGCCGTTTCGAGAGCAAGGAGGCCTATTTCAACGCCCTGATGGCGCTGGCCGCGCGCGACGGCGAGCAGCGGCTGGGCGACATCAGGCGCCCGTCACCGGATACGAGCCTCGACCAGCTCTGCCAGATCATCGTCAGCGGCATAGTGGCCTGGATGCGCAGCCACGAGGGCGTGCTGCGCGCCACGCTCCAACATGACGATACCCGCCCGGACAAATGGACGCCGTTCAAGGCGCTCGCCCAGGCGAGCACGACGCGCGCCACCCCTCTCCTGCTGCCGGCCATGGGCAAGGGCCGCAAAGCGGCGAAAACCCGCGCCATCGCATTCGGCTTCCAGGTCGTGCTGGGCACGCTGGTGAACGCGATCCTCAACGATCCCGGCCCGCTGTCGCTTGCATCGAAAGAGATGGAGACGCGGCTTGCCGGCTGCCTGTCGCTGTTGCTCCAGGCGGAGGTCGGTCAACCTGCCGCGAGATAGGCTTTCCGCCCCTGCTGTCAGCCAACGATGTCGTTCGCCCGGAGCAGCGTCGTGAAGCCGCCGTAGATCATGCGCTTGCCGTCGAACGGCATGCCCTCGAACTTCATCCGCGGGTCCTCCATCACCTTCTTGTTGATGGCATCGCGGGTCTCCCGGTCGCGGTAGACGATCCAGGCGAACACCACGACCTCGTCCTCTTTCGCCATCACCGCACGCGGAAACGAGGTGAGCTCTCCGTAGGGAACGTCGTCGCCGATGCATTCGACATAATCGAGCGCGCCGTGCTCCATCCAGAGCGCGCAGGCGGTCTTCGCCAGCACCTTGTAGGCCTCGATCTTGTCCTTCGGCACGGCAAGAATGAAACCATCGACATAGGGCATCAGGGATCTCCTTGGGTTGTACGGCCCAAGGACGATACTGCGCGCGGCGATCCGACCCGGACATGCGAATGCGAGTGAGGCAAAGCGTCGCGAGCGGCGACACAGCCGATCAACGTGCCATCCTGCTCGGGATTGGAACCACACCTTGGGAAGTACCGGGAGCTGGCTGGGGAACCTGGAGTCCCAACCAGACTCGGAAATGGGTGAATCTAATCAATGGCTTGGGTCGGGCGCCTTTGACGCCGGCAGATGGTGGTCCACAACCATGGTCCACCGGAAGCGCAAGCGCCCATGCCCCATTATCTCCGCCGCCGCGGTTATACATACTTTTTTCGGTACAGATGGCCGGCGCGCCTTGCACGAGCGGGTTTCTCCGGGGAGCTTATCCGCAGCCTCCGAACGACCGATTTCAGGGTCGCGCGTCGGCGGGCGCTCAACCTAGTTCTGCGTATTGAGACCATGACCTCTGAGAAGTTACCGACCCGGGCCGAGCTGGAAGGCATGGTTAGGGGCTGGATTGACGATTGCGTCTGGCGCCACGAAGTTCGGCTGGCAACGACCGGTATCGAATATTTCGATCACCCTGAAATTGAACGGATGGCGGAGGAAGACGCGCGCGAACTCGACTGCCTATTTCGGCGCTTGTCGGACCAGTTTGCTGAGCGTGAGAAGGCGGCGATAGGCCAGGCCCTGAGGGGCGACCCTGCAATGGACCGGTATCGTCCCATTGTCGAAAGCGCGGCGCGCGAGATTGGCGTGTCCGCGGATCCCGCCACCGTTGCGGGGCGTCTGTTCGAGCGCACCATCCTGCGGGGCTACGCCACCTTGTGCGACGAGTTGCGCGAGACAGCGGTCCCGATCCCGCGCGAGCCAGCGCCCCCGATCGCCAAAAAGCCCGTGAAAGAAGGGTCGTTTGTCTTCACGGCGTTTTGGGACGATTTCGAGAGGCACAAACTGGCCGTCCAGGAGTGGAAAACGGATACGGCGGCCAACGCGCGTGGCAGCCTCAATCTCTTCAACAAGATCAATCCAGGCCTCGCGGTCGCACGCCTCCTGAGCGAGCCCATCGCCACGAATTTCAAGGCGACCATGATGCAGCTGCCTGGGAACTACTCGCGAGGGAAGCGCGCATCCAAGACCATCGATCATTTGATCGCCCTAGGCGGCAGTCTCCGGCCAGCGGACCGCATGCAGAAGGGCACGGTCAACAAGCATGTGGCCAATCTCAAAGAGTACTGGGACTATCTCGTCAGCCAAAAGAAGCTGTCGGCGGAATTGCAGAATCCCTTCGCCGGTCTTCATATTCCGAAGGCCAAGGGGAAGAAGGCAAGGGACGAACGCCACAACTGGCCGCAATCGCTGGAGCGCCAACTGTTCGAGTCTCCGCTTTACACCGGCTGTGCCTCGATCCACCGGCGCGCCAAAAAGGGGCAGGAAATCCACCGCGACGCGCTGTTCTGGATGCCGCTTCTGGCCCGCACGATGGGCACCCGCGAAAACGAGATCTGCGATGCGTTGGTCGGGAGCGTGAAAATCGAAGAAACAGATGAGGGATCGATCCCCTACCTCGAAATTCTGGACGGCAAGGACAGCGGCTCCACGCGCGACGTGCCTTTCGCAGACCTCGTTCTCGACATGGGCTTTATGGAGCAGCGGGTGATCGGTCGCGATCCTGACGCGCCGTTGTTTCCGGAATTGATCCCCCAAGGGCCGGGAAAAAGACGCTCGGCCGCGTTTTCCGACCGCTTTGCCTATTATCGTCGGGCGATCAAGGTGTATCGACCCAGGGTGGATTTTCATTCATTTCGTGGATGTGTCGAAACCGATTTGAAGAATACGGCAGGCATAAACACCGCGTGGATCGACGAATTGATTGGCCATGAGAGCATTATTCGTCGTTCTGAAGGCGATCGTTACACCAAGAAAATCCGTTTGCCGATTTTGAAGCGCTTGGTGAATTCGATTTCGATTGCCGCTGATCTGAGCTTGCTTCGATACCACGGCGTACGCGGCGTTCCGGCGCCCGAGCGTGACCAGGAGCTTGGGCTTTTTACCGCCCTTGCCGAGCGGGAGATGGAGAAGAAGCGACGTTGAATGGCTGCTGAAAGCTGACTAGAGCTCTCCTCCTGCCGGAGACCCTAAAGGATTGTGCTGCTTAGAGCTCTCTAGGTCGCCTTGATATTAGCTTGTTGAAAGTACTACCTTTTTAATGCGGACGCTGCGCTGTTGCCTTAGAGCAGTGGTAAGCGACAATCGACCAGCCGCACTGTTCCTAGCGATCGGTCGACGTGACCCGAAGGCGACACTCGACGTTTACACCTTTGAGCGATAAAGCTTTTTGCGCTCAACGGTATCGCTTACAGCCAGCCTACCTGCGCACAGACAAAGTCTTCGTGGAGATACAAGTTTGGCCCGCCGACCTGTCGAACCTGCAAGACCTTCTGACGTTCTCGAAGAGTATGACGAGAACGAGCCCACCGGCGTCGAACTTGATCCGGAAGACGACTCCGCGACGGTAGTTAGCCCGTATGACCCCCGGCTTATTCGCGTCGATCCGAAAGTATATTCGGTTCGGCAAGTGATCGACATGATCGACGATCAAGAACTCGATCTTGCTCCAGACTTCCAAAGGCGACGGGTTTGGCGCGTCAGACAAAAATCATTGCTCATTGAGTCCATCCTCCTCCGAATACCTCTCCCCGCGTTCTACTTTTCCGCGGATGCGGAGGGCCGGTTACAGGTAGTCGATGGCGTCCAACGTTTGTCTACGATCTATGAATTCGTTCGCGACAGAAACTTACCACTCGATCATCTCGAATATCTCGGCGACGAACTTCAGGGAAAGACATACAACGACATCGAAGGAACGATTTGGTCCCGGCGAATCCTCAACACTCAGATCTCGGCCAATGTCATTGACCCTCAAACGCCAGTGGCTGTGAAGTTCGACATCTTTAGAAGGATCAACACTGGCGGGAGTCCCTTGAATTCTCAAGAAATCCGCCATTGCATGAGCAAGGATCGTTCTCGGCAATTTCTCCGAGACTTGTGCGATACTGCGGCATTTCGCGAAACCATGGGTAGTTCAATAATCGATCACGTGCGTATGGTCGATCGTGAGCTTGCGCTACGTTTCACCGCGTTCAAATTGATCGGGGATATCGCCAACTTCAAGCGCTATGGCTCGATGGATGAATTCCTGACGGAAATCAATCAACTGCTTGACAATTCGCACGAAGTAACGGCGAGACAGCTGCGCACACTTGCTGATGGCTTCGTGCGCGCGATGGAGAATGCTCGCCTTCTTTTTGGCCAGCACGCATTTCGGAAGTGGCCAGAGGGTTATGGATACCTTTACCCGATTAATCGCGCACTTTTTGACGTTTGGTCGGTAGCGCTGTCGGACATTTCACCCGATCGTTTGGAGCGCATGAAAGGTCCTTTGGTCGACGGCGCTAGAAGCCTAATGACAAATGATGGAGATTTCATCTCTGCCATCTCAACTGGGACCAGCTCTCCGCAAAAAATCATTACTCGCTTTGATCGCGTCCTAGATCTAGTGCGAGAATGCGAAAATGATTGAGCTCATTTCCGTAGACAATTTCAAGTGTCTGACAGGCCTTGAATTCAGGTGTGGCGCGTTAACACTTTTCACTGGCACAAACAGCGTTGGAAAATCGTCCGTCTTACAATCTGTCTTGCTTTTGCGATTGGCCAGCCTCCACGCCAACGAGTCCTCTCCATCTATCCCCCTCAATGGACCGTATGGATTGAACCTCGGTGAGTTTACGGACATTCTCAGACACGATGTCGACGTAGGTTCCAGCTCAACGATCACTATTTCAATTGTCGAAGGGCAATCGACGCATAGCCTTCTGCTTTCAGCGGACGTTGAAACAGCTCGATACGTGGATTTCAAATTCAGCACTAGCGCACCGGCATCACTACGCAAACGCGGACTGGGCCAGTTCACATATCTATGCTCTGACCGCTTTGGCCCACGCATCTCTTCAGAAGTCCAATCTGTTCCAAAAGATCTACTAGCAATTGGCTACAGAGGTGAACACGTCGCAGACGTCCTTAATCGTTGCGAGCGCGATGAGGTTCTTCCCAACCTAGAGCATCCAGCGGCCAAAGGTCAGCGCCTGCTGAAACAAGCCGAAGCTTGGCTGTCGACCTTCGTTCCTGGAGTAGAAATCAGGGTCGATCCTGCCTTCGATGTTGATCTCGCGACAATTCGATTTAAACGTGGGGGCGTATCGTCTGAATGGGAGAGGCCAGGCAATACAGGATTCGGCGTATCCTATTGCCTCCCGATTGTCGTCGCAGGGCTGATTGCCAAGCCGGGATCCCTGCTTATGGTGGAAAGCCCGGAAGCGCATCTTCACGCGTCTGCTCAATCGTCCATGGGGGCATTTCTGGCTCGGATCGCAGCTTCTGGAATTCAGGTGTTTATCGAGACCCACAGTGATCACGTTCTCAACGGCATCAGACGATCGGTTGTGGATCCAGATCATCCACTCATGCCAACGCATGTGGTCATGAACCACCTAACGTTAGAAGGCGGCAACGTAACGAAAGAGGAAATTGAGATCACCGACCATGGTAGTCTCTCTAGCCGACCAGCCGCATTCTTCGATCAAGCCGAGATAGACATCGCTGCCATCGTAAAAGCACGCTTTCCATCACTCAAATGATCACTTTGGTGCTCGACGAAGAACGCCTCCGCGCCTCTGAGGAAAGTCTTGAGAGCGAATTCCTGACGATCGCTGGCTTATTAGAGAAATGGCGAAAGGAAGGCGTCGCCGTCAAGAAGCGATCTAGCATTTGGGTGGCCAACGTAAATGGCGAGCAGGCTTTATTCAACATTCTGTTTGAGAATGGACGTCTCGACCGGGATATTGCCGGCCAGCTGCTCAGAGAAATCGATGCCTTGCCAGATTGGGATCTCCTTGAAGGTGAGCTCCGGACGTCTTTTGAGTTTGTCTGCGAGGAAGTCGCGCGACAGAGGGCCACAGGTTGCGCAGTATTGCCGCAATTTGACGGCGTCATGGATGTGGATGGCCACCGCGTCTATTTGGTGGGGAGCTCCGCACAGGCGATTGCGTTCTATCGCGACGCCGCCAACCTGGGAAATTTCTCTGAGGCGCAGTTCTTATCAAATGCAATCAAAGCGTTCCCAGAGTTGTATCTCCATCCCAAACTTGAGCCCCAACTATCTCGCTTCAGCAGAGCATTCGGCCCTGACCTCCGCAGCGTCCTCACATCAGCGTTAAGCTCGCTGAATGACCATCTTCCAAGTTTGTTGGCAGAGGGTCGCTCTTCCCACGAGTTGGCTCGCGCGTTCCAGGCTCTTTCAGGGTTCGAGATCAGCCCCGAGTCACCTAATACACACCGAAATAGAGCCGCAATGGCCGAACGCGACGTGTTGTTTGACAAAATTAAAGTACGTTGTGAGTGGCATCTCAAGCTTGAACCGCACAGAGACAGAATTCACTTCTTTTTCGGACAGCACAAAGTTTCACAGAGGCCAATACTGGTTGGAATTTTCTGTGAGCATCTTTCGACGTAGATCCTACACTAACACGATCGCGTGGAACGTTTGTTAGTGCTCGCGAATGGCTTCACGCTGAGCTTGGACGTAGACCTCAAGCCGGGCGACATAGGTGCGGAAAGCCGAACTTTCGGTAGCGTTCAGTGAAATAGCTCACCTTGAATGGGGGTTGACGTCGGAGATCGGATTACAGAAGGGATCGTTACCCTAGGGCCGAACCAGCAGGGCGGGGCCGCGTAGCCGCAAAGCGGCTGGCGTGGAGCCGGCCCGGCCCAGCCGGGCTTTGAAAGGTCGAGCGCGATATCGGCCGTCAATGGCACAGGGATCGGCGGTCCCTTTTTGACTTTGGAAATTAGCCAAAGCGCCCACCGAATGAGATGTGGATGGGTGGCACTTCCTTGACTTTCGCTCTGATGCGACCGATCTTGAAGGCGAGCTCCCCCGGGCGCGAGGCTTGGGACATCAGCGTGTACCAGGTGCTTGCACGCTGACGGAGCCTGGCCTGCGCGGGGATCCCCGGTCCCGATAGCGCGCGGATGGGGTGTCGAAACGACGACACCGTACCCCCCAATCTCACACTTGGACGGCGCAGTCCCTGCTCGTGTCCAGTTGGATAGCGCCACGGCGCGGGGACGAATCCGTCGGCACCGGGCCCGTCTCTCTTCCAAGTAATTCTCACCGTTCTTTGTGCCGCGGAAGTCAGAGGCTTCCGGAAGGGTTCCGGAAATTCTGGAACAGATACGTAAGGCTTCTGAAAATGCGGCTGCGAGGCTCCGACGTTGAGCAATTCATCAATTCTCTAAGCAAAGAGCCAGCTTCCCGGCTGGGAGAAGACTTCGGCTGCCCGAAAGCAATACCTCGTCGGCAACATCAGCACCGGTATTGCCAAAGACGCATGGAAGGAACTGCACGCCAGGGGACGCGTGAATCCGACGGCTACGGGAGGCTCTCGTGAACTCCGTGGCGATCATTGACGGATGCGGGGTCCCGCGGACCCGCCCGATTCCGAGCGAGCTCGCTTACCCCCTGCCCGAACTCCTTCGGCAGGACTGCCGCGACCCGCGTCGTCAGCATCAATGCGCGGCAGATCGGCAGGCGGTGCCGTTGGATTTGTTCGCGAACGTCGTCAATCGCTGACTCCCGCATACAGGACATCTCAAATGAAAGCCTTGATCGTAAATCCCGTTTCCGCCATCTGGAGCGCGCTTGGGCGTCTTCTCGGTTTGCCTACAACGGCTCGTGCTCCGGCCATCCGGACAGCGAAGAAAGGACCAGAATCCCGTCGCAAGCCGCGGACGCAGCAGCGGCGCCGAGTACGACTTTCGCCGGTCTCCGGGCCACGGCTGGCGCTGAGGCTGCTATCCAAGATGGTGGGCCAGTTCGCCGGCACCGCTCTTCCTGTGCAGCCGACCGCCCATGATCTAGTGGTCGCCTGGGCACAGTTGGGTCACCCCCTAGGCGACTTCGTCAAGGCCCTGATCGGGCTGGGTAGGAAGGTGCCCGAGATTCTTGAGCATCAGGACGAGGGTGCCGAATATGAGAAACTGCGCAAGAGGGCTAAGGCTAGCCCGAGGGTATTCATCGAAGCCATCTGGCGGGAAATCCCGCTCTGTGCGAGCCGAGAGACGGCAGATCTCTTGAACCGCTACGTAAAGAGGCTCTTTCCGCGCGGCATCCCGGAGCCGGACAAGTCGGACAGCGCCGCCAGCGCGCGCGAGTGCCATGTCGTGGATTCTTTCGACCGACCCTTGATCTGTCGGGCGATTGAACATGGCAAAGGCGGTCGCGTGGAGATTCTAGATTTGGGTAGCGGGTACCTCCATCAGGACACCTTGAAGCTCTCCGCTTGGCGGCTGATCGACGGATGGCTGACGAGAGGACAGCGCGTGATGAAGCGGGGCAATCCGGATGAATCCGGAGCCCCCAGCGAAGATCTTCAGCTCAATTTACCCAGGCCGAAGATCTGAAGGCAGGGAGAGATGGTGAAGGCAGATTGGGATAGCCAGCGGGGGCGTGTGGTCCAAATGACCACGCCTCCTGGCCAAGGGGCCGCGGCCCCTGTGGAACCCCTATGAAGAAAGCCAAGCGCAGTTCCGTCGTGAGGGTCCGGCTAACGGACGAAGAGCACGCAGCGATCCTCGCCGCGGCGACGTCGGCCGGGCTCGGCATCTGCAGCTACACTCGCATGGTCGTGGTGAAGGCGGTCGGTCGCACGCCCGCGCCGGCCCCTCGCAGGCCCGACGAACACGCGATCGCGCTCGCAAGATGGACCGGCCAGTTGGGCAAGATCGGAAATTCCCTCAATCAGCTTGCACGTGATCACAACGTCGGATTTGACGTTTGGGGGCTCGACGTCGAGGAGGTGCGGAAGGAGCTTCGCGAGCTGCGGGAAGCTGTCCTGAATTTTCACAGACCCGAAAGCCGATGATCATAACGATCTCCAAACATGGGCGAACGCGCCGGGACGGCGCGCAATTGGTCCAGCATCTTCTCAAGCCCGAGAACGAAGCGATCGAGGTGCTCGAGATCGGCAATTGCGCCGCTACCGACATCGAGGGCGTCATTCGCGACATGGAGCTCCTCAGGGATAGTTCTAAGGCCACCGCCGGATTCCATCACCTGTCCATCAGCCCGCGGCGCGACTGCACGAAGGATGAGCTTCGCGCTTGTGCCAATCGAACCAGGCTGGAGCTGGACCCCGAAGGCGAACGAGCCTACGTCATTATTCGTCACGTCAAGAAACGCGCAACACCAGATGCTGCACCATCCCATGCCCATCTCGTCCTCGCCAACGTCCTGGCACCAACCGACTCCGCCGCCGTGGGCCGAGCACTAAAGGACGGGCGATCCAAGATCCGCACCGAGGCGATCGCTCGCATTTGCGAATACGAGCTCGGCGAATTTCCGCCAACGCTGGGCCGGCATCATAAATCGGTCTTGAAAATCTTGGACGAGCGCGGGCTCACGCACATTCGGAGGTGGTTAGTGGACGCGCTCGGCGAAGGCCCCGAGCGCCCGCGATCGGCCATGTCGCCCCAAACCCGTCAGCGGGCCAAGCGTCAGGGCGTGAACCTGCCGGTCGCCAAGGCAACCGTCGCTGCCCTCTGGTCGGTGACCGGGAACGCGGCCAGCTTCCAGACTGCGCTCCAGGGTAACGGGTTTGAGCTGGTGCCTGGCAACCGGAGAAACGTTTGGGTGGTCCGCGATGGAGAAGGCCATCTGATCGGCGCTGCGGACCGCCTGTTAGGGATAAAGCGCCATGAATTCCGTCACCTCATGGAGAATCCGAATGAACCAGCCGCAAAACGAACGCAACCAGGACCAGCGCCCGCTGACGGTCGCGCACGGCAGGAAGCTGTTCGATCAGTCGAAAGCAATCGCCGATCAGCTAGACCGATTGAGCCCACTCTTGGGCCTGTTGGAGCCCGAAGCTTCGAATGCGGATCAAGACCCGATCTCTCGGACATTGAAATTCCTCGAAGCCTTGGCGGATCACTCGCAGCGCCAGACCGACTTGCTCCAGGAGATCGATTCGAAATTGGAATTCCTTCTCGCAAATTCGAGTATTGGCGATCGATGATCCTGCTTAGAGGCCTCGGGCGCGGCCTTGCCCGCTCAACAACGATAGCTGAATTCATGAAAAAGGATCCGCCACCTCAGATCCGTGAAGAGCGTTGGGATATCTGGGGCGTTCCAATACCGCCGCCGAAATACCACCCCTAGGCAGTCAGTCTGACGCGAGCCGGGCGTCCAGGCCGGCGTCATTTCGCATGGATGCCCCCTTTCCGCGTTCTTAGGCTTGTCCAGGGTTTCACCGCGAAGCGGCGGCCACCGGCCGCCCTTGACAAGCCTAAGAACGCGGTATCTTGCATTCCATCGAAATCGACGCCTCATACCGCGCAGCTACGGACAACCGCGCTAGTCTAACGACCTGAAAAATGCGTGAGCCTTGTGAGAGGCATACACTTTCAACATCAACCGGTGATGGATGTTCGAGCGCCCGACCAAAAACGACCTAGACATAGCTCTATCGATGCTGATGCACGATAGCCGGCATAAGCTGATGGAACGAATCAACCAGATCAAGAGCGATGCCATCAGGGCGGGAGCGCTTCAGAGCAGTGGCGTCATCGTCGCGGCGATAAAAGAGGCAGACGACATACACAAGGCAGCGTCCGACAGGGCGCTCACGATAGTGCTCGACTACATCGAGCGAATGGAGCGCGCGCCGGCTGAGGTTGTCGCCTGGGCGCGCCCTCACCTCGACAATATGAACAGCTCTCTTCTTGGCGTGGTGCCACCTAATGGCTTTCCGCAAGAGCATAAGCAGCTGGCGAACCAGTATAGCACCGTGTTCAAACAGCGCACCGATATCATGCTACGCAATTGCGAGATTGGACATCAGCAGAGAGCGGCCTTCGCGCGCGCCGAGAAGGTGGAAAGCAAAGAAGAGTGGATCAGCGCCGGCGAGGCCATTCGGCTTCTAAAGCCGAGCCTTGGCGGTGAGATGACGGCGCAAAGGAGCATTTGCAAGCGTGCGCACGCCGGACTGGTGCGCTCACATGCGCAGCGTCTCGTTATCGCGGGCAGGCCGCGCGACAACGCGGAATTGCCCGCCTTCTTTTGGTGGGCTGAGGGATACGAGGCCCTACACCAAAATTGGCGGACGGGTGACTTTGACACCTGGGTGAAAGGCGACAACTTGCCCCGCGAGCTTCGCTCCACACGTGAGATTCACTTCGAGGCATTTGGCGTCTCATTTCTGCGCTCGGATGTTGAAAAGATGATCCCGCCCGCCCCCTCTCCCCCGCCCGCTCCTCCGGCGTCGAACCAGGCCGCAGCTCAGCCCGGCGGCCGGCCGCCAGCCGACTGGTGGGAGGAGTGCCTCATTGATCTTTGCTTCCAGCACTTTCGCGGCGACCTCCAGCCGAAGACTCAAGCTGACATCATCCGAGCAATGCAGGATTGGATCGTTGCGCACGGCTACGACGCGGCCGAGAGCACGATCAAAATCCGCGCCCGCAAACTGATGGACGCCATCAAGCGCGAATCCGAAGCCGAAAACTAGGTTTTCGACCGTTCCTGCCCCTTCTCGGCCGACGAACAGGGCTTCGACCCCTATCCTATTCGCATCGGGTGCGTTGCTGGCCTCCCCGCCGATTGGGCGCGGCTTCAACGCACGGAGGTTGCGTTGCGGCCAATCCCAATGTGATGACATTGGACGGCCTCGTACAGCGGAGGCCCTATGACAGGTCATTTATCGATTGAGGTTCTAGGAATCCTACGGGGCGCGGCTGACGGCCCCCTGGCGATCGGCGTGCTTACGCTTCTCGCCCTCGCCGTCACCAAGCGCCTGTGGTGGGGCCCTCGACGCCATTGAAGCCTATGGGACCGATAGGCGTAATCCGAGGCCGTCAGTTGATGCTGACTCGCTACCTAGCCAAAGGCAAATCGCGAGACCCATTGGCTGGAAGTCCATTGGGAAGGCCGCGGCCCACGGGAATCAGATAAACGTGAGAAATTGGACCGAAAAAACCGAGGTGCGGATGAATGGGCCTGCAATACTGGCGCGAACATTGTCGTCGGCCAACATTCGAGATCGTTATCATAATGACTGGCAGTATCACTCGCGCAGTGACCATCACTCGAAAATCGCCTGCTGGGGCGTGATCTTCGATTTGATGGTCTCGACTCCGCTTCTGAGGCGTCACGTAGAAGCTGGCGCGGTTTGCTTCGGCATCAATCATGAAATGCGAGACTTCGTTCACGACCGGAAAAAGAACCTTGATCTCGTACTCTGTACGCCTGGCGGCGCGACCACGGCGGACACCTTGGCAAGCATGGGGAGAAGCTATCAAATCGAACTGACCGACGAAGAGCGGATCGCCTTTGACACGCTTCCGCAACTCGTTCGTGCCCCTGTCGGGTCGGTAATCATGGCGCTTGAGGCCAAAGCCTGCATGACCGCGCATCAGCGTGCACTTCCTCGCCTGTACGACGAACTAAACTCGTCGCATCTCACGGTTCACGGAGCGAGTGATCAGGCAGTCGCAGTCGCGTATACCATGGTGAATGTCGCAGAGAATTACCTTAGTCCAGATTTGAACAAGAAGAACAAGTCGTCAGATCCAGAGTGGAGTAAGCACAAACAGCCGCGCGATGCCCAGCTAGCGATTGACAAAATCAAGCAACTCCCGCGTCGCTCAAAGGTAGGCGACGTTGGCTATGATGCGATCTCGATCGTCGTCATAGATATGGCCAACGACGGGAGCGCTGTTAAGCTCGTGAGTGGACCGCCGGCGCCGCCCAAAGGTGATATATACAACTATGAAAACATGATTGCTCGGCTATCCGGCATCTACGCGACGCGATTTAAGGATCTTAGTTAGCTTGGCTCGGATTTGATTCTCTTCACACTCCCATATGATGATGACGCGATAACCTTCCCGCCTAAGAAGTGTTATGCTTCGTGCGTCTCTGCGTCTATTGTCACGAAATTTGGCAAGCCAGAAATTCCGGTTTGACTTGGGTATTGTCGCTCTGAGGCAACCCTTGTGATGGTGCCAGAAGCACCCATTTACGAAGACAGCCCAGCGTTTTGAGCGGTTCGCAAAATCGGGACTGCCGGGAAGCTTCTTTACGTTTTTGCGATAGTGGACCCCTAGATCGCGCAGCACGGTCGCGACGATCGTCTCAATCTTCGTACCCTTCTGCCTGATCCGCGCCATTCGTGCGGATGTTTCGGCATCGGGGCGCGCTGCCTTCATTCGGCAGCAACAGCGAATTTCGGGTTCTCAAGGGCGTCCATCCGAAAGAGATGCTCGCGAAGTCGATCTTGAAAGCCGTCCGCAAAGCGCAGCTTTGCTCGCTCGGTCCTCGAAAGAAATCCTCGCGTAGCCCGCGCCGAAAGGGGTTTTCCATCGTGACGGAGAAACTGCGTTAAGGCGGGTCGCGCTTCCCATTTCGGATAGGAATTGATTCGAACTGCATATCGGCCGTTGCCGTCATAGCGTGCCGCTGTTGGCCACCTGCCACTCGCAGGTAGTGCGCCATCTCGATCGGCGTCATACTTGCCGGGTCGAGCTAGGCGTTTGCCCAACCACGCTGCAACCGGAACTGTGACGGCGTTCCCGATGAGCGACCAGCGAAGTGAAGCACGAGAAACCTGCTCTGCCGGACGGGTCCAATTCTCCGGAAACCCTTGAAGGCGCTCTGCATCCCGAATGTCAGGTGTAATGACATCCCCTGATGGCAGCAAGATCGCGGGGGGAGAAGCGATCCCAACGGTCGAGCCATTCTTCAATGTAGGAATCGAATCGGGGGCCCACCCGAGACCACGTATTCCTTCGGTCCAATAGAAGCCGTGAGCATACGCATCGAGATTGGTTGGGAGCACATTTGGCTCAGCTTCGTCCGTCAGAATGACCGAAGCAGGATCGACGTCAGTCGTAGTCGCGACGAAAAGCACACGCTCCCGCCGTTGTGGCAAGAACGAGAGACTATTCACGACGCGATAAGCCCAGCGATAGCCGCGCTCCTCAAATGCTTCGACCAGGGTGCGCATGCCGCTTCCTTTGTCGAGTTGCAACATGAATGAAACATTCTCAAGCACGACCCATGGCACGCGCCGTCGGTCGAGCAGACGGAAGATCTCACCCACTAGCCCAGACCGAGAGCCTCCAATACCCAGAGTTTGGCCTGCCTGGCTAAGATCCTGGCAGGGAAATCCGCCTGCTATCAGGTCGACTTCCCTCGGCAGGGTCTTGAGGTCTCGAACGTCCCGCTTACAAGGAACGTCAGGCATCCTCGCCGCGAGGACGGCACGAGCGGGTTCCCAAATTTCGCAAAGCAGGCTTGGCTCATGCCCCGCCGCAGCAAGGCCCCGCTCCAATCCCCCAACGCCGGCGAATAATCCCGCGACCTTCACTTCCAACCCCAACTCAGCGAATCGAGCACCACCCGTTTGTCAGGTTAACACTGTTCTCATTTCGTTCCCAATCCGTCAATCCAACCTGCACGCCAAAAATGTGCCATTTCCTCCGTTCTTAACAAGAAATGGTGCCTGAACTGCCTGAAGTTGGTCCGCAATTGCGGCCATTGGATTGAAGGCAACTGACCCCACGGGACTCCACGATCCGACGCCCTGATCGAAGAAAATCGTCCCTTCTCCTCGAGCGGTACGGAAACTGAGCCGACGACGGTGAGCGAGATCCTGGTGTAGTCCCAGCCTTGCTCTAGCGGACACCCCCTTGAGCAGATGTTCAAAAACAACTGTACGAGAATCCATGTCTGCCCAATCATCTTTGACCGTCGTTCCCATCTTTGGGCGACGTTGGTCACGGCGTTGCAGCAGAGTGTCTACGACGATCTCAGTGTTCTGATCGGAAAAGCCTCTCAACAGCTCGGAAACAAGCCTTACTACGAGAGGACTGAAAAGATACCGATCTGAGTACCGCAGTTCGATGCAGGGCTCTGAGAGCACGGCCGCGAGAGTATCGTTCCGCCCCGCGATGATAGCCTTGAGCCGCTTTCCAAAGCCATCCACAGGCCCATCAAGTTCAGCGCCGACTTCGAAGATAGCTTCACGTATTCTTTCGACAAGCAACGTGTGAGGATCGATATTCCCCGTGCTTTCGGGCGCCGCTTCCAGGTTGCCTCGGACGACGGGAGCCTCTGTGGTGCTCGCCCAATTCAGGTCGATGGAATAAGCCGACCGATCAAGCGATCGCCACGCGGTGATTTCTCGTCCGGCCTCGGTGACCACCGCAAGAAAGTCCTCGTTGCCCGGAGACATATTCCGGAGTGAAGCTCTCGCCCTTTCGAGCCAAAGAACAACTCTCCGGCGAGTAACTGCATCCGCTTGCTGCAAGATCGCCCCGTTCACTTCGACCGACGCACTGCGCCCACGGGCGCCCCACCGCTCTACGACGGAGGCGGCCGGCCATCGTTCAAAGTCCCACGCACTTGGGTCACCATGCAATATCAGCGTTAGGTCGGCCGCTGGGTTTGTTGAGATCAAATCGTTCAGCGCGTCCGCAAGGGCAGCCGACTCGTACACCGTCTCCACCCCAAACAGGCGATGCTGCTCAGGAAGTGAAATGCGCGAGAGTAACTGCGCCAGCAACGCATGGGCACTCAAGCGATCCGTGCCTTCTACTGTGTGCTGCGCATCCGGTGCGAGAACGCAACGCGGACAAACCCGCACCGCATCTCGGTCTCCACATCGACCTATTGCCGAGCAGTCGAGGAAAGCAAGCGCCTCCCTCAAATAAGCCACAGGGTCACGCGCAATCACGGTCGAGAAACCCGCTCCTCCGCTGGCCCTGTCGAATATCACCGCGCTATAAGAATCCGCGCCGCGGTTATTTGGCGCAGCTGGCGCCGCAAAGCCCATTTCGTCGGCGTCAATGCCCAGCTTCTTGGCTACGGCTTCACGTAGCGCGAGAGCGATCGTCAACGCAACGTCCCTCGAACGACAGTCATAGAGCTGGATTTCGCAGACGTCCGTACGTATTTCGTGCCCCAAATTGAGATTTCTTACGACCGCATAGGGCGAGTATTCCGGAGCGCCAGTACAGGTTTGACCATCGGCCGCCATTGGCGCACCTCTCAGCGGCCTGTGGCCTGTTAGGCCAGGCCCGCCAGACGCCACTGTCTCGGCCTCAGAACGGCCGCAATGAAGACAGACTGCATACCCGTGTCCATGATCCCCGGGATTGAACCAAAAAACCGTTCCGTCCGCGCTTGCACGCACGCGGCCAATGTCAGGGTCTGGCAGTGAGCGCCACGGCGCCTCTCGCGCCGAAACCCACGGGTCTATAACCCTCGATCCGCCGAGATCAGATGGATCATCGTGCACTTTGAACCGAACATCGACCGAAAACCCTCCAGGACTTAGATACCGGATCGGCGTGAAGCTACTCGATCCGCACTCGATGCAGGGCGTTTGACCAACGGCGGACGGTTTCGAGCTCAGGGCGCCGCAGGTTCTACAGGACCACATCGTTCTCAAGCTTTGTATCTCGCGAAGGCCATCTTGTGATATGGGCCTTTGCCAGTTGAGAGTGACGCCTCCAGACTCGCGAACAACACCATCTACAACGATCCCACGGCCTGGCGCGTATTCATAGATACCCACTTCGCGTGACCGCGACGGATAACCCCGACCGAAGCTCTGCTCTTGCGGCGCCTCCCCCTCCTCAACTCGGCGCGCTCGTGCCGCTCTCTCGCTGGCTGTCTCGGTTACGAATTGAACGACGTCGGTTGGGAAGCCATAGGATGGAAGAAAGCCTCTGCCGGCCAACTCACCTAGTAGATACCCTCTCTCCAAACGAAGTCTCTGAACTTCTCGCGCCCTGTTGATTGCCGCGAGTTCGGCATCTCCAGACAAGCCACCCGGGGTGACAGGCGCCAGCGCTTGCCATTCAGCCTGAATCTCGGAGTGGATCCGATCCACACGAGCTCTCAGCACTTCAACGAGATCCCAACCCGGCCGGACGGGAGTACCGGCCAGCAACGATGTCAACTCGTCCAACAGCGCCGGAGTCGAAGGGACGGTATCGAGCCAAGCCATGAAGGCCGAGGCCGGTGGTGGATCAGTCGGTGCGTTCGCCTCCGCCGCGAGACCAAAAAATGCCTGATTGGTCAGCTTATGCAATTCCGATCCAAGGCTTGAAAGATACTCCGACAAGAGAAGTGCAGCGGCATGACGCGTTGCGATGGTCGGGCTGTCAAGACTCACCCGAGGCGTTCGCACCTGACGTTGGAGATACTCCATTGGATTCGAAATCGTCATTTGGTCCAGTGGACGATTCTTGCAGAGCGTAAGTCCTACTGCGATCGGCTGACGCTGCCGCCCTGCCCGACCAACGCGCTGGCGATAATTCGCGATCTCTGGCGGTGCATTCGTATTCAGCACCGCCTCGATGCTGCCGATATCGACACCCATTTCCATGGTCGTAGAACAGCCAAGAACATTGATCCTACCGGCCTTGAACTCTCTCTCATACCGGCGGAGTGCTGTACTCGGCTGTTGTGCGGAGTGTTCCGCCGCGCGTATCCAAGGCGAGAATTTCGCCGCACGGTCCTGTTGATCGCCCCATCTTCCAAGACTTCGAAGCGACACAACGGTCGGATCAATTGCCAGCCAGTTGTCGATCCGGTCTTCGGTCACGATCTGCCCGACCGAATCCCGACGCCAAGAGTATGGCAGGCGTGGCATTGTAATGGGTGTCGCGACGGGGTGAACCCCGTCGATGTCATAGGGGCTTCGTCCTCGAATGGTCGTGTCCAGCACCCTTCTCGTTGTTGGACACCAGAATGCCCTGTCGACTCGAGCAACAGCGAGATCTCCCAGCCGCAAACGGAATCCGTTGTCCGAGGTAGTCAAAAAACGAAAGAGTGCTCGCCAAGCAGCCGTGAGTACTTCGTCCACGCTGTCCTTGTCAGTGCGACTGTCAGGATCGAGTTGCAGGGCCTGAAACAGAAGCCGTACTACGCGCGTTAGTCGCGGGCCCTGCGCGTTTGGCCAAAGACGCACATATCGGCTTGATTTTTCCCCAGGGCTCCACGGTTTGACCTCGATATGGCTCTGGCGTCGGTCTATCCAACTCAACCACCATCGTGGAAAGTCGAGCGCGACGTTCGTCCGCAAGAAGTGCGTGACCAAGAGGCGAAGTAGATCGCGCCAATCCTCATCGGTCATGCCAATGCGCTGCGCCGCCGGAGGCACTCGCGGCTCCGCGCGGTCAATCCCAGGTAGTTCAAATCGGAATAATCCGAGCGTCTCCGCGGAGTTCGCACGGACTGGCCGTCTCATCGCTTCTCGGTACAGCAGAAATTCTGCGAGTACCTCTGGGTCTTGAAAGCGATCGTCTCGATTAGTTGTGGTCCAAAGGTCTCTCAGGAAAGTATTGACCGTGGTGTGCGCAGCTAGCCTTTGCACCAGTTCACGCCACCGCTTCGCACCGCCATCAAGCATCGCCGATCGCTGGCGCTCGAAGTCATCTGCCAATCGGGCGAACTCGGGATCGTTCGGAAACTCCCTGAGCCGCGCGATTCTTGCGTTCAGCGCTTCGAGCTCTTGTTGATTGACCGGAGGGGCCTCTTGCACGAACTGATAAATGAATGATCGTACAAACATCCGCTCAGACGCGACCTGGACGTTGGCCGCATGCCTCGCCGTACCCTGGCGGGCATCAGTAAACGTGATGAGACGACGCCCATCGAACGGAAGTGGCTCGGAAGCATCGAGCTCCGGGGACAAGTCTGCGAGAAAGCCTGGGGTGATTTGAGCCATCAGGAATGGCGCACCTGCTACCACCGGGCGCATTGCACCGCGACTCGGATCGAACCGATTTGGCGCGCGCGTGCAACACGCGCATTCCAGGATGTCCCGACTTGCAGCGAACGTTACATTTGCATTCCCGTCCAATCTTCCCGTTTTCAAATCCAGATCCAGTCGACGTGACCCAGGTTTCGGGGGATAGGTTAGATATCGGCGTGAAACAAGCGCGGGGGCATCTATCGTTGCCCCATCACCGTCCTCTGAATCTTCGCTTGGGTCCTCTCGCTCGAGCGTCTGCTCGAACTCATCCTCATCGTCACCTTCGCTCCATGCAGCAATTCTGGAGCCACCATCAAGCTCCTCGGCTCTCAACGCTCCGTCGCCACACAGCTGGCAACAGACCCACTCCAACACAATTGACCCGCAATACGGACAATGTTCGCGAGCCTCCGAGAAAATCGCTCCGTAGTTCCAATCAGAG
Source organism: Bradyrhizobium sp. CCBAU 25338 (assembly GCF_028128965.1). NCBI lineage: Bacteria > Pseudomonadati > Pseudomonadota > Alphaproteobacteria > Hyphomicrobiales > Nitrobacteraceae > Bradyrhizobium > Bradyrhizobium sp. CCBAU 25338. The sequence continues at coordinate 115,170 of NZ_LFKY01000036.1, forward strand.
CCGTCCGCTCCCTGTGCAGGACTCTTTGAGCAGTTGGGATTTATGCACGTCCAGAGCCCATTCACCGTCCGATGAAATAGGTGAACTCGGTTTGGTAGAATGGAATCTCCTCCGATGGCGGCCATCGCCGGGTCGGCCTGGGGATCCCTCGCCCTGGCCGCTTCCACAAGAAACCTTGTCGCATCGCTCTGTCCAACACCCAGCGCCGCCGTTTCGCGAGCCCAAGCACGCCAGGAATAGATTTGGCCGGACCGAAGCTCTTCTCGCACGGCTCGCAATCTCTTCGATTCGGCCAGTATTCGACCGCTCTCCAGCGGATCAAACTCGGAGAGGTCGTTTACCGGAATCTGACCACCCTCTTGAGAGGTCGGCATCAGCGGTAGGGGCGCGCGATAACCTTCAACAACGTCCACGGCGTCACGTGGCGCGCCAGAGAGATTGCAGAGAAAATCATGGAGCTCTGCCCTCGCATTGGCTCCGCCTATGGTGGCGGAGGTCGCCACATAGCGAATCTGATCGGGCGTTCGGCCAAATGCGAGCGCAACGCGGCGCAGAAGAAGCGCAATCTCCGCGGCTTGCGCTCCCATGTACGAGTGAGCCTCGTCGAGAACGATGAAGTCCAGCGTGCCCCGAGACCGCGCCGGGATCGGCGCATCAACTTGACGGATCAGCATGTATTCCAGCATCGTGGCATTTGTCACGAGCACTGGTGGCGGTGAGGCGCGCAGCGCGGTGCGGTCGCCAACACGCCACGGCCGTTCGGCTCTCACAGAAGCTCGGGCCGTTTCAGGCGTTTCGCCATTGTAGAGGCAATATCGCAGGCTGCCTCCGAAGGGTGCGAACCAGCGTTCCAGCCGCTCCTCCTGGCTGCTGATCAACGCGTTGAGCGGATAAAGCAACAGAGCGCGCACGCCCTCCAGCTGCCTTTGGCCCCCATCGGACAACCTAATGAGCCGATCGAGAATCGGCGCGAGAAAGCATTCGGTCTTACCCGAACCCGTGCCGCTGGACACAATCACCGAGCGTGGATCGGCGGACGTCAGGCGTTTCCAAGCGTCCGCCTGGTGAGCATATGGCGGATACGATACCGAATTGAGCACGTCGATCGTTCGACGATCGAATATCCCTTGGTCAAGTCCGGACCATCCTCCCTTCAATGGTAGCCAGGGGAAAGCACCTTCCACGAACGGCTCGGCAATCAGGGAGCCGGGGCTACCGGCCGACGCCCCCCAAACGCTACGCAAGTAACTCGCCAGGGTGCGAGAGCGTGGACGCAACATTCCGATGATGGCGTCAGCCGCCTGCTCCGGCAACCGCGTCATCATGCGATCGAGATCAATCATGCCCGCACCTTCTCAGCGCTCGCAGAGCTGCGAAGCGCTTCGTCTAGCCCCATTGGAAAGACCGTTTCGAAATACTCAGGATCGTACAGCCACACGTCACGACTACGCCGTAGTTCGTCTTGCTCAAGCTCAACTCTTCCGCTCGCATGATCGGCGACGAGCAGCGGCGCCGCGATAACCTCGGAAAAATTCGAGTTATAAGGCTCGAAGTACGGTCGCCTAGAGAGCAGGGTTTTCGAGCTGAATATGCTTTGCGGAGGCAATGTATCGTCATCATGCCGGCCAATAAGTCGATCCACTTCCCGCCGAATTCCATCGCGACGAGGGGACTGACGGAAATTGAGCGTTGTTCCATCAATCGTCTTTCTATGTTTGGCCATTTCCGCAGCGACACAAATAAGAAAGACGAATTTTGCATGTGCCGACAACTCGGGCCTCAGATTGACGATATCATCAAGGGCACCACTTATGCTTCTAATCCCGGCTGCGCTCTCGATTCCGACAGCAGCGAGCTTCTCGCCTATCTGCTTCAGGCGAAGCGAAAACGCTTCGAGCCAATCCCCAACGGAGGTGGAGCACCACAAAAAGGGCAGCTCCCGCTGCAGATCGAGCAGCGCGGCGCGTTCTGCCAGCGACTCGCAAGAGGCGAGCAGCGAGACGGCGAGACGGGGGCAACGCCCGAGTAATCTCAATGCGTCAACGGAGGAAATCGGCAGCCCCTCCTTCCTTGAGAGCACGAGAAGATCCATGATCATTCGAAGCTCGCGCATGGAAAGCTGATCGGGCTTCGAATACGCGTGCAAAAGCGCGTTCAGACGTACACCAGATGCCTCAATCTCGATCGCTCGCTCCAAGGCCGTACTCTCAGCCTCAGCCGTTGACCTCCTTCCTACCGACGGGACAATCCTCGGCCTAATCTTGGGTCCTTGTCGCCGCCGCCCAAAAATCAACCACGGCCCGGGCGGCAGTTTGGTCGTAAGCTCCGATCGCATGACTGCCTGGCTCGCGGGAGCGTCAACGTCGATTATGCCGGCCGCAGGGCGCGTTAGACAAAATGCATGGACATCAAGTCGGTGCAGGATACCGAGCGCGGCGAATGCATTTGGGGGTGGTGCATTGAAGGGATCGATCTCGTCATCATACCAGCGAACATCTGCTATGTGATCGCTCGCGCCGAGGGCGGAGAGACGGACTCGAGCATCCAGGTTTTCCGAACTACCGAGCAACTGAGTAATGGTGTCGGCAAATGCTGAAAGCGGCACTTCTCCCGAGATGGTCCTGGAGACTGAAATGCGCTGAATATCGTTTGCGCGCAATTCCATGCACAGAGAAACCTCCCGTGTTGCTATCAGCCGGAGCCCTTTCAGCGCATCGACCGATAATGTCGTCCTCGACCGCATGAGGAAATCGTTCTCATCGACTATTCGCAGCTCATAGCTCGGGTCTGCAAAAGTCACTTGGAGTTCGGCATCCCATCTGAGGTAAAGCGTTATTGTTGCTGCTTTTGTGGGTACTCCGAGGGCAATGACAGCGTGCTCGCCTTCCAATCGGACGTTCAACTTATCCTCGGCGCGAGCCGCAACGATCCGAGTCTGCACGTCTGCAATACGGAGCGCGCGATTTCGGCGGTCCACTTCGATTGTGAAACTTGGCGAGACGATAGATGCGCCTATCGCATAACGCAGCTCGCCGTCTTCGATGACGGCCAGGTCCACGTCACCCCAAGGTTTACCCTTGTCGATCGGATGCCAAATCCCTCTTCCGCGCGGGCGCCAATGAAGCGACTGGCGGCGCGGGGTCGACAAATGGTTTTCGCGCTCGATCCACACTTGGGGAACGCCAAGAAAGACCGGCTCTCGCACGCTCGGCACGAGGCCTCCGACGAGGACCAAGCGACCGTCGACCTCACGTTCGGCGGCGGTACGCCATGTCCAATGCGTCCCACCGAGCATGATGCTGGCGGTTCCTTGGAAGCTGATGACGCGATGGTCGGATCCAACGCAACGTCCAAGGTCGGTAAAGCCGTCGGAGAATGAGACCGAATGGAAAGATTCTTCTCGGATTGCAAGTGCGAGCACGGGACGACCTGTTTGGGCCGGCGAAGTTCCTAACACTCGCAGGCTCTTGGGCGCGCCGTCCTCGCTCACTTGCTCGACCTGAAGAGCAATGATCGGGTGAAGCAGCGAGTCTCCGCCAGGCGCAATGAACTCACCGATCGTACTATTTCCGGATTGCACGAGGAGACGCGCTTCGTTTGCCAAAGCAAGAGGAGCTTCAAAGGTCGTGACGAACCGCCGAAGTTCGTGCACCGGCTCGTCATCAGCCTCGACCGTTTCTATGGCCGCCACGGCGACGAGTTCGTCACAGAACGGTGGCCGCGGAAAGATTCGAACTCGACGACCATTTCGCACGGCGTCACTAACGCTAGGGGGTAGTCGCTTCAGGTCAACATTGCCGGACAATCCAAGTGACGCTCGGGGATGCCATCCATCATCGGACAGAACGAGAGTGCGAATTACATCCAGGGCGGCTCCAGGATCTTCGCGCAGCCGAACGATCTCCTCCACCATCGTACGGACGTCTTCGCCTTCCACGTCGAAGGGAAGCTCATGGCGCCAGTTAGGTCTCGTCTGATCGAGGTAGTCGACCGGGTCGCTTCCCCGCTCCTGCTGTGCGGGTAGGCAAGCGCGCAGCTCTACGATCTTCTCGCACAGTTCAGCGGCTGGCTCGAACAGGGCTTGGGCCAACCGATCCGACACGCGCCAAGCTTCTGCGCCAACTGAATCCCGAACGGAAAAACCTTTCTCCGCGCATCTCACCGCATTCTTGAGCCATGACGCAATCCGCGGATCTTCTCGAACCGAGGCTACGGGGAAACCGGCCTCTCTTACGATTGCAAGGAGCCGTTCGCTGCCTCTTGGTTCAGGTCGCCGCCACGCGGTCAAACCAGAACTCACCAGGTTTTCGATGTCTCGGTATTGGATGCGAGCATGGGGCCCATACTCGCATCCAATGCTCCTTAGGGGCCGAATCCAATCCCAATGACCGCCGCTCCGCTCACGCCGGAACCATTCAGCCACGTAGGCGACGACGAGCGCGGCGCCATGCCGGTCGAAAACTGCAGATGGACCAGCCTGCTTGAGGATGCTGCAGAGATGATCATAGTCGGTACGCGTGAATCGGTAAGCATACAGCGGTCGAGCGTCGGGAAAGTCCAGACCCTTGGCGTCCAGCAAACCGTAAAACGCAGTCTTGAATTCTCCCCGATCTCCCACAGTCGCCCCTTGGTTAGGGGACCCATTCATTCATTGCCGCCGATTACTTGTGGCCCCCGTCCAAAACGCTACAACTTTTGCGAGAAAATTCAACGGCGTACCGTGTTTCAATAGACCAAAGAATGATCGATCGTGGGATAAGTTGTGATTCGGCTCGCGATTTGACCCCTTATTGGCGCCGAAGGTTGACCCCCGCCAGAACTGACAAGCCCTTCAACCCCGTCAGCTAGTTGGACAATTGTGGGGGTTACCGCTTCAGTTGATTCCCACCTCTCATCAGAGCGTCTTATTGTAATCTTGCACTCTGGCGCGGCCGTCACTTCGTTAAGCGCCGTGCGCGTTCGCCTAGACGGCCTAAGCGCTGTTGGCCGACGCTCGGTACGGGTCCACGATTTCAGCCATGAAGCGCGCCCGCGCGTCATCGTTTGCCTTTTCCCAGGCGCGAGCCAATGCCCGGAATTCGGCTTCATTGGCTGCTGGAGTGACGGATCCTCGATCTGCCCGAGAAGCTGCGAACTCTTCGACCTTTGCGAGCTGTTCACTTTGAGGGACTGCAGCGATTGCGAGGAGGGCTGACTGGTTGTCATCCAGTCCAGCGGCGGTGATTGCCGCGCGCGCTGCAGGCGGGATAGAGGCAATCTGGGCGGCCCGGCGGAGCGCATTGCGATCCACCCCAAGCGTACGCGCAGCCTTCGCAGCGCCGCCTTGCTTTCCGCGGCCTCCGGAAACCTGCTCAAGTTGAGCATCTTTGTCCGTGGCTTCTGCCCATTGGATCAAGGCAGTAGAACGCTCAAGTGCGGTAAGGGTGCTTCGGTGGAGGTTCTCTGACAGCCTCCAGAGCTGGTGGATTCCTTTATCCTCTATGACAAAGCAGTCGATCGCGGGCATGCCGAGCTGCTTCGCCGCCAAATAGCGCTTGCAGCCCGCGACGATGGTGTAGTCCGCATCTATGGAGATGGGCGTCTGAAGCCCGATCAGGCTTATGGAACTGGCCAGAGCGCCGACAGCGGTGCTGTCGTGTTCGCCGCGGTCGGTCGGCAGCTTGACGCGGTCAAGCTCGATACGCCGAACCGAGACGTGCGATGACGCAGTTGGGTTCCGCTCTTTCGAATTGGTTGACGTGGTTTCCATCGTGCCGTTCTGATCTGTCCTGGTAGGACGAAACTGGCACGACTCCCGGATTGCTCGCAGTTGTCAGGATCGGCGACGTTGACGACAACTAGCGGCCGGATTATTTCTCCCAATCTACTCGGACCGGGTACTCAGGCTTCAGCCCGAAAAGCGCTCGAATGTACTCTCTATCCTCCGCGGCCTCCCGTAGGATTCTTCTGAGTTTAGTCTCATCGATGAAATTCTCCAAAACGAGGTCATAGTCCCCGTTCTGGTCTTTGCGAATAAAGGGTCTCATCGCGATGAGCAGATGAAAGACCAAAGCGGATGATTTCCACCAGCGCGTATAGAGGTTCGACTTGTCCGCTTGCACGTGAATACCACGCCGTCTGCAATAGATGGCGTAGGTTTCTTCTACTTTGCGGAATGACAAGTGAGGGATGTCGTTGACAGTCTCATCAGTCAGAAGCGCTGTCTGGAAGTTGTCGTACCGTTCTTCGCCGACGTGAAGGCCGAGCATGCGAGACGAAGTTAAGATCTCCATCCCTTCCTTAAGTGCTTCCTGTCGCCTCCCTTGGTCCTGTAGCAGCAGGCGCGGCGCAATGGGTTGGTGCTCGTCCAACCAGCGATGTTTGATCGTGGCTTCGATCGCCCAAATGCAAAGGGCGTTCCCGAAAGCTTCTCGCTTTCTGCGCTTCTCGAACTCTGGATAAGCGATAATCGCAAAAATGCGGGCGAACTGCTCGAACTTGGGCAGTCGGTCGACCTCTACGACGTAGTGCCGCTCCGAAGGCCAGACATCGATTGTCTCCATCTGCTGGATTTGTAGGTCGATGGCTCGGGTGTCAATCGATGCTTTGATCGCGCCCCATAGGTTGGTAAACAGAGCTTGCTCCTCCGTTAACCATTGGCACTAGAGCTTTTTTGGTCCGAATCGGAGGCCGCCTGTTTTGAGCCGTCCAATCGGGTATCACCACCTCAATCAAGATGTGCATGGTAGCCAAACCCGTCGCTGCGTGGCTTGGCCGGCCCAGCTCTCGGCTCCCGCGATCGCAGCACTTGTGCGGCTATCGTCTCTTCCGCTGCCTTAGCACAATGAAGCTGTCGCAATCCGCGGTGCCCCTGCGTGGGCAGTTGCCGCCATGAGCGAATTGTAGGCCCGCTTGCATGGTCCACGAGTGTGGTCCAAAGTGAACTTGACGGTCCGTCGTCTGCGGCGAAAAGCTCGTTCGGATCAAGCGGTTGATTGGGTTGCTGAGTGTGGCTGGGGAACCTGGATTCGAACCAAGACAAACAGAGTCAGAGTCTGTTGTGCTACCGTTACACCATTCCCCACCGAAGCGCTTGAAATCGCTAAGCTTTCTTCGGAAGTTTTGCAAGGCTGGCTGAAGTTCTGCAAATCAGCGCTCGCAGGCCGCTCATATAGCCGCGCTGACCTTCGGGGTCCAGTCCTTCTGTGGACATCGTCGCGTGTTCTCGCTGCGTTCACGCCAGAGCGAAACGCGTCTTGCTGCTCCTTTTCGGCCGGTCTCATGACCTCGCGGTCGGCCGATCAGACGACGATACGATCGAAGTCCGCGGCGATCCGGGTACTCGGGAAGATCCTTGCGGCTTCGGCGAGAATCTCCTCGTCTTCGTAGCGTCCCGACAGATGCGTCAGCACGAGCTGCCCGACGTTGTTCGTGGCTGCAAAGGAAGCCGCTTCTGCCGCGGTGAGGTGGCCATAATTCCGCGCGGTCGGCGCGTCGCGATCGAGAAACGTCGCCTCGATCACCAGCATGTCGGCGTCGGCAACGTATTGCGACAGCCCCTCGGTGGTCTCGGTGTCGCCGATCACGACGAGCTTCCTGCCGCCGCTCGGCGGGCCAAGGATATCTTCCGGGTCGACGGTTCGGTCGGCAAGCACGACCGGGCGGCCCGCGGCCAATTCGCCGCGCAAGGGACCGTCGGGGACACCAAGCGCTATGAGCCGATCGGGCCGAAGACGACGGCGCGCGGGGCTCTGGAATACGAAACCAAAACTGTCGGTGTCGCGGTGGCGAACCGGAAAACAGTCGATGGTGAATTCACCGGCATCGATGACCTGTCCTTCGGCCAGCGGCGCGAACGCGACCGGGATCGGCGCCCTGCCCGCGCCCCACAGGCCTGCGAGCATCCGGATGACGATGTCGAGCGTTCCTTCCCCGCCGTGAATTGTCATGACATCGGAGGTCTGCCGCAGGCCCAGCGTCGAGAACAGGCCGGGAATGCCGAGCACGTGATCGAGATGAGCGTGCGTCAGCAGGATGCGGTCGAGCCGGCGAAAGCCGGCGCCGCTGCGCAGCAGCTGGCGCTGTGTGCCCTCGCCGCAATCAATCAGGATGCGCGTGCCCGACGCCTCCACCAAGAGCGCGGGATGGTTGCGCTCCGCTGAGGGAACGCTGGCGGAGGTCCCGAGAAATGTCAGGGCGAACATGGTCGTCACGAGCCCAGAAGGTGGTTGAGGCCGCCCGTCCGGCCGGCCTCACCGTCCCCAATGCCACGCGAGCAGCAGCGCGTACAGGGCCATCGACGCGACGTAGAGCGCGGCAAGCAGTGCGTAGCCCGCGAACTGGCGGCCGAGCGTCGCCGTCGGCCTCACCCACCAGTCGAGCGCCCTGAAGGCGGCGGGCACCAGCCACCAGCCGAGCAGCTGCGTGCTGACGAGATTGCCGACGAAAAGCGACAGCCAGACCGGCACGCCGTTTCTGTCGATCAAGGGCGTGCTGATGAAATAGCCCCAGAGATAGACCACGGGATAGAGCACCAGGAGGACGATCAGGTTGCTCTTCAAGATTAATCCCGGCCCTTGCTCGGGAGCCGGCGTCTTGCCGGTCGGGAACCAGAAATTGAAGCCGTAGCTCGCCCGCTTCACGTTCATGCCGGCATTGAAGCGCTCGCCCTCCTTGAGAAGGGTCTGCCGCAAGGGCGAGTCGAGCCACGCATTGAGATTGGCATCAGAGTCGAACGACAGGATGATGATCCATTCGTCGTGCAGGCCCGGAATCGGCCGCTCGATCTTGTGCCGCAGGAACCCCTTGAACTCGGCCTCCGCCGCCTGGATGCGCTGCTGCCATTTCAGGAACGCATCCTCGAGCCCATCAGGGACATTGAACGAGATGACGGCCGAGACCGCGCTGTCGCGCTGAACGCCGGTGTCGGGCAGGATATGGACGTCCTCCGAACCGACGAAGAAGCGCTGCACTTCCGCGATGAGTCGTGCCCGCACATCGCTCTGGAGCCAGGCGCGTGCAGCGGAGGGGCTGGCGAAACGCAGGATCGTCACCCAGTCCACATGCGCCGGCGGTTGCGGCGGCACCACCTCCTGGCCGAGAAAGCCGGGCCATGCCTTGAGCACCTCGCCGACCTCGCCGTTCCATCGCGCGAACGCGGCAAAGCCGTCGTCGGCGATGCGGCGTTGGATCACGAGGGCGACCGGCTGGTGGGCTGTGTCAGGGGATGCGCTCATGAGCTGCCGTCTCAGCTCTTCTTGTAGAGACGCTTGCCCATCACCCAGGTCTCGTCGACGCAGCGATCGTCGCCGACCATCATGACGGCGAACAGCATGCTCGCGGCCTCATCCATCGTACGCGGGCCGGCGCCGTCGGCGATCAGCGACTGATGCCACGCTTGCGCGGCCTGCCCGCCGTTCGGATCGAGCGCCACGAAATCGGCTTCCTTGCCTGGCTCGAAATTGCCGAGTTTGTCGTCGATGTAGAGGCCTTCGGCACCGCCGAGCGTGATCGACCAGAAGCCGCGATAGGGCGAGAGCTTGTTGCGCTCGGCCTCGGCGAGATCCTTCCGCGTGGGATCGATGCTGCCGTCGAGCAGCGTGTTGTTGCACATGCCGACCTTGTAGGCGTCGTCGAGTACGGAGATCATCGAGAAGCGGTTGCCGCCGCCGACGTCGGTGCCGAACGACATCTTGACGCGATGCTCGGGATCGGTGGCGCGGCCGAGCCGGAACAGGCCGCTGCCGAGGAACAGGTTCGAGCACGGGCAGAACACCACCGCGGCGCCCTTCTTCGACATGCGGCGGAACTCGTTGTTCGAGAGATAAACGCCGTGGCCGCCCGAGAACTTTGGACCGACCAGGTCGAACTTCTCGTAGACGCCGAGATAGTCCTGGCAGTCCGGATGCTCGACCAGCACGCCGCTGCATTCGGCCGGGTTCTCGGAGATGTGGGTGTTGACCCAGCAGTCCGGGTGCTCGTGCTTGAGGCGCTGACACGCTCTCAGCAGTTCCGGCGAGGCACCGAAGGCGAAGCGCGGCGTGATGGCGTAGAGGTTGCGGCCCTTGTTGTGGTACTGCGCAATCAGCCGCTTGCTGTCGCGATAGAAATGGTCGGGGGTATCGATGAAATCGGCTGGCGCGTTGCGATCGATCCCGGTCAGGCCCGCGATGACCCGCATGTTCCGTCTGCTCGCTTCCTCGAACAGCTCTTCGGTCGAGACCGGCGAGGAGCTGGTAAAGGCTTGGCATGTGGTGGTACCGGCGGCGAGCAATGCGTCAAGAAAACGCTTCACGCCCTCGCGCGCGTAGTTGCGATCCCGGTATTTGAGCTCTTCCGGATAGACCCACTTCTGGAGCCACGGCAGCAACTGCTCGCCATAAGCCCCTAACACGCGGGTCTGCGGCAAATGAATGTGGCCGTCGATGAAGCCCGGGACGATGATGCGGTCCTTGATATGAGTGACCTCGATGCCGGGATGAGCGGCGGAGATCTTGTCATAAGGGCCGAACGCCTTGATCACGCCGTCGGTGACGACCATGAGGCCATCCTGGTGAAAGCGCGCTGCGGCCTGCTCGTTGCCGACGTGCTTCCAGGGATCGTCGACGAAGTCGAAGAACGTGCCGCGAATAGCAACGGTGACCATGATTGGTTCCCTCCTCAAGTCTGTGTCGAGTGGCGCGCTGATGGCAGCGAGATCGCGAGCAACGTTCCGGCGACGGCGCAGAGGCCGAGATAGAGCCATCCGATCGGCGCCTGCGTCGCCTCGGGCAACACTGCCGCGACCGCCATGGCACCGCTCACCGCGAGATAGCAGAGCGCGCTGATCAGGCCGCCGATCAGGCCGTGGTCGCGTTCGAACAGGCCGAGCGCCATGCCGTACATCATCGGGCACAGCACGCCGCAGCCGCCGAGCACCAGTGCGCCGCCGATCGTGATCGACGCAAAATCGAGGTAGAAGAGCATGCCGGTCGCGGTCAAGACCACAGCGCCGGCGAGAAACAGCGCGAAGGCGCCGAACCCCAGCATACGCGCCGGCACGAAGCGCGCGAAATGTGCGCAGCCGAGCTCGCCGGCGAGATTGACGCCGCCAAGGCCGAGCGCGACGAGGCCGTAGAGTGCCGCCGAATAGCCGAGGCCGGTCTGGTAGAAGAACGGCGCGACGACGCCGAACGCCAGTTGCGCGCTGGCGGCAGCGGCGAAGACCAGCACGAAAGCCAGGAAGCCCCGACGGACGAGTGCCTCGCGCAAGATACCGACGGTGCGGCGCGGATCGAACGGCGCACGCCGTTCCGCTGGCAACGTCTCAGGCAGAAGAAATACGACGATCGTGGCAACGATTGCCGCGGCGATGGCAATGACCACGAAGACACCGCGCCAGGACGTCAGCTCGACGATGAAGCCGCCGGCTGCCGGCGCAAGCACGGGCGCCAATCCCCACGCGGCTCCTAGCAGTCCCGAAATCGCAGTGAGCTCACGTCCACGAAAACAGTCTGCAGCGACCGCATAGGCGACGACGAGACAAGTGCAGCCGCCGATGCCTTGCAGGAAGCGCAGCGCGAGCAGCAGCGAGGCGCTGGTCGCCAGCGCACAGGCGATGCTCATCGCGATCAGCACCGACAGCCCTGCGAGCAGGACGTTGCGGCGGCCGAGCATATCGGAGGCGATGCCGACCGGCACGAGCGCGAGACTCATGCCAAGCATGTAGGCGGTGACGGTGTTCTGCATCGACGCCGCGTCAGCGGCAAGATCCACCACCATCTGCGGCAGGCCTGGCGTATAGGCATCGAGTGGAATCTGGCTGAACGGCACGACGCACAGCAGGATCGGCACGATCCCGCCCTTCGCGCGACCTGCGTCCGAAGCAAGTGCAGTCATGGCTTACGCCCCCTCGATGCCCGCGGCCCCGTCTTTTCGTGCGCGCAATGAGATGCGCCGATGCGGGGTGCAGGTGTTGACGCGCGCAAAGTGCCAGAACTGTATGTAGAAACCCTTAGGACGTTCCGTATCGATACGGATTCCGGCGGACGACGTTCAGGTCTTCGCTGCAAGCGGGGCGCTCAAAACAAAAAACGCGAAAACAACCCCATGCACAGTACAAATCGTTGAGGAATTTCGCGCCGCCTGGTGCGAGCCCTGTCAGCAGGAACGCTTGACACGTCAGGCAAAACAGGCGCGGAATTGCGCGATCCCCGATTTTGGCTTTGCCCTCGCTCCGACGCCAATAACCGCTCGGAAGGCATCTTCAAACGCATGCCCAAACGGCGATCAAAGCAAGAAGCCCTTGAGAGCGCCAAGAAACTGTTGCGGCGATTGCAGCTGTGGCACGTGCGCGCATCCTGGAATGATCTTGAGTTCGGCGCGCGGCAATCCCGCAGCCAGCTCATGCGACATCGGCGGCGGCGTCGCCTCGTCCTGTTCGCCGCACATGACGAGCACCGGCACGTTCACGCCGGCGAGCTCGGCACGAAGATCAAGGCTTGCCAGAGCATCGCACGCGGCGCGGAACACATCGGGGTCTGTCCGCAGAAAGGCTTCACGACGTCCGCGCATCAGGTCGGGGTGCTGCGCCTGAAAGTCGGGTGCGAACAGGCGCCGCATCGCGACGTCACTGATTGCCTCGAGCCCCTTCTCTCGCGATATCTTCGCCATGTTGCGGAACGCTTCGCGGCCCGGCTCGGAGAAAGCTGCGCCGCAATCAGCTAGAATGAGCCGGCTGGCAATTCCCGGATGGCTGATCGCCATCTGCAAGGCGACGAAGCCGCCATAGCCATTGCCGAGCACGATCGACGGCGCGCCGCCTGCGGCCTCCCGCACGGCCTCTGCCATCCGGTCCGCGACAGCAGCAAGTCCGCCTTCGACCGTGCGTGAACGGCCGAACCCGGGCAACTCCGGCACGATGGTCCGAAACGATCCCGCAAGCTCCGGCACGATCGCATCGAAGGTGGCTCGATCCGATAGCAGCGAATGGAAAAGAAAGAGCGGCGGCCCCTCGCCCGCCTGCGCGGCGTTGACGGTCTCATCGGCAAGAAGCCTGTCCATGTCCGGCCTATCCCAAACTGCATCGATCGGATCACGCTCTCTCGCGTGCCCTGGAAGCTCCGATTGATAAATCAATTGACAGGGAATTCAAGCATTCGGCACTTGACGTGAAATATCACGAGTAGGATATTATCCGACAGGAGACACCAATTTCCATGCTTTTACGCGAAAATATCTACGATCTTCTCAGAGCTGATATTTTAGCTTGTCGCTTTGCGCCGGGCGATGAAATGCGAGAGCAGGATCTGGCCGAACGCTATTCGGTGAGCCGGCAACCGGTCCGGGACGCGCTTTTGCGGCTCCAGCGCGAGCACCTCGTCACGGTCCAACCCCGTCAGGGTTATCGGGTCACGCCGATCTCGCTCTCGGACGCCCGCGATCTCCTGCGCTTCCGCCTCGCGCTGGAGCCGGCCTGCGTCACCGAGGCGATCGAGAGCGCTCCGGACAGCGTTTTGAAATCGCTCGACGAATTTCGCCGGTTCTCGGGCAGCCACGAGGACTTCATCGTCTACAATCGCGGCTTCCACACTGCGCTGGCCCATGCCTCCGGCAATCGCCGCATGGCGACGGCGCTGTGCGACCTGATCGGCCAGGCCGACCGGCTGGTCCGCGTCAGTATTTCCAACCTGAAGGGCCACGACCCCGCAAAGCTCGTCGCAGAGCACGTCGCACTGATTGACGCCATGCAGCAGCGCGAAACGCGCACCGCGGCGCGCATCATCAAGGCCCACATCGGGGACACCGAAAAACGCGTTCTGCCGGCGCTCAAGCGCAACGCCGTCATCGTCGAAGAGAGGTCATCATGAACGTTCCCTCGAAACCCGCGTCGATCGACGTCGAAACCCACGGCAATTTCATTGATGGACGGGAAGTCGAAGCCGGAGACGGCGCGATGCTGGACGTCCGCAATCCCGCGACCGGCGATGTCATTGCCCGCATTCCCAATTCAACCGCTGAGGATATCGACCGCGCCATGAAAAGCGCGCGCGCCGCGTTCGACGGCAAGGCCTGGGGCGGCATGGACACGCGGGCCAGGGCCAGGCTGGTCAACAAGCTCGCCGATGCGTTCGAGGCCAATCTCGACAGCCTGTATCGGCTCGAGACTCTCAACAACGGCCGCCCAGTCAACGAGACCCGCGCCCAGCTCTCCCGCCTGCCCGATTTCTTCCGCTACTTCGCAGGCCTCGCTTTGTCGCGCCGTGACTCCGTGATCCCCGTCGAAGGCGCTTATCTGAACTACACGCTCCGCACGCCGATCGGCATCGTCGCCAATTGCACCCCGTTCAATCACCCCTTGATGATCCTGTGCAAGTCGCTCGCCGTGGTGCTGGCGACCGGATGCGTCACCGTGGTGAAGCCGTCCGAATACACGCCGCTCACGACCCTGAAGCTGGCGCAGATCTTCACCGACGCGGGCCTGCCGCCCGGCGTCTTCAATATCGTGCTGGGCCTCGGCCCCAGCGCCGGCAAGATGCTGGCCGAGCATGGCGACATCAACAAGCTGGTCCTGACCGGCGGCACCGAGGCCGGCCGCATCGCCGGCAGCGCGGCCGCAAAGGTGTTCGCGCATCAGACCATGGAACTCGGCGGCAAGACGCCGGTGATGGTGTTCGATGATTTCGACGTGGACCGCGCCGTCAATTATGCCGCGTTCGGCGCATTCATCGGCGCCGGACAGACCTGCGTCTGCGCCTCGCGCCACATCGTCCAGGCCTCGATCTACGACGAGTTCGTGGAGAAGCTGCAGGCCAAGACCCGCACGATCCGCGTCGGCGATCCCTTCGATCCCAGCACCCAGATGGGCCCCGTGATCTCGGCCAAGCAGCGCGACCGCGTTCTCACCTATGCAGGCTATGGTCACGCCGACGGCGCGCGTCTCGTCACCGGCGGCGTTGCCGCCAAGGTGCCCGGCCACGACAACGGATATTTCGTCGAGCCGACGGTGTTCGCCGACGTCAAATCCGACATGCGCATCTTCCAGGAGGAAGTGTTCGGTCCCTTCACCTCGGTGACATCGTTCAAGGACGAGGCCGATGCGCTCCGGCTCGCCAACGACTCGCCGTTTGGCCTCGCCGCAGCGATCCGTACCCGCGACGTCGCCCGCGCTCACCGTGTCGCCGCCGCGGTCAAGGCCGGCATCGTCTGGATCAACGATCATCACCGGCTCGATCCGGCCTCGCCCTGGGGCGGCGTCGACGATTCCGGCATCGGCCGCGAATGCGGCGCTGAAAGCTTCAACGACCATTTCAACACCAAGAGCGTGATGGTCGCGACCCACGAGCAGCCGTTCGACTGGTATCGCGACACGGCCAATCAGAAGCGGCTGAACTAGCAGAGCTGCACCGGGCCGACCGCCCATAGAAGGCGGGCCGAATCAACCAGAACAACAGTCAAGGGAGAGCGTCAATGTCGACATCGGTGAACGCGGGCAGCCGTCTCGATCGGCTTCCGATCGGTCCATTCCACCGCCGCATCATGCTGCTGATCGGCATCGGAATGTTCTTCGACGGCTTCGACATCTACATTGCCGGAACGGTGCTCAGCGTCACGCTGAAATCAGGCTTTTCGACGCTCGCTCAGAACGCAGCCTTCATCTCCGCGACGTTCGTCGGCATGATGCTGGGGTCGTTCGGCACCGGCTTCCTCGGCGATCGCCATGGGCGCCGCTTCACCTATCAGTTCAATTTGCTCCTATTCGGCATCGCTTCCCTTGCCGCGGCATTCGCGCCGAACATGGCCTTCCTGATCGCCTGCCGCTTCGTAATGGGCGTCGGGCTCGGCGCGGAGAACGTCGTCGGCTATTCGACGATGACGGAGTTCGTGCCCGCCCGCACCCGCGGCAAATGGCTCGGCCTCACCGCCGTATGCGTCGTGACGGGCCTGCCAGCGGCACTTTTGATCGCATCCGTGCTCGTTCCGCAATTCGGCTGGCGCTCGATGTTCGTGCTCGGCGGCATCGGCGCGCTCGTCGTCTGGTACATGCGCAAGTCGCTGCCGGAATCCCCGCGCTGGCTCGAAGCCGTGGGACGCACCGCCGAGGCGGAAGCATTGATGCAGGCGATCGAGAAGGAAGCGGCGCAAGGACAACCCTTGCCTGCTCCAGCGCCCACGACACCCGCTCCGGTCGCTCCCGATCTCGGCACGTTGTTCACTGCGCCCTTGCTGTCGCGGATGATCGTCGGCGCCATCTGCCTGATCACGATCAACACCCTGCTCTATGGCTTCGTGACCTGGCTGCCCGTGTTCTTCGTCAAGCAGGGCCTGTCGGTCGCGACATCGTTCGGCTATTCGCTGCTGATGGCGCTCGGCGCGCCGATCGGCGCGGCCATCGGTGCATTGACCGCCGACCGCTGGGGACGCAAGCCAACGATCATCGGCGCGTCGCTGATCTCGGTGGCGCTGGGCATGCTCTATCCCATGATCTCGGATCCGATCCTGCTGCCGGCCGTGGGCTTCGCGCTGACGGTGCCGATTTACGTCCTGGTCGCACTCCTGTTCGGCATCTACATTCCAGAGCTGTTTCCGACCGAGGTCCGGCTGCGTGCGTCGGGCATCGTCAATACGCTGGGGCGCGGCGCCACGATCGTCACGCCGTTCCTGGTCGTGTCGCTGTTCGAGTCGCGCGGCATGGCGGGCGTCATGGCCCTGATGATCGGCTTGCTCGTGGTACAGATCATCACGGTCTGGGTACTCGGCATCGAGCCCCGACATCGCAGCCTCGAGGAACTCAAGGCCGAAGAGACTGCCGCGCCGGTCCTCAAGGAGGCGTCCTGAGGGGCAGCCGGAGGAGCAGGACCTGCAATATTCGAGACGCCCGCTTCGGCGGGCTCCTCACCACGAGGGCCGATCGTGCCGCAAAACGCCACCTCATCCTCAGGACCCTCCGTAGGCGTGCGTCGAGGGATAGGGCCGCAGGCAAGCTTGCGACCCCGACCGATGGGCAGATCTGGTTCCCGTTGCGCCGCCTCCTCATCTCGCGCTCAAAATTGCATTTTCGACGCCTCGAGCGGTTTCGCCGAGACGAAGATGCAATGGAGATCGTGATGACCCCGGCTTCCGCTGACCTGGACTACGGCTCGATCGGCGCACTCCTCGGCGACCTGCACGCGCGCAAGGTGTCTGCTTCGGAGCTGCTCGAACACACGATTGCGCGGATCGAGGCGCTGGACGGCCCGATCAACGCGATCGTCGTTCGCGATTTCGATCGCGCCAGAAACGCCGCCCGCGCCGCCGATGCCGCGCTTGGCCGCGGCGAGCGGCGGCCGCTCCTCGGGATCCCCGTGACCTTGAAAGAACCGTTCAACGTCGCCGGCCTGCCGACCACATGGGGCTTTCCGCATTTCAGGGATTTTCAACCGGCGGAGGATGCCCTTGTCGTCTCGCGATTGAAGGCGGCGGGCGCTGTCATCATCGGCAAGACCAACATCCCGATCGGCCTCAGGGACTTCCAGAGCTACAACGAGATCTACGGGACAACGAACAACCCCTGGGACCTCGGCCGGTCGCCCGGCGGCTCCTCGGGCGGATCGGGTGCGGCGCTGGCCGCAGGCTTCGGTCCACTCTCGATCGGCTCCGATATCGGCGGCTCCATCCGGGTGCCTGCGCATTTCTGTGGTGTGTTCGGTCATAAGCCAAGCCTCGGCCTGGTCCCGCTGCGCGGATACAGCCTGCCGCCGGCACCGCCCGTACCGGGCCAGGGCGATCTCGCGGTGGTCGGGCCGATGACGCGCACCGCCTCGGATCTCGCATTGGCGCTCGACGTGATTGCCGGTCCCGACGAGACGCGCGACGGGGTCGCCTATCGCCTTGCGCTGCCGGCACCGCGACATGAGCAGCTCAGGGACTTCAGGATTCTGGTGATCGACACGCACCCGCTGATGCCGACGGGCGACGCCGTGCGTTCTGCCATCGAACGACTGGCGGAACGGCTCGAACGGTCAGGCGCGCAAGTCGCGCGCTCAAACACGTCGCTGCCCGATCTCGCCGAGTCGGCACGGCTCTACATGAAGCTGTTGAACGCCGCGCGAAGCCCGCGCCTGACACCGGACGCGCTTGCGGAGGCACAAGGCGTTGCCGCGACGCTCTCACCCAGCGATCGCAGCCTGCAGGCCGAGCGCGCCCGCGGCTGGGGCATGATCCATCGCGATTGGCTGGCGGCCGATGCCGCCCGCCTGCAGCTGCAACAGAAATGGCATCAGTTCTTCCGCGAGTTCGACGCGGTGATCTATCCCGCCGCCGCCGTGCCGGCCTTTCCGCATGACCAATCGGAGCCGTTCGACGCACGGCAACTGGACATTGATGGCAAGCTCTACGATTACTCCGATGCGTGCTTCATCTGGGCCGATCCTGCCTCGACCTGCGGATTGCCGGCGACCGCGGCTCCGATCGAGCGCACGCCGTCAGGCTTGCCAATCGGCGTTCAGATCATCGGGCCGTATCTGGAGGACCGCACCACGATTGCGTTGGCCGAACTGATCGAACGCGAGTTCGGCGGCTTCGTCCCGCCGCCATCGCTATCTGCAATGCGATCCGAGAGATAGCTACGTCTTGTCAGTCGATTGCGCTTCCACCGCCTGCACGGCGACGCTCGCGACCTGCCGCAAGGCTTCGCGGTCCGCGCCCGAGGACGCCATCACGCCCATGCCGACCGACACCGCGGAGACATAACGCGCGAGCGCGGCGGGATCGGACGTTGGCTTGAGATCACCTTCGGCCTTGGCGCGAATGAAACGGTCGCGGAGCTGGTCCTCGTTCTGGGCGCGGCGCGTGGCCAATTCGAAGGGGACGTTCTCGGAGCCGGTGCCGCAGGCGATGCCGCCTTGCACCAGCAGGCAGCCGGGCGGATTGGCAGGATCGGTCTGCTTGTCGGCGATGCCCATCAACATCCGCTCGGCGACGGCGCGGGCGGTGGGCGCTGCCACCACCTCCTCCATCCAGATGTTCCGCAGCTTGGTGTAGCGGTCGAGCGCGGCCTTCAGCAGGCCTTCCTTGTTGCCGAAGCAGGCATAGAGACTGGGCGGGTTGATGCCCATGGCCTCGGTGAGCTGGGCAATGGTCGCGCCCTCATAGCCATGGCGCCAAAACACTTCCATCGCCTGGTCCAACGCCATTTCGGCGTCGAATTCGCGGGGGCGTCCCATGCCCATGTGCCTGTCTCCTCGGAATTCGCGTTCTGCAGAAGGCTTAACGTCGAATCCTAACTATTTGTTCTAATTCTACTTTCCTAGGGTCTTCCAATTCTTGCGGTATGCCGCTACAATTTTCTTAGTGAATGGTACATAAGTATCTTGCACTGCGGTATCCAGCTCCACATCTGTAGTGAACACTACATATCTGGAGCGCGCAAATGCCCCCCTCCCAAAACACCTCTCGCACCGGCCGTTTCCGCCGCCTTCTGGGCGGCGTCGCCATCGTGGGCGCCCTCGCCGTGGCCGGCTCGATGGCGACCGGCCGCTACTTTCACGCGGCGCAAGCGACGGCACCGGCCGCCGCGGCCGAACAAGCCGTTTCCGTCACCGTCGCGATGATCGAGCCACGGCAGACCGTGCTGTGGGACGACTTCTCGGGCCGGCTGGAGGCCATCCACCGCGTCGAGCTCCGTCCGCGCGTTGCGGGTGCGATCCTGTCGGCGAACTTCACCGAAGGGGCGCTGGTGAAGGCCGGCGACGTGCTGTTCAAGATTGACCCCGCCCCTTATGCGGCCGAGGTCGACAAGGCTGCAGCGCAGCTCGAAGCTGCAAAAGCGCGCGTCGTCTTCACCCAGAGCGAGCTCGAGCGCGGTGCGCAGCTCGTCGGCAACGCCGTGGTGACGCGCCGCGACTACGACCAGCGCGACAACGCCAACCGCGAAGCCATTGCCAATGTGAAGGCGGCCGAGGCGACGCTCCAGACCGCAAAGCTCAATCTCGACTACACCGAGGTGCGCGCTCCCGTGGACGGCCGCGTCGGCAAGATCGAGATCACCGTCGGCAATCTCGTCGCCGCCGGCACCGCGTCCCCGGTCTTGACTTCGCTGGTCTCGATCAATCCGATCTACGCCTCGTTCGATGCGGACGAAGAGGTCGTGCTGCGCGCGCTGAACTCGATCGCGGATGCCTCCGGCAGGCGCGGCGAGCTCGACCAGATCCCGGTCGAGATGACCACGTCGGGCGGCCTGTCCGCAAAGGGCCACATCCAGCTCATCGATAACCAGGTCAACGGCCAGAGCGGCACCATCCGTGTCCGCGCCGTATTCCGCAACGAGGACGGGCGCCTCATCCCCGGCCAGTTCGCCCGCGTGCGCATGGGCCAGCCGAAGCAGCAGGCACTGGTGATGATCGACGAGCGCGCGATCGGCACCGACCAGGACAAGAAGTTCGTGATGGCGGTCGGCGACGACAACCGCGCCGTCTACCGGCCAGTCACGCTCGGCGGCACCGTCGATGGGCTTCGTATCGTCACCTCGGGTCTGAAGTCCGGCGAGCGCATCGTCGTAAACGGACTACAGCGTGTGCGTCCCGGTGTCCTGCTCAAGACGGAGATCGCGGCAATGGGCGCGCGTCCGCAGCAAGCCGCCTCCAACCACAGCAACCAGGACGTGGTGCAACGCTAAGTCATTCCGGGGCGCGACGCAGTCGTGAACCCGGAATCTCGAGATTACGAAGCTCCGATCATCTCACCTCTGGATTCCGGGTTCGCGCGCGATGCGCGCGCCCCGGAATGACGGTGAAGCGGTCGGAGGTAGGGAAGATATTGCGCAGGGGCAAAGCCAATGAATCTCTCGAAGTTTTTCATCGACCGTCCGATTTTCGCCGGCGTGCTGTCGGTGCTGATCTTCCTGGCGGGCCTGATCTCGCTGTTCGCGATGCCGATCTCGGAATATCCGGACGTGGTGCCGCCCTCAGTCGTGGTGCGAGCGACCTATCCCGGCGCCAATCCCAAGGTGATCGCGGAGACGGTGGCAACCCCGATCGAGGAGCAGATCAACGGCGTCGAGAACATGCTCTACATGTCGAGCCAGGCGACCACCGACGGCGCGATGACGCTGACGGTGACGTTCCGGCTCGGCACCGACCCCGACAAGGCGACGCAGCTGGTGCAGAACCGCGTGCAGCAGGCCGAGCCGCGCCTGCCGGCCGTGGTACGCCAGCTCGGCATCATCACCAAGAAGTCGTCGCCCGACCTCACCATGGTCGTGCACTTGCTGTCGCCGAACGGCCGCTACGACATGACGTATCTGCGCAACTATGCGGTGCTCAACGTCAAGGACCGGCTGGCGCGGATCGACGGCGTCGGCGACGTCCAGCTTTATGGCGCCGGCGACTATTCGATGCGGGTCTGGGTCGATCCTCAGAAGGCCGCCGAGCACGGCCTGACCGCGAGCGACATCGTACGGGCAATTCAGGCGCAGAACGTCGAGGCCGCCGCCGGCGTGGTCGGCTCCTCCCCGAACGTCAGGGGTATCGACCTGCAATTGTCGGTCAATGCGGAAGGCCGGCTCGCGAACGAGGAGCAATTCGGCGACATCGTGGTCAAGACCGGCACACGCGGCGAGGTCGTACGCTTGCGCGACGTCGCGCGCGTCGAGCTTGGCGCCTCCGAATACGGCCTGCGCTCGCTGCTCGACAACAAGCAGGCGGTGGCGATCCCGATCTTCCAGGCGCCCGGCTCCAACGCGCTGCAGATCTCCGACAACGTTCGCGCCACCATGGCCGAGATCAAGAAGAACATGCCCGAGGGCGTGTCCTACCAGATCGTCTACGACCCCACACAGTTCGTGCGTTCCTCGATCGAAGCCGTCATCCACACGCTGCTGGAGGCCATCGCCCTCGTCGTGCTGGTGGTGATCCTGTTCCTCCAGACCTGGCGTGCCTCGATCATCCCGCTCCTGGCCGTGCCGGTGTCGATCGTCGGCACGTTCGCGGTGATGCACGTGTTCGGCTTCTCCATCAACGCGCTGAGCCTGTTCGGCCTGGTGCTTGCGATCGGCATCGTCGTCGACGATGCCATCGTCGTCGTCGAGAATGTCGAGCGCAACATCGAGGCGGGCCTGTCGCCGCGCGATGCAACGTACCAGGCGATGCGCGAGGTGTCGGGTCCGATCATCGCAATCGCCATGGTGCTGATCGCGGTGTTCGTCCCGCTCGCCTTCATCTCCGGCCTCACCGGGCAGTTCTACAAGCAGTTCGCGCTGACGATCGCGATCTCGACCGTGATCTCGGCTGTCAACTCGCTGACGCTGTCGCCGGCGCTGTCGGCGCTGCTGCTCAAGGGCCACAACGAGCCGAAGGACAAGCTGACGCTGGTCATGGAAAAGAGCCTCGGCTGGTTCTTCCGCGGCTTCAACAAGGCCTTCACGCGCTCCTCCGAGAACTACAGCGGCAGCGTCGGCAAGGTGATATCGGGAAAGGCCGCCGTGATGGGCCTCTACGTGGTCCTCGTCGGTATCACGGCCCTCTTGTTCCAGCAGGTGCCGAGCGGCTTCGTGCCGGGGCAGGACAAGCAGTACCTCGTCGGCTTCGCCCGCCTGCCCGATGGCGCGACGCTCGACCGGACGGAGGAAGTCATCCGCAAGATGAGCGACATCGCGCTGACCCAGCCTGGTGTCGAGAGCTCGGTGGCATTCCCGGGCCTGTCGATCTCCGGCTTCACCAACTCGTCCAACGCCGGCATCGTGTTCTCGACGCTGAAGCCGTTCGACGAACGCAAGGATCCCTCGCTCAGCGGTCCCGCCATCGCGGCCGAACTGAACAAGAAGTACGCGGGCATCCAGGAAGCCTTCATTGCCATGTTCCCGCCGCCGCCGGTCAACGGCCTCGGTACCATCGGCGGCTTCAAGCTGCAGATCGAGGACCGCGCCGGTCTCGGCTATGACGCCTTGAACGAAGCGACGAACGCATTCATGGCAGCGATGCAGAAGGCGCCGGAGATCGCCGGCGTGTTCTCGAGCTTTCAGGTCAACGTGCCCCAGCTGTTCGCCGACATCGACCGCACCAAGGCGCTTCAGCTTGGCGTACCCGTGACGGAAGTCTTCAACACGCTCCAGATCTACCTGGGCTCCTATTACGTCAACGACTTCAACAAGTTCGGCCGCACCTATTCCGTCCGGGTTCAAGCCGACGCGCCGTTCCGCGCGCGCGCCGACGACATCCGGCAGTTGAAGGTGCGCTCGTCCTCGGGCGACATGGTGCCGTTGTCCGCGCTGCTCACGATCCGCCAGAGCGCGGGTCCGGAGCGCGCGATCCGCTACAACGGCTTCCTGTCCTCGGACATCAACGCAGCAGCCGCGCCGGGTTTCTCATCGGGCCAGGCGCAGGAGGCGGCGACGCGGATTGCCGCGGAGGTGCTGCCGCCGGGCTTTGCCTTCGAATGGACCGACCTGACCTACCAGGAGTTCATCGCCGGCAATTCCGGCATCTGGGTGTTCCCGCTGGCGATCCTGTTGGTGTTCCTGGTGCTGGCCGCTCTCTATGAGAGCCTGACCCTGCCGCTCTCGATCATCATGATCGTGCCGATGGGCCTCCTGGCAGCGATGTTCGGCGTCTGGATCTCCAAGGGCGACAACAACGTCTTCACCCAGATCGGCTTGATTGTGCTGGTCGGCCTCTCCGCCAAGAACGCGATCCTGATCGTCGAATTCGCGCGGGAGCTCGAGTTCGCCGGCCGCACGCCGATCCGGGCCGCGATCGAGGCGAGCCGGCTGCGGCTGCGTCCGATTCTGATGACGTCGATGGCGTTCATCATGGGCGTCTTGCCGCTGGTGCTCTCGACCGGCGCCGGCTCGGAAATGCGGCGAGCCATGGGCGTTGCCGTGTTCTCCGGCATGATCGGCGTCACGGTGTTCGGCCTGTTCCTGACGCCGGTGTTCTACGTGCTGCTGCGGACCGTCACCGGCATGAAGCCGCTGATCCATCACGGCAGCGACATCAGCGCGGCGCCGGTCCAGGGGCCTGCCGAGTGAACCGCGTCCCGCCGCGGCGCGCCCCCGGCGGGACCAACAAGATCGGATCGATTATTTCCGGTTCTCTTCGCAGAATTTCAGCGCCGCCAGCGCCTCGCCGGCACGCGGGATCTGCATCTCGATGCTGTCGTCATCGTCGTCCTCGAAATCGAGCGCGAGGCGCTTGGCCTTGGCGAGCCGATCCATGATCGATTGATCGTAGGCGAAGATGCCGCGCACGGTGGTCTTGTCCATGACCTCCCACTTGGCCTTCTTCATGATGTCGGAGTCATCGGTGCCGAGGTCGGCCCGGAGGACCTCGCCGGCCCTATCCCATTCCCAACCATCGTAGATCATCACGATCACGATCGCCTGCTCGGAATAGGTGATCACGATGACGTAGTCGCGGTTCTCGTCATCCTTGTCCTTGTAGCCGCGGCTCGCATTGCAATGCGTGTCCTGCGCGCGCCTCTCGATGGTCCAGTCGCCGACTTTGGATTGTTGCGCAAGGGAGGGGCCGGCGCTCAAGATGCCTGCAAGCAATGCAGCGCCGCGACTGAATCGACTCATATCGGCCTCCAGCCGTCGCTCCCCGTGCTGAGATGACCACCTCTGCCGGCGGCCCGCAAGGATTTCAGTCGCCCGCACGGAACACGCCAGTGCCTAACCCCGGCGCGGCACGATTGCGATCGGAGTAGAGGTGTAAACCTCCTCGCCGTTCTGGTTGAACATGGTCCATTTCACCAGCGCTATACCCTGCGGCTTCGATTTGGACGGCGTCAGGCTCATGACCTCACCGACCAGATGCAGACGGTCGTCGGGGCGCACCGGCATCGTCCAGCGCAGGCCGTCGACACCGGCGCCAATCAGCGGATGCGGGCCGAACGGGCGGGTCTGGATTGCGAGGTTCATGGCGATCGCGGCGGTGTGCCATCCTGAGGCGGCGAGCCCCTTGAACAGGGTCGTCTTGGCGGCCTCGTGATCGAGATGCATCGGCTGCGGATCGAACTCGGCGGCAAAGCGCTTGATGTCGGCCTCGGTGACCACAACTTCGGGGGACTTGAACCGCATTCCGACGGTGAGATCGTCGAACCACTCGACCTGCGCCATGATTTTGCCTCGCAATATGGTGCGCCGCCCCGAAGAGGCGGCCCAAAGGGCTTGGGTAATAGCCGGATATAGCGGGCCCGCAGCGCGTAAACCAGCGCAGGGTTCCGCGCGAAACCCCTTTCCCGATGCGACGAAACACGCGTGAAACAGATGGCGGGTTAAGTGGTTGTCAAAATAAGTACAGGGACGGCCACCATGCAATTCATCCTCGACCTGATCTACGAATCTTCCTGCTGCCAAAACCTCGTCGCCCAGCCGCTACGGGAGGACGAACTATGATCGAGCTGATCTCAGCCCTGCTCACCCTTTGCAGCATCGGCGTCTTCGCGGCGCATGCGCTGGACGCCTACCGCTCCTCGCAATACTGACGGCCTCGGCCTTCCCGGCGCTAGAAGGGCCGCCGGTAGAAATGCTCGGAATGCGTAGCCGGCGGAAACCG
This sequence comes from Bradyrhizobium sp. CCBAU 25338, assembly GCF_028128965.1. NCBI lineage: Bacteria > Pseudomonadati > Pseudomonadota > Alphaproteobacteria > Hyphomicrobiales > Nitrobacteraceae > Bradyrhizobium > Bradyrhizobium sp. CCBAU 25338. The sequence continues at coordinate 140,657 of NZ_LFKY01000036.1, forward strand.
GTTGGCGAGCGCAAGCGCTCCCTTCTCGTCCGTCTCGAGCGCGATCTTCTGCGCCAGCATCACGTCGCCCGGCACCAGGAAGCCTGACGGAACGAAGCACCAGCCCATCGTGGCGCGCCCTTCGCCGTCGATCTCGTGCACATTGGCGGCCGTGCCATAGTGGATGCGATAGGTTCTGCCGGTGTCGCAGCCGACAACGTCGAAAAACCGGTGCTGCTCGAACTGCGCGCGCTGTGCCGGCGACAGCCATTCGGCCAAAAGCCGGCGGCCGCGCGCATCAGGCGTGTTCTCGCCGAAGAAGCGGCGATAGAGTTCGCGCAGCGCATGCAGACGCGCACGCGCCGGCGCGCGGAGCCAAACTGCCGCGATCATGGGCAGCTCAGATCAACCGCCGACCAGGCGGGGATAGAACAGCGTTTCCTGCGCGGTCGGGTCGAACGATCGGATCCGGGTAACTTCGCCGGGCCCGGTTCGAAGAGCGGCGGTGAAGCCGGCTCCGGTCAGCTCCCGAAAGCGCCGTTCGGCTCGCGCCAGCGCTTCGGCATTGCCAGGATCAAACTCGTGGCGCGTGTCGCCAGTTTGGTCCATCACGATCTGGGTAGCCATGTTGAGTCTCCTCATGCCCAGCCCTGAACTCGATCAAAGCAAACGTCATGCCGTCAGTTCCAGTTGGCAACAACTTTCTCGCGCCGGCGCATCACTCCTTGCTGAGCAGCCCAAAACGAGACGAGATTGTCATCGCGTTCTAGGCTGTTGTTTAAGCATGATCTTTTCGGAAAACCGCTGCACACTCCTCCGGATCATGCTTTAGCGCGAGGCCGCGGCGCCTCCGCCCTCGTCGATCTGCCGGCCCATCAGCGCGATTGCCTTCTGATAGACGCCTGCAGCATTCCATGCCTCGATCGCGGCAAAATTCGGCTCGCCGGGCTGGTACCCGGCTCCCGCGCGCCAGCCATGGGCCTTGAGGAAATTCGCGGTCGAGCTCAGCGCATTGGCGGCAACTTCGAGGTTGCCGGTGCCGTAGGCCAGAATGCTCTTGGGCATGAACTGGGTCTGACCGACCTCGCCATGCATGGAGCCGCGGGTTGATCCCGACAGCGTACCGCGGTCGATCAGCTTCAAGGCAGCATAGAGCTGGTCGGTGAAGAATTCGGGCCGGCGGCAGTCATAGGCAAGGGTCGCGATCGACGACAGCATATTCTGATTGCCGCGCTGGCTGCCGAAGCCTGTCTCCATGCCCCAGATCGCGATCAAGGGTCCGGGCGGGACGCCATAGCGCTGCTCGATCGAGGCGAACAAGGCGGCATGCGACTGCTTGAGCTGCCGTCCCTTGGCAACGATGGTGGTGGCGCCGCGCTTGGCGAGGAACTGATCGAGCGTCAGCGAAAAGCTGCGCTGGCCGCGGTCGGCCGCGATCGTGGCGCTGGCATAGTTCGTCTGCATCAGGGCCGAGAGTGCGGTTGGGCCGACGCCCTTGCCCTGCGCCTCCGCGCTGAATTCGCGTTTCCAGGCCTCGAAACCCGCCGGCGAGCTGCCGCATTGCGCAGCCTCGGCCGAGGAGGCCAGGCAACCGAGCAGCGTCATTGCGCCAAAAACCGCTCCCGCAACAGCCCTGCCCCTGATCATACCAATCTCCGTCCTGTACCGCTCGGCGGCACCATCTTAACCGGTGGAACGCGCCGACTCCATGGCCGGATCATAGGACAATTCGAGGCCTTCCATATCGCCCTCCTTGCGCCATTTATCGAGCAGCCGCAGGAATGCCATCGGCCCGCGCCAATATTGGCTGTTTCTTGCCGCGATCGGATCGAACACGCCTTCGTTGTTGTAGTAGCCCGGCGTGCATTCGGCGAGATAGGTCTGCCGGCCGAGTGCGGCCCTGACGACCTCGTCGACCCAGGCGTTCTCGGCGGCAAGCGTCGGCTCCAGGGTGCGCGCCTTACGGTCTCGGGCCTCCTTGATGACATAGGCGATGTGCTGCGATTGCTCGTCGATAATGTGCGGAAAATTGGCGCTCTGTCCGGCCTGCACCGTGACGATCAGGAAGCAGTTCGGGAAACCGCGGCTGTAGAAGCCGTGCAGCGTCTTGACGCCGTCGCGCCACCGCTCGGACAGGCTCATGCCGTCGCGGCCATACACCTCGAAGCCCATGCGGCGCGCGTAATCGGTGCCGACCTCAAAGCCGCTGGCATAGATCAGGCAGTCGAGCTCGTAGGCCTTGCCGTCGACGACGACGGCATTCTCCGTGATGCGCTCGACGCCCTGCCCTTTGGTGTCGACGAGATGCACGTTGGGGCGATTGAAGGTATCGAGATATTCGTCGTGGAAGCACGGCCGCTTGCAGAATGCCTTGTACCAGGGCTTGAGCGCAGCCGCGGTCGTCTCGTCCTCGACCACCGCGTCGACGCGGGCGCGGATCTCCTCCATCTTGCGGTAATCGGCCTGCTCGATCACCTTCAGCGCCTCGTCCATCGAGGTTACCGGCTGGGGCTGACGACGCGGCGCCAGCAGGATCTCGCCGAGCAGGCCGGTCCAGCCGTCCTGCACCAGATCCTGTTCGAACGGCTCGCCTGAAATCACGGCCGTAAAATTGTCCATGCGCTCGCGCTGCCAGCCTGGCTTGAGGCTCTGCGCCCAGGCCTGATCCGTCGGACGGTCGTCGCGAATGCCGATCGCAGACGGCGTGCGCTGGAACACATAGAGCTCCTTCGCCGAACGGCCGAGATGCGGCACACATTGCACCGCGGTGGCGCCAGTGCCGATGATGCCGACGCGCTTGTCGGCGAGACCGGTCAGGCCACCGTCCGCATTGCCACCGGTGTAGCCGTAGTCCCAGCGGCTGGTATGAAAGCTGTGGCCTTTGAACGTCTCGATGCCGGGAATGCCCGGCAGCTTTGGGCGGCTCAGCGGCCCCCCGGCCAAAATGACGAAGCGCGCGCGGATGCGATCGCCCCGATCGGTCTCGACCAGCCAGCGCGCCTCCTGCTCCTGCCATGTCATCCGCGAGATGACGGTCTGAAACAGCGCGCGCTCGTAGAGCCCGAAATGACGGCCGATGCGGCGCGAATGCTCATAGATCTCGGGCGCCCGCGCGTATTTGCGCACCGGCATGTAGCCGGTCTGTTCCAGGAGCGGCAGATAGATGTAGCTCTCGGTATCGCAGGCGGCGCCGGGATAACGATTCCAGTACCAGGTGCCGCCGAAGTCGGCGGCCTTTTCCACGATACGAAAATCCTCGATGCCGGCGTCGCGCAACCGCGCACCACACAACAGACCGCCGAAGCCGCCACCGACGATGAGCACTTCGGTCGCTTCGCTGACGGCGGCGCGCGCAAATCCGGGATCGGCCCAGGGGTCGTCGAGATAGCGGCCGAATTCGCCCGTGACCTCGACATACTGCGCCTTGCCCTCGGCGCGCAGACGACGGTCACGCTCGTCGCGGTAGCGGACACGGAGCGCGGAAACATCGACCGTAGATGCGCCGGTTGTACCGGTCTTGTGTCTTTCCGCTGACATTCATCTCCTCCACCGCGAACGCTGCTTCGCCGGCAGCTCACCTCACGTTAGCTCTGAAAAAGTGCCGCATGCAATCATGCTCGCTGTTTTTTGCGTGAACGCCGCGTGGCGTTCCGCTAACCTCGCGCGCAAAATCACAAGCCTGCGCCATGCAACGACGCGGCGATCTGGAGGAGACCATGCAGGGATTGATGATGGACATGCCGCTTCTGATCAGCGGCCTGATCCAGTACGCAGCCGACTATCACGGCGAAGCGGAGATCGTCGCACGCGAGATCGAAGGCGACATCCATCGCTACACCTATGCGGACGCGCATCCACGCATCAAGCGCATGGCGCTTGCGCTCAAGCGGCTCGGCATGAATCCCGGCGACCGCGTCGGCACGCTGGCCTGGAATACCCATCGCCATTTCGAGATGTTCTACGCGGCGCCGGGCATGGGCTACGTCCTCCACACCGTCAACCCGCGGCTGTTTCCCGAACAGCTCGTCTACATCATCAATCATGCCGAAGACCGCCTGCTGTTCATCGACCGTGCCACGCTGCCGCTCGTCGAGGCGATCGCGCCGCAGCTCAAGACGATCGAGGCCTATGTCGTGATGTCCTCGCGCGAGCGCATGCCCGAGACGAAGCTCGCGAACGTCCATTGTTACGAAGAGCTTCTGGAGAAGGAGAACGAGGCCGGCTTCGCCTGGCCGGAGTTCGACGAGAAGTCCGCCTCGACCATCTGCTACACGTCGGGCACGACGGGTAATCCCAAGGGCGTGATCTACTCGCACCGCGCCGCGATCCTGCAGACGATGACCTGCTGCAATTTCGACTTCCTGCCGGGCCATGTCGAGGGCGTGCGCGAGGTGATGATGCCGATGGCGCCCCTCTTCCACGGCAATGGCTGGAACATGCCGTTCACGGCTCCCTATACCGGCTCGAAGCTGGTGCTGCCCGGCCGCAACTACGAGCCCGACAAGCTCTATGAATTGCTCGAGGGCGAGAAGGTCACGCTCTCGGCGGGCGTGCCCAGCTTCTGGCTGATCCTGCTCGACTGGCTCGGCCGCACCGGCAACAAATTCTCCACGCTGCGCGCAACGTTGTCGTCCGGCTCGGCGCCTCCGCGGGCGATGGTCGAGAAGCTGAAGCGCGAATATGGCATCGACTATATCCAGGCCTGGGGCATGACCGAGGCTTTGGGCTGCTCGATGCCGGGCTTGCGGCCCGGCTCGGAGCACCTCAGCGAGACGGAGAAATTCGACCGACGCCAGGTCTCGGGCCGGGCCTGTTTCGGCACCGCCTTGCGCATCGTCGACGATGCCGGCAACGAGCTGCCGCGCGACGGCAAGACCGTCGGTCATCTGCGCGCCCGTGGCCCCTGGGTCGCTTCCGGCTACATGAAGCTGGAGGAAGGCCTCGATCGCGACGGCTGGCTGATCACCGGCGACATGGCGGTGATCGACCCGCAGGGTCACGTCACGTTGACCGACCGCTCCAAGGACGTGATCAAGTCCGGCGGCGAGTGGATCTCGTCGATCCAGCTCGAGGACATTGCCTTGTCTCACCCCGACGTGCTGCAAGCTGCCGTCGTCGCGATCGCGCACGAGAAATGGCAGGAGCGCCCCCTGCTCCTCGTCGTCCGCAAGAAGGGCGCGACCGTCGACGGCAAGACGCTGCTCGACCATATGCGTCCAAGGATCGCGAGCTGGTGGATGCCGGACGCGGTGGAATTCCTGGACGAATTCCCGATGACCGGCACCGGCAAGGTGCTGAAGTCGGCTCTGCGCGAGAAGTTCAGGGAGTACCGCGTCGCGTGACGCGACGCATCACCGCGCGGAAGTCCGCGCCGCCCCTCGATCCAGGAGACGAAAGATGCTCTACCCGATGTCGCCCAAAGTCGTCGAACTCAAGCGCAAGCTCGAAAGCTTCATGGACCGGCACATCTATCCGAACGAGGAGCGCTTCTATCGCGAGGCCGAGGAGCTCGGGCCGTGGAAGGTCTATCCCGTCGTCGAGGAGCTGAAGCCGCTGGCGCGCGCCGAGGGGCTCTGGAATCTGTTCCTGCCGGAGTCCGGCCACGGCGCGGGTCTTTCCAATCTCGAATATGCCCCGCTCTGCGAGGTGATGGGGCGCTCGCACCTCGCGCCCGAGGTGTTCAACTGCTCGGCGCCCGACACCGGCAACATGGAGGTGCTGGAGCGCTACGGCACCGAGAAGGACAAGGAGCGTTGGCTGAAGCCGCTGCTTGCAGGCGAGATCCGCTCCTGCTTCGCCATGACCGAGCCCGCGGTCGCCTCGTCGGATGCGACCAACATCGAGAGCTCGATCGTGCGCGACGGCGACCATTACGTCATCAACGGCCGCAAATGGTACACGACGAATGCGACCGACCCGCGCTGCAAGATCTGCATCTTCATGGGCAAGACCGATCCCGACAATCCTGACCGCCACAAGCAGCAATCCATGATCCTGGTGCCGATGGACACGCCCGGCATCGAGGTGAAACGTCCCCTGCCCGTGTTCGGCTTCTACGGCGTGCCCGACCGCGCCTCCGAAGTGGTGTTCACCAATGTGCGCGTGCCCAGGGAAAACATGCTGCTCGGCGAGGGCCGCGGTTTCGAGATCGCACAGGGCCGCCTCGGGCCCGGCCGCATCCATCACTGCATGCGCCTGATCGGCCTGGCCGAACGCACGCTGGAGAAGATGTGCCGCCGCGTGCGCAGCCGGGTCGCCTTCGGCAAGCCGGTCTCGGAGCAGACGGTGACGCAGGAGCGCATCGCGGAAGCCCGCATCATGATCGAGCAGGCCCGGCTGCTGACGCTCAATGCCGCCTACGCGATGGACACGGTCGGCAACAAGGTGGCGAAAGCCGAAATCGCCATGATCAAGGTCGCCGTGCCCAACATGGCCTGCCAGATCATCGACTGGGCGATCCAGGCGCACGGCGGCGGCGGCACCTCAAATGATTTCGGCTTGACCCAGGCCTACGCCACCGCCCGCCTGCTGCGGCTTGCCGATGGGCCGGATGAGGTTCACCGCAACCAGATCGCACGGTTCGAGCTGAAGAAATATTCGAACGCGTAGCTGGGCATTGTCTGTTTCGCTAACCGGCGGCGGCGACTTTCTTCCTTCTCCCCTTGTGGGAGAAGGTGGCGCGAAGCGCCGGATGAGGGGTATCCATCCGCACGCACGAATTTAGAGTTTCGCGCGCGGAGACATACCCCTCACCCGAGTTAGCTTTTGTCTACGAGCGCAGTTGCCCTCTCCCACAAGGGGAGAGGGCGCAATAATGCGCAGCGTCTCAGCCTCAATTCACCACATACACATCAGGGTCGGCACTCGAGCTCGGCTTCTTGAAGGCGTTGCGCAAGGCCGGAGACATCGGGACGTTGTAATTGAGGCCGTTCGGCGGGGTCGGCGATTGCAGCCACTTCTTGTAGAGCACCTCGATCTCCGGGCTTGCATAGAGCTCCGCTGTTGCGCGGTCGGCAAGCGCCTTGAATGGCGCGTCCTCCCGCCGCAGCATGATGCCATACGGCTCCGGCTTCGAGAACGCCTCCTCGCTGATCATGTAAGCTTGCGGCTCCTTCGACCGCGCGATGGCGACGGCGAGCTGCACGTCGTCGAGCGCGTAGGCCTGGGCGCGGTCGGTCTCCAGCAACAGGAAGGCCTCGGCCTGGTCCTTGGCCGGCATCAGATTGATACCGAGATTGCGCTCGGTGTTGACCTTGGCAAGCTGCGCCAGGTTGACCGATCCCGCCACCGCCGTGACCGCCTTGCCCTTAAGATCGTCGATGGTGTTGATCTTAGCGGCCTTCTTGGCCGCGAACCGCGTCGCGCTCAGGAAATGCGTGTTGGTGAAGGCGACCTGCTTCTGGCGGTCGGCATTGTTGGTGGTCGCCGAGCAATGCAGATCGAGCGTGCCGTTGACCATCAAGGGGATCCGGTTCGACGAGGTCACGGCGAGAGTGTCGACGGCGATGTCGGGCATGCCGAGCTGCTTCTTCACGGCCTCGACGATCTTGAAACAGATGTCCATGGCAAAGCCGACCGGCTTCTGGTTGCCGTCCAGATAACTGAAGGGGACCGAGGCCTCCTGGTAGCCCAGCGTGATCTTCTTGCTCTCCTTGACCTTCTGGAGCGTGCCCGTGAGGTCTTCGGCTGACGCTGCGCCCGCAAGACATGTCAGGGCCAGGATAAGGGTGGGTAGACGCATCGGCTGCTCCTGGATGGGTCGTCGACCGGGGTCGAGACGAGATCGCGGAGGTCATAACCGACACATGCAGCGTCCACCAGACGGGACAGCGACTACCAGCTATCGCGCTTTTCGATATGGCCCGAACGGGAGGCGCTTCACTGACATGTCAGCTGCTGTTCGAACCAGCCGCTCAAGCGGTCCGACAGCGGTGGCCAGATCCGCTGGAAGTTCACGAGCTTGCCCACGCCGGTCCGATACAGCGCCCGCAACTCCCGCTCGATGGCCGGCAGGTCAACGCCGGAACAGACTCCGTCCCTCACGATCGTCTTGCCGGCGACGACGACCTCCTTCACCAGGGACGCATTGCCGCGCGCGAACAGCAGCGCCATGGGGTCGACCGGCATGATCCGGTCGCGGTCGAGCCGCTCGAGATCGATCACGACGTAGTCGGCCGGGCTTCCGGTATCGAGCTCGCCGCTCCCGGGCGCGCCGGTGGCGCGACGCCCATTGCGGATGGCCAGCGAAAACATCTCGGCCGGCGTCCACGTCTGCTTGAAGCCGAGGCCGCCATGGGCCATCTGCACTAGCCTCATTTCTCGCAGGATGTCGTCGTCCTCGTCCAGCGCCAGCCCGTCGACGCCGACAGCGATGGCGCAGCCGCATTTGTGCGCGGCGGCAATCGGAGCGAGCCCCGAACGCAGATGCATGTTCGAGCTGAAATTGGTGACGATGCGCGTACCGGAGGCCGCGATCATCTCCAGCTCATCCGCGCGGGCGTGGATACAGTGCGCCAGCGTCAGCCGCTCTGAGAGGAAGCCAATGTCGCGTAGCCAGCGCACCATGTCCGGAAAATTCTGATCGGCCCAGGCGCGCTGGTACACGGTCTCCAGCAGATGCATGTGGATCCGGCGACCGGTCCGCGCCGAATTCTCCGCCACCGCTTCCAGCAGCGGCTTCGAGCACCATTGGACGCCGGCAGGCCCGAGCTGCACGTCCACCATCGGACCGGCGATGGCCGCGGCAATGGCGTCCGTAAGTTCAATGTACGCCTTTGGCGACATCGGCGCGCGGACGAACAGCTCCTCGACGGTCTTGCGATCATGGCCGGAGAGACCCGAGAGCACCGGCTCGGCATCACCGTAGACGATCGGATTCTGGTCACGCACGGCCATCGCAAACGCGATGCGGATGCCGACGTCTGACGCAGCCTTCGCGATGGCTTTCGCCTCGTCGACCAGGGGCATCGTCCCGCTCGGACGCGTGTAGTGGACCATCATCGCCGCGCAGCCGGCCCTGGCGGAACGCGCCAATGCGGAGGCCGCGGTCAGATAGGGATCAACAGGCGTGCCCAGCGCGGTGCGCAGGATCCAGCTTTCCAGGGGCATGCCGACCGCGCCGAAGGACGATGCGGTGGCACGGGCGTGGTCATGGGCGTTGACGAAGGCCGGGATGACGAAGGAGCGAGGTCCCGGACCCGCTCCTTCCGCGATTTCGGTGATGACGCCGCCATCGTGCCGCAGCACGACGTTGTCGCTGACACCGAGTTCAAGGCCACGAAACAGGCAGCTTGCCGAAATCTCCGTGGCCATGGCCGTCGCTCCAGGATCAGTTGGCCGTATACATCAGCTCCCGCTCCGCGCGGGGCGGCAGGAATTCGCGCGAGAACACCTCCGCCGGCGTCGGCGCACGGGCGAGCTGATAGCCCTCGACCACGATGCCGATGGCGCGTGCCATGCGGTCATCCTTGATGTCGCCGATGCCTATCTCCTTCATCTCCGGCGAGACGATCAGCTTCTCGAAGGAATATTGCAGCCGGCGCTTCTCGACATCGGCGTTGATGAGGTTGTCATAGTTCATCGCCGCCTTCATGCCGGCATTCTGGTCCTTGGCAACCGCGATCGCACCCTTGTTGATGGCGCGAACCAGGCCCGCGACGGCCTTCGGGTTCGAGGCGATCAGCTTGCGGGAGACCATCACACCATTCGAATAGAGATCGAGGCCGTACTCACCGAACGAGAACCATTTGAAATCCTTGTCCGGATCCTGACGATTGAGCACCAGGTTGAAATAGCTGGTGATGTTGAAGACGAGCGCAGCATCGATGTCGCCCTTGATCAGCATCGGCTCCTGCAGGTTCGGCGCCATGTTGGAGATCTTGATCTTCTCGCCGTCGAGACCGTTCTTGCGGGTGAACACCGGCAGGAGGCGCGTCGTCGGCGTGCCCTGCGCGCCGCCCAGCGTGTGGCCTTCGAAATCCTTGATGGTGTTGATGCCGCTGGTCTTCTTGGCGACGATCGCGAACGGCGGCTGGTTCCACATCATGTAGACCATGACGGGCGCCTCCTGCGGCTTGGTCGAGGCGTTCTGGATGATGGCATTGACGTCGCCGAAGCCGGCGTCATAGGCGCCGGACATCACACGCGTGACGGTGGCGCCGGAGCCCTCGCCCTGGTCGATGATGACGTTGAGGCCTTCCTCCTTGAAGAAGCCGTTGTCCTTGGCATAGAAGAACGCGGCGTCGCTGCCCTGGGTCTTCCAGCCCAGCGTGAACTTGATCGTGGTTTCTTCCGCCGTGGCGGCTCCTGCGGACAGCGCCAATCCCACCAGCGCCGCACTTAACTTCCTCAACATCGAGACCTCCTCAGCTTCATTGCATGACGGTTCAGGAATTTCAGGTTGCGATCACGTCGTTCTTGCGCGTGGCCCAGCCGGTGACCCGCCCCTCGATCAGCGAGAACACGACGTAGAGTGCGACGCCGAGCCCGGCGAGCACGAACAGGCCGGCGAAGACCAGCGGCACGTTGAAATTGGAGGACGCGGTCATCATGACGTTGCCGATGCCGCGGTTGGAGGCGACGGTCTCCGACAGCACCGCGCCGACGAAAGCGTAGGAGATCGCGACCTTCAGCGAGGCAAAGAAGAAGGGCATGGTCCTGGGCAGGCCGACGTTCCAGAGGATGTCGAGCTTGCTGGCGCCGAGCGCCTTCAAGACGTCCTCGAGTTCGGGCTCGGTGGTCGCAAGGCCCGTGGCGATATTCACGACGATCGGGAAGAAGCAGATCGACAGCGCGGTCAGCACCGCCGGCACCGTGCCGGAGCCGAACCACAGCACGAAGATCGGCACCACCGCGACCTTGGGGATCGAGGAGAAGCCGATCAAGAGCGGATAGCAGGTGTCATAGGCCGTCTTCGACACGCCGATGATGGCGCCGAGGGCGACGCCGAGCGCGACACCGAGGACGAAGCCGAACATCGTGGTCGCCAGCGTCTGCACGATGTGCGGCCAAAGCACCGGAAAGCGCTGGTACAACGTCAAGAACACCTGCGAAGGCCGCGGCAGCACGAGATCCGACATGCCGGTCATCAGGCAGAACAGCTCCCAGGCGACGAAGAACAACACGATCAGCCCCGCCGACCACGCCTTCTGCCTGACATCGATCCCGAACATCAGCCTGTCCCCTGCTCAGCCGCGCTGCGCGCATCCTCGATGAAGGTCCGCAGCTTCTGGTTCAGCGCGACGAATTCCGGCTCGAAGGTCATGGCGACCGTGCGCGGCCGGGCAAATTCGACGCGGCTGTCGTCGAGGATGCGGCCGGGACGCGCGCTCATCACGCAGATGCGACTGGCGAGAAAGCCGGCCTCGCGCAGATCGTGGGTGACCAGCAGCACAGTCGGCTTGTGCGTCATCCAGAGGTTCTGCAGGATCGCCCACAGCTCTTCGCGGGTGAACTGGTCGAGCGCGCCGAACGGCTCATCCAGCAGCAGCATGCGCGGCTCGTGGATCAGGGCGCGGCAGAGATTGGCGCGCTGGAGCATGCCGCCGGAGAGCTGCCAGGGGTAACGGCTGCCAAAGCCCTTGAGGCCGACCTGCTCCAGCAGCGCGTTGGCCTTGTCGCGGAATTCCGTCCTGCGCAGCTTCCGGAAATTCGAGCGGAACGGCTCGACGATCTTCAGCGGCAGCATGATGTTCCGCTCGATCGTCATCCACGGCAGCATGGTCGGATTCTGGAAGGCCATGCCGACCCGCATCGCGCGCGCCGCGACTTCGCGGCCGCCCACGATGACGACGCCGCTGGTCGGCTGCACGAGGCCGCTGACGAGACGCAGAATGGTCGATTTGCCGCATCCTGATGGGCCCACCAGTGCGACAAACTCGCCGTCGGCGATCTTCAGCGTGGTCTTGGACAGGGCGGGCACGGCGCGGTCGCCGCGCCCAAAGGTCACGGAAGCCTCGGACAGCTCGATGGCCGTGGCGCCTTCGGGAACGGGCTGGCCGTCGAACTGGGCGTTGGGTTGCATGCGCATCACAGCAAAAGTGCATGCAAGCTGGGTGCCAGTCTGCGGTCCCCGCAAATTCAATGATTTGCCAAATGTCCGCGGTGCCCGGCCGGATTCCATTTAAGCAATCTCGGCATCAAACTGCATGCAATTGGAGCGCCGGATCGCTGCAGGACTGTGCTAAAGAGAGGCTTCGACCCACCCCAAGGATTCGCCGATGGCGGCGCGCCACAGCAGCAAGACTTCTGAATCGTCGGACAAGGTCAGCGTGATCTGCCGCGCGCTCAGGCGCGCGATCATCGAGCAGGCGCTGGAGCCCGGCGCAAAGCTGCCGGAGGATGCACTCGGCGAGCGTTTCGGCGTCAGCCGCACCATTGCCCGCCATGCGCTGGGCCAGCTCGCAGCGGAAGGCCTCGTCGAGCTGCGCCGCAACCGGATCGCGGTGGTGGCAACGCCGAGCTGGCAGGAGGCGCGCGATGCCTTCGACATCCGCATCGAGCTCGAACGGCTCGTCGTGCGCCAGCTCGCGGGCAAGCTGACCAAGGCGCAGATCGCCGAGTTAAACGCCCATGTCGACGCCGAGGATCGCGCGCGCGGCGGCACGGATGCGGTCTCGATCCGGCTCGCCACCGAATTCCACATCCTGCTCGCGCACATGACGAACAGTCCGATCCTGGTGCGCTATGTCAGCGAGGTCGCCTATCGCTGCTGCCTGACGCTGTCGCTCTACAGCCGGCCGCATTCCAGCGAATGTGCTATCAACGAGCACCGCGCCATCATCGCCGCGCTCGCCAAGGGCGACGAGGCCAAGGTGATGGAGCTGATGCATCATCACCTGGATTCCGTGGCCAATCGCGCGCTGGTGGCCCCTACCCCCCAGCGCGGCCGGGATCTGCTCGATATCCTCGCCCCCTATGCCGACGAGGTGACCAGCGATCGCGTCGTCAAGCTGCCGAAAATCGCGCGGAGGGGCTAAGCCTCGATGCCGCGCTGAACGAGGATGCGCTCGGCGCTGTCGTTCCACACGTCCATCTTCACGATCTGACCACCCCGGACGACGAAGCGATCGACGTAGCGATTGCCCTCGAATGGCGTGCCATCCATCCACTCGCCGTAGAGCGTGCCGACGCTGTAGACGACGGTCTCGTCCGTACCGGGGCAGACATCGAAGCGGTCCATCTTCTTCACCCAGCGATAGCGCCTGGCGTTGAAGCCGGTCGGCCCGCGCGGATGATCGAACTCGCGCCCGCCGGTAAACGTGATCACCGTGCCCGGCTTCATATAGGCCGCCGCGGCATCGGGATCGGGAATCATCGACGCCGTAAGATAGGCTTCGACGATCTCGGCGTCGGTCATCGGACGTTCGGCTTGTGCGGGGGCGGACATGGCGGGTTCTCCAAGCGGGAGATATCTTACGATCCATGGGCCAAAGTGCATGCACATTTTTTGAACATTCGAGCGGCATAAGTGCACACAATCTGGAGCTGCCTGCTCCGCCAGCTTCGGCTAGCTTGCCAAAGCTGAATTTGACGCCATGACCGCCGAGCCCGCCTTCGACCTGATCTTCCGCAACGCGCTGTTGCGCTCATCCGCCGCACCCGTCGATATCGGCGTGAACGGCGGCCGCATCGCCGCGATCGAGCCGAAGCTGACCTGCGAAGGGCTTGGCTGCGAGGCCGTCGAGGTCGAGGTCGGCGGCCACCTCGCCCTGCCCGGCTTTGTCGATACCCACATCCATCTCGACAAGGCCTGCCTGCTCGGCCGCTGCGGGCACGATCACGGCAGCGTCTCGGAAGCGATCCGCGCCGTCGCCGGGATGAAGAAGGATTTCACCGTCGAGGACGTCTACGCGCGCGGCGCAAGAGTGCTCGAACGCGCCATCGTGCACGGCACCACGCGCATGCGCACGCATGTCGAGATTGACCCGCGCATCGGCTTGCGCGGATTTGAGGCGATCAAATCGCTCAAGCGCGACTACGCCTGGGCGGTCGATCTCGAACTCTGTGTCTTTCCGCAGGAGGGCCTGACCAACGATCCCGGAGCCGAGGAACTGCTGATCCAGGCGCTGCGCAACGGCGGCGAGGCCATCGGCGGCTGTCCCTACATGGACACCGACCCGAACGCGCATCTCGCGCGCATCTTCGATCTCGCTGAGGAATTCGACGTCGACGTCGATCTCCATCTCGATTTCGACCTCGACCCCTCCTGGTGGCATCTCGACGAGGTCTGCCGCCAGACCGAGCGGCGCAACTACGGGGGACGCGTGGCGATCGGCCACGCTACGAAGCTGTCGGCTTTGCCGCCGGAGCCGCTGAAAGCTGCCACCGCGCAGCTGGCGAAGGCCGGCGTTGCCGTCACCGTGCTGCCCGCGACCGATCTCTATCTGATGGGGCGCGAGGCCACCCACAACGCGCCGCGCGGACTGACGCTCGCCCACAAGCTTGCGGGCGACGGCGTCGTGTGCTCGGTCGCGACCAACAACGTCCTCAATCCCTTCACGCCGTTCGGCGACGCCTCGCTGCTGCGGATGGCGAATTTCTACGCCAATGTCGCACACGCCTCGGTGAGCGATTTCGACACCTGCCTCGATCTGGTGACCGAGCTGCCGGCCCGGCTGATGAACCTTGGCGATTACGGCATCAAGGTCGGCAATCCCGCCGACCTCATCGTGCTCGATACGCAAGACAGCCGCTTCGCTGTCGCCGAGTTGCCCGATGTCCTGATGGGCTTCAAAGGCGGCCGACAGACATTTGCACGGCAACGGCCTACCCTGTTCACTCGCAGGAGCTGAGAGCGGTTCTGCTCATATCCCGAACATCGCGCGATGCTGCACGCGGGCGTTCCGAGTCGGTCATCACGACGTCCGGACACCTGCCTGGCCATGGAGTTTTATTTTACCGCCGGACCGAGCCCGCCCGAGACCGGTAGAATCCCGGACCGTAGCCGAACGCGTTGCGAGGCCGGCGACGCCGACCATAACTACGATCCGCCCTGACCATCTGCGTTCAGTGGGGAAGTATCGGTATGTTCAGCTCATTCAGCAGCATCGATTGTGAAACGCCCACCGACACGGCGGTGAAGCGGCTCGACGGCATCGGCCACGTTCTTTCGGGTCTCGATATCTCGGCGATCCAGACGCAGGACGACATGAACCGCACGCTCTGGACGCTCGACGCCGCCACAAAGTGCGTTCGCGCCGTGCTGGCGGAGTTCCGCACGCAGCCGGCCACGGAACAGCTGGTCCGCAAATCCAGAAATCTGATCGACCTGATTGAACGCGCCCGCGATCAGGTCGTGCGCTTTCAGGAAAGCCGCGCGGTCCTGAGCTGATTACTTGGTGCGGTTGATCTTCGCGAGGATTCGGTCCGCCTCAGTCCGCCAATCCGCGCTGCGGGCGAACTCTTTCGTGCCCCTGGCGCCGAACAGCCCTTCATCGGCGAGATCGGCCACCCAGGCCTGCCGTTCGGCAGTGCCTTGCGCGGACCATGGCGTCAAACCCGCCTCGCGCACGGTTTCGGCGACCTCACGCACCTCCTCGGCGCGGCGACGGCCGTGCTCGATCACGCGCTGGAAGCAATAGGCGCCCTGTTTCTCCCAGTCGATGCCAGGGAACGTTTCCGCGAGCGAGGCCAGCACCGCGTCCTCGACACCATAGGCGCGCGCGGTGGTGAAGCTTTCGATCACCATCGCTTCCAGGCCCTTGATCATGATGCTGCGGCACATCTTCACCGCAGAGGAAACGCCGAGCTTGTCGCTCGCAACCTTCGCGGCAAAACCAATCGCGTTCAACAGCGGCTCCAGCTCCCTCGCACCGGGCCCGCCGAGCAGCAGCAGCACCTTGATGCGATAGGGCGGCACCGAGGTCATCACCGCGCCCTCGACATAGCGCCCGGCAGCGCCGTCGATCAGGGCGGCGGCGCGCTGCTTGGCACCCGGAGAAGCCGAGTTGAAATCGAGGAACCAGGTGCCCTGATTGATCGCCGCGGCACAGGCCTTTGCGACCGGAACGGCCTGGCTTGCGGTGACGGCGGAGATGATGAGATCGGATTTCGCGGTCAGCTCGGCGTGAGACCCTGCGAGCACCACGCCGAATTTTGCCGCATGCTCCTTCAGCGGCGCACCCTGCTCGCCACCGAGCTTGATGTCATAGGCGGAGACCCTGATGTCCTGCTGACGCAAGTCCTCGGCCAGAATCCGCCCGACCTCGCCATACCCGACCAGCCCGATCTGCCAGCGCCTGGGATCACCTGCCATCAGTTCAATCCTCGTGTCGTCTCGTCGAACAGTTCTTCGACCGCATAGCGGCGCGGGATCAGCGCCTGCTGGAATGCGTAGTCGATGATCAGCTCGAGCGGCTTCCTGTTTGCTTCGATCCCGAACGGAACGAGGTCCGGCGTTGCCGCAGGCCCTGCCCGCTCCTTGCTCCGCTTGAGCAGATCATAGACGCCCGCGACCACGTCAGGACGCGATTTGGCAAGCTGCTCGGTCACGACCACGAGATGGTTGACCGGTACGACGCCGCGACGGGCGTACCATTTGGCGGCCTCGGCGGCGGGATCAGGGAATAGCGGCTTCAGCTTGGGGTTGTCAGAAGTCTCGCCGAGCACGGCATCGAGCTCGCCGTCGATCAGCATCTGGAGAATGTTCTTGTCCTTCGGCGCGTGCTCGGTGGTGTCGACATATTCGGCCACGTGCGGATCCTCGAAGGTCACCCAGTGGACCCTGTCGAGATCGACGCCGTAGTCGTTGGCGAGGATACCCCTGATCCAGGCGCCCGTCGTGGTCGTGAAGGAGCGGATACCGACACGCTTGCCTTCGAGATCGGTCGGCCCGAGCGTCCCCCTTTCAGGATTGTAGAGCGCGTAGGCATGCTGGAAGCGCCCGAGCATGGTCGCCGGCAGCAATACCAGCGGCTTGCCGTGCGCTTTCGCCATCAGGTAGGTGACGATCGCCATCTCGCAGACGTCGAAGGCCTGCTCGCGCACCATCGGTTTGAATGCCGTGTTGGTCGGCGTATACGTGATGAAGTCCAAATCGAACAGATCAGAGCGGAGCTCGCCGCTCTTCACCGCCTGGACATGAGGGTGGCTGCCGAGAACGGCTTTCAGCTTGAGACGATCCATCCGCCCGCTCCGCTTTCCGTCGCTTCAGACGTCCTCGGGATTGTCGACATACACCAGTCCGGCCTTCGTCAGCGCCTCGCGCATGCTGTACATGTCGAGACCGAGCTCGCCGGAGGCAAGCCGCTTGCGCTTGCCGCCCTCCTCCGCGTTGCGCTTCTTCGCTCTCTCGGCGACCTCGGCCGCATAGCGCTTCGGCACCACCACCACGCCGTCGTCATCGGCCACGACGATGTCGCCGGGATCGACATTGACGCCGGCGCAGACCACGGGAACGTTGACCGAGCCGAGCGTGGCCTTCACCGTGCCCTTGGCCGATACCGCGCGCGACCACACTGGAAAGCGCATCTCGTGCAGCGCTTTGACGTCGCGACAGCCGGCGTCGATGATCAATCCCTGGACGCCCCGCGCCTGCAGCGACGTCGCAAGCAGCTCGCCGAACATGCCGTCGGTGTTGTCGGTGGTGCAGCCGACGACGAGGATGTCGCCCTTCCTGCATTGCTCGACCGCGACATGGATCATCCAGTTGTCGCCGGGCTGCGCCAGCACCGTCACCGCCGGTCCGGCGATCGACGCGCCCGCCCAGACCGGACGCAAGTAAGGCTTCATCAGGCCGATGCGGCCATAGGCCTCGTGCACGGTTGAGACACCGTATTCTGCCATCCCGGCGGGATCGGCGCGCTTGATGTTGCAAACGACGACTGGCTTCATGCCAATTCCTCGGCGACGGTCGGAAATAAGCGCTGATAGGCCTCGCCATAGGTCATGGGCACGCCGGTGTTGCGGCTGCCCTGGATGCCGCGGTTGAGCGCGACGCGCTCGTAATAGCCCCATAGATGCTTCTGCGCGGCAAGGATCTGGAACGCCTCGTACTTCTCCTTCCAGACCTCGTCGATCTTGAGGAGGAGGTCCGGCTTGTAGTTGCACTGCTCCGGCTGGTGCGGCTCGAACAGGAACACCGGCGGCGCGGAATATTTGTACTGCGCGCCGGGCTTGTGGCCCATCGCCTGCGCGACCACGCGCGTCTCCTGCGCGAAATGCGCCGCGTTCGGATGGTCGAAATTATAGGGATCTTCCAGCGCGTGCGTCAGCACGAAGCTCGGATTGAGCTCGCGGTAGATGTCGACCATGCGGTCGAAATGCGCCTCGGTGAGCTTGAGCGGATAATCACCGCAGTCGAAGAACTCGATCTCGGCACCCAACAGCTTTGCGGCCCGCTCCGCCTCGTCCTTGCGGCCGGCCTTGACCGATTCAAGCGTCGCGCCTTTCTCCTTCCAGGCGAACTGGCTCTCGCCGCGCTCGCCGAACGACAGGCAGACGATCTTCATGCGATAGCCCTTCTTCGCATGCAGCGCGATGGCGCCGCCGGCGCGCCAGACGAAATCGCCGGGATGGGCGGTGATCACGAGACCTGTTTTCATGGGACGAACTCCCTTCTTTCGTTTGTAGGCATCATATTGATCGGAGCCCTTTCATTGGTCGAAGCCAAACAGGCGCGCGGGATTGTCGACCAGGATCTTCTTCTGGAACTCGGGCTCGGGTGCGAACAGCGGAATCAGGTCGACGAGGTCGCCATCATTCGGCATCACCTTGACGTTGGGATGCGGCCAGTCCGTGCCCCAGATAACGCGATCCGGCGCGGTCTCGACGATCTTTCGCGCGAACGGCACCGCATCCGTGAACGGCGGACCGGCCGAGGACACCCGCTCCGAGCCGCAGATCTTGACCCAGCACTTCTCATCGCGCTGCATCAGCTCGATCAGGATCCTGAACGGCAGCTGATCTAGCCCGTCGGCAGCCTTCACCCGCCCCATATGGTCGATGGTGTAGCTCAGCGGCAGCTTTGTCAGCATGTCGGCGTATTCCGGAAGGTCGATCGCATCGAAGTGCAGATCGATGTGCCAGCCGAGCGGCGTGACCATCGCGACGATGCGGTCGAACACATGTCTGTCGGGCACGCCGCCGAGATGGCGAACGAAATTGAAGCGGCAGCCGCGGAAGCCGCCGTCATGCAGCACGCGGAGCCCGCGTTCGGTGATGGTGTCGTCGATATTGGCGACGGCACGGTAGGCGCCGCTGCTCTGCGCGATGGCATCGAGCGCCACCGTGTTGTCGGTGCCGTGCACGCTGGCATTGACGATGACGGCGCGCTCGACGCCGAGCTTGGCGTGCAGCGCGCGAAAATCCTCCAGCGGCGCGTCAGGCGGCGTGTAGGAGCGATCCGGCGCGTAAGGATATTTCGCGCCGGGCCCGAAGATGTGACAATGCGCATCGCAAGACAGCTTCGGCAGCTTGAACTTCGGCGTGCGCGTGTTTGGATCGGGCGGCGGAATGGTTGGCGTGTACATCATCGTCGTCAGGTGAGCCCGCCGAAGCGAGACCGCTTGTTTCAAGGCTTGCTGCTGATGACCGGCCGCCGCCGCGCCGGCGCAGCTTGATCGAGCGCGGGTGCCTGGAATGCGGCGACCATGGCCTGCACCAATTGCTCGATGGCCCCTGCGGCATCGCTGCCGTCGGCCTCGCCGCGCGACAAGCGCGAAACGCGCTCCGGCGTCACCAGCGAATAATAGAGCGCACCGAGCAGAAAGTGGCTGCGCCAGACGATGTCCGTACGCGGAATGTGCGGCAGGCTCTCGTGGATCGCGTCGATGAAGGCGTGGCTGGTGTCGTCGAAGGTCTGCGCGATGATTTTTCGCGCGACCTCGTTGCCCTCCGCCGACATCACCGCGCGAAGCCGCGTGAAGCGCGCCCCGCCGCCAGCGAGATCGCTGCCCGAGGTGAAGGCCGGTACCACATAGGCGCGCACGATCGCCTCCAGTCGGTCCTGGAGATCGCGCACACGCCTGGCAGCGGCAAGCAACTCGGAACGGCGCAGGTTCATCGGCCCGCAATGGCGCCGGTAGATCTCCAGCAGCAACCCGTCCTTGGTCTTGAAATGATAGGTCACGCTACCCGGATTGGCCCCGGCGGCATGCGCGATATCTCGCACCGACACGGCATTGAAGCCGTTGGTGGCGAACAGCTCCTCGGCCGCGGCGAGGATCGCCTCGCGCATGTTCGGCTTGCGGGCTGTTTCCCTGCTGGTGGGCTTGCGTATCATGTGATTTGTACTATCGTACAAAAGATCAGGTCTCGTCAACAAAAACGATGGCAGGGTTTAGTCGGCCTGGAAAGAGCGCCGCTGGAACGCGAACACCGCCTATGGAGTGCTGGGAATATGTTGGATTTGAACAAGAAGATCGGCCGCCTGCTGCTGGGCGCCACATTGCTGCTGGCAGCGGGCGCAGCTCAAGCCGACAACTATCCGAGCAAGCCGGTCCACATCCTGGTGCCCTATGCAGCGGGCGGAGCAGTCGACGTGCTCGCGCGCACGCTGGGCCAGGCGCTGGCGAAGACCTGGGGGCAGCAGCCCGTGATCGACAATCGTCCCGGCGCGGGCGGCATCGTCGCCTCGCAAACGCTGACCAAGTCCGCGCCTGACGGTTACACGCTGATCCTGGTCGCGAGCGGCCATCCGCTCAACCAGTTCATCTATCCAAGCGTACCTTACGACACCTTCAAGGATTTCACCGCGATCACCGAAGTCGCCTCGTCCCCGCTCGCGATCGTGGTGGCCAAGGACAGCCCTTACAAGACGCTCGGCGATCTCCTTGCCGCCGCCAAGAAGGAGCCGGACAAGCTCTCCTACGGCATGTCCGGCAACGGCACCTCGGCGCATCTTGCGGGCGAGCTGCTGAAATACATGTCCGGCGCCAAGATCGTCGCGATCCCCTACAAGGGCGGCGCACCGGCGCTGACAGCCGTGATCGCCGGCGAGATCCCGCTCAGCATCAATCCCCTCGCCGAAGCGATCGGCCAGCTCGAGGGCGGCCCGGTGCGCGCGCTGGCGGTGACCTCCGCCGAACGCTCGAAGGCGCTGCCGGATGTTCCGACCATCGCCGAGGCCGGCGTGCCCAGCTACGACGTCTCGGTCTGGTGGGGCGTTCTTGGACCGGCAAACATGCCGCCGGAGATCGTGTCCAAGCTCGAAGCCGATCTGAAGGCCGCGCTGCAGGATCCCGGCGTGCTATCGACGCTCAGCAAAATCGGCGCAGCGCCGGTCGGCTCCTCCGCCAAGGAGTTCGACGCCTACATGCACGCCGAGGCGACCAAATGGGAGCCGGTGCTGAAGGCCGCCAACATCCGCGCGCAGTGAGGCTCTGCACACTTCCAGGTGCATCGCACGCACCGCCCTGCTTGCATCTTAAGTCATTGCTTCGCTTGCTGCGCCCGCCCGCGCTGACGGCGAAGCAAGGCTCCTGGCGGCGGACAGCAGGCCGGCTTGACCAAGGCAGAACGCGAATAGGTCGCATTCGCTAGATGCTCCACCAGTAGCTGGAGATGTCAGATGACATCCGGCCAGCTTGCCCGCGGTTGCTGTAAATCAACGCAACAACATGGACAAAGCGTCATTTGTCTTCGCCATGCTGCACGAGCACGATCGCAGGATGAAGGAGATGACGAATGAGCAAGCCCGCAATGCTGACTCTGCATCGCTGGATCACCCTGGTTTTCGCGCTGCCCCTGCTTGTCATCATCGTCACCGGCTTGATCCTGTCGTTCGAGCCCATGGTGCAAGTCAGTCGCACCGGCGGTCCGGCGATCGAGTCTTCTCGCGTCATCGGACTGATGAAGCAGTACGATCCCGACAACAAGGCGCGCGGCCTCTCGTTCGATGCATCCCTCCAGCGGATGACGCTGCAAGGCGCAGGCGTGCCGGCGATCGACCTCGCGACCGGCGAAGCTGCTATCAGCGGCTCCGCCCTCTCCGATATCTTCCTTTGGGCACGCGTCACGCACGAGCGGTTGCTTGGCCAGGGCTGGCTGGTGACGACGTCGACCGTTGCCCTGGTCGTCATCATGCTGCTGGGCATTCTCATGGGACTGCCGCGGCTGCGCAACACGCTCTCCGGATGGCACAAGGGCACCGCATGGTTCGCGCTGCCGCTGATCCTGCTGAGTCCTTTGACGGGCCTGTGCATGGCCTTTGGGCTGACACTGCAGGGCGGAGCCGCTCCGGCGGACGGCAGACGTCCCGTTGGCCTGCCGGAGGCGGTTCGCATGGTCGCAGACCAGCACGACCTCTCGCATGTGATCTCGATCGGTACGCGCGGCGGTCGCGTGATGGCGCGACTCAACGAGGACGGAGAACTGCGCGCTTACGCCGTCAATTCGAGCGGGGTCGCGCCGTTGCCGCGCAACTGGCCACGGCTGATCCATGAGGGAAACTGGTCGGCCCTGATCGCTTCGCCTCTCAACGTCATCACCTCGATCGCCCTTCTGACGCTGCTGTCGACGGGGCTCCTGATCTGGGCCCGGCGGAAGCTGCGCAAGCCGAGCCGGCGCGCGGATCGGCGGGCCGACGCAGCCGTGGTCGGCGCCGGCTGATGGCGGAGTCAATTGCGCCCGCTTGCCCGCATCTTCTCCGGCGGCGTGACGCGCCGCACGAAATCAGCATCATCGTCGCCAGACGGGATCAGGATCGCGCGTTCGCGCGGCAGCGCCTCCGGCATCTCGTCCCGGATGAAGGCCACCAGCTTCTCCCTGATCTCGCAGCGGAGGTCCCAGGACTGCGGTGCATTCCTGGCGCTGACCAGCGCCCGAAGCTCGATGGTGCGCGCGTCGGCATCGATCACCTGGAGATTGACCACCTCGCCGTCCCACAGTTTTGACTGCTTTACCGCCTGCTCCAGCCAGTTCCTGATGCGTTGGACGTCGGCACGATAGTCGACATGAAGCGCGATCACGCCGATGAGGGATGCGGTGTCGCGCGTCCAATTCTGGAACGGTTTTTCGATGAAATAGGACAGCGGCACCACCATGCGGCGCCAGTCCCACAGGCGGATCACGACATAGGTCGAGGCGATGTCCTCCACCCAGCCCCATTCGTTCTCGATGATCACGGCGTCCTCGATGCGGATCGGCTGGGTGATCGCGATCTGCAGGCCCGCGATCAGATTGCTCAGCAGCGGGCGGGCGGCGAGACCGACGATGATACCGGCCGCGCCCGCGGAGGCGAACAGGCTGACGCCGTATTGCCGGACCGAATCGAACGTCATCAGCGCGGCAGAGATCGTGATGACGACGATGATGGTATCGGTGACGCGCTTGAACACGCGCACTTGCGTGACGTGCTTGCGTGCGACGAAATTCTCGGTGACGTCGCGAAAGTTCTGGAGATAGCGTGCAGCACTCATGTCGACGATCCGGATCGAGATCCAGCCGATCAGCGCGATGAAGGCCACGACGAACAGCCGCATCAGCGGCGTGCGGATCGCGTCGTCCAGCGGCGCGAGCGGCAGCACCAGTGCGACGGCGGCGAGACAGAGAGCGAGTTGGGCGGGGCCCGCGGTCCGATCGATGAACACGCTCAGAAGGGGAAAGCGGGTGCCGAATGCGCGGCCAAGCAGCCATATGGCGACCCGATAGACCAACAAGGCGAGCAGGATCGCGCCGGCAACGAGGCTGAGGCCAATGAACCATTGGGGTATCCAGCCGAACATCCTGTCGATGTCGGCCATGAGGGCCTGCCAATTCATTGCTGTCCCCGTCATTGCATGCGCACCAGCGCGCTCAACGCCTTCCCGGCCGGCTTGGCTCCCCCGTTCAGTGCAACGCAGCATCCCGCTGATGCAACCGTCGCCGAATTGCGCTAGATTGAACCGCATGACTCGACGAACCGGCAGCGCCGATCTCCCTCTTCACACCGGACGGGTTCCGCCGTGGCTGGCAAGTCGCATGTCGTCGCTGGGAGCGATCGTCACCCAGGCGATCGTGCATCATTACGGCCGCGATGCGTTCCTCCAACGGCTGTCGCATCCGTTCTGGTTCCAGTCGTTCGGCGCCGTGATCGGCATGGACTGGCACTCTTCCGGCATCACCACCTCCGTGATCGGCGCGCTGAAGCGCGGGCTCGGACCGCTTCAGGACGAGCTCGGAATTTATGTCTGTGGCGGCCGAGGTCAGCATTCGCGCAAGACGCCGGACGAGTTGTTGCAACTCGGCGACCGCGTCGGATTCGACGGCGCAAAGCTGACGCGCGCCAGCCGCCTGGTGGCCAAGGTCGACAGCGCCGCGGTCCAGGACGGTTTCGACCTCTACCTGCACGGCTTCTTCGTGACGGCCGACGGCAAATGGACGGTGGTGCAGCAGGGCATGAACGGCGACAAGCGGCAGGCGCGACGCTATCACTGGCATTCCGAGGCGCTGAAGAGCTTTGTCGATGCGCCGCACAGCGCAATCGACGGGCCGCAGCAGGGGGAGATCGTCAATCTCACCGATCATCGCGCCGACATTTCTCGGACGGCGCAGCTCGAACTACTCTGCGATCTCGGCCCCGATCGCATCGTCTCCGAATTCGAACGGCTCATCGGGACCGAGTCCACGCCGGCGCAAGGCACGCTGCCGCATCTGATCATGCCCTCCCATCACGACGTCCGTCCCAAGGACGTATTCGCGCGCCGCCTGCATGGTACGCTGGCCGCCGCAGCCGAGCGGGGCCCGGTCGATTTCCCGGAACTGCTGCTGACGCCGGGCGTCGGCGCGCGCACCGTGCGTTCGCTCGCGATGGTCGCCGAGGTCGTGCACGGCGCACCCTATCGCTTCAGGGATCCCGCGCGTTTCTCGCTCGCCCATGGCGGCAAGGACCGACATCCCTACCCCGTTCCGATCAAGGTTTATGACGAGACCATCCGGGTGCTGAAGGGCGCGATCCAGAACGCGAAGCTCGGACGCGAGGAAGAGATGCATGCGATCAAGCGTCTGGACGACCAGGCGCGGCGGCTGGAGCGGACCGCGCGCGGCCCTTCGGTTGAGGCTCTCATTGCCACCGAGCGCGCGGCCTCCCCGGATCTCGATGGCCGTTCGGTGTTCGGCTGGGAGCGCGATCTTGCGCCCACGAGAAAGCGGACCGGCTGAACACCGGTCCGCAAGTTGGCGGGAGGAACAATCTCAGGTCTCGTCAGCCTCCGGCGTCCCGTCGAGCCGGTTCGCGGCGTGGTCCTGATATTGTTCAGTCTGAATGGACTTTCCGTCCATGCCACGAATGTCCGAATGCTGCTTCTTGTCACGGTTGGACAGCACCATGTTGTCGCCGATCATATCCTTGGGTACGTCGGTCAGTCCGCCGGTGCCGTCGCCCTTGCCATGCATGCCCGATCTGAAATGCGTCTTGCTGCCATGTCCACCTGGCATTTGTCTCTCCTCTTGCAGTGACCTTCCAAAGACTTAGTGCTTCTGTTGCGCCGGCATCGGTTTCGGTTTGTGCCCGCTCTGACCGGGATCGTTGTGCTTGTCGTGATCGCTTTCCCGGCGGCTTCTTAATCCTCCAATGGCGCCTTGGCATTCTCATGCGATGCGCCTGGTCCGCCCTGGCGGATGCTGTTCGGGGTCTCGGCGGATGTCGAATGGAATGTCGCTCTCCTCAACGACCCTGCTGGTAGCCTTGATTGGTCGTGTTCTGCTTGATGTTGCCCTGCTGTCCCTGCTGGTCCGGATTCTCAGCACGTTGCTGGCCGTGTGGCGCCTGATCGGCGGACGGTTGCTTGCTGTCGCCAGTTCCCTTGCGGCTCTGATTGTCCGGCGGAACAGGTGGCATCTTGCTGGTCATGATCTTGTCTCCCGTTAAGACGTCGATCTGCGACAGGCACGGCCAAGAATTCGTAGCCGCGCGTCCAGGAGACAACAGGTCCAGCGGCACACCGTTCCTGACTGATCGCGCGCGGCAAAGATTTTCCGAAGGGACGCGGATCTCAACTCGCCGCGGTGAGGGAACGCCCAAGGCGCGCTCCCGCGCGCTCCGGTGTTCCACGGCTCTCAGCCGTGACAGGAAGGTTCGCGATCGCGCGCAAGCCCGGCCGCCTGCGCCAATGGACCTCGGCGGGATCGACGGCAAGACCGAGTTTCGGCCATCGCACGAACAGCGCTTCCAGCGCGCAGGCCGCCTCGATGCGCGCAAGCTGATGGCCGAGGCAAAAATGGATTCCTGTTCCAAAGGAGACGTGTCGATTGGGCTTCCGCTCGAGATCGAGATTCTCGGGACGATCGTGCACCGAGGAATCCATGTTCGCGGCGGCGAGCATCACCATGACGCGATCGCCCTTCTTCAAGCGCACGCCTCCGACCTCGACGTCGCGGCGCACATAGCGAGGCTTGGAGAATTGCACCGGCGACACGAAGCGCAGGAACTCCTCAACCGCAAGCCCGACGCGGCTCCAGTCCTGTTCCAGCCAGTCACGCAAGCCGGGATTCCTGAAAAGCTCATACACCGAACCGCTAATGAGATGAGTGGTCGTCTCGGATCCCGCCGCGAGCAGCAGAAACACCATCGAAACCATCTCGTCCGGCGTGATCTGACCGCCTTCGCGCTCGACCTGGATCAGCTCGGCAATCAGGCCCTCGCCGCCCTTGACGCGCGCGATCTGCAACTGTTGCCTGAGGTAGACTCGCATCTTGCGGAACGCGAACAGCAAGCGGAAGAAGCTGACGACATTCGTCAGCGAGGACATTTCGTTGGCCCAGGCGATGAACTTCGGGCGATCGGCCGGCGGCAGGCCCAGGAGTTCCGAGATCACCGCGAGCGGCAGGATGCGCGCATAGCGCTGGACGAGATCGGCCGGGCTTCCCGCTGCGAACAGCTCGTCCGCAAGCGTGTCGGCGATGGCACGGATGCGCGGCTCCATCGCAACGATCGCGCGGCGGCGAAACGCTTCGTCCACGATGCTGCGCAGCCGCGTGTGATCCGGCTCGTCCATCGTCAGCATGTTGTTGGCGATGGTCCTGACGTATCTCGGCATCCACCAGCGCAGACCCGCGACGTCGCCGTCCTCCTTGCGCAGCGTGAAGGTCGTGCCGTCCTTCAGCACCTGTGCTGTCGCATCATGGGTCGTGGTGATCCAGACATCGCCGACGATTGGGAATCGCGTCGCAACCACCGGGCCGGACATGCGCAACGTCGCGATGGCCTTGGGCGGATCGCGAAAGAAGGCCTCGTTGGTGAAATCGAGGCGTGCTGTCATGGGATCACCGGAGCGATTGGTAGCGTATCACCGAGATGGTGCACGGCGCGGCCGGCGCAAGGGGCGCCTTGTCATCGACCGCACACGTGGGGGAGATGCCCCTATCCGCGCCCGGGCGAACGCTGGCCAGTCTTGCGCTGCTGGGTGTAGGCGTCCCAATGGCTCCAGCTGCCATTGCTGAGGCTCTGCAGGTCGGTTGCGAGCGGACGGCGCGTGCGCTTGTCGTGATCGGCGATCGCGCGCTCCGACTGTGCGATCTTACGCTTGAGTTCCGCGATCGACTTTGGGGTCTGGCCGTCCCGCTTCGATGAGGCGATCTCGCCCATCGTGAAGCGCGCGGTCTCCAGCGCCTTCAACTCGGCGCGGTTCTTCTTCAACTGAACCCGGTGCCAGGCGATGTTGCTGTCGCTGTCCGCAACCATGTGGGAACTCCGCTGATTCGCTCCCACAGTGTATCAAGCGCCGAATCGGCGCCGCAACGGGCCCCACGCGGCGAAAATACGGTCTTATCGCGCGGGAATTGCGAGATTACCGCTCGGCGAAGGCCTTTTCGACCACGAATTGGGCCGGCTCGCCGTGATTGCCCTCGGCGAAGCCGCGTTCGCCCAGGAGCACGCGGGTGTCCGCGACCAGCGCAGGGCTGCCGCAGATCATGACGCGGTCATGCGCGGCTTCCAGCACCGGCAGGCCGATATCGGTGAACAGCTTGCCTGACGTGATGAGGTCCGTGATGCGGCCACGGTTGCGGAAGGGATCGCGGGTCACGGTCGGGTAGTAGATCAGCTGATTGCGAATGTATTCGCCGAGCAGCTCGTCCTTTGGCAGATGCTCGGTGATCATCTCGCCATAGGCGAGCTCCTTCACGTGCCGGCAACCGTGCAGCAGCACGACCTTCTCGAACCGCTCATAGGTCTCGGGGTCCTTGATCACGCTCAGGAAAGGCGCGAGGCCCGTGCCGGTGCCGATGAGGTAGAGGTTGCGTCCCGCTTCCAGATTGTCGATCACCAGCGTGCCGGTGGCCTTGCGGCTGACGATGATCTCGTCGCCTTCCTTCAAATGCTGGAGGCGCGAGGTCAGCGGGCCGTCCGGGACCTTGATCGAGAAGAACTCCAGCGTGTCCTCGTAATTGGCACTGGCGACGCTGTAGGCCCGCAGCAGCGGCTTCTCGCCGACCTTGAGCCCGATCATGGTGAATTCGCCGTTGCGGAAGCGGAAGGTCGGGCTGCGGGTGGTCTTGAACGAGAACAGCGTGTCGGTCCAGTGGTGGACGCTCAAAACGCTTTCCTGATTGAAATTGCTCATCTCACCCTTCCGTGTCGCTTGCTCGCGGTCCCGAGGCGGTCAGCTATGCGTCATTTGTACACGATCATTCGTATACTAATGAATAATCCTGCTTGATCCCGCGGTCAAGGCTGCCCAAGATCGAAAGCGTTGCAGTTAGGAATAAGGAGCCCCTTCCATGGCGCATGACGCACCCCAGGCCACCGGACCATCCAAGCTCGTGATCCGGAACATCGGCCTGATCCTGTCCGGCGCTTTGGAAAAGCCGATCCTGGACGGCGACACCATCGTCGCCGAGAACGGCAAGATCACCGCAATCGGCCGCTTCAAGGACTGCAACGTCGAAGGCGCGACCACCATCGTCGATGCCCAGGGCACCACGGTGGCGCCGGGCCTGATCGACAGTCACGTCCACCCCGTCGCCGGCGACTGGACGCCGCGCCAGAACCAGATCAATTGGATCGACAGCTACCTCCATGGCGGCGTCACCACCATGATCTCCGCCGGCGAGGTTCACATGCCCGGCCGGCCCCGCGACGTCGTCGGCCTGAAGGCCATGGCCGTGTTCGCCCAGCGCGCATTCTGGACCTTGCGTCCCGGCGGCGTGAAGGTTCACGCCGGCGCGCCGGTGATCGAATGCGAGATGGTCGAGGAAGATTTCAAGGAGATGGCTGCCAACGGCGTCAAGCTGCTCGGCGAGGTCGGCCTCGGCGGCGTCAAGGACGGCCCGACAGCGCGGAAGATGGTCGGCTGGGCGCGCAAATACGGCATCCAGAGCACGATCCACACCGGTGGTCCCTCGATCCCCGGCTCCGGCCTGATCGACAAGGACGTGGTGCTGGAAGCCGACACCGACGTTGTCGGCCATATCAATGGCGGCCACACCGCCCTGCCCGATGACCAGATCCGTTGCATCTGCGAGGGCTGCAAGCGCGGGCTCGAGCTCGTGCACAACGGCAATGAGCGCTCGGCCTTGTTTACGCTGCGCACCGCGCGCGAGATGGGCGATCTGCATCGCGTCATCCTCGGCACCGATGCGCCCGCCGGCTCCGGTGTACAGCCACTCGGCATTCTGCGCATGGTCTCGATGCTGTCCTCGCTCGGCGATCTGCCGGCCGAACTCGCCTTCTGCCTTGCCACCGGCAACACTGCGCGGATGCGGCAGCTCGATTGCGGCCTGATCGAGGTCGGCCGTTCCGCCGACTTCGTCATCATGGACAAGGCCCAGCACTCGCCGGGCAAGAACATCCTGGAGAGCGTCCAGCTCGGCGACCTCCCCGGCATCGGCATGACCATCATCGACGGCATCGTGCGGACGCAACGCAGCCGCAACACCCCGCCGGCCGGGAAGGTGCCGGAGGTGGTGGCGAAGTAGGATTGGACGAAAGCCAGACCCGTCATTCTGAGGTGCGAGCACGCGGCGCGATGGCGCCGTGTGCGAGCCTCGAAGGATGAACGGCCAAGATGCAGCCGGGCCGTCGCCCTTTGAGGGCCGCTGAAGAAGCGGCCACCTCAGGGTGACGGTGAGAGAGCAGAATTCACCGCTCCTGTAGGGTGGGCAAAGCGAAGCGTGCCCACCATTCTTTCTCCAGCCGCAGAAATGGTGGGCACGGCGCTCGCGCGCCTTTGCCCACCCTACGAGACCGACATCACCGCAGCTTGTTCAATAGTGCCATCAGCGTCTCGCGCTCTTTCGCGTCGAGCGGTGCCAGCGTCTCGCGCGTGATCGCAAGCGCATTGGGCGCCAGCTTCTCCGCAAGCTGCTGACCCGCGCGCGTCAGGCTGACCAGGAGCCGCCGCCCATCATCGGGATCCTGGCTGGTCTCGGTCAGGCCGCGCGCGGTGAGACGATCGATCACGCCTTTGATGGTGGCGACGTCCATCGCCGTCAGCCGCCCGAGCTGGTTCTGCGAGCACGGCCCGGTCTCGGCCAGTTTCGACAATGCCGCCCATTGTGTCGGCGTCAGATTGGTGCCGATGTCGCGGGCGAAGATCGAGCTATGGCGCTGCCAGACCTGGCGCAGGATGAAACCGACCTGCTCGTCGAGCACGTAAGGCGGCCTGTTAAACGCTTTGGCCGGTTTGACGTTCTTCTTCGCCGTCACGCTTCTCGCCATCCGTTCCCCGCTCTCACAACGACAGATGCGCGTCGCGGATATCAGGACGCGCGTCGAGCTCGGCCATGGTGCCACCGAAGCAGATCCGGCCGCGCTCGATGATGTAGGCGCGGTCGGAGATCAATCGCGCGAAATGCAGGTTCTGCTCGGAAACGACGATGCTGACGCCCTCTTTCTTCATGGTCAGGATGGCATCGACCATCTGCTCCACGATCTTCGGCGACAGGCCCTCCGAAGGCTCGTCGAGCAGCACCAGCGAGGGATTGCCCATCAGCGTGCGCGCGATGGTGAGCATCTGCTGCTCGCCGCCGCTCATGCGGCCGCCGGGACGGTTCTTCATCTCGCCCAGATTTGGAAACAGCGCGAACAGTTTCTCGCGCGTCCAGTGCGGCGCGTTCGGGCGCTTCGGCTGGCGGCCGACTTCGAGGTTTTCCTCGACTGTCAGGTCAGTGAAGATGCGCCGCTCCTCCGGAACGTAGCCGAGCCCCTCGCGCACGATCTCATGTGTCGGCTTCGCCGAGACGTCCTTGCCCTCGAATGTGATGCGGCCGGAGCGCTGCGCGACGAGGCCGACGATCGAGCGGAACGTCGTCGACTTGCCCGCGCCGTTGCGCCCGAGCAATGCCACCACCTCACCCTCACCGACCTCGAAGCCGATGTCGAACAGGATATGGGCCGGACCGTAATGGCTGTTGAGGTCTTGCACCGTGAGCTTCATGCCGAGGTTCCCTCGCGGTGGCGGGCATCGTAGACGAGGCCCTCGCCGAGATAGACCGCCTGCACCTGCGGATTGCCGCGCACCTCCGCCGGCGAGCCTTCGGCGATCAACGTCCCGCGGTTGAGCACGATGATGCGGTCGGCATGCTCGAACACCACGTCCATGTCGTGCTCGGTGAAGAGCACGCCGATCGACTTCTCCCGCGCGATGCTCGCGGTCAGCCGCATCAGATCGACGCGCTCGCGCGGCGCCATGCCTGCAGTCGGCTCGTCCATCAACAGCAGCTTCGGCTGGTTGGCGAGCGCGACCGCAAGCTCGAGCCGCTTGAGATCGCCATAGGCCAGCTCGCCGCAAGGACGGTCCGCGTAGCCGCCCATGCCGACCAACTCGAGCAGACGGCCGGCCTCGCCGCGGTCGAACTTCGGCGCCGAGCCCCAGAGGTTGTAGAGCTGCTTCCCATGCGAAATCAGCGCGACTTGGACGTTCTCACGCACGGTCATGGTGGCGAAGGTCGCGGTGATCTGGAACGTGCGCCCGACGCCGAGCCGCCAGACCTCACGCGGCTTCCTGCCTGTGATCTCTTCGCCGAGCAGGCGGACATGGCCGGTATCCGGCTGGTTCTGACCGTTGAGCATGTCGAAGCAGGTGCTCTTGCCGGCGCCGTTAGGGCCGATCAGCGCCAGGATCTCGCCCGCGCGCAGCGAGAACGAGACGCCGCGCACCGCATGGATGCCGCCATAGGATTTGGTCAGCCCTTCAACCGCGAGAAGTGGGGGTGCAACGCTCATTCGGCAGACTCGATCGGCTTGGCAAGCAAGGGAGAGCCCGGCGGCGAGGACTTTCGCCGGCGCTGCGCCAGCAACTCGAGCATGCCGACGATGCCCTTGGGGAAGACGACGACGATCAGCATGATGAAGCCGCCGAGCACGAGCTTCGACAGATCGGTCTGGCTCACCAGCCAGATGTTCAAGGCCTTGTAGACGATGGCGCCGATCACCGCGCCGGACACCGTCTCGACACCGCCGAGCAGCACCATGACCAGCGCGTCGACAGACAGCGAGATGCCGAGATTGTCGGGAAAGACGCTGCCCTTGAGGTAGGCGAACAGCGCGCCGCCGATGCCGGCGGTCGTGCCGGCAATCACGAAAGCGGTCCACTGGATCCGCTTGGCATCGATGCCGATCGCTTCGCTGCGAAGAAGCGAGTCGCGCGTTGCACGGAGCGCGTAACCGAACGGCGAGAACACCATGGCCCGCAACGCGACAGTCACCAGCGCCGCGACGCCGAGCGCAAGCCAGTAGAAATGCGACGGGCTCGCCGCCCAGCTCGACGGCCAGAGACCGAGGATGCCGTTGTCGCCACCGGTCACGCTCACCCATTGGAACGCGATCGACCACACGATCTGCGCGAAGGCGAGCGTGAGCATCGCGAAATAGACGCCCGAGAGCTGCACTGCGAAGAAGCCGAACACGGCGGCGCCCATGCAGCCGAGCAGCGGGCCGAGCAACAGACACACGATCATCGGCAGCCCCGCCATCTTGGCGAGGAAGGCGATGCCATAGGCGCCGAGCCCGAAATAGGCGGCATGGCCGAAGGACGCGAGGCCGCCGACCGACATCAGGAAGTGCAGGCTGACAGCGAAGATCACGAAGATCGCGATCTCCGAGCCCACGGTGAGCAGATAATTGCCCGCGAACAGCGGCAGCATCGCTGCGACGACGAGCGCCGCAACCGCTGCCAAGCGTTCGTTCGACGTCAGCGGCCGCCAGGGATTGACGGTGAGGCCAGGCGTCTTGCGCGCGGCCGCCTCCGGCTTGCCGAACAGGCCCCAGGGCCGCACGATCAGCACCACCGCCATCACCAGGAAGACCAGAATGATGGAGATCTTCGGAAAGATCAGGATGCCGAAGGCATTCAGCTCCGAGACCAGCACGGCAGCGACGAAGGCACCGACGATGCTGCCGAGGCCGCCAATCACGACCACGACGAACACCTCGACGATGATGCGCAGATCCATGGCGTGATGCACGGCATCGCGCGGGATCTGAAGCGCGCCGCCGAGGGCTGCGAGGAAGACGCCGACCGCGAACACGGAGGTGAAGAGCCACTTTTGATTGACGCCGAGCGCGGCAACCATGTCGCGGTCTTGCGTCGCCGCGCGCACGAGCACGCCCCAGCGCGTGCGCTGGAACAGCAGCCAGAGAATGCCGAGCACCACGGGTCCCAGCACGATCAGAAACAGATCATAGCTCGGAATGTTCTGGCCAAAGAAATCGATGGCGCCCCTGAAGCCCGGCGCGCGGCGGCCAACGAGATCGTCGGGCCCCCAGATCAGGACCACGAGATCCTCGACCATCAAGGTCAGGCCGAAGGTCGCCAGCAGCTGGAACAATTCGGGCGCGTGATAGATGCGACGGAGCAGCACCATCTCGACGATCACGCCGATCATCGCCACGGCCAGCGCGGCCAGCACGATGCTGCCCCAGAACCCAAACGCACCCGAAAGCCGCTCGGTGAGCGTGAAGGCGATGTAGGCGCCGATCATGTAGAAGGCGCCATGCGCGAAATTCACGATCCGGGTCACGCCGAAGATGATCGACAGGCCCGAGGCCACCAGGAACAGCGACGCTGCGCTGGCGAGACCGGTCAGAAACTGTACGACATAAAAGGCCATCGGCGGTCCGGGTTGGTTGGATCTCAGTGCTGGGCTTCATCCTTCGAGACGGCGCTCCGCGCCTCCTCAGGATGAGGTCCGGGACCCTCATGGTGAGTAGCGCGGCGACGCCGCGCGTCTCGAACCATGGAGGCCCCGGTCTCTCTTGCATCAATCTTTCGGGCGCAGCTTCGCGACTTCGGCGTCGCTCGGCAGATAGTCCGCGCCCTTCTTGTAAGACGAGTCCACCATCACGCCCTTGCCATCCTTCAGCGCGGTCTTGCCGACAAAGGCGCCGAGCGTCGACTGGTGGTCGATCTTGCGGAACGTGATCTCGCCGAACGGCGACGGCATGGACAGCCCTTCCGCCGCGGCAATCAGCTTCTCCGGATCGGTCGAGCCGGCCTTCGCGAGAATGGCGGCGGCCGACTTGATGGTCTGGTAGCCGACGATCGAACCGAGACGCGGATAGTCATTGTACTTGGCCTGATAGGCCTTGAGGAACGCGTCATGCTCGGGCGTCTTGATCGAGTACCAGGGATAGCCGGTGACGATCCAGCCCTCCGGCGTCTCGTCCTTGAGCGGATCGAGATATTCGGGCTCGCCCGTGAGGAACGAGACGACCTCGCGCCCCTTGAACAGGCCGCGGGTGTTGCCTTCGCGCACGAGCTTCACGAGGTCGGCGCCGAAGGTGACGTTGAGGATCGCTTCGGGATTGGCGGCGGCCACCGCCTGCACCACGGGACCTGCGTCGATCTTGCCCTGCGGCGGCCACTGTTCGTCGACCCACTGGATGTCGGGACGCTTCTCCGACATCAGCTTCTTGAACACGGCGACCGCCGACTGGCCGTATTCGTAGTTCGGCGCGATCGTGGCCCAGCGCTTGGCCGGCAGCTTCGCAGCCGCCTCGACCAGCATCGCCGCCTGCATGTAGTTGGAGGGACGCAGGCGGAAGGTGTACTTGTTGCCCTTGGACCAGGTGATGGCGTCCGTCAGCGGCTCGGCCGCGAGGAAGAACACCTTCTTCTGGTTGGCGAAGTCGCTGACCGCGAGGCCGATGTTGGACAGGAAGGTGCCTGCGAGCATCGCAACGCCTTCGCTCGAGACGAGCTCGTTGGCCGCGGTCTGCGCGTCGGCCGGCTTGCCGCCATCATCCTTGGAAATGACGACAAGCTTCTTGCCGTTGATGCCGCCTGCCGCATTGATCTCCTCGACCGCAAGCTGCCAGCCCTTGCGATAGGGCTCGGTGAACGCCGGCAGCAGCGAGTAGCTGTTGATCTCGCCGATCTTGATGTCCTGCGCCAGGGCCGAATGAGCCATGCCGCTCGCCAGAAGCGCGAAGGCCGCGCCGACGATAGTATTTCTTGCTCGCATCCCAACCTCCAGTTTGAAATCTACTTCTTGAGCATGATCTCATCGGAAAACCGGTTTCCACTTTTCCGGATCATGCTCTATCTCAGACCGTCTTCGCCCTTGATCTCCGCGACCGTCAGCCCGCCGACGCGCGGCAGCGGACGGCCGCTGTCGGTGACGGCGACCGCGACCATGATCTCGTTGGCGCGCGGCGCGTCGTTGATCTGCACTTCCATGCCGTCGAAGTGACTGCGCACGAAGGCAGCATCCTTGTGCCCGAGCGGAATGTCCAGCGTCGTGCCCGGGCCGCTACGCTTCTTCGAAGAAGGGATCAGAGCGGCGCCCTTGCCCAGCACTTTACGCACCGGCGCGCCCATCTTGGGGTGGAGGATGGCGGCGGCATGCTCCAACTCGCCGTTCTCGCCGACGGCGGCGGCCTTGCCATAGCTCTGCGCCTTGGCGCCATCGATGCCGAGCGCGGCCACCGCACGCTTCGACAAGAGCTCGCCCAGTTCCTCGCCGATCGCGATCAGCGGCGACAAATCCTCGACGTATTTTCCGGCAAACGGATTCTCGATGACGGCAATCGCAGCCGCGCGCCGGGTCGGCGGCGAGACCTGCCGGCCCATCTCCATTTGCGTCTCTTCGACGACTGTGACGATCTTGCGGATGATCGCGCTCATGATTGCGTCCTCAAGCTCTTCCCTGTTCAGGCATGAACCGCGTTCTCCAGCGTGAGCGGGCGCGCTTCTTGCCGTTCAATATCTTTCGGTCCGATGACAAGCATATCACCACAAAGCTGCAACACGGCACCCTCGATCAGTCGACGATCGAATAAATGCCGTGCACATTCCGCGCCAGATTCGAGCGCGGCGGCGATCTCATCGTGAGACAGTTCGCCGACATCGCGGGTGACGAGGCGCGCGCCCAGATCGCTGTCGGGTTGAAGCTCGTTCGCGGGTCTGCGGATGATGGCGGGATGCCCAGGCAGATCGACGGCATTGGCGATGATCGTCGCTGCCGCGTCGGCTCGCGATGCGGTCGCCGCCAGCACCGTCACCGCGTCGGCGATGCCGAGCGAAAAGCTGCGGCCGTGGCGTCCGCTGGTCGCGACGCCGCGCACCGGGTCATCTGCATCGATCCTCATCGTCCGCATCACGCCGTTGCGGTCGGGCCGATCCATCAGGCCGACCGAAAAATGCGTGCCTTCAGCGAGATGAAGCGCGATGTCGCCACCATTGTTGACGTAAGCCCGGTCAAGCGCCGCAGCGCGCAGCATCGCGTCCAGAATCTCCTCGGCCACGCTGCCGGCAACAGCCGCCATCGGCGTGATGAAGCAATCGGCAGCATAGGGCGCGACAGCGGCATGCATACGACGCGCGACGGCGCCGGTCAGCGAAGTTCTCGTCGCAGCATCCGCACGCAGTTCAGTCAATTCCGCGCATAGCTCGTCGAGAAGCCCGGTGAACCGGCGCGCCGCAGCCTCATAGGCCGCGCGCACCTCGTCCGCACGCCCCCTCGCCTCCACGATCAGATCAATCGGTCCATCCTGCAAATGCAGCCGCCGGCCATCAGACAGCAATGCGATTTGCGGGCGCCTCGTCATGTCCGGCGCCCCGGAATCGGGTGATGCCAGGGCAACTGGCGGACATCGTCGCCGTTCTGCACCTCGGAGAGCGGCTTCACATAATCCATGTGGCCGCCGAGCGCGGCGTAGTCGGACAGCTTCATCGTGAACTCGATCGGCGCGACCAGCGCCGGCGTCGGCACATAACCGAACGCGCCTGACGGCATCTGCGTCACGTCGACCATGTAGGTGATGCCGCCACCGGGCCAGACATAGACCGGCGCGCCGCCGCTGGTGACGCGCGTCAGCGCATCCTTCACCGAACGCGTCAGTCGCACCGGATTGTCGGTGACACCGGCACGCAGCGAGCCGCCGGCGCCGGCCATGAACAGCACGGTGCACAGCGCGGGCTCGCAGTTTTCCTGGATCCGCTCGACCGAGAATCTCAACTCGGCCGGCATCTCGGTCTCGATCGGCTTCAAGGCTTCGT
Source organism: Bradyrhizobium sp. CCBAU 25338 (assembly GCF_028128965.1). Taxonomy (NCBI): domain Bacteria; kingdom Pseudomonadati; phylum Pseudomonadota; class Alphaproteobacteria; order Hyphomicrobiales; family Nitrobacteraceae; genus Bradyrhizobium; species Bradyrhizobium sp. CCBAU 25338. Next base: position 177,991 of record NZ_LFKY01000036.1, read on the forward strand.
CGAGCACGTAGTACGACGAATGCTCGCCCGTGGTGGAGACCATCAGCATGGTCAGGCCGGGCTTCGCTTCCTTGGCATCGAACGGCCCGAGGATCGACAAGGGATCGGAAATGTTGGTGCCGCCCCAGCCCGTGCCGGGATCGGCGACCTGGAAATAGCGGCCGGGCGTCGAGCGCCGGCCCTTCATCTTGATGCCGGTGTCGGCGATGTCGAGAAGCTTGCCGGCCTGATGCTCCGAGAGCACACCGGTGATGTGGTCGTCGACCACGACAACCTCATCGACCTTGCCGTGCCATTGCTTGGCGAACATGCCGATCGTCGCCGAGCCGCAGCCGACGCGCATGCGCTCTTCCTTCATGCCGTTGACGATCGGCGGCTGGCCGGCCTGCACCACCACGGTGGCGCCACCGTCAATGGTCAGCTCGACCGCCTTGCAATTGGCGAGATCCATCAGCGTGTCGCAGGTGACGCGGCCTTCCTTCTTGGAACCACCGGTGAGATGATGCACGCCGCCGAGCGACAGCATCTGCGAGCCATATTCGCTGGTCGTGACATGGCCAACCGCCTCGCCCTGCGCGCGGACGGTCGCGGCTTCAGGGCCGAGATAGCGATCGGTGTCGATCTTCACCTTGACGCCGCAATAGGAGAAGATGCCCTCGGTGACGACAGTCACCATGTCGACGCCGTCGACTTCCGCGGAAACGATGAACGGCGCCGGCTTGTAGTCGGGATAGGTCGTGCCCGCGCCGATCGCGGTCACGAAGGTCGAGGGTTCGTGGACGATCTTGCCGTCCCAGTCTTCGGTGCGGCTGAATGGGACCAGCTTGCCGCCATGCGAGACCGTGCGCTCCAGGATCACATGCGGATCGACACGGACGAGCTTGCCGTCGTGATTGGCGTAGCGGTCACAGGCACCCGCGGCGCCCGGCTTGATGTAGCACATCACCGGACAAGCATCGCAGCGGATCTTGTCGATGACGGCGCTCGTCGTTTCAGTCACCATGTCGGAGCCGGCGGCCACTGCGGTTATCATTCGTACACGAACAATGTTGCGCGCGGTCCCCTGGCGCTGTCAAGCGGCGGTGCAACGCAAAAGATGCGGCTGCCGCATAAAACCTCATTTGCCTATCGGCCCTGTCCACAAAGAAGGCAACCGCGCTGCAGTGCGGCATGCACCGCTTGCACGTTTGTGTACAAACGGTATCGTCGCCACGTAGAGTTTTACGCGCGCTTGGGAACGAGGATGACGCAGACACCGATCCGCCTCACCGTGAACGGCAGGATCCACGAAGTCACGGCGGAGCGCCAGACGCCGCTGCTCTATGTGTTGCGCAACGAGCTCGCGCTCAATGGCCCAAAATATGGTTGCGGCCTCGGCGAATGCGGCACCTGTACTGTCCTGATCGACGGCGCGGCGGCACGCTCCTGTGTGATTCCGGTGAGCGGCTGCGCCGGCCGCGACATCGTGACGCTCGAAGGACTTGGCACCCGCGACAAGCCTGATGTGGTGCAACAGGCCTTCATCGACGAGCAGGCCGCACAATGCGGCTATTGCCTCAACGGCATGATCATGACCACCAAGGCGCTGCTCGCGATCAATCCGCGGCCGACCGAACAGGAGGCGCTGGCGGCGCTGCGCTACAATCTCTGCCGCTGCGGCACCCATGTCGAGATCCTGCGCGCGGTGATGCGCGCATCCGGCCAGCTCGCCGAGGCCGCGGACTGATGGCCTCCCCTGTTTCGAACGGAGCTGAGCGGCCATCGGGTTCGCTCGTCGTCGCCCGCACCGTGGACGAGGTCACATCCGAGACCTTCGTCCGCATCACCGCGGACGGGGCGGTCACGGCCTATAACGGCCATGTCGATCTCGGCACCGGCATCCGCACCGCCCTTGGCCAGATCGTCGCCGAAGAGCTCGACGTTTCCTTTGCGCGCGTCGTGGTCGTGCTCGGCGACACGTCGGTGGTGCCGAACCAGGGTCCGACGATCGCCAGCGAAACCATCCAGATCACAGCCGTGCCCCTGCGCAAGGCCGCGGCGCAGGCGAGGCACTTCCTGATCGCGCGCGCGGCCGAGCGGCTGGAGCTGCCGGCCTCTGAGTTGCGGATCGAGGACGGCCTCGTGCGCGGGCACGACAACCGCAGCGTCAGTTATGGCGAGCTGATCGGCGGCGAAGAGATCCGGCTCGAGCTTGCCGACGATGTCGCGGTCAAACCTGTCGGCGACTACGCGATCGTCGGCCAGTCGATGCCGCGCGTGGATATGCCCGCCAAGGCCACGGGCGAGCTCACCTTCGTGCACGACATCCGCGTGCCCGGCATGCTGCACGGCCGCGTGGTGCGGCCGCCCTATGCCGGCGTCGATGCCGGACCGTTCGTCGGCACCAGCCTACTCGATGTCGATGAATCTTCGGTGGGCGACATTCCCGGCCTCATAGCCGTGGTTCGCATCGGCGATTTTGTCGGCATTGTCGCCGAGCGCGAGGAGAATGCGATCCGCGCGGCAGAGCGGCTCGAGGTGAGCTGGAAGCCGACGCCAACCCTCACCGACCTTGCCGACGTCGAAACCGCGCTGCGCGCCAATCCATCGACGCCGCGCACGCTGATCGACAAGGGCGACGTCGACAAGGCGATATCGGGCGCTGCCAGGCCGATGCAGCGCACTTATGTCTGGCCATATCAGATGCACGCCTCGATCGGCCCGTCCTGTGCCGTCGCCGACTACAGGGACGGCAATATCCGCGTCTGGTCGGGCACGCAGAACCCGCACGTGCTGCGCGGCGATCTTGCGTTCCTGATCGAACGTCCCGAGAGCGAGATCGAGGTGATCCGGCTGGAAGCCGCCGGCTGCTACGGCCGCAACTGTGCCGACGACGTCACCGCCGACGCGCTGCTGCTGTCACGCGCGGTCGGCCGGCCCGTGCGCGTGCAATTGACACGCGAGCAGGAGCACGCCTGGGAACCCAAAGGCACCGCGCAGCTCATCGACGTCAACGGCGGGCTCGATGCCGACGGCGGCATTGCCGGTTACGATCTCGCAACGCGCTATCCCTCGAACGCCGCGCCGACTCTGGCGCTGCTGCTGACCGGCCGCATCTCGCCCGATCCGGCCGTGCTTCAGATGGGCGACCGCACAGCGATCCCGCCCTACGACTACGACCACATGCGCGTCGTCGCCCATGACATGCCGCCGATCGTGCGCGCCTCCTGGTTCCGCGGCGTCTCGGCACTGCCGAACACCTTTGCGCATGAATCCTACATCGACGAGGCCGCAACCGAGGCCGGCGTCGATCCGATCGAATATCGGCTGCGCTATCTCAAGGACCAGCGCGCGATCGACCTGGTCAATGCAGTGGCCGAACGTGCGGGGTGGACGCCGCGGCCGGTCCGCGAGGAGAAGGACGGCGAGGTCGTGCACGGGCGCGGCTTTGCCTACGCGCTTTATGTCCACAGCAAGTTTCCCGGCTATGGCGCGGCGTGGTCGGCCTGGGTCGCCGACGTCGCGGTGAACAAGACGACCGGCGATGTCAGCGTCACGCGCGTCGTCGCGGGCCAGGACTCCGGCCTGATGATCAATCCGGACGGCGTGCGCCACCAGATCCATGGCAACGTCATCCAGTCCACCAGCCGCGCGCTGATGGAGGAGGTTTCGTTCGAGCGCGGCGCGGTGGCGGCGCGCGAATGGGGCGCCTATCCCATCATCCCCTTCCCCGACGTGCCCAGGATCGACGTCCTGATGCTGCCGCGTCAGGATCAGCCACCGCTCGGCGTCGGCGAATCCGCCTCGGTGCCGAGCGCGGCGGCGATCGCCAACGCGATCTTCGATGCCACCGGCGTGCGCTTTCGCGAGCCGCCATTCACGCCCGAGCGCATCCTGAAAGGGCTGCACGGCGATGCACCGGCGACACCACAGGCCCTGCCCGCTCCCGCGGCGTCGCAGCCGGCCCGCATCTGGCAAAACCCGTTCGCAAAACGCGCCGGCGTCTTCGCGACCATTGCGGCTCTCTGCACAGCTGCAATCGGCGTCGGCGCGGCGCTGCTGCCCGGGCGTGCGATTGCACCCATCGCGCGCCCCGACGCGTCAGTCTATTCCGCGGCGACGATCGCGCGCGGAGAGCTGCTCGCAGCGCTCGGCAATTGCGCGGAGTGCCACACCTCGGCCGGCGGCGCGCTCAACGCGGGCGGCCGCGCGCTTGAAACGCCGTTCGGCACGATCTACGCGACCAACATCACGTCCGACGTCGAGACCGGCATCGGCGCCTGGTCCTATCCCGCCTTCGAGCGCGCCATGCGTGACGGGTTGCACCGTGATGGGCGGCAGCTCTATCCCGCCTTTCCCTACACGCATTTCGCCAAGACCAGCGACGCCGACATGCAGGCGCTCTACGCTTACCTGATGGCGCAGCCTGCGGTGCGCGCGACGGCGCCAGCGAATGCGCTAACATTCCCATTCAATCTTCGCCCGCTGCTCGCGGGCTGGAACGCGCTGTTCCACCAAAGGCGCGAGTTCAAGCCCGATCCCGACCGGTCCGAGCTCTGGAATCGCGGCGCCTACCTGGTCGAGAGCCTCGGCCATTGCAGCGCCTGCCATTCGCCGCGCAACGCGCTCGGCGCCGAGCAGCGCGCAGCCTATCTCGCCGGCGGCTTTGCCGAGGGCTGGGAGGCACCGGCGCTGACCTCAGTCTCGCAGGCACCGATCCCGTGGAGCGAGGATGAGCTTTTCGCCTATCTCCGCACTGGCCATTCGCGCTATCACGGCGTGGCGGCCGGTCCGATGGCACCGATCGTCCGGGACCTCAAGGCCCTGCCCGACCAGGACATCCGTGCGATGGCGGTCTACCTCAACTCGTTCAACGACGCCGCGACCGACCGGCAGGCACAGGAAGCACTCGCCACCAGGCTTGAGAACGCGACACGGGTCACCGTCGCGTCCTCCACCGGCGGGCGCCTCTACCAGGGCGCATGCGCCGTCTGCCACGAGGTCGGCGGCCTGCCGCTGTTCGGCACTCGCCCCTCGCTCGCGCTGAACAGCAACCTGCACAGCGCGACGGCGGACAATCTGGTCCAGGTGATCCTGCATGGGATCGCCGAACCGGTCACAAGCGATCTCGGCTTCATGCCCGCCTTCAAGAACAGCATGAGCGACACGCAGGTCGAGGAGCTCGTCACGTTCCTCCGTAGGCAGTTTGCACCTGACAAGCCGGCATGGACCAACCTGCGCGAGACGATCGCGCGCGTGCGGGCGCCAGCGCATTGACGATATGACCGTCATTCCGAGGGAGCCCGGAATCCATAATCACGAAACGGGGTTATAGATTCCGGGCTCGCCGCTTCGCGTCGCCCCGGAATGACACCGTGTGAGTGGAACGTCAGAAGTGTAACACTAGAGAAGTGTAACACTAGAGAAGTGTAACACTAGCCGTGCTTCTTCACCTCCACCGGCGGCGTGCCATGGGTGTGGAACGACTCGATCGTCTTCAATCCCCAGGCCTGGCCCTTCTTGCGCTCCTCCTCGGTCCACACGATCGGCTTCCAATCCGGCGCGAGGATGAGGCGCGCGCCGGCATTGGCGACTTCGACGCGATTGCCGCCGGGCTCGTAAACATAGAGAAAGAAAGTCTGCTGGATCGCGTGCTTGTGGGGGCCGGTCTCGATGTGCACGCCGTTCTCCAGGAAGATGTCGGCAGCGCGCAGAATCTCCTCGCGGCTGTCGAGCGCATAGGTGACGTGGTGGAAGCGGCCCGGCACGCCGGAATGGTCGAGCGAATAGGCGAAGTCGTAGCTCTTGTTCGACATCGTCAGCCACATCGCAGCCTCGCGGCCGTCATTGAGCACGATCTGCTCGGTGAGACGGCAACCGAGATAAGTCTCGAAGAACTCGCGATTCGCCTTGATGTCGACGGCGAGGCAGTTGAGATGGTCGAGACGGCGGACATTGACGCCGCGGGCCGGAAAGCGCTGCGCCTGGTTCTTCAGCGCGGGCTTGAGTTCCGGCGGCGCCTGATACCATTCGGTCTCGTAATAGAGCTCGACGATGTGGCCGTCGGGATCGCGGCAGCGGAAGGTCGGCCCCTGCCCCATGTCGCCGTCGATCCAGCCGATGTCGAAGCCGGATCCTTTCAGCGCGGCAACGCGGCGCTCCAGCGCCTGCTGGCTGCGCGCGCGCAGCGCCATGTGACCCATGCCCGAGGTCTTCGACGCCGTGAGCTTGAGCGAATAGCGCTCGTAGTCGTCCCAGCCGCGCAAGTAGACCGACTCGCCTTGTCGTCCGCTGACGGTCATGCCCATGACATCGACGAAGAATTTCAGGCTCTCGTCGGGCTTCGGGGTCAACAGCTCCATGTGGCCAAGATGGGCGAGATCGAGGATTGGTTCGGGCTGCATGATTTCCTCCAGGGACGTCGCTACGATCCGCCTCACCGGACGGCGCGATTGAACGCGGGGCGCAACGACGCCCCGCAAGGCGCCGGTGGCAGCGAATTTATTTGTACTAATGTACAAATGATTAGGTCTCGTCAACAAATCAAGCTACCGCGCCCCCTGCAAATGACGGCCCGGCCGGGACCGGCGGGTCTTCCAAACGGGCGGTCGCCCGCCTGAATGGTAAAGTCTTCCTTAAGGCCGGCCCGACGCATCGGCCCGGAAAAGCAGCAGTTTCCCGGCGATTCCGCCCATAAGTATGCATCAGGACCAAACCCATTGGCCGAATTGCCGCGGATTTAACGGAGCGGGCGCGCCCGGCGTTTAACCCTTTGTCCAGCGACGGCCGCGCATAGTCCGGTGCAAATCCCTTGCTCTTGCCGGGTTCATTCATCGTGACATCCTTTGGACGCGTGATTTCGGTTCGCGGGTCGCTCGCCCGGGTCGGGCTATTGGCGACAAGCCAGATGCCGATCTCGGAGGTTCGGGCGACCGTCGGCCGTTTCGTCAGCATTCGCTGCGCCAGCTCGGTCATCGTTGCGATGATCACCGAGGTCTCCTGCGAGAATCTGTCGAGCTCCGACGGCTACATCGCCATCGCCTCGGTCGACCTGCTCGGCGAGATCCTCAACGCCGCGGACAAGGCCAAATTCCAGCGCGGCGTCACCAACTATCCGACCATCGGCGATGCCGTCGACCTGATCACCAGCCAGGAGCTGCGCACGATCTACGCGCCGACCGGGTCGGATCAGATCAATGTGGGTTTCCTCCAGCAGGACCGCTCCGTCGTCGCCTATGTCGATGTCGAGGAGATGCTGTCCAAGCATTTTGCCGTGCTGGGCTCGACCGGCGTCGGCAAATCGACTGGCGTCTCGCTCCTACTCAACGAGATCCTGAAGGCGCGGCCCAACCTGCGCATCTTCCTGCTCGACGTGCACAACGAATATGGCCGCTGCTTCGGCGACCGCGCGCTGGTGCTCAACCCCCGAAACCTGAAGCTGCCGTTCTGGCTGTTCAACTTCGAGGAGATCGTCGACGTGCTGTTCGGCGGCCGCGCCGGCGTGCCGGAGGAGCTCGACATCCTCGCCGAGGTGATCCCGCTCGCCAAGGGCGTCTACACCCAGTACCAGAACGCCGACCGCATCGGCCTCAAGCGCATCGATCCCAAGCAGATCGGCTACACGGTCGACACCCCGGTGCCCTATCGCCTGGTCGACCTGTTGTCGCTGATCGACGAGCGCATGGGCAAGCTCGAAAACCGCTCCTCGCGCATCATCTATCACAAGCTGATCTCGCGCATCGAGGCCGTGCGCAACGACCCGCGCTACGCCTTCATGTTCGACAACGCCAATGTCGGCGGCGACACCATGGCCGAGGTGATCAGCCATCTGTTCCGCCTGCCGGCCAACGGCAAGCCGATGACGGTGATGCAACTCGCCGGCTTCCCGGCCGAAGTCATCGATTCCGTCGTCTCGGTGCTGTGCCGCATGGCCTTCGACTTCGGCCTGTGGAGCGACGGCGTCTCGCCGCTGCTGTTCGTCTGCGAGGAAGCCCACCGCTATGCCTCCGCCGACCGCAACGTCGGCTTCGGGCCGACCCGCAAAGCGGTGTCGCGCATCGCCAAGGAGGGTCGCAAATACGGCGTCTATCTCGGCCTCATCACCCAGCGCCCCGCAGAGCTCGACGCCACCATCATCTCCCAGTGCAATACGCTGTTCACGATGCGCCTCGCCAACGACCGCGACCAGGCGCTGCTGCGCGCCGCAGTGTCGGACGCCGCCGCAAACCTGCTCTCCTTCGTGCCGTCGCTCGGCACGCGTGAAGTGCTGGCCTTCGGCGAAGGCGTTGCGCTGCCGACGCGCCTGCGCTTCAAGGAGGTGCCTCCGCACCAATTGCCGCGCGGCGAGGCCACCATCAGCAGCGTGCCGTCCGTCACCTCCGGCCACGACATGCACTTCGTCAGCGCCGTGCTCGAGCGCTGGCGCGGCGCCACCTCGCAGCGCGACGTGCCGAACGACCCGGTGTTCTCGGCGCCGCCGGCAAAGATGATGTCCAGCGTCGATGCCCCGATGCTGCAACCATCGATGGGGCTCGATCCGGACCGCTTCTCGCTGTTGAAGAAGCCGCTGCGGTAAGCTTCGCTCCATCCACATCGCCATTGCGACGGAAGATCTGGCGTCGTTCATGGCTGGCGCTTCCGTCGCGGCCAACTCGGCCCGCCAGATTGAGCCTGCCACCCGCATCGACTATGGTTGCCGGCCCGAAGCCGGAACCATGCCCATGACAAAAGCCACGCAACGCTTCCCCGCACCCGCCCTCGAAACGCTGCCCGAGGACATCCGCACGCGGCTTCTCGCCGTGCAGGAGAAGAGCGGCTTCGTGCCGAACGTGTTCTTGACGCTGGCCTATCGTCCAGACGAGTTCCGCGCCTTCTTCGCCTATCACGACGCGCTGATGGAGAAGGACGGCGGCCTCACCAAGGCCGAGCGCGAGATGATCGTGGTGGCGACTTCGGCGGCGAACCAGTGCCAATATTGCGTGATCGCCCACGGTGCGATCCTGCGCATCCGCGCCAAGAACCCGCTGATTGCCGATCAGGTCGCGGTGAACTACCGTAAGGCCGACATCACGCCGCGGCAGAAGGCAATGCTCGACTTCGCGATGAAGGTCTCGACTGACGCGCAGCGGATTTCCGAGGACGATTTCGCCGTGCTCCAACCGCACGGCTTCAGCGACGACGACGTCTGGGACATCGCCGCGATCGCCGCCTTCTTCGCACTGTCGAACCGGCTGGCGAATTTCACCGGCATGCGCCCGAATGAGGAGTTCTACCTGATGGGACGACTGCCGAAGAGGTGACGGGCAAGACATGACCGAGCTGGACTGGCCCGAAATCCTGCTTCGCCTCGGCGCAGCGACGCTCGCCGGCGGCGCGATCGGCCTCAACCGCGACCTGCACAGCAAGCCGATCGGGCTGAAGACGCTCGGCATCGTCGGGCTCTCCACCGCAACCGTCGTGCTGCTCACAGTCCAGTTCGCCGAGCCCGGCAAGATGACCGACGCGGCGAGCCGTGTGATCCAGGGCATCCTGACCGGCATCGGCTTTCTCGGTGCCGGAGTCATCGTCCACGAGAGCGACCGCTTTCGCGTGCGAGGCCTGACCAGCGCGGCCTGCACCTTTCTCGCCGCCTGTCTCGGCATTGCCTGCGGCGCCGGGCAATGGAAGATCGTCCTGGTCGCGCTGGCTGTCGCCTTCGTACTGCTCACGATCGGCCGCCGCATCGAGCGCTGGCTGCATCGCGCCCTCGGCGGCAAGGAGGATCCGCACCGGCCGCAGAGCCCGCCGTCTGCGGGTCCCCGCAATAGCGGCTAGCGATCATCAGATCGTCCAGGTGGCCTCGCTCACGTCTTCCGCCGCAGGCTCCAGAGACTTCCAGCGCCCAGAATGGCGGTCACGAGCAGAATCGCAACGAAGGTCTGGATGATCGTGAAGTTCAGGGCATCGCGCGCAACGAACAGCGCGGTGACCGCGCCCGCGATGACGAAGAGGATGCGAAAGATGATGCTCATGGCCATGTCTCCGGTCAGCATGACCTGGAGCCCACCTCGCCCACGACATCGGGACGCAACGCTGCTTCGGCAATCATGCAGGCGGACCATAGCCGCCGGCCGCCGCCGCAATTTTGCGGAAGATCAAGCCTGCCCGGACCGCCAGGCCGCTAGCGCTTTGTCATCAACTCGAGCGCCGGGGCAAAACGCTCGGCAAATGTCAATGTCTTGGCGTGGTGAACTGCGGCAAACGATGCCGAAATCCCTGCTGAGGCGACGGCGAGCAAGGCAATGGCAAGAACCAGACGGCGCATTCCGGCCTCCTGTGTAAGCTCGATACCCCAAAGAGATGGGGTGCCCCTGTTTCAGGACCGCTTCATGGAGACGGGAAAGTGATTTCGCTCAAGCGACCGTGATTGTGGTGCGATTGGTGGTGCCGAAGGGCGCCACGGCCCTAGTCATCGTCCTCCGGACCGCACCAGCCGGGCAGATAGATGGCATTCTTGCTTCTGGCAGCGGCCATCGCCTTCTCGATCGCCCTGTCGAAATCGGACTCCACCACCTTGCGCGAGACCTGTCGGCGCAGGAAATCGGCCCACAGAAATTCGGAGAACGGCGTGGTGTCTTTGGCGAAGCCGCCCATGCGGCGCAATTCGCCGGCAAGGCTGCGAAACGGATCGTCCTTGAGGTCGGCGACCGATTTCGGCAGGTCGCGGAACGATCGCCGCTCGCCCTTGGCGTCGTAGGGGTAGACCCAGCGCTTGTTGTCCATGACGCCCCAGAAGGCCTCGCGCTCGACCATCCTGAGGTCGCCGACGATGGTCACCAACACCTCCTTGACGCCTTCATCGTGCAGCGCGCGGCCGAGATGATGATGATCAATCACGTAGTAGCGCGAGTCGGGGCCGCAGACGACGGGGATCATGTGCTTGCCGAGCAGATCAGCCTGCTTCTCCTCGTCGCGCTCGCGCCAGCGCTTGCGCTTCTCCCTGACCTCCCGCATGCCGACCGTCATCTGCGTCGGCCGCAGCGACAGGATCGGGACAGGATGCACTCGCGGCTCGCGCGTATTGGTCATGATCGATAGGTCCTCAGATGGCCCCGGCTTCCCGCGACTATGCCATGGGCCCCGCGGCGCCAAAATGCGTTCGGAAAGGGCGTTGAGATCACAAGTCGGTACTGGCGGGACGAAGGGCCGAACTCCGTGGCCGTTGTGATCCCTGTCGTTGCGGCGCAGCCCGCGCACGGCCGCGACGGCCGGTTCCCGGACGGCTCCAAACCGGCCCATGCAGAAATAGTGCAAATGCACAAATGCACGCGAGCATTGAGAAGATTTTCTGCAACGCGCTCGTCACGTATGCTATCTGAATCGCTGCTTCGGAGTGATCCCCGCCCCATGAACAACCAGCGGCCCATAAGCTCGGATGACGAGCACCGGGTGCTCCAGTTCAGGCCGCGCACCTCGCCGTCCACGGCGGCCCAGCGCGGCAGCGGCACCGTACAACCGTTGCGCGTCGCTCCCGAGCGGCTGGACCTGTCGCGCTACGAGCGGCCCCGGGCCGAACCCGACAATTTCCGCCAGCGCATGCTTGCCAACATCGCTGCGCTGGCCTTCACCATCGCGCTGACCGCGATCGGGATCTGGCTCGCGGTCAGCATCGCCGACCTGCGCCGGACCCAGGATTGCGTGCTGATGGGACGCCGCGACTGCGTCAAGATCACAACGCCGCATATTTAGGGACCGGCCCGCCGCTGGCCGCCCGGCGGAAGGGTCCCGGTGGGCGTCCCCAGCCTGTCCCTTTGCGATCCCCTTGGCCTGCCCGGCTCCATTGAACTCAGGGCGGCGCTCCGATATACGGGCTTTCGACCCGGCCAGAGGGGGGTTTGAGGGCGTCATTCGGGGCGCGATGCCCACCCACCGTGCCACTCTGGACAATCTGACAAATACCCGCAATATATCAAAGGCTTAGTGATGTCTTCCACATTCGATCAGGTCGCCACGATCATCGCTGAAACCTGCGACATCCCCCGCGACACGATCACGCCGGATAGCCATGCCATCGATGACCTCGGCATCGACAGCCTCGATTTTCTGGACATCGCGTTCGCGATCGACAAGCAGTTCGGCATCAAGCTGCCGCTGGAGAAGTGGACTCAGGAGGTCAACGACGGCAAGGCGACCACCGAGCAGTATTTCGTGCTGAAGAACCTGTGCGCCCGCATCGACGAACTGGTTGCGGCCAAGGGCGCGAGCGCCTAAGGGCGCAGTCATGCAACTCGAATACTTCCACATGATCGATCGCATCGTCGACCTCAAGGTCGACGAGAAGACGATCGTCGTCGAAGCGCAGGTCCCGAAGGAAAGCACCATCTTCGAGGGGCACTTCCCGGGCTATCCGTTGATGCCCGGCGTGCTTCTGATCGAATCGATGGCGCAGGCCTCGGGCTGGCTTCAACTCGGCGTGTTCAAGTTCGAGCGTATGCCGATCCTGGCCGCCGTGAAGGAGGCCAAGGTCCGCGGCTCGGTCTTCCCCGGCGATCTCATGAGCATCGAGGCGCGCCTGACCCATGAAGGCTCCGGCTATGCGATGACCGAAGCCAAGATCAGCGTCGGCGGCAAGCTGCGCGCCAATTCGGCGCTCACCTTCACGCTGATCCCCTTCCCCAATGCGGATATGCGCTCGCACATGGACGCGATCGCCAAGCGCGTCGGATTTCCGCTACAGGCCGTATCGACATGATTGACACTCCCGCTTCGAAGCCTGGCCAGACCGAGGTCTGGATCACCGGCATTGGGTTGGCCACCTCGCTCGGCGAGGGTCTCGACGCCAACTGGGCCGCGCTTCAAGAGAAGCGAATCAATGTCGACGAGAAGGGCTTTGCACCCTACATCGTGCATCCGCTGATGCCCGTTGCCTTCGACAGCCAGATCCCGAAGAAGGGCGACCAGCGCCAGATGGAAGCCTGGCAGCGCATCGGCACCTACGCCGCAGGTCTTGCGCTCGATTCCGCCGGCATCAAGGGCAACAAGGACATCCTGTCGAAGATCGACATGGTCGTCGCCGCCGGCGGCGGAGAGCGCGATCTCAACGTCGACAGCGGCGTGCTGACGGCCGAGGCCAAGGGCGCCAACGCGCCCGGCTTCCTCAACGAGCGCTTGATGAGCGATCTCAGGCCGACGCTGTTTTTGGCCCAGCTCTCCAACCTGCTCGCCGGCAACATCGCCATCGTGCACGGCTTGGGGGGCACTTCGCGCACTTTCATGGGCGAAGAGGTCGCCGGCGCCGATGCCGTCCGCATTGCGCTTGCGCGCATCGCCTCGGGCGAGAGCGACATCGCGCTGGTCGGCGGCTCGCACAATGGCGAGCGCAAGGACCTGTTGGTCCTCTACGAATTCGGCGACTTCAACCTCAAGAACAAGTTCGCTCCCGTGTGGGCACGCAAGGACCACGCCGGCTTCGCGCTCGGCTCCGCCGGCGCCTTCCTGGTGCTGGAATCGAAGGCGCATGCGGAAGCACGCGGCGCAAAGCCGTTCGCAAAATTGTCGAGCGTCGTCGCGGACCTCGCCAAACGTAAGCGGCCCGGCGACATGGCCGCGACGCTGGAGAAGCTGTGGGCCAAGCTGCCGAAGCGCGAGGGCAAGGGCGCCATCATCACCGGAGCGACCGGCGCCGAGCCCGCGACCTCGGAAGAGCGCGGCTTCCTGAAGAGCCATGCCGACTTTCCGGTGCGCTCGACCGGCACGGTGTTCGGCCACGCCATGGAGACGCAATTCCCGCTCGGAATTGCGCTCGCCGCGCTGTCGATCTCGCGCAGTGCGCTGTTCCCGCCGAACGATTCGACCGGCACCGAGATTGAAATGCAGGGGGCACCAACCCAGATTGTGGTGGTGGGAGCTGGACACTGGCGCGGCGAAGGCATGGCGCTGGTCGAGGCAGTTTAGTTAGCTCAAGCGGGGATCGACATGAGTGCAGCACGCGACAAATTCGGGCGCCCCGTCGTCGTCGTCACCGGCATGGGCATCTTGACGTCGCTCGGTGCCGGCAAGACCGACAATTGGGCGAAGCTCGTCGCCGGCGAATCCGGCATCCGCACCATCACGCGTTTTCCGATCGACGGCCTGAAGACCACGATGGCGGGCACGGTCGATTTCGTCAGCGTCGATCCGTTCTCCTCCACCGCCCTGTCCGAGCGGATGGCCGAGATCGCGACCCAGGAAGCGCTGGAGCAGGCCGGCATTGGCGCCAAGGCCGATTTCCCGGGTCCCCTTTTTCTTGCCGTTGCGCCGGTCGAGGTCGAATGGCCGCAACGTCGCGAACTGGGTCGCGCCGTCGGCCAGCTCGACATCAACTATGACGACTTGTTGCGCATTTCCGGCGGCGGCAAGTACAGCGCCTACCATCATCGCTTCATGTTCGGCTCGGTCGCCGCATCTCTCGCCGAGACGTTCGGCACCAAGGGTTCGCCGATCTCGCTGTCCACGGCCTGCGCCTCGGGTGCGACCTCGATCCAGCTCGGCGTCGAGGCGATCCGCCGCGGAGAGACCGATGCCGCGCTGTGCGTCGCCACCGACGGCACCGTGAACCCGGAAGCGCTGGTGCGCTTCTCGCTGCTTTCGGCGCTGTCGACCCAGAACAATCCGCCGCAGGCGGCCTCCCGCCCCTTCTCCAAGAACCGCGATGGTTTTGTGATGGCCGAAGGCGCCGGCGCACTGGTGCTCGAAAGCTACGAGGCGGCGACTGCGCGCGGCGCGAAGATCCTCGGCGTGATTGCCGGATGCGGCGAGCTCACCGATTCCTTCCATCGCACCCGCTCCTCGCCCGACGGCAAGCCGATCATCGGCTGCATGAACAAGACGCTGGCCGATGCCGGCATGACGCCGGACCAGATCGACCACATCAACGCGCACGGCACCTCGACACCCGAAAACGACAAGATGGAGTTCAACACGACATCGGCGGTGTTCGGCGAGCTCGCGCAGAAGATTCCGGTCACCTCCAACAAGTCCATGGTCGGCCACACCATCTCGGCCGCCGGCGGGGTGGAGGCGATCTTCTCGCTGCTGACGCTCGAGCATCAGCGCATTCCGCCAACGATCAACTACGACATTCCTGATCCCGCGATCCTGTTCAACGTCGTCGGCAACAAGGCGCGCGACGCCCGCGTGACCGCGGTGATGTCGAATTCGTTCGGCTTCGGCGGTCAGAACGCCTCGCTGATCCTGACCCGCGAACCGGCCTGACCGGACGCATGTCGCTGCTTCCTGCGAGCATGAAGGCCCGCGCGCGGGGGGCTGCCAAATCGCTCGGCGGAAGCCTGATCGGCGCGGCGACGGTCGCGATGCTGCGCACCACGCGCTATTTCGATCCGGTCAAGACCTCGGACTTTTTCGCGCGCGCCGTAAAGCTGATCGGCCCGCGCCTGCGCGAGCACCGCATCGGCCGCGCCAATCTCTCCGCCGCCTTTCCGGAGAAATCGCCGGAGGAGATCGAACAGATCCTGATGGGCGTCTGGGAGAATCTCGGCCGCGTCGGCGCCGAATTCGCCCATATGGACCGCGTCTGGGACTACGATCGCGACCATCCGGAGAAGAGCCGGATCGAATTGTCCGAGCGCAGCATCGAGCTGTTCGATCAGATCCGCGATGACGGCAGGCCGGCGCTGATCTTCGCCGCGCATCTGGCCAATTGGGAATTGCCGGCGCTCGCCGCCGTCGCCCATGGACTGGATACCGCGATCCTCTATCGCCGGCCGAACATCGCCTCGGCCGATCGCATCATCCAGGAGATGCGTCAGGTCAACATGGGCACACTGATCCCGGCCGGCCGCGACGCGCCCCTGCGGCTCGCGCAGGCGCTCAAGGACGGCAAGCACGTCGCCATGCTGATCGACCAGTACCTCACCGCCGGCGTCGAGGTCACGTTCTTCGGTCGCAAGACCCGCGCCAATCCGATGCTGGCGCGCCTGCTCCGCCAGGTCGAATGCCCGATCCATGGCGTGCGCATCATCCGCCTGCCCGGCGGCCGCTTCCGCGGCGAGCTGACCGAAGAGATCAAGCCGGTGCGCGATGCGGACGGCAAGATCGACATCCAGGGCACGACGCAGGCGATCACCAGCGTGGTGGAGAGCTGGGTGCGCGAGCATCCGGAGCAGTGGCTGTGGCTGCACCGAAGGTGGCGGTAGCCGGCGCAACTCCTGCCGTCTTGGCCGGGCCCGTCCCGGCCATCCACGCATCGCCACGCGGCAGGAAAGACGTGGATGCCCGGGACAAGCCCGGGCATGACAGCTGAGCAAGGGAGCGTCTGCTCCGTCTCAGCCGCTCAGCGCCCCGTCTTCACCTTGGTCCAGAGCCGGTTGATGATCCGCTGCGTCGCCGGCTCGCGCGCCGTGATGACGAACAGCTTCGAGAGCGTCGCCTCGTCCGGATAGATGTTCTTGTCGCCAAGGATCTTCGGATCGACCAGCTTCTGGCTGGCAAGGTTGCCATTGGCGTAGGACAGGAAGTCCGAGTTCTTGGCGGCGACATCAGGGCGGTAGAGATAATTGATCAGCGCGTAGGCTTCAGCGACGTTCTTGGCGTCGGCGGGGATCGCGAGATTGTCAAAGAACATCTGCGCGCCCTCTTTGGGAATCGCGTAGCCGATCTCGATGCCGCTCTTGGCTTCGGCCGCGCGGGCACGGGCCTGCATGATGTCGCCGGACCAGCCGACCACGAAGCAGATCTCGCCGGTGGCGAGCGCGCTCAGGTATTCGGAGGAGTGGAACTTGCGCACGAAGGGACGGACTTTCGCCACGGCATCGGCGGCCTTCTCCAGGTCCGCCTGCTTGGTCGAGTTCGGATCGAGCCCGAGATAGTTCAGCGCCGCCGGAAAGATGTCGTCGGCGGAGTCGAGCATGTGCACGCCGCAGTCTTTGAACTTGGCGAGGTTCTCCGGCTTGAAGACGATGTCCCAGCTGTCGATCTTCGCGTCCGGTCCGAGGATCTGCTTCACCTTGGCGACGTTGTAGCCGATGCCCGTCGTGCCCCACATGTAGTTGGCGGCGTAGACGTTGCCGGGATCGTAGATGCCGAGACGCTGCGTCACCACCGGCCAGGCATTGCTGAGGTTCGGCAGCTTCGACTTGTCGAGCTTCTGGAAGATGTTGGCCTTGATCTGGCGCTGGAGGAAGTACGCCGTGGGCACCACGACGTCGTAGCCGGACTTGCCGGCCATCAGGCGCGTCTCCAGGGTCTCGTTGGCATCGAAGGTGTCGTAGACCACCTTGATGCCGGTCTCCCTGGTGAAAGCCTCCAGGACATCCGGCGCCATGTAGTTGGACCAGTTGTAGAAGTTGACGACGCGCTCCTCGGCCCCTGCCGGGGGCGAAAGCAACGTCAGCGCCGCGGCGATTGCAACACCGAGGCGAAACCCGGAGCGGCTGACGCTCGTCATCTCTCGTCTACCTCTTGCGCCCGCGCACCGCGTCGGACAGCCGCTCCAGCGCGGTGTCGAGCGTCTCGTCCTTCTTGGCGAAGCAGAACCGCACCACCGAGGTTACGGGGTCCTGCTCGTAGAAGGCCGAGACCGGGATCGCCGCAACCTTGTAGTCTTTCACGATGCGCCAGCAGAATTCCGTGTCGCTCTCGTTCAGCCCGAGCGGTGACAGGTCCACGGTGAGGAAGTAGGTGCCTTGCGACTTCAGTACGGGGAACCCGAGGCTCTCCAGCCCCCTGGTCAGGCGGTCCCTGCTCCGCGTCAGATTCTTGCGCATCGACAGGAAGTAGTCGTCGGACTTGCCGAGGCCGTAGGCGACGGCGGCCTGCAGGTTCGGCGCGGTGGTGAAGGTCAGGAACTGGTGCACCTTGGCGGCGACGCGCAGCAAGGGCGGTGCCGCGCAGACGAAGCCGATCTTCCACCCGGTCAGCGAGAAGATCTTGCCGGCCGAGCCGACCTTGATGGTGCGCTCGCGCATGCCGGGAATGGTGATGAGCGGGACGTGCTTGTGCTCGTCGAAGGTGACGTGCTCCCAGACCTCGTCGCAGATCGCGATGACGTCGAACTCCTGGCAATAGCGCGCCAGCAGCTCGAGGTCCTCGCGCGGATAGACCACCGCGGACGGATTCAAGGGATTGTTGAACAGCACCGCCTTGGTCTTTGAATTGAAGACGCTTTTCAGCATGTCCTCATTCAGCCGCCAGTGCGGCGGCTCGAGACGGACCAGGCGCGGAATGCCGCCCGCCTGGCGGATGATGGGCAGATAGGAATCATAGACCGGCTGGAAGCAGACCACCTCGTCGCCGGGCTGGACCACCGCGAGGATCGCCGAGGTCAGCGCCTCTGTGCCGCCCGAGGTGACCATCACTTCGCTCATCGGATCGAGCGTGAGGCCGTGCCAGTGGCCATAATGGGTCGCGATTGCCTGGCGCAGCTCCGGCAAGCCCATCATCGACGGGTACTGGTTGTAGCCGTTCAGCGAGACCTCGGCCGCGGCGCGGCGGATGTCCTCAGGGCCGGGATCGTCGGGAAAGCCCTGGCCGAGATTGATGGCATTGTTGTCGCGGGCGGCCTGCGACATCGCCTCGAAGATGGTGACGGGAAGGTCGGCAAAGACCTTGTTCAAGGAAGAATTGGACATCGAGCCGATCAGCCACCGACCTTGCTGGGGAGCCCCGCCGCCTTCCAGCCCAGCATGCCGCCGGCCAGATGCTTGTTGTAAGGAAGGCCCGCCGCCTGCGCCGCCAGCGAGGCCGTCACGGAGCGTTTTCCCGAGCGGCAGGCGAACACGACCTCCTTGCCGGCGGGATCGGGAATCGCCTTGGGATCGAAAGTCGAGAGCGGCACCACGACACCGTAGGGATAGGCCTCGGCCTGAACCTCGTTCGGCTCGCGAACGTCGACGAGCAGATAGCGCCCTTCCGCGACACCCTTGGAAACCTCGTCCGGGGTCAGATCCTGTACTTGATTTGCCACATCATCCTCCAACGTCGCAGGCGCATGCCGGGGCGACCCCGCCGGGCGGCAACCTCGCCTCTCGGGAGGCGAAAATCAAGCGCTGCAAAGGCTTGAGCCGCCCGGCGCAAGTTAAAGCTAAATCGCAGCGACTTGAAGTCCGCTGCGAATCCCCGCCTTAGATCGTCACCTGCGTGCCGACCTCGACCACGCGGCCGGAGGGGATCTGGAAATAGTCGGTGGCGTCGTTGGCGGAGCGGCTGAGCGAGATGAACAGCCGGTCCTGCCACCGCGGCATGCCGGAATGGACGGCGGGCTTCAGCGCACGGCGCGACAGGAAGAACGAGGTCGACATGATGTCGAACTGCCAGCCCAGCTTGCGGGCGATCGCCAGCGCCTTCGGCACGTTTGGCGATTCCATGAAGCCGAACTTCAGCGTCACCTTGGAGAAGGTCGGTGAGATCTGCTCCAGCCTGACGCGCTCGGACGGATCGATGCGCGGGGTCTGCGCGGTCTCGATGGTGAGAATGACGTTCTTCTCGTGCAGCACCTTGTAGTGCTTCAGACTATGCATCAGCGCGGTCGGCGCGCTGATTGGGTCCGAGGTCAGGAACACCGCGGTTCCAGGCACGCGCTGGGGCGGCCGCTTCTCCAGCATGGCCACGAGGTCGGCGAGCGGGAACTCGAGCTTGCGCGACTTCTCGAACAAGAGCCGGCTGCCGCGCCGCCACGTGTACATCAGGATGATCATGAGCGCGCCGAGCGCCAGCGGCACCCAGCCGCCCTCGAAGACCTTGAGCAGGTTGGCGGAGAGGAACGTGAGGTCGAGGAACAGGAATGGCGCAATGAGAGCGGCGGCGGCGAAGGGCGACCACCGCCAGACCTTCCAGATCACGACAAAGCCCATCATGGCCGTGACCACCATGGTGCCGGTGACCGAGATGCCGTAGGCCGAGGCCAGGGCACTGGAGGAGCGGAACATAAGCACCAGCAGCACCACCGCGACCAGCAGCAACTGGTTGATGCGCGGGATGAAGATCTGGCCGGAATGTGCTTCTGACGTATGGCGAATTTCAAAGCGCGGCAGCAGACCGAGCTGGATCGCCTGCCGCGTCAGCGAATAGGCGCCGGTGATGACCGCCTGGCTTGCGATGACGGTGGCGGCAGTGGCCAGCACGACCATGCTGCCGCGGATAAGACCTTGCGGGAAGAGCTGGAAGAACGGGCTCACGATCGCGCCGGGGTCGCTGAGGACAAGCGCTCCCTGCCCGAGATAGTTCAGCGCCAGCGAGGGCAGCACGATAGAGAGCCAGGCGAACTGGATCGGCCGCTTGCCGAAATGGCCGAGGTCGGCGTACAGCGCCTCGGCGCCGGTGACCGCCAGGAACACCGCGCCCAGCGTCACGAAGCCGATCAGGCCGTGGTTAAGCATGAAGGACACGGCATAGAGCGGGTTCAGCGCGAGCAGCACCTGCGGCTGCATGATGATCGGATGGATCGCGGCGATCGCCAACACGGCGAACCAGACGCACATGATCGGACCGAAGAAGGCGGCAACGCGCGCCGTGCCGCGTGACTGCACTGCGAACAGGCAGACCAGGATCACGACGGTCAGCGGGACGATGTATGGCTCGAACTTGAGGGTGACGTCCTTCATGCCTTCGATCGCCGACAGCACCGAGAGCGCCGGCGTGATCACGGCGTCGCCGTAGAACAGGGCACCGGAGATGATGCCGAGCAGGACGATGGCGGACCCGCCGGTGCCCACCGCGCGCTGGGCCAGCGCCATCAGCGCCAGCGTGCCGCCCTCGCCGTTGTTGTCGGCGCGGAGCAGGATCACGACATATTTGAGGGTCACCACGATGATGAGCGCCCACAGGATCAGCGAGAGCACGCCGAGCACGGCCGCAGCCGTCGGCAGGCCCTCGTGCCCCGAAGCCGCCGTCACCGCCTCGCGGAACGCGTAGAGCGGGCTGGTGCCGATATCGCCATAGACGACGCCGATGCTGCCGAGCGTCAGCGCACCGAAACCAGCGGTGGTGTGGGCCTCACCATGCCCATTGACCGCCGCCGTTTCCGGGGCGGGAACTACTACGTCACTGGTCATGGAAGAGCCCAATGGCCTCTACAATGCTTCACGGCACAACGGCGGAAGAGCGCGCGGCTTATAGGCCTGCGCTGCCGGCATAGCCTAGGCCGATTCCGGACCATAGCCATGCCAATTTTGCATGGGTTTGCCAGTTGCGTTCAAATAGTGACTTGGGTTCCGACTTCAACCACCCGCCCGGTGGGAATCTGGAAATAGTCGGTGGCGTCATTGGCTGACCGGCTGAGCGCGATGAACAAATGGTCCTGCCACAGCGGCATGCCCGACTGCGCCGAGGCCTTCAGCGATCTCCGCGACACGAAGAACGACGTCGACATGATGTCGAACTGCCAGCCCTGTTTGCGCGCGATGGCGAGCGCCTTCGGCACGTTCGGCTGCTCCATATAGCCGAAGCGCAGACGGACCTTGGAGAACTTGTCGCTGATCTTCTCCATCCTGAACCGCTCCGACAGATCGACCCGCGGCGTATGCGCGGTCTCGATGGTCAGGATCACGTTGTGCTCATGCAGCACCTTGTTGTGCTTGAGATTGTGCAGCAGCGCGGTCGGCACGAAGGCCGGATCGCTGGTGAGGAACACCGCCGTGCCCTTGACGATGTGCGGCGGCCGCTTCTCCAGGCTCCGGATCAGATCGTCCAGCGGCACCTCGATCCGTCGCGTCTTCTGGATCAGGATTGCAGAGCCCTTGCGCCAGGTCCAGATCGTCCCCGCCATGAGGACGCCGAACAGCAGCGGCACCCAGGCGCCTTCGAGCAGCTTGAGCAGGTTGGCGCTGAAGAAGCTCAAATCGACGATGACGAAGGGGACGATCACGGCCGCAGCCGTCGCCGCGCGCCAGTTCCACAACTTCCAGATCACGACGAAGCCCATGATGCCATCGGCGACCATGGTGGTGGAGACCGCAATGCCGTAGGCCGAGGCCAGATTGCTGGGGGTGTGGAACAGCAGCACCAGCAGCATCACACCGATCAGCAATAGGCGGTTCACGCGGGGCAGATAGATCTGGCCCGCGTGGGATTCGGAGGTGTAGCGCACCTCGAAACGCGGCAGAAGCCCGAGTTGTACGGCCTGGTAGACCAGCGAATAGGCGCCGGTGATCACCGCCTGGCTCGCGATCACGGTTGCGGCAGTCGCAAGTCCGACCAGGGGCAGCACCAGGCTCTCGGGCACCATGCGATAGAAGGAGTGCTCGATCGCGCTGGGATCGGACAGCACCAGCGCACCCTGCCCGAAATAGTTGATCAGGAGCGCGGGCAGCACGAAAAACATCCAGGCCGACTGGATCGGCTTGCGGCCGAAATGGCCGAGATCGGCATAAAGCGCCTCGCCGCCCGTGACCGCCAGGAACACGGCGCCGAGCGTCACGAGGCCGATCACGCCGTGCGACAGCACGAACTGCACCGCGTAATAGGGATTGATTGCCGCCAGAACGGTGGGGTCGTCGACGATGTGGACGGCCCCCATCACGGCAATGACAGCGAACCAGACCACCATCACCGGCCCGAAGGCCGAGGCGACCAATGCGGTTCCCTTGCTCTGGACAGCAAACAGCAGCACCAGAATGAGGACGGTGAGCGGCACGACATAGTGCTCGAGCGCGGGCGTCGCGAGCTTGAGGCCCTGGACCGCCGAGAGGACCGAGATCGCCGGCGTGATCATGGAATCGCCGATGAACATGGAGGCGCCGACCACACCGAGCGCGAGCAGGACCCAGCTTCGCCGCCCGAGCGCGCGCTGGCCGAGGGCCATCAGCGAGAGCGTGCCGCCCTCCCCGTTGTTGTCGGCGCGCAGCAGCAGCAGGACGTATTTGGCGGTGACGACGATCAGCAGCGCCCACAGGATCAGCGAGAGCACGCCCAGCACGATGACCCGCGAGACCGGCTCGCCGTGGGCCGCGCCCTTGACGGCCTCGTGAAATGCGTAAAGCGGCGAGGTGCCGATATCCCCGAAGACGACGCCGATGCTCCCGAGCGTAAGGGCCCAAAAGCCTGATGTGACCGGCTGCCCGTCCTGAGTCTCGGTCGATGTGATGCTCGCCGTCATGGGGGTGAGAAACGCTTCGTCCCTGAATTTGATCCGGCGCCTATTGACGCTTCCGTCGCGCCTGTCAATCGGCCCGGCACCATAGCAGGCGCCGGAACAGAAGCTGTGACGCCGCAGCAACGTTCATCGTCAGCGCGACGACATGCCTCAGGTAAAACGGTAGCGCAAGGGGGGGGGTTACGGCTTCAGATTCGGCGGCAGCGGCGGATCTTCACGCATCAGGGTGATGGTCACCCGACGGTTGGCCGCGAGCGAGGGATCGTCCGGAAACAGCGGCTGGGTATCCGCCTTGCCCGAGACGGCGAAAATATGCGACGGCGGCAGACCTTCGCGTTCGAGGATCTGGCGCACGGCGTTGGCGCGGTCGGCCGACAGATCGAAGGCGCCGTAGTCGCTGCGGGTCGGTACAAATCCTGCCGCGGTGTGGCCGGCGATAGATACGCGCAGCGGCGTGGCCTTGAGCGGAATCGCAAGCTTCTCGACCAGGCGCCGGGTACGGTCATAGGGCACCTTGGAGCCGTCGGCGAACATCGAGCGGCCGTCCTGGTCGACGATCTCCAGGTTGAGGCCCTGCTTGGTCTCCTCGAACATGATGTGCTTGGACATCTCGGTCAGTTCCGGCATGTCCTGCAACGCTTGGCGCAGCGAGGCCGCGGCCAGCGCGAAATTACGGTCGACCTTGATCTTCGCGCCGGACGTCTTGTCGCGGTCTTCCTGGTCCGGCGTCGGCGTGTTGGAGGCATCCTCGGGCTGGATGTGGTCGACGTTCTTCAGCCGCGGACGGGTCGGCAGGCCGTCGGATTCGACGATTCCGGAGTAGCGCGCTTCGCTCTGAACGCCGAACGCCTCGCGCATCGAGCCCGCGACGATCTTCAGCTTGTTGGCGTCCTGCGTGGAGAACGCAACCAGCATCACGAAAAACGCCAGCAGCAGCGCCATCAGGTCGGCGAAGGTCACGAACCAGCCGTGGCCGCCGCCGTGAGCATTGCCGCGCTTCTTCTTGGCCATCTCTCAAATCCCGGCGGGCGGCCTTACGCCGGCACCGGCTCTCCCTCGGTGTGACGATGCTTCTCCGGCAGATAGGCCAGCAGCATTTCGCGCACGAGCGTCGGGCTCTTGGAATCGCGGATCATCAGGATGCCGTCGATGATCAAGGTACGGTTCGTTTCTTCGTCGAGCAGCTTGCCATGCAGCTTGTCGGCAATCGGCAAACAGATCAGGTTGGCGACAACCGCGCCATACAGCGTCGCTAGCAGCGCGGTGGCCATGAACGGGCCGAGCTTGGAGGGGTCCGACATATTGGAGAACATCTGCACCATGCCGAGCAGCGTGCCGATCATGCCGAAGGCCGGGGCGCAGTCGCCGACGGCGCGATAGATCTTGCTGCCTTCGTCGAGATGCATCAGGAAGTTGTCGCGGTCGCGCTCCAGATTGTCGCGAATGAAGTCGAGGTCGTAGCCGTCGGCGACGTAGCGGATGCCCTTGGCAAGGAACGGCTCGTCAGTCTCGACCTTCTCCAGCCCGACCGGACCCTGCTTGCGAGCGATTTCGGCGATGCGGGCGAGTTCGTCGACGAGGTCGTGGGCCGAAAGGCGGCTTAGGGTGAAGGCAAACTTTGCGCCCAGCGGCAAGCCGTGCACCATGGCCGACAATGGAAAGCGGATCATCGTTGCGGCGAACGAGCCGCCGAAGATGACGATCACGGCGTGGATGTCGTAGAACATCCCGAAGCTGCCGCCCATCAGGATCAGCGTCGACACAACAGTGGCGCCCGCGGCAAGGCCGACGAGTGTTGCTATATCCATTATCGACTCCAACGCGTACGCGACAACGGCCGTCCTGGCCGCTGGTGCGGCCCGACCCCGAACCGCGTTGGAAACCCTAGAGGCCCGCCCTTAAAGCCGCGTAAAGGTTAAGTCCGGACAGTACGCCGGGCCGCTGCTGCGAGCCGCGATCGCCCTCCAGCGGAACGAATTTCAATCATTCGCTAACCATGACCGGCGCCGCCGGAATGACACTCCAACTGCGGCCCTGCGCCACATCCGCGACAGGGCATCATGCGGTATTCTATGGCCGTGCGGCATGCTCGATCGCGGGAGCCATCGCGATGTTGACGCTGTTCAGTCTTCTCACCGCGCTGCCCGCGGTGCTGGCGCTCCACCTGCTGGAGCCGGAGCTCGTCCTGCCGGCTTTCAGCCTCGTGCTCTTTGCCGAGGCCGCCTTCGCGGTGATGGCAGCGCGCTTGATTCACCTCCCGGACAATGCGGAGGACATCACGCTATGGGACCTTGCCGGCGGCTTCACCCTGATCGGATGCGCCGCCGCAGTGTTCGGCGAGCCGGATCAGGCGGTCCTGTTTCTGACGGAACAAGGCGACCCACGGCCGGCGTCGCGGCCGTAGGTCGTTCGATCGCCGCAGCGGTTTTCCGAAAAGATCATGCTTGAACAACAGCCCAAAGCGCGATGACGATTCATCCTGATCGCATCGCGCTTTAGTGAATCTCCGCCGAGCGCTTCAGCGCGGCCTTCAGCTTCTCCAGCGAGAAATCGGGGCTGCGGGCGATCTCCAGAATCGGCGTCTCGCGGCGGCCGCACAGTTCGGCGGCTTCCGGCAGCTTTGCGGCGACGTCGAGCGGGATGACGATGGCACCGTGCCGGTCGGCGTGGATCAGATCATCGGACTTCACGGTCATGCCGGCGACGCGCACTTCGCCGCCAAAGCTTTCCGCATGCACCCAGGCATGCGACGGGCCGATCGAGCCGGCCAGCGCCTGGAAGCCCGGGGCCCATTGCGGGATGTCGCGGATCGAGCCGTCGGTGATGACGCCGAGGCAGCCGAGCGCCTTGTGCACGTTGCTCTGCACCTCGCCCCAGAATGCACCGTAGCCGACATCGGGGCCGTCGATGTCCTGGATCACCGAGATGCGCGGGCCATGGCCGGTGCCGACATACTCGTAATAGTCGATGCGACGCTTGGACTGTTCCTCGGCCGGGAGCGATGATCTCAGCACCGAGCGGATCGCAACCGTGCGGGCGTAGCCGACGATCGGCGGCAGGTCGGGAAACGGACAGACCAGCGGCTTTGTGGTGTAGCCGATCAGACGCCGCTCGGGCGCCACGATCTCCATGGCATTGCAGATCGTCGGTGTGTCGTAGCGGCCCAGCGCCTCGAGGACGGAAGCGGGCAGCGGCCCGGTCGCGGAATTGGTCACGGCGTTCTCTCCCAGATTGGCGGCGGTTGATTGCGCGATGCCGCCGTCACACGGGCGATATAGCCGAGATCTGGCCTCGACCCAACTCAGGCAGGCCTCATGGCAGATATCCGCGAGGAGCGCTCAGTGCAGACGTCCGGGCCGGTCGTCATCGTGCGGCGGCTCCGACGGATTCGACAGCGTCGGCGCCGAAGTCGGTGACGAGACCTCGCCTCCCGCCGGCGCGGCGGCTTGCATCGCGCGCGCCTGGTCGCGATAGGATTTGTAGCCGAGCGGCAGGAAGAGCAGATAGAGCACCGTGCCGATCGACAGCACGTGCCAGGGATAGGCGATCAAGAGCGCGATGAAGACGATCACGGCGACGAACGCCGGCAGCACCAGCTCCGGCGGCACGCGCATGCGTTTGGTCTTGCCGGAGAACACCGGCAGGCGCGACACCATCAGAAACGCGATCAGAAGCGTATAGGCCGCCGTCACCGCCGCAGGGGTGCGGCCGAGCTCGAGGAACGCGATGTAGATCGGCAGCAGCACCGTGATGGCGCCGGCGGGCGCCGGCACGCCGGTGAAGAAATTGGCCGCGAAGGCCGGCTTGTTCGGATCATCCATGGTGGCGTTGAAGCGCGCCAGCCGCAGGCCGCCGGAGATCGCGAACACCATCGCGGCGATCCAGCCGGCATTGCCGAGCTCGTGCAGCTGCCAGAAGTACAGCATCAGGCCAGGCGCCACCCCGAAATTGACGAAATCGGCGAGGCTGTCGAGCTCGGCACCGAACTTGGACTGGCCCTTGATCATGCGCGCGATGCGGCCGTCGATGCCGTCGAGCGCGGCCGCGAATACGATGGCGTAGACGGCGAGCGTCATCCGCCCCTCGATCGACAGCCGGATCGAGGTCAGGCCGGCGCAGATCGCCAGCAGCGTGATGACGTTGGGCACCAGCATCCGCACCGGGATCGGTCGAAACCGCCGGCGGCGCACATCGGGATCTTTGAAGTCATAGGGCGTCATTGCTCACCTCGAGGCGAGATATAGCAAGCCGCGCCCCCCTCCGCCATTGCGGCGGAAGGCCCACAAGCACGACTATTGGTCAATTGGCGCGGTAGGCGCGGCTCGGATCCTCGCCGGCAAGGTCGGCCAGGATCGTCTCTCCGGCGATCGCGGTCTGCCCTTCCGAGACCAGCGCCTTGGTGCCCACGGGCAAATAGACGTCGAGGCGGGAGCCAAAGCGGATCAGGCCGAAGCGCTCGCCGGCACCGATCGCCTGCCCTTCCTTGACGAAGCAGACGATGCGCTTGGCGACGAGGCCGGCGATCTGGACGACGCCGATCCGCGCCGTCGGCGTCGTGATGACCAGCGAGTTGCGCTCATTGTCCTCGCTCGCCTTGTCGAGCTCGGCGTTGATGAAGAGACCGGGCCGATAGGCGATGCGATCCACCCTGCCCGCCACGGGCGCGCGGTTCACGTGGCAGTTGAACACGCTCATGAACACCGAGATGCGCGGCAGCGGCCGGTCGCCAAGCCCGAGCTCGGCCGGGGGCAGTGCCATGGTGATCATCGAGACGCGGCCGTCGGCCGGCGACACAACCAGCCCCTCACGCACGGGTGTCACGCGGACGGGGTCGCGGAAGAACAGCGCGCACCAGACGGTCAGGATCGTGCCGATCCACCCCAACGGCGACCACAGCCAGAACAGGATCAGGCTTGCCAGCGCAAAACCGCCGATGAACGGATAGCCCTCCTTGTGGATCGGCGGGATCTGGCGCTGGATCGAATCGAGAATGGACATCGCTATCTGCCGCTGGAGGGGTTGACGGCGCGGGTTGCCCCCGCGCGGTGGAGTTGTTTAGGCCAGAGTTGGGACCGGAGACAAGGTCAGTCGACCGCCGCAGGCGTCGTCAGGACGTCATCGACCGGCGGCGGCTCCCGGTTGGGCGCCGCGCTGGTGTCGGCCATCTTGGCCAGTTTCTCGCGTGCCGCCTCGGCCTCGCGCTGCCTGTTCCACATGCTGGCATAGAGGCCGCCGTGCGCGAGCAGTGTCGCGTGGGTACCGCGCTCGGCGATGCGGCCCTGGTCC
Organism: Bradyrhizobium sp. CCBAU 25338; assembly: GCF_028128965.1. Taxonomy (NCBI): domain Bacteria; kingdom Pseudomonadati; phylum Pseudomonadota; class Alphaproteobacteria; order Hyphomicrobiales; family Nitrobacteraceae; genus Bradyrhizobium; species Bradyrhizobium sp. CCBAU 25338. Next base: position 206,321 of record NZ_LFKY01000036.1, read on the forward strand.
AGCACGATGATCTCGTCGGCGCCGACGATGGTCGAAAGCCGGTGCGCGATCACCAGCGAGGTGCGGTTCTTCGCCACGCGGTCGAGCGCACCCTGGATCTCGTGCTCGGTGTGGGTGTCGAGCGCCGAGGTCGCCTCGTCCAGCACCAGGATCGGCGGCGCCTTGAGAACCGTACGCGCGATCGCGACGCGCTGCTTCTCGCCGCCCGACAGCTTCAGGCCGCGCTCGCCGACCTGGGTGTCGTAGCCCTTCGGCGCCATGCGGATGAAGTGGTCGATCTGCGCCAGCCGCGCCGCCTCCTCGACCTCGGTATCAGTCGCGTCCCAGCGGCCATAGCGGATGTTGTAGCGGATGGTGTCGTTGAACAGCACGGTGTCCTGCGGCACCATGCCGATCGATGCACGCAAGCTCGCCTGCGTGACGTCGCGGATGTCCTGGCCGTCGATCAGGATCTTGCCGCCGGAGACGTCATACAGGCGGAACAGCAGCCGCGAGATGGTCGACTTGCCTGCGCCCGACGGGCCGACGATGGCAACGGTCTTGCCGGCCGGCACCTCGAAGCTGATGCCCTTCAGGATCGGGCGCGTCGGCTCATAGGCAAAGCGCACGTCCTCGAAACGCACGATGCCGGCGGAGATGACCAGCGGCTTCGCGCCAGGCGCATCCTTGATCTCGGCCTCGCGGCCCAGCACATTGAACATCTTCTCGATGTCGATGATCGCCTGCTTGATCTCGCGGTAGACCATGCCCATGAAGTTCAGGGGCTGGTAGAGCTGGATCATCATGGCGTTGACCAGCACGAAATCGCCGACGGTGTTGGTGCCATTGCGTACGCCGATCGCGCACATCAGCATGGTCGCGGTCAGGCCCAGCGTGAAGATCACGGCCTGCCCGGTGTTGAGCACCGCGAGCGAAGTGTAGCTGCGGACGCTCGCCTCCTCGTAGCGCTCCACCGATCTGTCGTAGCGCTGCGCCTCGCGCGCCTCGGCACTGAAATATTTGACGGTCTCGTAATTGAGCAGCGAGTCGATCGCCTTGGTGTTCGCCTCGGTGTCGGAATCGTTCATCTTGCGGCGGATGCCGATCCGCCACTCGGTCGCGATGTAGGTGTAGTACATGTAGAGCGTGACCGTGATCAGGGTAACGACCACGTAACGCCAGTCGAACTGCCAGAGCAGCACCGCCATCAAGAGCGAGACCTCGACGATGGTCGGGATCAGCTGCAGGATCACCATGCGCACGATGACCTCGATGCCCTCGCGGCCGCGCTCGAGCACGCGCGTCAGGCCGCCGGTCTTGCGCTCGAGGTGAAAGCGCAGCGACAGCTCGTGCATGTGAATGAAGGTGATGGTGGCGAGCTTGCGCACCGCATGCATGGCGACGCGGGCGAAGATGCCGTCGCGCCATTGCGTCAGCACCGCCATCAGAATGCGCATCGCGCCGTAGCTCGCGGTGAGCAGCAGCGGCGAGGCGATCACCCAGAGGTGCCAGTTGTCGGCCGCGACCGGCGCGGTGTTGGCGCCGGTCAGCGCATCCGTCGCCCATTTGAAGCTGAACGGCACGGCCAGCGTGATCAGCTTGGCGGCGAGCAGCAGCACCAGGGACCAGACCACCCGCATCTTCAGATCGACGCGATCGCCCGGCCAGATATAGGGCCACAGATGCGCCAGCGTGCCCATCAGCGTGGCCCGCTCCAGCGGTCCCCCGGCGGAAGGATCAGGAACGTCGGCGCCGTCGAGCGATTGAGGTTGGTCCATCAAGAAACCTGAAAGCCCGCCGGATGCGGGCGCAACTGCGATTGACGATTTTCGTCCGTCATATAGAGCCTTCCCGATGTCCGCGCACCCCGCCAGATGGCGAATCTTTGATTGTTTATCGTCATTTACCGGTAGATTTCCGGGAGTATCGAATCACCGATTGGGCTTGACGCCTCTTCGCTGCAATGCATCATGGCACCAATGAGCACGATCAAAACCGTCTGTGTCTATTGCGGCTCCGGCCCTGGAACCAATCCCCGCTTCACCGAAGGCGCCAAGGCGTTTGGCAAGGCGCTCGCCGAGAACAACGTCCGCCTGGTCTATGGCGGCGGATCGCTCGGCCTGATGGGCGCGGTCGCGACCTCCGTGCTCGATCACGGCGGCACCGTCACGGGCATCATCCCCGAATTCCTGCGCAAGCGCGAGAATGCGCTGACGCGCGTGCAGGAGATGATCGTCACCCCCGACATGCACGAGCGCAAGCGCTTGATGTTCGAACGCTCCGACGCCTTCGTGGCGCTGCCGGGCGGCGTCGGCACGCTGGAGGAACTGGTCGAGCAGTTGACCTGGAAACAGCTCGGCCGTCACGCCAAGCCGGTGCTGCTCGCCAATATCGACAATTTCTGGGAGCCGCTGTTCTCGCTGCTGTCGCACATGCGCCAAACGGAGTTCATCCGCGCCGGCCTGTCGGTCGACATCCTCAAGGCCGATCGCGTCGACGAGATCTTGCCGAAGCTGAAGGCCGCGGTGGCCCAGCTCGCCGAGGCTGAAAAGCAGCTCGCCCCGGAAGTCGCGCGCAAGCTCTGACGGTTGGTTCGCTCGATTTGGCCACGGGCTCCGTCACCTCTCCCGCTTGCGCGAGAGGTCGCCGCACAGCGGCGGATGAGGGTTCTCGCCTCGTTGGGAATCTCTCTGCGGAGACACCCTCTCCCCAACCCTCTCCCGCAAGCGGTAGAGGGAGCGTACCTCCTTCGCGGTGACAGTTAGCCAATTCACCGTCACGCTCTATTCCGCCGGAAACGTCACCGCCTCAATCCGGTTGCCGTCGGGATCGGTGACGAAGGCCGCGTAGTAGCGCACGCGGTCGTGCGGGCGGATGCCCGGCGCGCCGTCGGAGGCACCGCCGGCGGACAGCGCGGCGACGTGAAACGCATCGACCTCGCTTGCGGTCTTCGCGCGCAGGCAGATGTGCACGCCGCTCTCCGGGGCCACACGCCGCATGCCTTCGCGCAGATTGATCCAGAATTCCGGATAGGCCTTGCCGAAGCCGACCGTGCGCGGCCGCGCGACGAGACGCGTGAGGCCGAGCGCGGCAAGCGTCGCCTCGTAGAACTTTGCGGCGCGTTCGAGATCGCTGACCCCGACGGAGATGTGGTCGATCATACTTCTGCCCCTCCCCCATTGTCCGTAGCCCGGATGAGCGAAGAGACATCCGGGAAAGTCTATCGGTGCGTCGTATACCGCCCCGGATATCGCTTCGCTCATCCGGGCTACATCTTGCTTACGCCGGCGCCCCCGATTTCACGAGCTTGTAGATCACCGAATCCATCAATGCCTGGAAAGAGGCGTCGATGATATTCGGGGAGACGCCGACCGTGGTCCAGCGGTCGCCGCTCTCGTCCTCGCTCTCGATCAGGACGCGCGTGACCGCGCCGGTGCCGCCGTTGAGGATACGGACGCGATAGTCGATCAGCGTCAGACCCTCGATGTATTTCTGGTATTTGCCGAGGTCCTTGCGCAGGGCGACGTCGAGCGCATTGACGGGGCCGTTGCCTTCGGCCGCCGAGATCAGATGCTCGCCGGCGACGTCGACCTTGACCACCGCGAGCGCCACGGTGACCCGCTCGCCCAGCGCGTTGTAGCGCTGCTCGACATTGACGTCGAACTGCTCGACCTCGAAATAATGCGGCACCTTGCCGAGCGTGCGGCGCGCCAGGAGCTCGAACGAAGCATTGGCGGACTCGTAGGCGTAGCCCGCCGCCTCGCGCGCCTTCAACTCCTCGACGAGGCGCGTCAGCTTCGGATCGCTCTTCTCGTAAGGGATGCCGGCGCGGTCGAGCTCGGCGATGACATTGGAGCGGCCGGCCTGATCGGACACCAGCACCTTGCGGTGGTTGCCGACCAGCTCCGGCGATACATGCTCGTAAGTCTGCGGATCCTTCAGCACGGCGGAGGCATGGATGCCGGTCTTGGTGACGAAGGCGCTCTCGCCGACATAGGCGGCATGCCGGTTCGGCACGCGGTTGAGCATGTCGTCGAGCGTGCGCGAGACCTTGACGAGCGTTGCCAGCTTCTCCGCGGTGACGCCGATCTCGAAGGCGTCGGAAAACTCCTTCTTCAATTTCAGCGTCGGGATCAGCGAGCAGAGATTGGCATTGCCGCAGCGCTCGCCGAGACCGTTCAGCGTGCCCTGGATCTGCCGCGCGCCGGCGCGCACCGCGGCCAGCGAATTGGCCACCGCCTGCTCGGTGTCGTTGTGGGCGTGGATGCCGATGTGATCGCCGGGAATGTGCTTCGTCACCTCGGTGACAATGGTCTCGATCTCGTTCGGCATAGTGCCGCCGTTGGTGTCGCACAGCACCACCCAGCGCGCGCCCGCCTCATAGGCCGCCTTGGCGCAGGCCAGCGCGAAGCTCGGGTCTTCCTTGTAGCCGTCAAAGAAGTGTTCGCAGTCGAGCATCACCTCGCGACCGGCGGCCTTCGCGGCGGCGACGCTGTCGCGGATGGAGGCGAGGTTCTCCTCCTTCGTCGTCTCCAGCGCGACGCGCACCTGATAGGCCGAGGATTTTGCCACAAAGCAGATCGCGTCCGCCTTCGCCTCCAGCAGCCCGGCGACGCCGGGGTCGTTGGAAACAGAGCGCCCCGCCCGCCGCGTCATGCCGAACGCAGTGAAGCGCGCATGACTGAGCTTCGGCCTGGTCGCGAAGAATTCGCTGTCGAGCGGATTGGCGCCGGGATAGCCGCCCTCGACATAGTCGATGCCGAGATCGTCGAGCATCGCCGCGATGATCTGCTTGTCGGTCAGCGTGAAATCGACGCCGTTGGTCTGCGCGCCGTCGCGCAGCGTGGTGTCGAACAGATAGAGACGCTGCTTGCTCATTGCGGCGCTCCCAGGGTCTTCTTCATGGTCGTGTTGGCGAGCCATTCGTCGTTGATGGTGACGCTGTTGCGCTGCTGGGCGGTGTAGCCGCGCTTGGCGAAGAAGCCCTGCGCGGTGTCGCTGGCATCGACCGAGAGGCTCTCGGCGCCGCGGCTGCCTGCGAGCTTCTCCAGCGCGTCGACCAGCATGGTCGCGATACCCTGCCCGGCCACGGCCGGATGGACATAGAGCATGCGGATGTGATCGTTGCCGCGCAGCGAGGCGAAGCCGACCGGCGAGCCCTCGAGCGTCGCGATCAGCGTCAGGTCGGACGCAAGCCGCTTGCCGAACGCTTCGTCTTCGGCCGCCTGCATCCAGGCTTCCTGCTGCGCCTCGCTATAGTCGTCGCCGGTCAGCTCCTCGATGCTGGCAGCGAAGATCGCGGCGAGCACCGGCACGTCTTCAGGCAGGAAGGGCCGCAGGGCGGGCTTTGGCAAACTCTGTCCCATCGTCTTCACCACATCCCATAGAGCTTGAGCACCAGCGCCACAGCGCCGGCGAGCAGCGCGATCTTCAGCGCGATGTAATAGAGCCAGTGCCGCGGGAAAGGCGTATCGGGCCGCTTCATCGCGCGATCTCCCAGGTCGTGCCTTCCTTGGAGTCCTTGATCGCAACGCCCATCGTGGCGAGCAGATCGCGAATGCGGTCGGATTCCCTGAAGTCCTTGCGGCCACGGGCGGCCGTCCGCTCCGCAATCAGGCGCTCGACTTCCGTGGCATCGACGCCGCTCGCCTGCTGCTTGCGCCCTTCCCACTGCGCCGCGCTCTCGGACAGGAATCCGAGCAGCCGCAACGAGCCCGACAATGCAGGGGCATCGCCACGCAGGCCGTGCAGCGCCGCGATCGCCTGCGGCGCGTTGAGGTCATCGAGCAGCGGCTCGATCACGGACGCGGCCGGCTTGCCGGGCGCGACATCGGCCGCGACGCGATACCAGTCATCGAGCGTCTTGGCGCTCTCCTCCAGCGACTTCATGGTCCAGTCGATCGGCGAACGATACTGCGTCTTCAGCATGTTCAGCCGAAGCACCTCGCCCGGCCAGTCCGCCAGCAGCTCATGGATGGTGATGAAGTTGCCGAGGCTCTTCGACATCTTCTCACCCTCGACCTGGAGGAAGCCGTTGTGCATCCAGGTGTTCGCCATGCGCTCGCGGTGGAAGGCGCAGCAGGTCTGCGCCACCTCGTTCTCGTGATGCGGAAACACGAGATCGATGCCGCCGCCATGAATGTCGAAATGCTCGCCGAGATGCTTCCAGGCCATGGCCGAGCACTCGATATGCCAGCCCGGCCGTCCCTGCGCGGCAATGCCGGCCGGCGACGGCCACGACGGCTCGCCCGGTTTGGACGGCTTCCACAACACGAAGTCGGTGTTGTCCTTCTTGTAAGGCGCGACATCGACGCGGGCGCCGGCGATCATCTCGTCCAGCGAGCGGTTCGACAGCGCGCCGTAGCGCGGCAGCACCGAGTTGGCGGCGTTCATCGCCTGCGGCGAGAACAGCACATGGTCCTCGGCGACGTAGGCAAAGCCACCGGCGACCAGCCTCTCGATGATCTCGCGCATCTCACCGATATGCTCGGTCGCACGCGGCTCGACGGTCGGCCGCAAGCAGCCAAGCGCATCGACGTCGGCATGAAACTGCTTGCCGGTCTGTTCGGTGACCTTGCGAATGGCCTCGTTCAGCGGCAAGCCGGGGAAATCCCGCGCGGCGCGGTCGTTGATCTTGTCGTCGACGTCGGTGATGTTGCGGACATATTTGACATGCGCTTCGCCGTAGAGGTGGCGCAGCAGCCGAAACAGCACGTCGAACACGATCACCGGCCGCGCATTGCCGATATGGGCGAAATCATAGACGGTCGGTCCGCAGACATACATGCGGACGTTGTTCGCATCGAGCGGCACAAAGGTCCGCTTTTCCCGGCTCAGCGTATCGTAAAGACGCAATTCCATGGCAACCCATCCCTGTCGGCCGGGCGTCCAAGGCTCTCAATGCATTTGAGAAAAGACGGCTCCAGCCAGCGAATCGCTAGCTCGTAATCTCGCGGCAAATGGCGCAGATGGCGAGGAGACCGTTCATGAGGCGACATATGGGCTATGAGGCGGCCCCACGTCAAGAGAGCCGCGAAAACGCCGTCTTATCTCCGCAAAGCGCGCGGCTCGCCCTGATGGTTCATGATCCCCTAACCATTTGAGGCCATTCTGGAACCGGCGGTTCCTTCCTTTTTTGCCCCGGTATTTTCATGCGATCTGCACTCGCGCTCATTTTCAGCGCCTCGATCCTCGCGTCATCCAGCGCGCTCGCCGAGACCCGCGTCTTCATTATCGCCAATCAGGCGGATGGCCAGTGCCTGGCCAAGGGCGAGACATGCGGTGCATCCGTCGCGCGCACCTATTGCCAGTCACGAGATTTTGCCCAGGCATCAAGCTATCGCCGGGTCGATCCCGACGAAATTACCGGCTCTGTCCCCAAAACCGGCGCAAACTGCTCTCATGGCCGTTGCGACGAATATGTCGCAATCACCTGCCAGCGCTGAATTCGCTCGGAGCTGGCGGACCTTAGGCCCAGTCTATGGCCCCTGAAACGACGTGACGATGCCGCAGGAAGCGGCTATTGGAGGGCGCGCTTCGGCCCCCAACGTCACATTGGGCCGTGACCTCGCTAGAATGGCGGATATGCCTGAATTGTTGTCCCTGCCCCGTGCCCGCTTCCTCCTTGCCTGCACCGTGCTCCTGAGCGCGGTCGTGCTTGCCTCCGGCGCTTTCGCGCAGGCCGGACCACCCGGCCCGCCGCCTCAGCCCGGCCAGAACGGGCTGGGACCGAACCCAATGTGCGTGCGGCTGGAAGGCCAGCTCGCCGCGCTCGATCGTGGCGGCGGCGGTGACCCCGCGCGCGAAGAGCAGATCCGCCGCTACCAGGATTCCCAGGCCAAGCAGCAGGCCGAGCTCGACCGCGTCACCATGCAGGCCAAGCGCATGGGCTGCGATTCCTCCGGCTTCTTCTCGCTGTTCAACGGCCAGTCGGCGCAGTGCGGCCCGGTCAACACCCAGATCCAGCAGATGCGCGCCAATCTGGACCAGATCACCGTCAATCTCGAGCGGCTGCGCGGCGGCGGTCCCGGCGGCTCCAGCCCGGAGCGCGACAACCAGCGCCGCTCGGTGCTGATGGCGCTGGCGCAGAACAATTGCGGCCCGCAATATGCCAATGCCGCGCAGTCACAAGGCGGCGGCAACTTCCTCACCAATCTGTTCGGCGGCGGCAACAACCCGAACAATCCGCAAGCCGTGCCGCCCTCCGACCTCGGGCCGCAATCCGGCACCTACCGCACCGTGTGCGTACGCACCTGCGACGGCGCCTATTTCCCGATCTCGTTTGCGACGGTGCCGGCGCGCTTCCCCGACGACGAGAAGACCTGCAAGACGCTGTGCCCGGCTGCCGAAGCCGTGCTCTATACCCATCGCAATCCCGGTGAAGACATGAATTCGGCGGTCTCCATCGGCGGCCAGCCCTACACCGCGCTACCGACTGCCTTCAAATTCCGCAGCGAGTTCAACCCGTCCTGCTCATGCAAGGCGGCGGGCCAGACCTGGGCGGATGCGCTGAAATCGGCCGACGACAAGGCCGCGGCCGAGCAGCAGGGAGACATCATCGTCACCGAAGAGAGCGCCAGGAAGATGCAGCAGCAGCGGCTCAACAGGGGCACGCCTGCGAATGCGAAGAAGGGCGCAGCTCCCGCGCCGACGACGGCGAATGCGCCGGCTGCTACGCCGCCCGCGGATACCGGCGCGCCTGCGTCGAGTTCAGAGAACAAGCCGATCCGCTCGGTCGGCCCGACCTTCCTGCCGCAGCAGCAGAAGTAGCGTAAGGCGCCTGCTCCAATCTCAACTGTCATGCCCCGCGCAGGCGGGGCATCGAGTACTCCGCGGCGGAAGTTGGTTTTCACAATGTCCGCCGCGGAGTACTCGATCATCCGCCCCAGTGCGCAAGTGCGCACAAGGCGGATGATGACAGCGGAATGAGTAGCGAGATCGCCTGCCTCGCCCCCGCAAGCATCTTTGAAAGCTCACCCCTCGAACGCGTCGATCGACGCCCGGCTGCCGCGCGAAACCAACGTCTCGTCAGGCGCGGACACCCCCTCGCCCTTGTCGCGAAACCGGTTCGTGATGGGATAGCGGCGGTCGCGGCCGAAGTTCCTCGCCGTCACCTTCACGCCGGGCGCCGCCTGGCGGCGCTTGTATTCGGCGACGTTGAGCAGATGGTCGATGCGGGTGACGATCTCGCGGTCGAAGCCGGCGGCAATGATCTGGTCCAGCGGCTGCTCGCGTTCGACCAGGCGCTCCAGGATGGCGTCGAGCACGTCATAGGGCGGCAGCCTGTCCTGGTCGGTCTGGTTCTCGCGCAGCTCCGCTGTCGGCGGGCGCGTGATGATGTCGGGCGGAATGACCTCGCCCGCAGGGCCGAGCGCGCCTTCCGGCTTCCAGCCGTTGCGCAACGCCGCCAGGCGAAACACCTGCGTCTTGTAGATGTCCTTGATCGGGTTGAAGCCGCCATTCATGTCGCCATAGAGCGTGGCGTAGCCGACCGACATCTCCGACTTGTTGCCTGTGGTCACCACCATCAGGCCGGTCTTGTTGGAGATCGCCATCAGCAGCGTGCCGCGCGTGCGGGCCTGGAGGTTTTCCTCGGTGATGTCGGGCGGCAGGTTCTTGAAGATGCCGGACAGGATGGTCTCGAAGCCGTTCACAGCCTCGGCGATCGGCAAAACCTCGTAGCGGATGCCGAGATGGCCCGCGAGCTCGCCGGCATCGGCGATCGAGTGTGCGGCCGTGTAGCGATAAGGCAGCATCACACCATGCACCTGGTCGGCGCCGAGCGCGTCGACCGCGATCGCCGCGCACAGAGCGGAATCGATGCCGCCGGAAATCCCGAGCAGCACGCCGGGAAAGCCGTTCTTGGTGACGTAGTCGCGCAAGCCCAGCACGCAGGCGGCGTAGTCGGCCTGGTCGCCCTCGGGCAATTCGGCGATCGGGCCCGTGCAGCGCCAGTCGTCGCCGTTACGAGTGAAGCGCAGCGTGACGATGCTTTCCTCGAAGGCCGGCAATTGCGCCGCAAGCGAGAGATCGCCGTTGAGCGCAAAGGAGGCGCCGTCGAACACCAGCTCGTCCTGGCCGCAAACCTGATTCAGATAGACCAGCGGCAGGCCGCTCTCGGTCACGCGCGCCACCGCGACCGACAGGCGCACGTCGTTCTTGTCCCGGGCATAAGGCGAGCCGTTCGGCACGAGGATGATCTCGGCGCCGGTCTCCGCCAGCGTCTCGACCACGTTCTCGTAATCCTCGGACTCCTCCAGCCAGATGTCCTCGCAGATCGGCACGCCGATGCGCACGCCACGCACGGTCACCGGCCCTGCGGCAGGGCCGCGCGCAAACAGTCGCTTCTCGTCGAACACGCCGTAGTTCGGCAGGTTGCACTTGTAGCGCAAGCTCGCGATGCGGCCGCCGTCGAGCAGCGCGCAGGCATTGTAGAGCCTACCCTCCTCGACCCAGGGCGTGCCGACCAGCATGGCCGGACCACCGTCCGCGGTCTCGCGTGCGAGGCTTTCGATCGCGGCGCGGCAGGCGGCCTGGAAGGCCGGCTTCTGCACCAGGTCCTCCGGCGGATAGCCGGCGATGAACAATTCCGGAAACAGCACGAGATCGGCGCCATCGGACTTGGCCTGCGCACGCGCGGCACGCGCCTTGGCGGCATTGCCCTCGATGTCGCCCATGGTCGGGTTGAGCTGGGCGAGCGTGACCGCGAATTCATTGAGACGTTCGGTCATGGCGCTCCCATTCCCAGGCTAGAGGAACCCCAGCCGCTCGATGATGGCGATGATCCAGAACGCGCCGGCCATCAGCAAGGCAACGCCGACCGCGGCCGAGCCCATGTCCTTGACCCGGCCGATCTGCTTGTCGTGATCCATCGTCAGCCGATCGGCGAGCTTCTCGATCGCGGTGTTGAGCAGCTCGACGACCAGAACGAAGGCGACGGAACAGACCAGCTCGACCGCGCGCATCGCGGTCGCGCCGATGAACCAGGCGAGCGGCACCGACAGCAGGAGCGCAAAGATCTCTTCGCGGACGGCCTGCTCCGATCGGAACGCAAAGGCCAGACCGTTCCGGGAATTGATCGTGGCCTTCCAGATCCGCAGCAAGGTCTTAGAGCCCCGCTGCGACCGGAATCGGCTGGGCCTTGCCGGCGCGCTCCTGCTTGAGGAGCTCCGCGATCAGGAAAGCCATGTCGATGGATTGCTCGGCATTGAGACGGGGATCGCAGACCGTGTGGTAGCGGTCGTTGAGGTCCTCGTCCGTGATCGCGCGGGCGCCGCCGAGACACTCGGTGACGTTCTGGCCGGTCATCTCCAGATGCACGCCGCCGGCGTGCGTGCCTTCGGCCGCGTGGATCGCGAAGAACGACTTCACCTCGGACAGGATGCGGTCGAACGGCCGCGTCTTGTAGCCGGACGTGGAGGTGATGGTGTTGCCGTGCATGGGATCGCACGACCAGACCACGACCCGGCCCTCGCGCTTCACGGCGCGGATCATGTTCGGCAGGTGCTCGCCGATCTTGTCCGAGCCGAAGCGTCCGATCAGCGTCAGCCGGCCCGGCTCGTTGTCGGGATTGAGCACGTCGATCAGCTTCAAGAGCTCGTCGGGCTTCAGCGAGGGGCCGCATTTGAGCCCGATCGGGTTCTTGATGCCGCGGAAATATTCGACATGGCCGTGATCGAGCTGACGGGTGCGGTCGCCGATCCAGATCATGTGGCCCGAGGTCGCGTACCAGTCGCCGGTCGTGGAATCGACGCGGGTCATGGCCTGCTCGTAGCCGAGCAGCAGCGCCTCGTGACTGGTGTAGAAATCGGTGGCACGCAGTTCGGGATGGCTTTCGAGATCGAGGCCACAGGCGCGCATGAAGTTGAGCGCGTCCGAGATGCGGTCGGCCAATTCCTTGTAGCGACGGGACTGCGGCGAGTCCTTGAGGAAGCCGAGCATCCATTGATGCACGCTGCCGAGATTGGCAAAGCCGCCGGTGGCGAAGGCGCGGAGCAGGTTCAGCGTCGCCGCCGACTGGCGATAGGCCATCAGCTGGCGCTGCGGATCCGGCACGCGCGCTTCCCTGGTGAAGGCGATGTCGTTGACGATGTCGCCGCGATAGCTCGGCAGCTCGACGCCGTTGACTTTCTCGGTCGGCGATGACCGCGGTTTTGCGAATTGGCCGGCAATGCGACCGACCTTCACCACGGGGACGGCGCCGGCATAGGTCAGCACCACCGCCATCTGCAGCAGCACGCGGAAGAAGTCGCGGATGTTGTTGGCGCCGTGCTCGGCGAAGCTCTCGGCACAGTCGCCGCCCTGGAGCAGGAAGGCGTCGCCGGCCGCAACGCGCCCCAGGGCCTTCTTCAGATTGCGCGCCTCGCCGGCGAACACCAGCGGCGGAAAGGTCGCAAGCTGCGCCTCGACGTCGGCCAAGGCCTTGGCGTCGGGATATTCGGGCACCTGTAGAACCGGCTTGCTGCGCCAGGACTCGGGCGTCCACCGCTCGGACATCGCAATCTCTCCGTGAAGCAAAAAGCACAACCTGATCTGTGGGTTGCGAGGGCCGCCTTATACACAGGCTGGCTTCCGGCCGCCAGTTGTAAATCCAGTTCGCAGCGCAAACCCTTGCGGCCAAAGCTGAATTCGCATTTGCTTGGGCAGGCAGGGAAACTGGCAGGACACTGACCGCCCATGGACGCGGCACTGGACGACGTTTTCATCGACGAGATCAGCTTCCCCGCGACCGACGGCTATGCGCTGACCGGCACCCTGTTCCTGCCGCGCGGCGCCAAGCACCATGCCGTCCTGATCAATTCGGCGACCGCCGTGCCGCGCAAGATCTATCGAGGCTTTGCCTCCTACCTCGCCCATCGCGGCTGCGCCGTGCTGACCTACGACTATCGCGGCATCGGCGACTCCCGGCTTCCGGCGATGGTCGGCTACAACCGGCCCAAATCGCTGGTCGGCTTCAAGGCCTCGATGTCCGACTGGGCCGAACTCGACGTTACCGCCGCGGTCAGCTGGATGCGCGAGCGCTACAGCACCCTGCCGCTTGCCTATGTCGGCCATTCCTTCGGCGGCCAGGCGCTCGGACTGATCGCGAACAACGGCGAAATCTCGCGCGCCGCGTTCGTGGCCTCGCAGGCTGCGACGTGGCGATTGATGACCTCCCCGGAGAAATACCGCGTGGTGGCCTTCATGAACCTGATTGGGGTACCGCTGGCCCACGCCCTGGGCTACGCGCCGGGCTGGGCCGGCGTCGGCGAGGATTTGCCCAAGGGCGTCTTCCTGCAATGGGCCGAATGGGTCTCAAGCCCCCGCTATCTCTTCGATTCCAAACTGCCGGCGCTGGAGAATTTTACCAGGTTCAAGGGCGAGCTGCGCGCGCTGTGCTTCTCCGACGATCCCTGGGCCACGCGGCCTGCGGTCGAACTGCTCGCGAGCGGATTCACGGCGATCAAGCCGGAGGTGCTCGACGTCAAGCCGTCCGACGTCGGCGCCAAGGCGATCGGCCATTTCGGATTCTTCCGCCCCGATCACCGCGACACGCTATGGCGCGGCGTAGCGGAATGGATTCAGGGAGAATGAGGCGACGTCAACGGATGATCGTCGTCAGAGACGAGTAGCGCCTGTTCGGCTTGGCTTCGCCCGGCGCGAACTGCGCAAAAGCGTCGCTGACGCGCACCGCCGGCGGCGTGTCACCGGCGAAGCGGAATTCCATCGGCCGCGGCGCGTAGAAGCTGGCGCGGTAATATGCGTCGTCGAAACGAGTCTCGCCGACGCCGAACAATGCGTCGCAGACGAACAGGAGCGCGTAGACTCCCGCGACCGCTGCGATGATCTCCCTGAGAATTGACATGCCGATGCCCTGCCCTGTTGCGGGCAGGATGCAGATCGGTTCCAAAATCGAAGTTTAAGGCTGCGCGGTTCTTGTCCGCTGGGTTTGCCGCCGCTGAACCGATTGCAGACAATTTTATCGATCCGGAGGCCGAACGCCCGCTGCAGTCGGCGGGTTTACTGCCGCGCGCTCAGAAGGCAGGCCGCAAGTTCGGTCCGGTTGTGCACGCCGAAGCGGCGGCACAGATTGGCGACGTGCTCCTTCACGGTCTGGTCGGAGATCCCCATTTCGCGGGCAATCTCCTTGTTGGTCTGGCCGCGGCAAACCCTGATGGCGACATCAGCCGAGCGCGGCGGCAGCGATGCCGACAGCGTCCCGGCCTGACGGCTCGGGCTACGGTGGGTTTCAATCTCGCCCGCATTCATCATGTTGGTCAGCGCCAGCGAGCCGGCGCGGCATAGCATCTCCATGCGCAGTCGTGCGCGCGGCGTATAGGGTGCGCCCGTCTCCGTCGTCGCAGTGAAGAGCACGCCGATGATCTTCTGGCCACACCACAATGGCCCGCCCATATTGTAGGCGAAGCCCCATTCATGCAGCATCTCGAAGGTCGGGCTATGTCGCCAATGCTGCGGGCCGATCACGGTTTCGCCGTCGACCGCGCAGCCGCGGGTCATGATGCAGTCGAGCACCGGGTCATGCTTCCAGAAGCCGGCCTTGTAATTGTCGAGCAGGCCGTCGGCGACGTAGCGGCTGTAGACCAGGGCAGGCTCGAGCCCGTCTAGCAGGTAGAGGCCGACAGTCGGCGATCCCGTGAGTTCGGTGATTGCTGAGCAACAGGCCACGCCAAGCGCACGCACCGAACGGCTCTCGGCGATCGACATCAAACGATCCGCCAGCCGGCCTTCGGGCAGACCGTCCAACTGCTCCTGCTTGGCCCTCACCGCCACTCCTCGCGCGACGTGCGCCCATTGGGATTTGTTATAGGCTTAAAATTTCTTCTTCGCCTGTTCTCCGGTCAAGCGAAAAGAAGCGGCAGAACCGTGCTTCTCCGGCTCAGCTTTACGGCACGGCAGCAACGGCGATCCCCCCATGATGGGGGATTGCCGGTCTGCCCACTTCATCCCTAGCATTCGGTCATCGTGATCGCGTGACGACATCACGCGGTTCCGACGGGGTCACGTCACCATCGCGAATTGCCTGCTCACCCGCGCGCCAACAGCCTTGGCACGCGACGGCGGAGCCTTGCCGACGGACGCCGTCCCCGCCGGTCCCGATCCTCCCCGCCGATCGCACGGCGGAGCAACAGCTTGACGTGGAGATACCGACCATGAGCCTTTCCATGCAACGCGCCGCCAGGCCCTCCACGACGCCATCAGCGGCCGAGTTCCACGCGCGCCTTGACGCCGTGCTGCCACTGGTCGAGTCCCGCGCGGCCGAGGCCGAGGCGCAGGGCTATCTCACCGACGACGTCGTCGCCGCGCTTCGCAAGGCCGGCATCTACACGATGCTGTTTCCCCGCGAGGTCGGTGGCGCCGAACTTCTGCCCTACGACGCCATGACCGTGATCGAGCGCCTTGCCTACACGCATGCGTCCGCCGGATGGTGTGCGATCGGCAACAACATGGAAGGCACGACGCTCGCGATCTACGTCGAGGACGAGGGCATCAAGAAGGTCTTCGCAAAAGGCGCCGACATCACCATCGCCGGCAACGGCGTCCCGCGGGGCTTCGCCCGTCCGGTCGATGGCGGCTACATGATCCGCGGCAACTGGGCCTATGGCAGCGGCATCCAGCATGCCGAATGGGTCCATTCCGGCTGCTTCGTCACCGACGCCTCCGGCAAGGACATGATGTTCGGTCCCAACGGACAGCCCAAGATCGTCGTCACCCACCATCCGCGGGCGACCATCAAGCTGATGGGCAATTGGGACGTGCTCGGCCTGCGCGCCACCGGAAGCTTCGACTACACGCTCAGCGAGGGCGACGAGCTGTTCGTGCCGACACACATGACCTACGATTTCGACATAGGCGCGCCACGTCGCGGCGGCGTGCAGGGCGCGCTGGGGCTCGCGGGCTATAGCGCCTGGGCGCACTCGAGCTGGGCGGTCGGAGTCGGCCGCCGCATGCTCGACGAACTCGTGAAGGTCATCGTCCCGCGCCAGGATCCCTTCGGCAAGTCGTGCGAGAGCGCCAGCTTCAAGTTCCAGTTCGCGCAGGCCGAGGCTCGTTTTCGCGCGGCACGTGCGCTGGTGCACGAAACCTGGAAGGAGGTCTCCGAGACCTGCACCGGCGGCGAAAGTCCCTCGCTGGCGCAAATGACAATGATCAAGCTGTCGCTGCGGCACATCCACGACGTCCTGTCCGACGTCTCGACCTTCGCGCACCGCGCAGCCCGAGGTGCCTCGCTGCACAACACGCCGATGCAGCGCTTCTATCGCGACATCCACTCAGGCACCCAGCACATCCTGATGGCCGACCAGATCGTCGAGGAATGCGGCCGTGCGCTGCTCGGCCTTCCCGGGCCCGGCGCGCAATGGACGGTGTTCGGGGTGACTGGCTGAGCGCGCAGGAGGTCGGCGTGAACAGATCCCGCATCGTTGGCTTCTGCGGCAGCAGCTGGCGCCCGGCAAAGTCGCGCGTGCTTGTTGAAGCCGTTGCGGCCGATCTCCTGGCACAACACGCGCTCAAGACCGACATCCTCGACCTCGTCGATGCCGGCCAAGGCATCGCTGCGTTTACTCGCAACGGGCTCGACGAGCGCGCGCGCGACCTCGTCGAGGCGATCGAGCATGCCGATGGCCTGGTGATCGGTTGCCCGGTGTTCCAGGGCTCGTATCCCGGCCTGTTCAAGCATGTCTTTGACCTGATCAAGCCCGGCGTGCTGCGCAATCGCCCGGTGCTGCTGACAGCGGTCGGCGGCGGGCTGCGCCACTCGCTGGTGGTCGAGCATCAGCTCCGTCCGTTGTTCGGGTTCTTCGAGGCCTGCACGGTGTCGACCGCGATCTATGCGAGCAGCGACGAACTGGCGCCGGGCGCCCCCTTGGCGCCGATGATTGCCGCTCGCCTTGCCAACGCCGTGGAACAATTCGCAGCGCTTGTCGGCGACCGCCGAGCCAAGGCCGCATGACCCCTCTTCCGCTGCGGTGCCCAGACAGGCTGCCTTCAACCGGAGACATCCATCATGCTTGAGACCGTCAAACCCTCGCCCGACCTCACCGGCTTTGCTCGCGCGGAATACGACATCAACGGCGTGCGCACCGTCGTTCACACCATCGGAAGCGGCCCCCCGCTGGTGTTCTTGCACGGTACCGGAACGTTTACCGGCTTTGAGATGGCGCGCGACTGGGCGAAGCGGCACACCGTCATCATTCCCTATCAGGCCGGTTTCGGCGACTCCGGCGATGCGGTCTGGATCGATACGATCGAGGATCATGTCCTCCAGACCACGGACTTGCTCGACGAGCTGGGACTCGCGACGTTCGATCTTGCCGGATTTTCGCTCGGCGGGTGGCTCGCCGCCGAATTCGCCATCCGCCAGCCGCATCGCGTCCGCAAGCTGGTGCTGGTCGCGCCCGCCGGCCTCGTGGTTGCGAGCGCACCGGCCCCCGGCCTGTTCGATATCGCGCCACAGGATTTGCCGGCCTATCTCGCGCACGATCCGTCAAACGCGCTGCGTTACTTTCCCACGGCGCCAGATCCTGCGTTCGACGCCCGCCTCGGGCGCGAGGTGACGGGCTTCGCCAAGCTGATCCGCAGCGATCCGCAGGGCAATCCAAAGCTCGCGCACTGGCTGCACCGGATCACGATGCCGACGCTGGTCTTGTGGGGCGCCGCGGATCGCCTGCGCCCAACGGCGCAGGCCGGGGCCTGGAAGGCCGGGCTGCCCCACGCGCGCGTGACGCTGGTGCCGGACACGGGACATCTGGTGTTCGAGGAAACGCCCTCCGCCGCGCATCACGTCACCGATTTTCTAGCCGAGTAGCTCAGACAGAAGGACACCACCATGATCGAGATGCCTCCGGGCGTAACCCCCGCCAAAGACGGCTTTGGCAACATCGTCTGGAGCATTCTGGGCCAGACGTACACGCTGAAGCAGCACTCCGAGGCGTCGATGGCTTGGCACGCCGTGTTTCCCGACGGCACCTTCGTGCCGCCGCACGTTCATCCGACCCAGGACGAATTCGTCTACGTACTGAGCGGCCGTTACGATCTCTGGCTTGACGGGAAGGACCTGGTGGCGACCGCCGGGGACCTCGTGCGCATGCCCAAAGGCATTCCCCACGGCATCTTCAACAAGTCCGGCGAAACCGCGACCAGCCTGTTCTGGGTTGCGCCGACGCGATCGCTCAAGGAGCTGTTCGAGCGCATCCACAACCTGCCCGATCCGCAGGAAGTCGTTCGGCGTGCCGCCGAGCACGAGGTCAATTTCCTGCCGCCCCCGGCCTGATGCTCGTCTCCCGCCGAAAGCTCAAACCGCGAGGATCGATCATGACGATCAACTGGACCACCATTTCCGAGAGCGAGCGCCGACGGATTGCCGTCTGGCAAAAGTGCATGCTGGCACTCGCCATCTTCTGCGAGATATTCCTCGCGGCCGACTGGTACGCCTTCGCGGCCGTGCTGCCTTTCGTCTCCGAGAGCCTGAAACTCAATCCCGCCGAGGCCGGTCTGGCGCAGGGCATCTTCGCATTGACCTATGGCATCGGCATGATGGTGTGGTCACCGGTGAGCCGCTCGATGACGGCGCGCAACATGCTGCTGATCGGACTTGCCGGCACCGGTCTCGGGATGATGCTCCAGGTGTTCGTCCAGACCTACACCCAGCTTGTGCTGCTGCGGCTCCTGATCGGCTTCTTCGATGCCGGCATTTTCATCGGCAACATGAAGCTGATCTTCGGCTGGTTTCCGCAGAGCCGGCGCGGGTCGGTGGTCGGAATCATCCTTGCGGCCTACAGCCTCGCCATCACCCTGGATTTCGCACTCGGCATTCCCCTGACCATTGCGACCGGATGGCGGACCTTCTTCGCAGTACTGGCGTTCGGCACCCTGATCGTCGCTGCGATTAACGCGCTCGTCGTTCGCAACAGCCCGAGCGAGATCGGCATCGCCGACTTCACCCGGGGGAATGAGACGCCTCAGAAGCACCTGCCGCTTGGCGAAATCTTCCGCTCGAAATGGATCGCAGTCGGTGGCTTCGGCATCGTGGCTTGTACCTTCGCAATCGCCGGCACGGCGACCTGGGTGGTGCCCGCCTTTATCGCCGTGCAGCACATGCCGCCGGAAGCCGGCGCCGTGATCGGCACCGTGATGGGGCTCTCGCAGGTCCTGTTCCTGGTGATCGGCGGCTACATGTCCGACCGGCTCGGCAAGCCGTTCATGATCAAGCTCACCGCGGGGCTCGCCTTCCTGACCGCACTGATGTTCCTCTGGAGCGTCGTTACGCCGATGCCGTTCGGTGTGCTGGTGCTGTTCGCAGCCCTCAGCGGCGTCGCGCTGCTCGGCGGCGGCGCGATCTTCGCGCTGCTCAGCGAAAAATACTCCGACGCGCTCGCACCGGCGGCGATCGGCTATGCGGAGGTGTTCGGCATCTTGTCGGCTTTCGTGGCGCCCTGGATGATGGGAGCCATCGTCAACGCCTCTTCCGGCGCGTTCACCGGGGCTTTCGTCGCCTTCGCGGTGGTCGAGTTGATCATCGTCGGCCTTCTGCTGATCCTCGCCCGCGAAGACGTCAGGCAGGGTGCGGTCGTCGGCAGTCCAGCGGAATGAATACGCTCTCCACAGAGCGGAGGCGACGGCATCCCGCGAGCTCTGCGGACAGAAACCATGAACGGCCGCCGGCCACCTCCCGTCAGAGGGCTGGATGGTCGTTCAAAGCAGACATCACCCGCTCATCGGCGGCTTGTGATCCCTCGCGAGGAGCTACAAGACGACGTTCGGCGAGGCTCCGCCGATACGGTGGCGGGGCCGCCGCCTCAAGGCGCGGCCCCATTCGCAAGGCTCAGGCGTGGCCGGCCTCCTTGCGATGGCCGCTCTCGCTGAGACGGTCGACCCAGGCGATGCCGATCGCCGAGATGATGAAGGTCATGTGGATCAGGACCTGCCACATCACGCCGCTCTCGGTGAAATTGCTGCGGTTGGTGCCGAGATTACCGGCCTCGATGAAGGTCCTGAGCAGCGAGATCGAGGAGATGCCGATGATCGCCATCGCGAGCTTGATCTTGAGCACGCTGGCATTGACGTGACCGAGCCATTCCGGCTCGTCGGGATGGCCGCTGAGGTTCAGCCGGGAAACGAAAGTCTCGTATCCGCCCACGATCACCATGATCAGAAGGTTCGAGATCATGACGACGTCGATCAGCCCGAGCACGACCAGCATGATCTGCTGCTCGCTGGCGTCGAACGAGTGCAGGACCAGGTGCCAGAGCTCCTTCAGGAACAACAGCACATAGACCGCCTGCGCGACGATGAGGCCGACATAGAGCGGCAATTGCAGCCAGCGCGAGCCGAAGATCAGCTTCGGTAGCAGGCCGACCGGCGGCCTTGGCGCGGCCGGCGCCGAAGGTGCCTTGGGTTCAGACGTCATGGATCGCTCCGGATTGCAGACAGGAATGCGCCTCAGAGACTCGCGATGACAGGCGCGAGCTCGAGCGAGCCCCGATAAATCATCTCGAAGGCGACGTAAATGATGATGGCGAGGCCGACATAGGCGATCCAGCGCTGCTTCTGGAGCACGCGGCCGAGCAGATCGGCGGCGACCCCCATCATCGCGACGGACAGCAACAGGCCGAAGGCGAGGATGTAGGGATGCTCGCGCGCGGCACCCGCGACCGCGAGCACATTGTCGAGCGACATCGAGACGTCGGCGGCGACGATCTGCACCGCCGCCTGGCCGAAAGTCTTTCGCTGTGCCGGCGCGGCATCCGCGCCGCCGCCATTGCTGAACGCGAGCTGCTCCGAATGCGTGGCCTGCTCGCGCAACTCGCGCCACATCTTCCAGCAGACCCAGAGCAGCAGCACGCCGCCGGCGAGCAGCAGTCCGATGACCTGCAGGAGCTGGGTCGCAACGCCGGCGAAGGCGATGCGCAGCACGGTGGCGGCGGCGATGCCGACGATGATGGCGCGGCGGCGCTGCTGGGCCGGCAGGCCCGCCGCGGCGAGGCCGATGACGACGGCGTTGTCGCCGGCGAGCACGAGATCGATCAGGACGACTTGAAACAGCGCGGTCAGCGCCTCGGCGGTGATGAATTCAGTCATGTTTGATCATTTTTCGATGTCGACGGATCGAGCCAATGCGGCTTGCGGCGCTCGATCCAGTCGAAGACCTTCGAACGGGAGGAGCGCAGCGCCGGTACGTCCTCGGCGAGCAGCGCAAGGCCGAGCGGCAGCATCCAGACGCCGAGCAGCGGCAGGAAGGAGAGCACGCCGCCGGCGACCAGCAGCGTGCCCGAGGGGATCCTGACCCAGCGGCTGGACGGCTTGAGCAGATAGGTGAAGGTGTCGCCCATGCGCCCCGGCAGGCGGTCGACGAGCTTGGCCAGGCGCGGATCTCCACCGGCGATCTCGCCGGTGGTGCCCACGGCTTCGGTGGTGCGCTCGTCCGAAACTGTGCTCATGCTTACTCCTTCAGGGCGGCCTGGAGCGTGGCGTCCGCTGCACTGGGCACGACCGGTTTCGCGCGCGGCAGCACCAGCGTCAGCAAGCGCAACAACTTGATCGCCTGGACTTCGTGGGGATGGACGTCCTCATCTGCGGCAGCAACGCGCTCCGACAGCTCCATCAAATGGGACGAGAGCGGCAGATTCGAAACCGGCCGCAGCGTGTCGATCACGACGTTGGCAAAATCCGGCTCCTCGAGCCGTTCGGCGAGGTCATCGAACATCGCATAGAGCCGTTCGTCTGAAATGTGCGGCGCCAGCTTGCGGTCCCTGATGAAACGGATCACCTCGTCGCGCTCGACGGGCGAGACGCGCCGGTCGGCAACCGCAACCAGCGCGCCCACGATCACCAACGCGACCGCCGCCTGCTCGTTCAGGCTCGACGGCTCCGTGATCTCGATTTCCATCGGATTTGAAGTTCTGGCGTCAGACATCGTAGCTCCCTTAACTTGCGAAATGGCCGCACGGAGCTGCGATGGGGACGGATAGTCGGAGAGAACGAACAAAGGCCCGACGATCGGCCGATCCATCGCATTCGCGCGGGACAGGTCATCCGACATCACGAGGTTTGCCGACATGGTCGGCGTCCTCGCCAGAGGGGCCCGGATTCTTGTTCTGCTCAGACATAAAGGCGGCTCTGTCGGAATCAAGGCAACATGACTGCGACCAGCCGCCGCATCGGTTCCATAGCGATGAAACCGCGTCCGGGGCGCGCTGCAACGCCCTTCGCGTTGTGGCGCAGAGCCGGGATCCGGAAGGCGATACGCTCCGCCTATCGCGCAAGCGGCGACGACATCGCAACCGTGTCACGATTGATCGCTACATCTACATCTCGGGAACGAGCGTCTGCGCCGCCATAGCGCTCGCGCAAGCTTCGGCAGCGAATATGTCGCCCTTGAATCCGATGAGCGCGGAGAACCGCATGAATCGCACCACATCCTGCACCGGCTGCGGCCATGCGCTCGTCCCGATGCTGACGGCCAAAGGCCGCGTGGAACCGAGCTGCCTCTGGTGTGAAGGCCTCGACGCCCGCGCGCTGGACATGGCGAAGTGGGCGGATAGCCCGTTCGGCAAGCCCGAGCGAAGCGTCCGTCAGTCGTTCGAATGAACGGCTTGAGACACTGAGCCGCCGGGCATTTGCCTGTCGCCGCGAGCTTGCACGGCTGCATGCCCCTGCAGGAGACCTGCCGACAAATTAGACAACATAGGTCGCTCCACCGAACTTACGGACCTGCGCGGAAAGGTCAGGCAGGTTGGCGAACCCGTTGTCTAACCTTCGGTGCAAGCTCGCATTTCTTACGCGCCGCCTGCGGACGGCGAGCCTGCGCGCGCACTGCGCGCCGACTGGCCCAAAATTCGCAAGACAGCATCTGGCCCAATTCCCTGCCCGCCCACGATAGAGAGCGGAAAGTTGCGTGCGCCCCAGCTCCGGGATGGACGGCCCCAGATCGGAGAATGCCATGAACGTGCATGCTGCCGGAGATCTCAAATTCACCGGTCTCACCCATCCGAACGGCGCGCGGCTGCGTCTCAACGACCAGGACTTCGTGGCGATCGATCGCGACCGGGATGCGAAGTTCGAGGCGACGTACCGGCCGCAGGCCCTCTACAACCGCGCCAACGAAGGCTTTCACGCCAACAACGAGACCTTCCTGCTGCATGAGGTCGCGACCAATCTGCCGATCTACCGGCCCGACACCGGCCCCACCGATTTCCATCTTCATCTTCCGCCGGGCGGCTTTCAGCTCGTGCTGGTCACCTCGGGCGCGTTCACCTTCGACTATGACGGGCGCTTCTACAATGTCGGCCCCGGCGCGGTGATGCTGCAAAGCGCGATCGTCCACCGCCAGCTCTTCTACACCTGGTCGGGACTGTCGACCGAAGAGAACCTCAAGACGCCGCAGACCGTGGTGCCCGATCCGATCTCGATGGGGTATTCGGGCAAATTCCTCGAAGCCTTCATCACCGATCCGACGACTTTTCCGAACCCGACCATCGTCGGTCCGGACCAGATCAACGAGGCCGAGACGCCGCGCGTGGCGTGGAGCCATCCTCTGCACAACCGGCCGGCCGATGCCGGCTTCTGGCTTCAGGATCCCCTGGCTCTGGATGCGCTGTTCAAGCCGCTCACCGATGGTTCGGTCAAATCGGCCATGCCGGTCCACGTGCGCGATATCGGCATCGAGATTCCGAGCGGCCATCTCGTCACTGGCCACATCATCGCAACCGACCCGCGCGGTCAGTCGCTGCTGCCGAAGAGCACGTCGATCGCCGCCGACGCGAGCTGTTTCGCCAAGGGCGAGGTCGTGATCTATCGTGTCATTCGCGGCACGGCCGAGTTCGAGAGAAAGGCCGGCGAGAGCTTTGAGCTTTCCGCAGGCGACGTGGTGACGGCGGACGGGGATTCCATCAGGCTCACGGGTGTCGGCGAAAACACCCAGGTCCTGCGGCTCGGCCTGCTCAAGGGCATGAACGAGCTGCGCAGCTGGACGCCGACGCAGCGTGACGAGATCGACGGCCTCGCCGGTCAGATCATCACCCACAAGGACGTCCGTCCCCTGCGCACCGAAGGCAAGCCGGTCGGGTATCTCTACGGCTGAGCGCCGAGCTTACTCCGCCGCCTGACGCACGTGGCGCGCGGTCGGCGTGCGCATCGTGACGAGCTCTTCGGCCGCGGTCGGATGCAGCGCGATGGTCGCGTCGAAATCCGCCTTGGTCGCCTTCATCTTCACCGCGATTGCGACGGCTTGCGTGATCTCGGCGGCGGCATCGCCGACGATGTGGCAGCCGAGCACGCGATCAGTCGCGCCATCGACGACGAGCTTCATCAGCACGCGGGTGTCGCGGCCCGACATCGTCGCCTTGATGGGGCGGAACGTCGTCTTGTAGATGTCGACGTGGCTGAATTGCGCGCGCGCCTCGGTTTCCGTCAGGCCAACCGTGCCGACCTCCGGCTGCGAGAACACGGCGGTCGGGATGTTGGCGTGATCGACCCTGACCTCGCGCTTGCCGAACACGGTGTCGGCAAAGGCATGGCCCTCGCGGATCGCGACCGGCGTCAGGTTGAAGCGGTGGGTGACATCGCCGATCGCATAGATACTGTCGACCGAGCTCCGGGAGAAATGGTCGACGGCGATGCCGCCATTGTTCGGGTTGATGGCGACGCCGGCCTTCTCCAGCCCGAGATTGGCGATGTTGGGATGCCGGCCGATGGCGAACATCACCTGGTCGGAGCCGATGCTCGATCCGTTCGACAGATGGGTGGTGAAGCTCTCGCCGTGGCGGTCGACCTTGGTCACCGTGCAGCCGGTGAGAATGGTGATGCCCTGCTTCTCCATCTCGCTGCGGACATGGGTCCGGACATCCTCGTCAAAGCCGCGAAGGATGTTGTCGCCGCGATAGATCACGGTGACGTCGGAGCCAAAGCCGGCGAAGATGCCGGCGAATTCCAGCGCGATGTAGCCGCCGCCCTGGATCACGATCCGCTTCGGCAGCTCCTTCAGGTGAAACGCCTCGTTGGAGGAGATCACGTGCTCGATGCCGGGAATCGCGGCGCCATGGTTGGGCGCGCCGCCGGTAGCGATCAGGATGTATTTCGCGGTGATCTTCCTGTCGTTCTCGAGCAGGCGGACGGTGTGCTTGTCCTCGATCACCGCGCGGCTCTTGACGATCTGCGCGCCCGACTTCTCGACGTTCGTCGTATAGGCCGCCTCCAGCCGCGCGATCTCCTTGTCCTTGTTGGCGATCAGCGTCGGCCAGTCGAAGCTGGCCGGCGGAACGGTCCAGCCGAAACCCGCGGCGTCCTCGATGTCCTGACGAAAATGCGAGCCGATCACGAACAGCTTCTTCGGCACGCAGCCGCGGATCACGCAGGTGCCGCCCATGCGGTACTCTTCCGCGATCATCACGCGGGCGCCGTGCCCGGCCGCGATGCGGGCGGCACGCACGCCGCCCGAACCACCACCGATGACGAAGAGGTCGACGTCGAATTCAGCCATGGTCCACTCCGACCTCTTTCAACAATCTCTGATCAAATAGGATCGATCAGATCTCCTTGCCACGCTTGCGCATCTCGGCACGGAAGGCGCCCATCACGGTCTCGGAGAAGTTCTGGGCCCAGGAGTTCATGAAGGCCATGCTCAGCCCGATGGCGCGCGGCTCGGCCTCGATCAGCTTCTTGCCGAGCGGCGACTTGTAGAAGGTGACGAGATCCTTCAGCTCCTGCTCGGTGAACTCGCTGGCATAGATCTGGGCCATGCCTTCGCCGATCTCGTTCTGGCGGCCGTTG
This sequence comes from Bradyrhizobium sp. CCBAU 25338, assembly GCF_028128965.1. Lineage (NCBI taxonomy): Bacteria > Pseudomonadati > Pseudomonadota > Alphaproteobacteria > Hyphomicrobiales > Nitrobacteraceae > Bradyrhizobium > Bradyrhizobium sp. CCBAU 25338. The sequence continues at coordinate 232,064 of NZ_LFKY01000036.1, forward strand.
AGCTGCTGAGCCACGATCGGGGCGACCTCGTTGAGCTCCTTCTGGTAGTTGAGATTCTGCTGGATCAGCGCGATCTTGGTCTTCTCGACGACGCCGGGCACGGCACCGGCATACATCGCGGTGGCGTTCTTGATCTGCAGGATCTCCCTGGCCGCTGCGATCGCGGCCGGCGATGCCTTCGGCTGGGCCGGCGCGGCGGCAGCCTTGGGCTGGGCCGGCTGCTGCGCCACCGCCGGGGCGGCCGAAAGCGCCAATCCCACGGCGAGGGTTACGGCCGGCAAGAATTTCAACACGTTCTTCATTCCTGGTCTCCTTTCGGCTTGCGCCGTTCAATCACGCGAATTCCTTCGCCGCCCGCCAGAACGGCCGAGCTGGCCAAGCCGATGAACAAACCATGCTCGACCACCCCGGGGATGGCGCTCAACGCCTTGGCGAGACCGGGGGGATTCACAATACGTCCGAGCTGGGCATCGACGATCCAGTGGCCGCCATCGGTGACGAAAACGTGGCCGCCCTTGTCCTTGCGGACCGCCATTTGCCCGGAAACGCCGCATTCGGCAAATGCCTTTTCGATCGCACGGCGCGTCGCTCCGAGCCCGAACGGGACAACCTCGACCGGCAGCGGAAACTTGCCGAGCGTCGGCACCCATTTGGTGTCGTCCGCAATCACGATCATGCGATCCGAGGCGGCGGCCACGATCTTCTCGCGCAGCAGCGCACCGCCGCCGCCCTTCATCAGATTGAGCTCGGGATCGATCTCGTCGGCGCCGTCGACGGTGATGTCGAGATGGTCGATCTCATCCAACGTCGTCAGCGGCACGCCGCAACGTTCCGCATCAGCGCGCGTGGCTTCGGAGGTCGGCACGCCGACCACCTTGAGACCGGCGGCGACGCGCTCGCCGAGCAGCTCGACGAAATGTTTGGCCGTCGAGCCGGTGCCGAGCCCGAGCTGCATGCCATCGCGCACCTCCTCGAGGGCGCGGGCAGCAGCCTGCCGCTTCAACTGGTCCATGTTCACGTGTGCGCCCGCCCTGGATTCGGAGGATGAGCCGCCGATCGCGGCCGCTTTCGGCGGCCTATGTAGCCTCGTTTTCCTCGCGGGAACAGGCCTATAAGGTGATCTTATGGGCCCGCCCCTTGCGCGGATGCGACCGGGCCGGTAGCGCTGGGACCATGACCTCCTTCAAAGGGACTTGCCCTCACACCATCGTCTTCGATCTCGACGGCACGCTTGTGGATACGGCGCCCGACCTGATCACCGCGCTGAACTACGTGCTCGACCGCGAAGGCCTGCCGCCCGTGCCGATGGCCTCCGCCCGCAACATGATCGGCGCCGGTGCCCGCAAGCTGATCGAGCGGGGGCTGGAGGCCGAGGGCCGCACCGTCACCCCCAAAGACATGGACCGGATGACCGCGGATTTCATTGCCTATTACGCCGACCATATCGCGGTCGAATCCCGCCCCTTTGAGGGGCTCGAGGCCGCACTCGACCAGTTCGCGGCGCGAGGCCATCGCCTCGCGGTCTGCACCAACAAGCTGGAATGGCTGTCGAAGCGGCTGCTCGACCAGCTCGACCTCAGCCGCCGTTTCGCGGCGATCTGCGGGGCGGACACTTTTGGTGTCCAGAAGCCCGATCCGACCATTCTCCGCGAGACCGTGGCCCGGGCCGGCGGAGACGTGAAGGCAAGCATCATGGTCGGCGATGCCGGCACCGACGTCGGGGTCGCCCGGCGGGCTGGAGTGCCCGTGATCGGGGTCAGCTTCGGCTACACCGACGTGCCGATCGCCGAGTTGAAGCCGGACCGGCTGATCCATCACATGCGCGACCTGCCGGCGGCCGCCATCAGCCTGATGACGGCTTCACCCGCCGTAACCGACTGATATAACTAGATTATTCTCGCGCCGCCCTGCGTTAACCATCTATTATCTATGCGCCGCGCGCCAATTGCCTGCCCTGAACGACACTCCTAAGGTCGCGCCGGGGATGTGGCGGTTCGTCGCAATAGAAGTGGATGGTTCATGCATCGTGTCATCGCGATTGCGTTAGCGGGAGCGAGCCTGGGTGGCTGCTCCTCGATGTCTTGGGACATGTTCAAATCGGCGCCGCCGACCGTCCAGGTCAGGCTCGAATCCAATCCCCCCGGTGCTGACGCCACGACCTCACTTGGTCAGGGCTGCAAGACCCCCTGCTCGGTCTCGGTTCCCGCGCCCGATGCGCCCTTCACGGTCGCTTTCGCCCTGCCCAAGTACCAGCCGGCGAGCGTGCCGGTGAATGTGGTCAGGAATCCCGGCGATTTCACCACCCCCGCCTCCGTCACCACCGATCCGAATCCGGTGTTTGCGGAACTCCAGCCGGCGGTGCCGCCGAAACCGGTCCGCAAGCCGCACCGGCCGAAGAAGCCCAAACCAGCCGCGCCCGCCGCAGCGCCGGCCGATGCTGCACCCGCAGCGGCCTCGCCGTTCCCCGATCCGAATGCGGGCAAGCGCTGATCTGCCCCATACCACCCGATTGTCCTAGCCGCGTCCGATGCTTAGATTGCTTCCAGAGCACCGCTGAAGCAAAGGTGCGCCCGTCGCCGTAAGTGACAAGGCATTTGGTATGAACGGACTTTCTGCGAGCCCCCGTGCCGCGCTGTCGGGCGCGATGACCGATCCGTTCGGGCGGACCATCAGCTATCTGCGTGTCTCGGTCACCGACCGCTGCGATCTGCGCTGCTTCTACTGCATGTCGGAAGACATGACGTTCCTGCCCAAGGCCGACCTCCTGACGCTGGAGGAACTTGACCGGCTCTGCACGGCCTTCATCGCCAAGGGCGTGAAGAAGCTGCGGCTCACCGGCGGCGAGCCCCTGGTCCGCCGCAACGTGATGACGCTGGTGCGCTCGCTGTCGCGGCATCTTTCGACCGGCGCATTGAACGAGCTGACGCTGACCACCAACGGCACCCAGCTTGCAAAACACGCGCGCGAGCTCGCCGATTGCGGCGTCCGCCGCATCAACGTCTCCCTCGACACGCTCGATCCCAGGAAGTTTCGCGAGATCACCCGCTGGGGCGAGATCGACAAGGTGCTCGAGGGTATCGAGGCCGCGCGCGACGCAGGCCTTGCGGTGAAGATCAACGCCGTCGCCCTGAAGAACCTCAACGAGGACGAGCTGCCCGAACTGATGCGCTGGGCCCACGGCAAGGGCATGGGGCTGACGCTGATCGAGGTCATGCCGATGGGCGAGATCGGATCGGGACGGATCGACCAGTATCTGCCCCTGTCGCTGGTGCGCGCCCGCCTCGCCCAGCAATTCACGCTGACGGATCTGCCCGAGAGCACCGGCGGTCCGGCCCGCTATGTCAGCGTCGCCGAGACCGGCGGCAAGCTCGGCTTCATCACGCCGATGACCCATAATTTCTGCGAATCCTGCAACCGGGTGCGCATCACCTGCACGGGAACGTTGCACACCTGCCTCGGCCACGAGGACGCCTCCGATCTGCGCAAACCTCTGCGTGCATCGAGCGATGACCTGCTGCTTGCGGATGCGATTGATCGCGCCATCGGGCTGAAGCCCAAGGGGCACGATTTCATCATCGACCGCCGCCACGACCGCCCCAGCGTGTCCAGGCACATGAGCGTCACTGGCGGCTGACACCGTCGAACTACGGCCTTTTTCCCCTTAACTACCAACAAACTTCCAATTGACTGCCGGCACGCCCGCTGGTTTGGTGCCTGCTGCCTCAAGCCGTTGCGGCGAGACAAGCCGCGCGCCGCGTCGGCGTAATCAAGACGGCTGGGGTGAAATCGGGGGAGGACCTATCGTTGCAAGCGCTCCTTAAGCTGAGCCAAGGGATCGACGCGTTCACACGCTGGACGGGCAAACGCCTCGCGTGGTTGATCGTGCTCGCCGTCATCATCTCGGCGGTCAATGCAATCATCCGCAAGACTTTCGATACGTCCTCGAATTCATGGCTCGAGCTGCAGTGGGTGCTGTTCAGCGTCGTCTTCCTGCTCTGCTCGCCCTGGACGCTGCTCGACAACGAGCACATCCGCATCGATATCGTGAACAACGCGCTGCCCAAGACCGTCCGCAACTGGATTGACGTGGTCGGTCACCTGTTCTTCCTCATTCCGCTGTGCATCGTGATGATCATCACCGGAGTGCCGTTCTTCCAGCGCTCCTTCCACATCAACGAGCAATCCGGCAATGCCGGCGGTCTGCCGCAATGGCCCGCCAAAGCCCTGATCATGATCGGGTTCGCTTTCCTGCTCGTCCAAGCCATCTCCGAGCTGATCAAGCGAATTGCGGTCATGCGCGGGCTGATCCCCGATCCGCATGAATCCCAGGTGTCGGCGCTCGAGGCGGAAGTCGAGCATCTCGTCGAAGCGATCGAGAAGAAGTAGCCGTTGGCGACGGTGTAGGGGGAATCATGACCGCATTCATCATCGCCAATATGGCGCCCATCATGTTCGCGTCGCTGGTCGTCGTGCTGCTGCTCGGCTATCCCGCGGCATTCTCGCTCGGCGCCGTCGGGCTGTTCTTTGCCGTGATCGGCGTCGAGCTCGGCCAATTCCACCCCGACTTCCTCCAGGCGCTTCCGGAGCGGGTCTATGGCGTGATGAACAACGACACGCTGCTGGCCATTCCCTTCTTCACCTTCATGGGACTGGTGCTGGAGCGGTCGGGGATGGCCGAGGACCTGCTCGACACCATCGGCCAATTGTTCGGTACCATCCGCGGCGGCCTTGCCTATGCGGTGATCTTCGTCGGCGCGCTGCTCGCGGCGACGACGGGCGTGGTCGCGGCGTCCGTGATCTCGATGGGTCTGATCTCGCTGCCGATCATGCTGCGCTACGGCTACGACCGCCGCGTGGCGAGCGGCGTCATCGCCGCATCCGGCACGCTCGCGCAGATCATTCCGCCCTCGCTCGTCCTGATCGTGATGGCCGACCAGCTCGGCAAGTCGGTCGGCGACATGTACGAAGGCGCCTTCATTCCGGGCCTCGTACTTGCCGGCCTCTACGCCCTCTACGCCTTCCTGGTCAGCATGATCTTCCCGAAGGCCGCGCCGGGCCTGCCGAAGGAGGCCATCGGCTTCCGCGAGGAAGACGGCGGCCGCGGCCTGGTCTCGCTCGGCATGCTGTTCCTCGCGAGCTGCGTGTTCGGATGGTTCATGATGCGCAATTCCGAGACGCATGGCGCCGATTACGTCGTGCTCAGCATGTTCTACGGTATCGTCTTCGCGTTCGCCGTCGCCGTGGTGAACTGGGTCATCGACAAGCTGACCGGTTTCCGTTTCCTGTCCAAGATGGCGCAGCAGACGACCTTCGTCATGGTGCCGCCGCTGTTCCTGATCTTCCTGGTGCTGGGCACGATCTTCATCGGTATCGCGACTCCGACCGAGGGCGGCGCGATGGGTGCCGCCGGCGCCCTCATCCTCGGTGCCGCGAAGCGGCGGCTGAGCTGGGACCTGATCCGGCAGGCCACGGAATCGACCGCCAAGCTGTCGGCTTTCGTCGTGTTCATCCTGGTCGGCGCCCGCGTGTTCTCGCTCACCTTCTACGGCGTCAACGGGCACGTCTGGGTGGAGCACCTGCTCACCTCCCTGCCCGGCGGCCAGGTCGGCTTCCTGATCTTCGTCAACGCGCTTGTTTTCGTGCTGGCCTTCTTCCTCGACTTCTTCGAGCTGGCCTTCATCGTGATCCCGCTGCTCGGACCTGCCGCCGAGCACCTCGGCATCGACCTGATCTGGTTCGGCGTCATCCTCGGCGTCAACATGCAGACCTCGTTCATGCATCCGCCGTTCGGTTTCGCGCTGTTCTATCTCCGGTCGGTCGCGCCGAAGGAGCGATACACCGATCGCCTCACCGGCAAGCGGATGGATCCCGTCACCACGGGCCAGATCTACTGGGGCGCGGTCCCCTTCGTCGTCATCCAGATCATAATGGTCGGTCTGGTGATCGCATTCCCCGCGATGGTGATGCACTACAAGGGCGTCCAGTCGAACATCGACCCCAGCACGATCAAGATCGAGGTGCCGCAGATCGACCTGCCGCCGCTGGATTTGGGACCGCCGCAGAAGTAGCAAAGGAAGGCGGGCCGCCTCTTCCCCTCCCCCGGAGGGTGATCACGCCACCTTCTCCGCCGGCCGAAATCGCAGCGTGAACTCCGCGCCGCCACCGGGGAGGTTTGCCACCGCAACCGTGGCCGCGTGATCGTCCGCCACCGCGCGCACGATCGAGAGCCCCAGGCCTGCGCCGTCGCTGCGCCGGCGGTCGGCGCGCCAGAAGCGCTGGAAGATCAGTTCGCGCTCGGCCTCCGCGATGCCCGGGCCGCAATCGCGCACGCGCACCGAACCGTCGTCGCGCACGTCGACCTCGACGCAGGTGCCCTTTGCGGTGAACTTGATGGCGTTTTCAGCGAGGTTGAAGACCGCGCGCTGAAGCATCTCCGAATTGCCGTGGACACTGACCGGCGCGTCGGTCCCCTTCAGGGCGATGTCCTTGTGCTGCGCGATCGCGAACGGGGCGATCGAACCGACCACCTCGGCGCAGACCGCGCGCAAATCCGCGGTCTCCCCGGGATCGAGCACCAATGTGTCGAGCTCGGCGATCTCCAGCAGCTGGGCGACGAGGCGGCTCATGGCCTCGATGTCGGCAAGCAGCGCCTGCCGTGCGACGCGGTCGTCGAGCGTCTCGATCCGGGTGCGCAGGATCGTGAGCGGTGTGCGCAGCTGATGCGCGGCGTCCGCCGTGAACTGCCGCTGCACGCGAAAGCCGCCCTCGAGGCGATCGAGCGCCTGGTTCACGGCCGTGACCAGCGGCATGATCTCGCGCGGGATCTGCGCCGTCGGCAGGCGGATATCGGTGCGCGCCGGACCGATATTGCTGGCCTCCTCCGAGGCCCTCCACAGCGGCGCAATCGCGCGGCGGAAGATGATGATGTCGGTGGCAAGCAGGACCAGGAGGATCGGGATGGTGATCCACCCCACCCGCCGGAAGAAGTTCGAGACGATGTCGTCGATGATGACGTCGCGATGCGCGAGGTCCTCGGCAACCTGGACACGGACCGTCTTGCCGGCAATGTCGCGGGTGACGCCTGCGCCGGAGATCGTCTGGGAGAAGCGCGATGCGGTCGCAGCGGCCGAGCGCCGGTGCGAGGAGAACAGCAGCCGGCCGTCAGCATCGCGAATGTCGAACTGGTAGCGGCCGTAAGCGTCCGAATAGAGGCCCTTCAGGCTGTCGGGCAGGTTGAAGCTCAACGTGCCGTCCGGCTGCGCGACGATACGCTCCGCCAGCACCTCGGCCTGCGCGCGCATGGCATCTCGATGCAGCTGGTCGATCTCGGAATTGAGCAGCCAGAACAGCACCAGCGGCAGGAAGATCGCGACCACCGCGACCGCGACGATGTGCAGGAACACGATGCGCGAGATCAGCGATTTGAACGTGAGCGATCTGGCATGGCCCCCGGCGGGCACGCTATTTCTCCGCGGTCATGAGATAGCCGACGCCCCGGATGGTGTGGATCACCACCCTGGCGCCGTGTTCGGCCAGCTGCTTGCGCAGCCGCGAGACGTAGACTTCTACCGCGTTGGAGGCGACTTCGCCTTCGAGCCCGAAGATGTGGTCCTCGACGTTCTTCTTCGGCACCACCCGCCCCTGCCGGCGCAGCAGGATCTCGAGCACCGAGCTCTCGCGCGCGGAGATGATCCGCGGCTGGTCGTCGATGAAGATCTGGCGGCTCTCGGTGTCGTAGACGAGGTTGGCGAGGCTGAGCGAGCGGCCGAGCAGCTGGCCGGGCCGGCGCAGGATGGCCTCCAGCCGCGCCACCAGCTCCTCCATCGCAAACGGCTTTGCGAGATAGTCGTCGGCGCCGCTGCGCAGGCCGGTCACGCGGTCCTGCAGGCCGCCGCGGGCTGTCAGCACCAGGACCGGCAGCGGCTCCATCTGCCGGCGAAGCTCGCGCAGCACCGACAGGCCGTCGTCGTCGGGCAGGCCGAGGTCGAGGATCATCGCGGCATAGTTGACGCTGCTCACCGCCTCGCGCGCCTCGGCCGCGCTGCCCACGATGTCGCTCTCATAGCCGGCCGCGGCCAGCCCGCCAGCAACGAGCCGCGACAGCTCGGCATTGTCCTCGACGATCAGAAGGCGCATCGATGTTCCGGTGTCACCGCACGGCTCGCGCCGAAATCTTCGCCGCTCTTTTCCAGCATTCCGGACGGCTGGGCCAGCGAAAAAATGCGCGGTGAGCCGATCGCCCCGATGTCAGGCTCGTGTAAGCCGATCGGCCTCGCACTCACGAGGCCTGGAACGGCGGGCCGGCATCCTGCGCCGGTTCGATCTAAGCACCGACTTCGACGCGCGCAAACGGATTGCCGTACACGGAATAGGCCAGCCAGGTCAGTTCCTTCCGGCTTTTGGCTGCCTCGCGAGCCGTTCGGACGGCTTCCACCAGCACGTTTCCGTCCTTGAGCGAGCGATAGAACGCCTCGGCAAAACTGTAGGCGAGCTTGTCGTCCACCGACCAGAGCGCTCCGACCAGCGCGCCCGCACCGAGTTCGGAATACGGCCGCAGGAATGCATCGACAAAACCGGCGACACCTCCGCCGATACCGCGTCCCGGGCGCCCGGTCTGGCAGGCATTGATGAAAATGGTTGGTCTCGGTCCGCTTTCGGCGAAGCGGGCAAAAGCCTTGACCTGATCCGCCGATAGCGAATCCTGCGCAAAGCTGCCGTCCACCGTGGACCCCGTCATCAACAGGTCGGCCGTCATGACCGCCCGCTGCGCCGCTTCGCCGTGGCAGGCAAAGTGCAGAACGTCGCACTCCCTTGCATTGTGCTGGAGGAAGCCCGTCACCGAGATGCTGTCGGCCGGGACCTCGCGGGGATTGCCGAACAGCTTGGCCAGCATCTCGCGTTCGGCACCGGCGCCTTCGAGCTGCAAGGCGGGATCGAGATAGGCCGGGATCACGTAGTTGACGCGATCGCTGCGCATCGCAAGGTTCGGACCGGGCCATGGCGTGCTGTGCAGCCAGCGGACCAGCCCCCATTCGGCGAGGAATCCCTTGCCGGCCTGTCCGGACTTCCGATCATTGATGTAAAGCAGCTCCCAGGGAATGAACGGCTCCTCCGAGATGACCTGGATCGCGCGGATCGCCTCGCGATGGGTCCACAACGCCTCGCGGACCTTGTCTGGCAACAACTCGTTCGCCATGACAATTCCGTTTGCCTGGAGGCGCGCCAGGAACTGGTCATACAACCGGTTGGTCGCGAGCCAGGAAGTCTCGATGCCCTTGAAGATCTCCGCAACGTAGACGTCGCGAGAGAACCCCCCAGGAAGGGTGCGCGATTCCGAAACTGCGATGTTGGGATCGACGCAGGCAAGGTCGAAGCGCAGCGTCACCTTGCCGCTCTCCACGATCTCGTAGATCCTCAGCACCGCCGGCTCGTTCGGGCGTGCCGCCATGGCCAGCCCGACCTGGCTCCGGCGCAAGGTCTTGCTGTCTGCATCGACGAATACGGGAGCCAGGGTGAAGGACGCCAGAATGCGCGGACCCTGCCGCGCTTCGACGAGGATGTCCGCTGCGCCCTCTGCGGTACCTTCCACGACGAACCGCAGCGCCTCCGCCCGTCGTTCCCGCGGCGTGTCGATCTCTGCGCTGGATTCGCCGAGGACCCGGCAGTTTCTGCGCGCGATGACTTCAACGACGATGGCGCGGGACGCATCGATGTTGACCGGGGTATCCGAGGCGCTGGACGTTTGTGTTTCCGCAGCCTGGATCCTCTCGCGCGAAACCGTGACAAACAGCGGGACCGGCTTCCTGGGCGGCGGATGAGACTCGATCTCTGCCGCAAAATAGCAGGCGGCGGTTCTTGGATCAGGTGAAGGTGCCAAGGGCGCCATCTCGGCTGCGACAGACGCCTGGCTCGGCACGGGCGATGCAGCCGCAGGAGCCGCACGCGTTGGCATTCGTCGCAGCGTCGTTGTGTCCGACATCGAGTCGGCTTCGAGGCTCTCCAGATGGGGAGAAGGCAGAACGGCTCCCAGCGAGTGTTCACCGCGGGACGCCGCTCTCCGCGTCGCTCGGCGCGATCCTGCCCGCGCCAGGTCAAATTGCTCGCCGAGGCGAGCTGCGCCAACCCCCAGCCATTCACTCAATTTCAACGGAACGACATCCGTCGCAAAGTAAGTGGTGTGAAAGACGTCGTCCGTATTGCCGAAGGCAAAGGTCGCGTCGCTGGCGAGACGCGAGCCGCGGGTCCCGAACGAGGTCATCGACGAGGTATCCACCACCAGATCGTTGTCGAGCCGGAACAGGCGATTTGTCACGCGATCGGCAATGAACTCGGCGAACTCCCTCGTCACTCCCTTGCTGGGTTCGACCTGCGCGACGAAGTTCGAAGTGATCGCATAATAGGTCGCGAGCTTGTCGAGAGGGCCGGCCGCCCCGTTCAACTCCCTGACGAGGTCGCTCGTGGGCCGCATCGCCGCAAGTCCGGGCACCCTCTGCTCGTCGATGGCGACTTCCGAAAACGCCTGGACGAAGCGACCGACAGTCTTGATCCCCTGCGATACGATGGGGCTTAACGCCGCCCCGCCCGCCAGGTATGAAACCGCACGGACGCCGGCCATGATCCCGTTGGTGTAGAGATCGATCATCGCCGCCCAGTTCTCGGGCTCCGCAAGATGCGTCCCGGCGTTCGTGCAGCCGACAAAGATGGCCTTGCCGAGCCGGATGTCCGGTCGTTGGTCCGCAAGCCGATTTTCCACCACGCGATAGACAAGTCCCCCGCGGCTGTGGACGACCGCGTCGATCGACGACTTTTCCGGGATTCCCAGCGCCTGCAGCGCCGCAACAAGAGCGCCTGCATTCTGGCCGGGCGTTGCGGTCAGTGTCTTGTGGTCGAAGCCGAGCACGGCGTCGTAGTGCTGGTTGGCTCTCGAAAGAAATGCCTGCCCGCTCTCGGAACCGGCAAGCTGCGCGAAGCCACCCGCGGTCGACGAGAACGTGCCGTGCACCATGAGCAGGATCTTGAGCGGACGATCTTGCGGCAAGCGCGGCCGCTCTGATCGCGACGGGGTCCATGCTGCCGGATCGAGCCCGGTCATCATCACGATCCCCTCCTCCCGGTCTCCTTCGATATAGTCGGTCGCCGCATCGACGGCCGTTCTGGCGACGAACTTCAACACATAGGCGCGGACCGGATCGATCAGCTTGTCCGAGACCCAGTCGAGAACCGGGCCACGCTTGCCGCGTGCCGTGGAGATTCCACGGGTGCCGCTCGTTTCGGCCGTCAGCGGGAACACCAGAACCTGTCTACCGCCGCGTTGCCGCGATGGACGGGCAACCTGCTGCGGGTAGCTCCAGGCATAGACGCCACCTGCCCCTTCGATCAGCACCATCGCCCGTTCGGACGGGCCGACCTCGACCTCGATCTGCGTCGGCGTCTGCGCGTCCCGTCGCAGGGCGCGCGTACCGGGGCGCGTCGGCGCCATTTCAACTTCGGCCGCGATCGTGAAGTCGGACGCCGACAGCGCCCTCTTGAGTTGATCGGTGCCCCTCATCTGGCTCGTGGAGGCGCGGCGCAATCCCCGGCGGGCAGCGCCATCCTGAACCACCCTGACCTCGACATCGTCGGGACTTTGAACCACGATCCCGTTTGCTATCTCAATTGTAGCCATGTCCTTCCCCCTGTGCAGATGCGTTCTTCGTTACGTCCTTCAAATGCCGCGGGGCGCACGTCGCGCGCCCCTCCGACAGCGCGAGGTCAAGGCTTGACAGTCGACTGCGACGCAGGCGCGGCCCAACCGAGCAGATTGCCATCGAGCGCCGACGACTTCCGGATCAGCTTGTTGGATTCGATGTAGGCTTCCGCCGTCGAGGGCACGAGGTATCCGACCACGAAGCCGAGAACTCCGAAGGACGCGACGATGCCGGCGTACCACGACAACGGGATGGTCGGCATTTCCAGACCAAAGGCCCTGGTCACCAATACGAAGCTGACGAGAAGGCTGAACATCAGCGACGCCATGACCACCGCATGGGCCGCGCCGTCCTTCAGTCTCGCCTCGTGATAATCCAGCCGGTCCGCCCTCAGCCGCACGTCGAGAAGAATGCTCAGGACCAGCGTGTTGACCAGGAAGATCAGGGAGAACAGCGAGCTCGCCGCAAACGGATGATTCTTCGCCAGCCAGCCTTCAGCGATCGGAATCGTGCTGTAAGTCAACCATAGTATGAAGTTGCCCGCCAGATACGAGCACGCCCCGAAGACCACGTAAGAGCTCCAGGGCAACGCGTACAGCGAGGGGCGCGCGAAATTCGTCGAGGCCTTCGGATAGATTGCAAAGAAGATCGAGATCGTCAGCGCGACCGCGTGTGCGAGGGACGAGAGGCCTCCGGCCAGCGAACCAACCGCAAACTTCTTCGGCAGATCGAGGAAGAACAGCGGCGCCACAGAGACCGCGAAGTCGAGGACGAAGATCGTCACCAGGGGTGCAAACGGCAATGGCTGGGGCAGAACGGTCTGATACCCGAAGCTGGATATCAGCTCCGTCCGGGAATCGCGTCTGTCGACGACCGACAAGGTCGCCTCGGCCAGACGACGCTGGTATGCGACCCGCAAATCCTCACACTCTTCCGCGATGAAATCGGAGATCTCGAGCACCAGCTCCCGCTCGTCGACATCCGACACCATGATGTCTTCCGTCAGCAGGAGGGCCCGCGCCGACCGTCGCAGCATTCGCCGATACTGCCTCTCCAGCTCGTCAAACGCGGCTTTCCGCGCGCGGAAGAACCTCTCGAAGCGCGGGTTGCCGCGCAGTTCGAGGAAACTGGTGTGAAGCGAAGCAACCTGCATGATCATGGCCGTCGCGCCGACGGCAAGCACTTCGTCATCCTGATTGAGCGCCTTCTCGATCAGCCTCGCGGGAACGCCATATCCTTCGAGCTCGCGCTGCAACTCCGGCTTTGCCCGCTCCGTCACCCGGATGGGCGAACGCGCGATGGCCACGATGACGGTCTCCACGGCCTGCGGGTAGCGCGCCAGCGTCTGCATCATGGTTCTCAGAAGTCCGATCACCCGAGATAGGATCGGCAGGTGCGGCGCCAGCACCATGAATGCGATCGTCGCCGGTACGGCAACGAGCAGGCCGGCGCCGAGTCCGGGATAGAGATGATTGGTCAGCCAGCGGATTTGGCTGACCATGAACACATAGAAGACCACGGCGATCGTGACGTAGGCGAGGACCGCGAAATAGTAGCGATCGCGCATCACGGCAAAGCGGATCTCCACGGTTTCGAAAGGAGCGTGAAAGTCGATCGCGCTGACGATGCAGATCGCGATCGCACCGAGGCCGAGAGCAACGACGGACGGGTCAAGGCCGTACATTGATGAACATCCGCTAAGGTCCAGCCCGGTCCACGAAAATTTCACCGTCGAGGCCGCGCATGTAGAGAACCGGAGAAATCCATTCGGCGAAGTGGCGCGCCTTCAATTCGGCCCTCGTATGCGCCAGAGCGGCCTGAATCGATACGTTGTCGGCGAGATAGGTGTAGAACGTATCGGCGAACGCGAGCCCCATGTTGTCGCTGATCTCGAACTGCATGGCGATCACCGCAGGGACACCGCCCTGAATGAGCTCGGCAGCGGTGCTCGAGAACAGGGGACCGTCGGATTGCGCCCCGCTGCAGGAGTTCAGAACGACGAGGCTCGGCGTCTGGCCGGGCTGGGTAAGGAACACTTTCAACGTGTCGGCGTACAGCCGAATCCCACTCGATCCGCCCTCTTCCTGCACCACGATGAAGCCCATCTGCCGATCCGGATCGTGTCCGCCGTGACCGATGAAGTGAAACAGATCCCACCGTTTGCCATCATCTCCCCTCAGGAAACGACGGTTGAGATCGCGCGCCTTTGCCGAAGGAATCCAGGACAGCTTCAGTCTCTTGCCGTCGTTCAGTTCGTTCAGTGCCCTCTTGATCGCGACCTGCTCGGCGTCGACCTCGATCTCATCCAGCGGGAATCCGTTCAAAACCTTGACCCTCGCCGCCATGCCAAGCACCCGTATCGGCCTTGCCGCGCTCATCCGGCGTTCTTCGCCATAGTTGTCGACAGCACGCGTGAACGGTGTGCTCTGGGAGGTCGTCACATAGATGCGGTTCTTCTTGTCATACATCGTTTCCCAGGGCACGTAGGCGAGCGCGGGATCGCTGACTCGCAAGCGGATCAGGAACGGCTCGTCGTCTCTTCGCGCCGCCTGGAAACATTCCTGATAGAGTTCGAGGATCTTTCGCTGAAAGATGAAGTCGAAGAGTTGCGAACCGATTTCCTGGACAATTCGCTCGTCCGATCCCGAAGTCAGAGCTCCGGCGGCATCACGGATGGCGGGTCTTGTTTCATTGCCGCCATTTGCCGCGGCCGCATCCGGGTTTCGCGGGCGTAGCGCGGCCTCGGCGCTGCGCGCGGCAGGACTCTGCAGAATCGCTTCCTGCAGCGGTCTCAGGTTCTGTCGAAAACTCGGCTTGAGCTTCTCGACCTCGATCTCGCGGCTCGACGAATTGTATTCCGCAACGATGCGGCAATGGTCTTCGCCACAATCTTCGATGGTCAGATTGAAAACGACCTTCGCCACGACGCAATCCTCAGCCGCGCACTGTCAGCGCAAAAAGGCGCCTTGCAAGAAAGTCCCTGGCGGCCAGCAAGGCCCACGCGGAATATGGAGGGCGTCGTGCCGCGGCATTCCCGCGCTCCGCACCTGAGAAGCGGTGCAGGCCGCAACCCGTAATCTTGGCAGCTGGCGTTCTGCCCGCCCAGGACGCACACCCGGGGTTCGGGCGGACTTGCTTCTTGGCCTGCGCGGCCCTGGTCGCAGCGGCGCACCGCACGGCATCGGTCGGCGCAATCAAGGAAAGCTCGCTAGCCTCCCGGAATTTCTAGCGAATTTCTCTCGACGTGACTGTGAACCGCTTCACACCTCTCGCTTTGGTGATCACTGTGAAGCGGCGCCTGCGATGCGGTCGATGCCCGTTTCGGCGCTAGCCTGACTTCGTATGATGCTTCCGGAATGCGACTCGCAGTTCAGCCAGTTGGTCGCTTGTTGCTCCCAGCTCTGCATCGGTCCGACTTGCAGGTAAATCCATGTAAGCGATCGGCTGATCGAACTGGCTCGCCGTGAAGTCATATCTCCGGCCTTCGATCCGGTTGTAGAAGTGGTCGCCGGCCGACAGAGGCGTCTTCAGCAGGTCGCCGCCGAAAAGTTCGTGAATGAGCAGCGCAGTGACGTTGCACTGCCCGGCCGCGGGATTGTTCGCCGTCCATTGACCGGCCGTCGCCAACGACCATGCCTTGTGCAGCGTTCTTTGAACATCGTCGGGATCGAAGCTCATCGTCGTCTCCAGGCCGGCACCGACGAACTCGATTTCGGATTATTCGATGATTGCTTTCTACTCCTGTTTTGCCCGACAGGTCAAACTGCTCCTGGTCGAGGAGCTGCCGGCCGAAACGATCCATCGATCGACTGGTTCCGGAGTCGACTTCTCCCGCACACCGCAGCATTGGCGCCGCCTTCGCAAAGGCCGCTTGGACCGCCGATTTTTTTCGCGACCTATCAGGCCGTTGGCTACTGTGCATGGGGTTGTTTTCCATGTTTTTGATTCTAGCCCCTCCAAACAGCAACGCCCCGGAGCCTTCGCTCCGGGGCGCTGCCTGCGACGGATAGCGCGATCAGCTCTGCGAGCGCCGCGCCATGAAGATGTCGTAGCCGACCTCGGCGACCTGGAACCAGGCGTAGCCGTCGCTCGTGAACTTGGAGAGCGAGTCGTGCACCTTCTTGAAGTTGGGGTTGGTCGCAGCGACTTCGGCGTGCAGCTCCTTGGCGGCCTTGTAGCAGGCATCCATGATCGAGGGCGAGAAGGCATGCAGCTTGGTGCCGCCCGCGAGCAGCTTCTTCAGCGCCAGCGGATTGGCGTTGTCATAGCGTGCCATCATGTAGTTGTTGGCGTAGTGGCCGGCCTGCTCCAGCACGCTCTGGTAATATTTCGGCAGCGCGTTCCACTTGTCGAGGTTGACGAAGGCCATCAGCATCGGTCCGCCTTCCCACCAGCCGGGATAATAGTAGTGCGGCGCGATCTTGTAGAAGCCGAGCTTCTCGTCGTCATAGGGGCCGACCCATTCGGCGGCGTCGATGGTGCCTTTCTCCAGCGCTGGATAGATATCGCCGCCGGCGAGCTGCTGCGGCACCACGCCGAGCTTCTGGAGCACGCGGCCGGTGAAGCCGCCGATGCGGAACTTCATGCCCTTGAGATCCTCGGGCGTGTTGACCTCTTTCCTGAACCAGCCACCCATCTGGCAGCCGGTGTTGCCCGCGAGCAGCGAGACGACGTTGTAGCTCTTGTAGAACTCGTTGAGCACGTCGCGGCCGCCGCCGAGCATGTACCAGGCCTGGTTGATGCGCATGTTGGGACCGAACGGCACGGCCGAGCCGAAGGTGAAGGTCGGGTCCTTGCCGAAATAATAGTAGGAGGCCGTGTGGCCGATTTCGCAGGTGCCGTTCTGCACGGCGTCGAGCACCTGGAGGCCCGGCACGATCTCGCCGGCCGCGAAGATCTGGATCTGGAATTTGTTGTCGGTCGCCTCCGCGACCATCTTGCACATCATCTCGGCGCCGCCAAACAGCGTGTCGAGCGATTTCGGCCAGCTCGTCGGCATGCGCCATTTGATTTCCGGCATCGACTGCGCGATCGCGGGAGCCGCGAGCGTGGCGGCGCCGGCCGCACCAAGTCCTGTGACCTTGATGAAGTCTCTTCTCTTCATGATTTCCTGCCCTGATGGATCGTGATTGTGGGCCTTCTTGTCGAGGCTTGCCGCCAGCATGGCGCAAGCCGCGGCCGAATTCCATCCCGATCGCACTGCGGCAAAGAAAAAGCCCGGCCTCGCGAGCGAGGCCGGGCGATTTGGTCCTGCGACTTAAGCCGCAGATCAGCCGCGTGTGCGCGAGCGGATCATGAAGCTGTCGTAGGTATATTCGGCGACCTGCCACCACAGATATTCGTCGGAGCGGTAGGCCTGCATGGCATCGATCGACTTCTTGAAGTCGGCGTTCTTGGCCGAGATCTCAGCCCACAGCTCGTTGGTGGACTTGAGGCAGGCTTCCAGCACTTCGTTGGTGAACGGGCGAAGCTGGGTGCCGCCGGCGACCAGGCGCTTCAGCGCGGCCGGGTTCTGCATGTCGTAACGCGCAGCCATCCAGGTGTTGGCGTTGGCCGTCGCGTTGGTGAGGATCGCCTGGTAGTTCTTCGGCAGCGCATTGAACTTTTCCAGGTTGGCGAAGGCATGGACGGTCGGACCGCCCTCCCAGAAGCCCGGATAATAGTAGTACTTGGCGACCTTGGCGAAGCCGAGCTTCTCGTCATCGTAGGGGCCGACCCACTCGGCCGCGTCGATGGTGCCCTTCTCCAGCGCCGGATAAATGTCGCCGCCGGCGAGCTGCTGCGGCACCACGCCGACCTTCTGAAGCACCTGGCCGGCGATGCCGCCGATGCGCATCTTGAGGCCGGAGAGGTCGGCAACGGTCTTGATCTCCTTGCGGAACCAGCCGCCCATCTGGGTACCGGTGTTGCCGCAGGGGAAGCCGATCACGTTCGACTTCTTGAAGAACTCGTTGGCGAGCTCGTTGCCGCCGCCCTGATAGAGCCACGAATTCTGCTGGCGCGCATTGAGGCCGAACGGCACCGAGGCGAAGATCGCAAAGGTCGGGTCCTTGCCGACGTAGTAGTAGGAGACGGTGTGGCACATGTCGACCGTGCCGTTCGAGGTCGCGTCGAGCGCCTGGAGGCCGGGGACGATTTCGCCGGCGGCGAACACCTGGATCTGGAACTTGTTGTCAGTCATCTCGGCGACGTACTTCGCCACCTGCTCGGCGCCGCCATAGATGGTGTCGAGCGACTTCGGGAAGCTCGAAGTCAGGCGCCACTTCACCTCGGGCGAGGACTGCGCGATCGCCGGCGAGGCCACTGCGGTCGCCGCCGCGCCTGCTGCCGACACTTTCAGAAAATCACGACGCTTCATATTCAGGTCTCTCCTTGCTGGGGCGTTTCCCCTTGACTTCTCTTATGCCGCCGCTCATTCCGGCGACGCGTCGATGTCGCGTCGAACCGAAGGGGCTTGACTGCCGTGCGCCTTTAACACGGACCGCGCGGTTACGGAACGCGACAATGGCATGACGGGGCTCTACAAAAGTCGCATGTCCCGGGGGGTCCGCGGCCGGCCGGTTCAGGCTGCGGCGATGACGCCCTTCAGCTGGTCCCGAACCTGCCCTGCGATGGCGCGGTAGATCGCCGCATGAGGGCCGTCCGGCTCGCTGTCGACGACGGGATTACCGGCGTCCGAAGTGGCACGAATCGCCATGTGCAGGGGGATCTCGCCCAGGAATGGCACCTTGAGCTTTTCGGCCTCGTGCCGTGCCCCGCCGTGGCCGAAAATGTCCGACTTGGTCCCGCAATGCGGGCACTGGAAGTAGCTCATATTCTCGACGATGCCGAGCACGGGCACGTTGACCTTCTTGAACATGGCAAGCCCCCGCCGTGCGTCGATCAGGGACAGGTCCTGCGGGGTCGAGACGATCACGGCGCCCTTGAGCGGCACGTTCTGGGCCAGCGTGAGCTGGGCATCGCCGGTGCCCGGCGGCATGTCGACGACCAGCACGTCGAGCTTGCCCCATTCGACGTCGCGCAGCATCTGCGTCACCGCCGACATCACCATGGGACCGCGCCAGATCATCGCGGTCTCTTCCTCGACCAGGAAACCGATCGACATGATGGCGAGGCCGAAACGCCGAAGCGGAATCATCTTGCGCTCGTCGTTCAGCTCCGGCTTGTCGCGCAGGCCCGTCAGGCGCGGCACCGAGGGGCCGTAGATGTCGGCATCGAGCAGCCCGACCTTGAGGCCGAGGTCGCGCAGGCCCAGTGCCAGATTGAGCGCCGTGGTCGACTTGCCGACGCCCCCCTTGCCTGAGGCGACCGCAATCACGGCGGCAACGCCCGGGATTTCCGATTGCCGCGCCATCGGCGACTGGCCCCCCTGCGGCGGCTTGTGGGCATGGGCCGGCTGCACGCCGGGCGTACCGCGGCTCGGCTGCGGCGGTGGCGGCGGCGCAGAGCCCGGCTTGCGCTCGGCGGTCAGCGCCACCATGACGGTGGTGGCGCCTGGAATAGCGCGCACCGCGGCCTCCGCTTCGGCCCGGACGGATTCCCAGGCCCTTGCCTCGGCGGCATCGACATTGATCGAGAAGAACACCTTGCCGTCGGACGCGCTGATCGCGCTCAGCACATTGGCATTGGTGAGCGCGACCCCGCGGGGCGACTTGATCCTGGCGAGACTGTCGAGAACCTGTTGCTGCGTCACGCTCAAAGCGCATCTCCTGAATGGAGCATGATCCGGAACAGTGTGGAGCGGTCTTCCGATAGGATCATGCTCAAGGCTTTAGGATGCCCAATTAGAGCGGAAACGCCCAAAAGGCTACTGCCTGCCGATATCGTCAGCCTTTTCCACGGGCGCCGCCCCCTGCTCGCTGGCGGCCTCGTAATTCAGCTCGATCATGACCCCATTGGGGTCGTGGACGAAGATCTGCCAGAGATCGCCGCCGGGCACCTGGCGGGCCTCGAACTTCATCCCCTTGGACGCCAGCCGCTGCTTCATGCCGTCGAAGCCGCGACTGACGAAGGCGACGTGGTGGACGACGCCGGAATCCGGCTTTTGTGGCTCGGCGGTCGCAGAAATGTCGACGAGGTGCACCACCGGTTTGCCCTCGCTGTACATCCAGGCGCCCGGGAAGGCGAAATTCGGCCGTGCGCCTTTTTCCAGGCCCAGCACGTCCGCGTAGAAGCGGACGGTCTCGGCCAGATTCCGGGTCCGGATGTTGAAATGATCGAGGACGCCAACGCTCACGCCGCCCATGCTCTCGCTCCCTTTTTTGAAGTCCTTGGGTCCGCCATCCTAGCACAGGGGGCCGCCAAACGAAGCCGTTGCCCTCTGGCCTCAAGGGTTTATGGTGCGCCTCCAATCCGCCCTCACCGCGGAACCCAGGCGCCCCTCGCTTGGCAAGAACCGTAAAACCCAAACTACGGACAAGGTACCACAGATGGCTAAAGTCGCTTTCCTCGGTCTCGGCGTGATGGGCTTCCCCATGGCCGGACACCTCGTGAAAAAAGGGGGCCATGAGGTCACCGTCTACAACCGCACCGCGGCCAAGGCGAAGGAATGGGCGGACAAATTCGGCGGCAAGACCGCACCGACCCCGAAGGCCGCCGCCGAAGGCCAGGATTTCGTGATGTGCTGCGTCGGCAACGACAACGATCTGCGCGCGGTCACGATCGGCCCCGACGGCGCGTTCGCCGGCATGAAGAAAGGGGCGACCTTCGTCGACCACACCACCGCGTCCGCCGAGGTCGCGCGTGAGTTGGACGCAGCCGCCACCAAGGCTGGCTTCAAATTCGTCGACGCCCCGGTCTCCGGCGGCCAGGCCGGCGCCGAGAACGGCGTGCTGACGGTGATGTGCGGCGGCACGCAGGACGCATATTCGGGCGTCGAGCCGATCATCACAGGCGCCTATGCGCGGATGTGCAAACTGCTCGGGCCCGCTGGCTCCGGCCAGCTGACGAAGATGGTCAACCAGATCTGCATCGCCGGTCTGGTGCAGGGTCTCTCCGAGGGTATCCACTTCGCCAAGAAGAGTGGCCTCGACGTCGCCGCAGTGATCGAGACCATCTCGAAAGGGGCTGCGCAATCCTGGCAGATGGAGAACCGCTACAAGACCATGAACGAGGGCAAGTACGATTTCGGCTTCGCGGTCGAATGGATGCGCAAGGACCTGTCGATCTCGCTGGCCGAGGCCCGCCGAAACGGCGCTAGCCTGCCTGTCACCGCGCTGGTCGACCAGTTCTACGCCGAAGTCGAGAAGATGGGCGGCAAGCGCTGGGATACGTCGAGCCTGCTCGCACGCCTGCAACGCTGAGGCACTGTGGCGGCCTCGTCCAGGGCCGTGCAGCATCGCACGTCGTCGCGACCCCGGCCGCGACGACGTTCAAAACGTGCTAACCGAAATAAGCATAAACTTCTGGGGGAGCCTTGCTTAGCGTGATCGCCGCCATCCTCGTCGTTGCCTGCGCCGGCGTCGCGCCGGAGCGTCGACCCGGAATCGCCGGGATCGCCGCGGGTGGTGCCTGCCGGCGGGGATCGCGCCTCATTGCTCGCCTGCTCCCGGTCGCGCTCCTGATCCTGGCTGCATTACCTTCGCAGGCGCTCGCCGCATCGCTCGACGGGGCGAGCATTCGCCCGCAATGGGCGCTCCCCTTCGCCGGCATGCTGCTGTCGATCGCGATATTTCCGCTCGCAGCGCCTCACTTCTGGGAGCACCACCAGGGCAAGATTGCCGCGATGTGGGCCGCCCTGATCGTGCTGCCGCTTGCCGTCTGGTACGGCCCGCTTCCAACCATCCAGGCACTCGTCCATACCGCGCTGCTCGAATACATCCCCTTCATTCTGCTGCTCCTCGCTCTGTTCACCGTGGCCGGCGGAATCGTGGTGCGCGGCAATCTTCACGGCTCCCCGGTTCTGAATACGCTGCTGCTCGCTCTGGGCACCCTGATTGCGAGCATCATCGGCACGACCGGCGCCTCGATGGTCATGATCCGGCCGGTCATCCGCGCCAATGACGACCGGCGGCACAACGCGCACGTCGTCATCTTCTTCATCTTTCTGGTGTCCAATATCGGCGGCTCGCTCTCGCCCCTGGGAGATCCGCCGTTGTTCTTGGGGTTCTTGCGCGGCGTGGACTTCTTCTGGACGACGACGCACCTGTTCCCCCAGACCACGTTCGTGGCCTGGATTCTGCTCGCCCTGTTCTTTTGCATCGACACTTATCTTTATCGCAAGGAAGGCCGCGTCAAACCGGACCCAACTCCGGACAATCCCTTGCGGATCAGCGGCGGCCTCAACTTCGCTCTGATGGGAGTCATCATTGCTGCGATCCTCTTGAGCGCCAAGCTCGACCTCGGCGGATTTGAGGTTCTCGGCACGCACCTCCAGCTGCAGAATCTTCTGCGCGATGCCGTAATGATCGGCGTCGTGTTTGCATCTCTTGCCGTCACGCCGAAGGAGGACCACGACGCGAACGGCTTCTCTTGGGGCCCCATGATCGAAGTGGCCAAGCTGTTCGCCGCCATCTTCATCACCATCATTCCCGTGCTTGCGATCCTCAACGCCGGCAAATCCGGCGCGTTTGCCTCCGTCGTGAACATGGTCACCAACGTCGACGGCACGCCGAACAATGCCGCCTATTTCTGGTTGACCGGCTTGCTTTCATCCTTTCTCGACAACGCGCCGACCTATCTGGTTTTCTTTGAGCTTGCTGGAGGCGACGCCAAGCATCTGATGACGAATGGCGCCATGACCCTGGCCGCGATCTCCGCAGGTGCGGTGTTCATGGGCGCAAACTCTTACATCGGTAACGCGCCCAACTTCATGGTTTACGCGATCGCGCGAGCGAGCGGCGTCGCAATGCCGGGCTTCTTCGGATACATGGCCTGGACCTCCATCCTCCTGCTGCCGGTGTTCGCGTTGGTCACACTCGTTTTCTTCAGGTGAAGGGGCTGCGGGTTCCGCGAGCGAGGTCGGAACCGGGCATTGGATTAACGCCGGGTTAACGTAATTCTTTAGCTCCTTAAGTCAGCTCTTAAGGATTTCTTGCCAGAGATAGACAACGCAGAAGTCCCGCGCCCGGCGTGGGCAGGAATTGTGTTGTTTGATGAGTAACCCCGCTGAAAAGCCCGAGGTTGTGCAGCTGCCGGCCGAGCCGGTGAGCGCGCCATCGGCGAGCAGCCGAAGGGCTGCGGCGCAGCGGGTGCGCGAGGCGCGGGACAGGTTAACGTCGACCAGTGGAACCCGGCCGGCTTTCGACGCCGAGATGCTGCGGCAATACGCCCAGACGCGTCTGTCCGCCTCCTATGTGGTGATGCTGCTGGTGGTGGCCACCGGCGTGCTGTTCGGGCTGTGGATGCAGCCGGTCCCGGCCGCGGCCTGGACCGTCGGCATGCTCTGCATCCACAGCGCCATGATCCGCAGTTGCCGGCGCTTCCTGACCGAACCCGCCTCGCCCGCGGCGACGCGCGCGTGGCGGACGCGCTTCGTCGTGCTCGACCTGCTCTACGGCCTGTGCTGGATGGCGATCCTGATCCATCCCGTGCTCGACATGGTCACGGAAACGCTGATGATGTTCTTGATGCTGCTGGTGATCGCAGTATCGAGCATGCTCGCTGCCAACCTGCCGATCGCAGCCCTTGCCGCCACGGCGCCGGTCGCGGTCGCGATGGCGCTGAGCTTCGCAGTGACCGGTTCGCTGGACAACTACATCCTGGCCGCGCTGGCGCTTGCCGCCGAAGGCTATTTCGTCCTGCTGGCGCACCGCCTCCACTCCTCGACCTTCGCCACGCTGGAAGCGCGCGCAGAGAAGGACGCGCTGATCGGCGAGCTGGAACAGGCCAAGGCGATCTCGGACGAGGCGCGCCACCGTGCCGAAGCCGCCAACGTCGCCAAGTCGCGCTTTCTCGCGCAGATGAGCCACGAGCTGCGCACGCCGCTGAATGCCATCCTCGGCTTCTCCGAGGTGATGAAGAGCGAGATTTTCGGCGCGCACGCGGTGCCGGTCTACAAGGAATATTCCGCCGACATCCATAATTCCGGCGTGCACCTGCTCAACCTCATCAACGAGATCCTCGATCTGTCGCGGATCGAAGCCGGCCGCTACGAACTCAACGAGGAAGCGGTGTCGCTGGTCGGGATCGTCGCCGACTGCCATCATTTGATGAAACTGCGTGCCTCGAGCCGCGGCATCACCATCCACGAAGTGTTCGAGCAGGCCATGCCGCGGCTCTGGGCCGACGAGCGTGCGATCCGGCAGGTCGTGCTCAATCTGCTCTCCAACTCGATCAAGTTCACCCCGCAGGGCGGCGAGATCTGGCTCAAGGCGGGATGGACCGCCTCGGGCGGACAATATCTCTCGGTGAAGGATACCGGCTCCGGCATCCCCGAGGACGAGATTCCGGTCGTGCTCGCCTCGTTCGGCCAGGGCTCCAATTCGATCAAGTCGGCCGAACAGGGCGCCGGCCTCGGCCTGCCGATCGCCAAGAACCTGATCGACCTGCATGGCGGCACGTTCACGCTGAAATCGAAGCTGCGCATCGGTACCGAGGTGATCGTCACCTTCCCGCCGGAGCGTGTGATGAGTGCGCTTGCCCCGCTGTCGGATGATTCCCCGCCGCTCCAGCCGGAGAGTTCCGTCCTGCCCGACGAGAAACGCCGGCCGCGCCACAAGCCGATCATGAGCGCGGGCACAGGCTCTTAACGAGATGCTTGCAGAGATGTCCGACGATCCCTCACTATGTCCGAATGAGCAAAGAAACACCGTGCGTCGCCGTCTGCATGATCGATCCCAAGACCAAGCTGTGCTTCGGGTGCGGCCGGACCTTGCCCGAGATCGCGCGCTGGCATGCCATGGAAAGCGCGGACCGGCTCGCGATCATGGCCCTCTTGCCGGCGCGCATGACGGAAGCTGGACTTGCGCCGATCGCGGGATCGCCGAAACGCATATGATCCGCCTGCGGGCCGTCGGGGGCGCGCGATGATCCGCTTCCTGCTCGTTCTGGTCATGCTCGCCGGCACGGCAGGTGCCGTGGTCGCCTATGGCGACGCCGACCAAATCGCGCGGGCCAGCCACAAGGTCTCGCACATTTTCCGCGGACAGACCGCCTCCCCTGCACCGGCCGTACAGGTTCCGCGCGGCCAGGGCGGCGAATTCACGCTACGTGCGAAGATCAATGGTGTCACCGCGCCGATGGTGATCGATACCGGCGCGACATCGGTGGTGCTGACCTGGGAAACCGCGAAAGCAATCGGACTACCGCTCGAGATGCTCGAATATGACGTCGACCTGGAAACCGCGGGCGGCCACACCAAGGCGGCGCGGCTCACGCTCGACCGTCTCGCCGTCGGCCATCTCGTCGAGAAGTCGGTGCCGGCCCTCGTCGTGCAGCGCGGCCAGATGAAGACCAATCTGCTCGGCATGAGTTTCCTCGACCGCCTTGAAAGCTGGGGCGTGCGCGCTGACAAGCTGATGCTCACCGGTTATCCGGAACTCCAGCGCAGTCATCGCCGCTCGCGCACGGCCGTCGACTAGCTGACTTACGCCGCCTCCGCCGGCGCGCGCGCAGCGACGCGCGCGATCGCATCGCGCAACACCTCGAGACCAGCGCCCGGCTTCACCCCTTGCTCGGCCAGATGACGGCGGAAGGCCCGCGCGCCCGGCACGGCATGGAATGCGCCGACGAAATGCCGCGTGATCGCGTGCAGTCGCGTTCCGCGCGCGAGCTGCTGCTCGATGCAGGGCATCATCGCCTCGAGCGCATCCTGCATGGTCGCATGCGGCGCCGCTTCGCCGAAGATCTCCCGATCCACGGACAGGAGCCGCCACGGTTCCTGATAGGCGGCGCGGCCGAGCATCACGCCGTCGACATGTTCGAGATGTGCTTTCGCGTCTTCGATACCGCGAATGCCGCCGTTGATGATGACAGTCACACCAGGCATTGCGCGCTTGAGCCGATAGACGCGGTCATAGTCGAGCGGGGGAACGTCGCGATTCTCCTTCGGGGACAACCCGTTGAGCCAAGCCTTGCGTGCATGCACGATCAGCGCGTCGCAGCCGGAGGCGACCACCGCATGTGCAAGCGCATCGAGCGCGACCTCCGGATCCTGCTCGTCGATGCCGATGCGACACTTCACGGTGACGGGAATCGCGACGGTGCGTTTCATCGCGTCGACGCACCTCGCCACCAGATCCGGCTCTGCCATGAGGCAGGCGCCGAAGCGGCCATCCTTTACGCGATCGGACGGACACCCGACATTGAGGTTGATCTCGTCATAGCCGAACGCCTCGCCGATCCGCGCAGCCTCGGCCAGTTCGCGCGGATCTGAGCCGCCGAGTTGAAGCGCCACCGGATGCTCGCAACGATCGAACCCGAGCAGCCGTTGCCGATCGCCATGAATGACGGCGCCGGTGGTGAGCATCTCCGTATACAGCAGCGCCCGCCGCGTCAGATGACGATGGAACACCCGGCAATGCCGGTCCGTCCAATCCATCATGGGCGCCACAGAAAAGCGATAGTCTTGTGATTTCAATTATTTAACCTACACTCTCAATGGGATGAAGCACGAACGTGTGCACTCCAAACTAGACGAAATTGCACACGTTTGTACCCGTTTTGACCTCTCGGTGCACACATAGTGCACACGAAAGCTGGAGTGCACACGCGTGGCGACCTTCACTCAATTGGCATCTGGAAACTGGCGCGTCCAAGTCCGCCGCAAGACCCGTTATGTGGCCGAGACATTCCGACGACGCAAGGACGGAGAAGAATGGGCGCTCGAGATGGAGCGCAATATCGACCGCAACGGATCGTCCAAGCCACGCGTGGTCCGGAACGTTCGCACGTTTGGCGATCTGATTGACCTGCATGACGAAGACATGCGGGAGGTTGGAAGACCCCCTCGCCGGTCAAAAGCTGCCGTGATGGCGTCGCTCAAGACCGAACTTGGCAGTGTGAAGCTGCCCGCGCTCAATCGAGAGCGGCTGATCGAGTTCGGAAGAAAGCGCGCCAAGCAAGGCGCTGGTCCCGCGACGTTGGCGATCGATTTGTCTTTCATCCGGACAATCATAACGCACGCCGCCGCTGTGCACGGCGTCGAAGTTTCGGCCGAAGAAGCCCGCCTCGCACGCGTCGCGTTAAGTCACCTCAATTTGGTTGGAAAGAGCAAAGAGCGCGACCGACGGCCCACACAAGACGAGCTCGACGAACTCATTGAATACTTTGAGACGAACCGTCGGCAATTCATTCCGATGGGACGGATCGTCAGATACGCCGTGGCGACGACTTTGCGCCAAGAAGAGATCTGCAAACCCGAGTGGTCGCTGGTCGACATGAAAAAGCGACTGGTGGTCATTCAAGACAGAAAGGATCCGAGGAATAAGGACGGAAAATCGTGGAGAAACCCTGCAAGCGCGATCGTCTGCCCGAGCGGCTGCGGTGCGCACAGCCGCTCCAAGGGCCAGCCGGCTCGTCTCAGGATGCGTTCCATCCTGGCATCGGTAACAGTCACGATCGCTCGCGCTCCCCTTTCCCGCATCGTTTCAATCATCGCGGCAAACAATACGAATGTTGCGCGATTCAGACCATGTTGTCCGGGCGCGGCGGCCCGCTCGGTATCGACGCAGAACCTCGAACTTTCAAGAATGCCGTCATCCCGCGGCGCCGCCCTGCCACCGAGCAAATTGGCAAAGGTGTCGGCCAGCATGTTCGGACCGGTGGTCGGTAGAAGCCTGACACAGCCCATCACCTCCTTGTCATCTGAGATCGCAAGAAGATAGGTCGGACCGAGCGCGTCATAGATGTCGATCTCCATATCCCCCGAGACCGATACGCTCCAATCAAGCGGTCCTTGAAGACACGGCGACGGAGCCGATACATCGATGTCAGATAGTCCAGATGGCGACCCAGTTGAGACGTTTGAAGCACGATGGCGTGCATGCCGACCTCCCTATGGTTCAGGAAGCCTTGACAGCAGAAATCGCCGGCGTGAGCGCCTGCAAAATTTTACAAGTGATCGCGGCTTGGCCGGACCACGCTGGACCATTTTGCTGAAAAGGCGCACAAGCTCGCCGCGCACAAGATAACAAGCACGTTCGTTATGCGGCTTGAGAATTCGAGCAGATGGTCAGCTCAACAGACCGCGTCGCAAGGCTATCGCGACACGTTGCGCGATCGACACCGCACCGAGCTTGCGGCGGGCGTTCTCGAGATGAAAGACCACCGTCCGCTCGCGGATTCCGACAAGAACCGCAATGTCGGCGACCGTCTTTCCTTGCGCCGTCCATGCCAGGCACTGACGCTCGCGCTGGGTGAGCTCGCCCTCGACGCGCCGCCGCGAGGTGAGCGTGGGTTCAAGCCTGGTATCGACGTGGACGTGGAAGTACAGGCCTACCTGGTGAACAACGTCTTTCCAGATGTCATCGAGTTGATCGAACTCGGTTTGGCGCCGGCTGGTCGCCAACGTGAACGCGGCCATGCGCCCGAATCCGCCTCTGATCGGGACGGTAATTCCAGACCGGATCCCGAATGTTGTTGCCTCGTCGA
The DNA here is from genome assembly GCF_028128965.1 of Bradyrhizobium sp. CCBAU 25338. Taxonomy (NCBI): domain Bacteria; kingdom Pseudomonadati; phylum Pseudomonadota; class Alphaproteobacteria; order Hyphomicrobiales; family Nitrobacteraceae; genus Bradyrhizobium; species Bradyrhizobium sp. CCBAU 25338. The sequence goes on from NZ_LFKY01000036.1 coordinate 260,281, forward strand.
AAAACCGGCGTTGCTCACGGTTTGCGGCAGCGACGCGCCCCGCCCCAACAGAACAAATCCCGCTCGGCCCGGGCACGAAGGACCACGGGATCGAGCTGCTGGTAGCCAAGTTGAAAGTAACGGTTTGTCCATGATCTCGGGTAGGACGAGATCAACAGCGGCGCTTCGCCGTCCAGCCGCAAATAAGCAAAGCGCTCGAAGCCTAGTTTCTGCGTCAGCCGCGCCGCGATGCGTTCGAAGGCGCTTGCATCGTCAGCTGTCTGGATTGCGTCAACAAACTCTTGAAACGTGCTCTCCATGGGACTCGTTCAGTGTGGATCGTTCTGGAAACGGCCTGGCCCCGCGTTGAGGCGTCACCGCGTGCCAGCCGATCACGCGGGGCCATGCTATCGGGATCTCGTTGCGATCGACGCAGCCACGGGCTTCATTTACGGAATCTCCGTAGATTACATGAAGCGACCGAGGATGGCAGAGCTCGGACGAGGCCCCATATTCGTGTCGAGAACCTCGGGCTTCGACACGTCGACAAGACCGTCCCACCCGCCCCCGAGCGCCTTGTTCAATGCGATATAGTCGGTCGCCAGCGCGATCCGGCTCTGAACCAGTGCATCCTCGGCAGAATAGAGAGAACGCTCGGCATCGAGCACGGTGAAAAAGCTGGTCGATCCGTTCCGGTATAGCGCGCGCGAGAGCGTCGCCGCCTGCCGATAGGATTCGACGGAGACCGAAAGTTTTCCAAGTCGGATTTGCTCCTGGGCCAAAGCAACAATCGTGTTCTCGACCTCTTCGAGCCCCTTGAGAACCGCCGCCTGATATTGCGTAAGGCTCTGGTCCCGCTGCGCCTGCCCGACTTCGACCGTCGCCTGCAATTGGCCGCCGTTGAAGATGGGAACACTGAGAGTCGGGCCGACGGACCAGCCGATCGAGGAATTCTTCCCGAGATCTCCGACCTTCAACCCCGTAGTGGAGATGTTCCCGGTGAGGCTTATCGTTGGGTAGCGCGCCGCTTCAGCTTGGCCGATCCTTGCTGTGGCCTGCGCGAATAGGCGTTCCGCCTGCCGTATGTCGGGCCGCGACATCAGGATGTCGGCCGGGATACCGACCGGCATCGGAAGGCGCGGCCTCGGAATGGGAAAGTTGCGTCTCATCAGCTCCGTCAAGCTTCCCGGCGCATGACCGATCAGCACGCTCAACCGATGCACGGTGCCCGCATAAGAGGCCTCAAGAGTCGGAATGGCCGCCTCCGTCGTGCTCGTCTGCGCCTTGGCGTTGGCAAGATCGATGGCCGACGCACCCCCGGCCTCGAATCTCGTGCCGGTGAGTTCCGCGGTTTCGCGCTGCGCGGCTGCCGTCCGGCGCGCCAACGCAAGCCGGGCCTGGTATCCCCGCGCCATCGCGTAGTTAGAAGCGACGTCGCCGATGAGCGTCAACAGCGTAACACGAAGCTGCTCGTCTGCGGCCTCCACGCCATAGCCGGCCACCTCTGCCCCGCGCTGGTTCTTGCCGAAGACATCGATCTCCCAGCTCGCATCGAAGCCGGCTTGATATTGGATAAAGGCCGGGATGCTTGCGGGGACGCTTTCGCTCGCCAAACTGGGGCCGTTTTTCTGATGCGTCACCGATTCGGTCCCTCTAACCGTCGGGAACAGGGCTCCGGCGCTTTGTCGATAACTCGCACGGGCCTCGCGAACACGTGCTTTTGCGGTCGCGACATCGCGGTTGTCCAACACCGCCTGATCGATCAGCGTATTCAGCAACGGATCGTTCAGACGCATCCACCAGCGCGCCAGAACAGGCGCTTCCGTCGACTTCGATCGGTCGGCTGAGCTCCATTTGGAAGGAATAGCCACCAATGGGGGCATGTAATCCGGCCCGACGGCACAGGCGCTGACCGCAAGGGCGAGAGCAATCGCGGCGAACGCGCCGCCTACCGTTGGTAGCTTCTTGACGTGGAGCCGCCCCTGCAAGTTCGCAAATGCATCTCTCACCTGTCTCATCCGATCGCCTCGTTCGAGGCAGCCACGGCCTTCCGTTCGCGCGAGCCGAACTGTTTCATCACGGCGACGTAGAAGACAGGCACGAACAGGACCGCGAGGACAGTGGCGGAGATCATGCCGCCGAACACGCCGGTTCCGATCGCATGCTGGGTCTCGGCGCTGGCTCCCCGGGCCAGCATCAGCGGGACGACGCCGAGGGCGAAGGCAAGCGAAGTCATCAGAATCGGTCGCAAGCGGAGCCGGGCAGCCTCGACGACGGCGTCCCCGAGTCCGCGCCCCTGCGCGCGCAAGCTCCTGGCGAACTCGACGATGAGGATCGCGTTCTTGGCCGAGAGTCCGATGATGGTGATCAGCCCGACCTTGAAGAACACATCGTTTTCAAGCCCGCGAATCTGGACAGCGAGGACGGCGCCGAGAACGCCGAGAGGCACGACAAGCATGACCGAAAGCGGGATCGACCAGCTTTCATAAAGAGCCGCCAAGACCAGGAACACAACCAGCATCGACAGCGCGAGCAGGATCGGGGCCTGCGAAGTGGAGTCTTTCTCCTGCAGCGACTGCCCGGTCCATTCGACCACGAAGCCGGCCGGAAGCTTTGCGGCCAGCCGCTCCATCTCCGCCATGGCGTCGCCGCTGGAGACGCCTGGCGCGGCGTTGCCGGAAATACGCGCTGTCGGATAGCCGTTGTACCGCACGAGTTGAAGCGGTTCCTCGCCCCACACGGGTGTGACCACCTCCGACAAGGACACCATGCCGCCAGCATTGTTCCGGAGGTAGAGCTTCAGAACGTCGTCGATCTGCATGCGGTTCGGCGCGTCCGCCTGAACGATCACTTGCTGCAGTCGTCCGGCATTCGGAAAGTCGCTCACGTAGGTCGACCCCATGGCCGCGGTCAGCGTGTCGCTGATCATGTTGAAAGGCACGCCGAGGGCTTCGGCCTTCTGGCGGTCGATCTTCAGATTCACGCTCGGTCCGTTCGGCAGACCTTCAGGATAGACCCCGCTGACGAGCCTGCTTTGCGCTGCAAGCTCCAGCAGTTTGGCTTGAGCCGCCATCAATGCGGGGTGGTCGCGATTGGCGCGGTCTTCAAGGCGCAGCGCGAACCCGTTGGTGGTGCCCAGAGACTCGATCGCCGGCGGTTTCATGCTCATGACCGTACCCTCGGGCACCTTGGCCATCGCCGCGGTGGCGGCGGCGACCTCGTCGCCGACGGTCGCATCCCGTTCGCTCCAATCCTTGAGGCTCGTGAACGACATCGCCGCGTTCGATCCGGAGCCGGAGAAGCCAAAGCCGATGATGGACGTGTTGCCCGCAACGGCCGCCCGCGTCGCGACGTAGGCATCGTATTGCTTGACGATATCGAGGGTTCGTTCGGCCGTCGCGTCGGCCGGCAGCGTGAAGCTCGTCATGAAGTTGCCCTGATCCTCGGCCGGAACGAACGACGATGGCAACCGCATGTAACTATAGGCGAGCGCGGCGACGATGACGGCATAGAGAGCCGTCATGCGCCCCGTCCTGCGTACCAACGCCGCGACCCAGCCGGCATAGCCTTCCGTCATCCGGTTGAAAGTCCGGTTGAACCAACCAAGGAAGCCGTTCCTCTCGTGATGGCCGGCGCCGATCGGCTTAAGCAACGTGGCGCATAGCGCGGGAGTCAGCGTGAGCGCCAAGAATGCCGAGAACAGGATCGACACCGCCATCGACAGCGTGAACTGCCGATAGATCGCGCCGACCGAGCCGCTCGCGAGTCCCATGGGAATGAACACGGCGGTCAGAACGAGAGTGATCCCGATGATTGCCCCAGTGATCTCCTTCATGGCCTTCTGGGTGGCTTCCTTGGGCGGAAGGCCCTCGGCGGCCATGATCCGTTCGACATTCTCGACCACCACGATCGCGTCGTCGACGATGATACCGATCGCGAGAACGATGCCGAACATCGTCAGCACGTTGATCGAATATCCAGTCGCCCACATGACCGAGAAGGTGCCGAGCAGCGCGACCGGCGCGACGATGGCCGGGATCAGCGTGTATCGAATGCTCTGGAGAAACAGGAGCATCACCAGGAAGACGAGCACCATGGCCTCGATCAGGGTGTGGACGACCTTCTCGATCGATATCTTCACAAAAGGGGCTGTGTCGAAGGCGATGGCATAGCCCATCCTCTCCGGCATGGCCGGCGCGAGTTCGGCAAGGCGCGCATAGACGGCCGCGGCGGCGCGCACGGCATTGGCGCCTGGCGCCAGCTGGATCCCGGCAGCCGTCGCCGGCTTGCCATTTTCAAGGGTCGAAAAGCCTGTGCTCTGCGCGCCGAGTTCGACGCGGGCCACGTCGCCCAGTACCAGCTTGGAGCCGTCGCTTTCGGCGCGCAGAACAATCGCCCTGAACTCCTCGGGCGTCTGCAACTGGCCCTGCACAGTGAGCGGAATACTGACTTTCTGTCCGGGGACCGTAGGCTCGGCGCCCACCCGGCCCGGCGCGATCTGGGCGTTCTGCGCCTGGATCGCACCCGTGATTTGGGACAGCGACAGCGAGTAGGACACCAGCTTGGCGGGATCGACCCAAATCCGCATCGCTCGTTCCGAACCGAAGGTCTGGACGCGGCCGACGCCTTCCACGCGCTTCAGCTCCTGCACGATATTGCGTGTCATGTAGTCGCCGAGCGCCAGTTCGTCATAGGCGCCATCGGGCGAGTTGAGCGTGACGATCATCAGAAAGTCCGAGGCCGCCGATTCGACGGTGACGCCCATGCGCCGGACCGCCTCGGGAAGCCGCGGTTCAATAGCCTTCAGACGGTTCTGGACGTCAACCTGGGCTAGATCGGCCGCGGTGCCCGGCTTGAACGTCGCGGTGATGCTCGCGCTGCCGGATGTATCGACGGTCGATTCGAAATACAGCAGGTTCTTGACGCTCGACAGTTCCCTTTCGATCAGTGTGACGACGCTGTCGTTGATCGTCTGCGGCGTCGCCCCGGTATAGGTCGCATAGATGCTAACACTGGGAGGCGCGATGGCCGGAAAGCGCGACACCGGGAGCTGCGTAATGGCGATTGCGCCGACCAGCGCGATGAAGATCGCGATGACCCAGGCGAACACGGGGCGATCGATGAAGAACTGAGACATCGTGCTGTCGCTGCACTCTCAGTCGGTCACTGCGGCGGCGGCCGCGCCGAAGGGGGCAGTCTCGACCACTGCGCCGTTCTTCGCGCGCTCCTGGCCCTGCACGACGACAGTCTCGCCTGCTTGCAGACCTGACGTCACGATGTAACGGCGGTCCACGATCTCGCCGAGCGCGACCGCGCGCCGCGCGACCCGCTTGCTATCGTCGACGATAACGAGTTGCGGCTTTCCGTCAGCGTCACGGACGACGGCCTCCTGGGGCACCAGCAACGCGTTGTGCCTCACGCCGCGCGGCATTCGGGCTCGGACGTACATGCCGGGAAGCAGAATGCGATCCGGATTTTGGACCTCTACGCGGACCGTGACGTTACCCGTGCCGGGATCGACGCTGATATCGGAGAACAAGGCGCGTCCTTTGACCGGATACGCCTCGCCGTTAGCGGCGAAAATCGCAACCGGCACCTTGGAGGCATCATCGAGTTGCCCCGATTGGGCGGCCTCCCGGATCACGTCGATCTGGCTGGCAGGTCGACGTACATCGACATAGACTTGATCGATCTGCTGGATAGTCGCCAGAGCGCTTGTAGAGGAAACCGATGCGAGCGCACCTTCGCTCACCAGGGCCTGCCCGGTCCGTCCCGCGATCGGCGCGCGAACCGTTGCAAACGCAAGATCAAGCTGCTTGCGTTGGAGCGTTGCCCGGGCTTCTGCAACATTTGCCTTCGCCTGAGCGACGTCCGCCGCGGCGTCGTCATAGGCCTCGCGGCTGATCGCATTGCTCGTCACCAGTTGCTTCGCGCGGTCGAACTTGCCTTGCGAGCGGACAAGACCCGCCTCGACCCGTTGGAGCGCGGCGGCCGCACTGCCGACGTCTGCCTTGAACACATCGGAATTGATCTGGAACAGGGCTTGGCCGGCCTTGACCTCGGAGCCCTGATCGAACAGGCGCTCTTCGAGGATCCCGCCAACCTGCGGCCTGATCTCCGCGGTTCGGAAAGCCGCAACCCTACCCGGCAACTCGTCGACGAGGGTCACTGTTTCGGGTTTGACCGACAATACCGTGACCAGGGCTGGCGGTGCTCCAACCGGCGCCGCCGCCCCGTCAGGTTTATCCTGGCCGCAACCGACCAGACACAGTGCGGTCAGAAGTAAGAACAGGATCTGGAAAGTACCGAACTGACGTGCCATGCATGATTCCAAAGCGGCAGAAGCGCGGCCAGCGCTCTGCCTCGTTGCCGACGGGGTGCCCCGCGACTGTTGGCGCAGCATCGAGATCGTATGGAGATTTTGTGGAACGTTTTCTTTGGCGACCAATAGAGCTTCGTTCGCGTATTTGAGGTCTGCTCCTCGCCGCAATCGGCCGGAAGCAGGAATAAGACGCGCGCGACGGCGGACGCTCGGCCCTTCAGCAGCCGAGAGTCGTCATCCCGGTCGCGGAGTCTCTCCGTCGATGTACGTCTATCGACTTCCCATCGAGGTCCGACACTGCGGAGATAACGCTATGAAGGCAACGTCGTTCTGGTGGTGCGGTGCTGGCCGCTCTACAAATCGTCGGAAGCTCGCCCGTTATCGTCGTGCAGCATCGGACCGTAGATGCTTTCTTCGGAACCCGGGATATCGATCGCATCGAGGTGTTTTCGGTAAAATGCCAGGGGCCCTACGCCACCGATGATCGCATAGGCATATTCCACTTCACGCATACCGCGCAGGGTGGCGAAGAGGAGCGCCTCCCCAATGCCCTGCCCACGAGCGGTCTTCGCCACGCCCGTCGGACCGAAGAAGCCGCGCATCGAGCAGTCAGCGCAGGCGAAGCCGAGCAGCTCGTTCTGCCGCACAGCGATCCAGACCATAACCGGGGAGCGCGTGAAGGCGCGTGTCGCCTCGCTCACCCAGGGGCTGTAGAAATGCTTTTCAATCCAGGGAAGCACGACATGCGCCTCCGCCGCCATCGCGCGACGAACCGTGATCCCGTGGGAAGCGATCTTCCCCTCCGTCCGAAGGTCGGGAAGATCATAGAGGCGGACGAGGAGGTCGCTCATAGATGGGCCTTACCTTGGAAGCGCGGCGTCGAGACCGTGCGAAGATTCTGCGAGGAAGCCTTCTTGCTCACTGACACCGGCGAAGCTCTGTGTCGGTTAGCGCTTTGCGACACTCCTGCCCGATGCCATGTGGGCGTATCGAGTCGCCTAGTCGTTGTCCGGCGCGGGCTCATTTTCGGGGTCGACATGGTCATCCTCCCAATTGTCGCGCCAGCCGGGCGGATTGCCATCGTCCTCCCAATGATGTTCGTTCCAGTGGTCGATTTCGCCGTAGAAGCCAGAGTCACGATAGTAGTCGTGCCAGTAACTGCCGACGTTGAACGTTATGACCGGGATTTCCGCCTGCGCCGCGTAGGCAGGGACGTAGACCCGGCGCGCTTCGTGAACGAGCTGAATATGCGCTCCCGACACCCAGCCGCGAACTCCAGATGCGCTCACGTCGCACCAAGTATAGCGTGCCAGGCATCCGTGAATCGTCAGCGATGAACCGGCAGTCAACCTCCCGACCGCCGGAAATCGAACACTCGGTCCGGAACGGATGTTGAGATTCACGCCGGAATATCCGTCGTTAGTTCCAGCATGGCCCTCGCCGGCAACGGCGATCAGGAGCAGTGTGGTTGCATACACAATGGCGCGATTTTTCATATTGTCTCCAACGGAAGGTGTCGAGTTGATACGCCAAGTGGGGCGTGGCCAGCGCACCGTCTCGCTCCCTGCGCATTGCCTCGCGTCTGCTGACGCAGAGTCGAGGCTAGGTCGAGATTTCGTGGAGGACTTCACACTGAAACTACTGTTGAGGAGAAGTCTCAGGCGATGACCCTCACATCTCGATGCTGGGGCTATCGCGCGGCCCGAGTCCATATTTCGCTCCCGCACAACGAACCGGCGCACCCCCGCACTTCCAACCGTGCTGCATCAAGCAGGGTAACTGTGCTGTCATAGCTCTTGCCGTCATCGGCGTTATAGACTCGCCCCGACCATGAGTTCGATGTAGAGGGCAGCATGTCGAGGAAGAGCTGAAGCCCCACGATGCGATGCGTTCTGAGAGACGGATCCGGGTTCTTGTCGTCTGTCTGAGGTTTGCCCGTTGCGCTGTCGATCGGCTGCTTCAGCCACACGACCTTGCCACATATTGCCGCGCCGCACGGTTTCACCATCACCTTGGCGTCGCCCGCCTGAGTCAGCCAGGCTCCAAAAGGATCGGTTCTCGGCTTGATGCGTCCTGCCGCGACGTCGCGTGCGAGAACGAGCGTAATAGCCAAAACCACCGGAAGTGCGTAAATGGCGGTGCGGACAGGGTCGATGCGCATGCGAAATGGTCCTTACAGAGCGTCGCGGCGATCCGAGCGCGGCTTCGGCTTCCACCAGCCTGCCGGACAGGGCCGGTATGCCGCGTCATCGCTGGCAACGATCGATCGACCATGGAGAATTTATGGAGACTTGGTGGAGAAGGCCTGTAATAGCTCGACGGGACGCTTGCCCCCATGCCATGAGACCCTATCCAATGATGCCTGACCTTGTGTTCCGATGAACGCGCTTATCCTCATTGCCGAAGATGAACCGCAAATCTGCGAAATTCTCGACGCCTATCTGACGCGTGAGGGCTTCCGCACGGTCCGCGCCGGCGATGGTCGAACCGCACTCGGCCTGCACCTTGCGCTGAAGCCGGACCTCATCCTTCTCGACGTGACGATGCCGCGCCTCGACGGTTGGGAGGTGTTGGCCGAGATCCGACGCCGGGGCGATACACCCGTCATTATGATCACCGCGCTCGACCAGGATATCGATCGCCTGCAGGGACTGCGCATCGGGGCTGACGACTATGTTGTCAAGCCGTTCAATCCGGTCGAGGTGGTTGCTCGCACCAAAGCGGTATTGCGGCGGGCTGGCAGGTCAAGCGCCAGCGGCATGCTCCGCGTCGACTGCGTTGCCATTGATCTCGACGGCCACATGGTAAAGGTTGAGGTGGATGGAACTGAACAACCACTGCCGCTCACACTCACCGAATTTCGGCTCCTGGCTCACATGGCGCGAACACCGACCAAGGCCTTCACGCGAAGTGAACTCGTCGATGCCTGCTTGCCCGGCAGCGACGCCCTCGAGCGGACGGTAGACAGCCATATCAGCAATCTTCGTAAAAAGCTGGACGAGGCCGGCGCGCCTGGCATGCTGTCCGGTGTTCGCGGCGTCGGCTATCGATTGGCCGCGATATGAAGCGGCATCGCCTAAGTAGGCAGATCATAGCCTCAATGAGCGTCGTGGCGACCATCGCGATGCTGATCGTCTTCGTCGGTTCGTTCATCTTCTACGGAATTTATCTAAGCTATTTTCCGCCACCTCCCGGGCCGCCTCCCCTTCTTCCAGAAGCGCCGGACCTGGTGATGATCGCAGTCTTCCTTCTTATCGGACTGGCCCTTGCGATCGTTGTCGCGCTCCGGCTGACGAAACGAATCTTGGCTCCGCTGAATTCCTTGGCGGAAAGCGCGCGCAAAATAGCCGCAGGAGACCTGTCAGCGCGCGCGTCTCCCGGCGATCGGTCGCTCGGCGAGACGGCCCATCTGGTGGTCGATTTCAACGCGATGGCGCAGAGGCTGCAAGATAGCGCAGATGACATGACCGCTTGGAGTGCAGCGATCGCACACGAACTCAGAACGCCCCTCACGATCCTGAAAGGCCGCCTCCAGGGCATTGCTGACGGCGTTTTCACGCCCGACGAAGCGTCAATCCGGAATCTGCTGCTACAGATCGACGGGCTCTCGCGGCTTGTCGACGATTTGCGTACAGTCACACTGGCCGATAGCGGACGCCTGGATCTTAGGAGAGGGCCGGTCGCGCTCGCCACGGAAATTCACAACGTTGCCGACCTGCTGGAGCCCTCGCTCGCAAGCGCCGGCTTCTCGCTCGAGCTCACGCTGAAGGATTTCGTCGTTCTCGGCGACGGGATTCGTATTCGCCAGGCATTGCTCGCCCTTCTCGATAATGCTCAACGCTACGCGAAGCCTGGCCGTATCGAAATCTCGACCCTGAAGTCTGGCAACTCCGCCATCATTCGTGTCGAGGATGAAGGACCCGGACTGCCGCCGGAATTTGCCAAGCGGGCATTCGATCCGTTCGCGCGCGGCGACGCATCGCGCTCCCCGCGCTATGGCGGATCTGGGCTGGGCCTGTCCATCGTTCGCGCCATCGCCGAGGCACATGGCGGACGTGTCGCTTATCGGACATCCTCACGCGGAGGCGCCGTTTTTGAGATCACACTTCCTCTTGAAGACGGTGAACCCAATGTTGCGCCCGACGCGCCGGTTCAAACCTGACGTGTTTCCCGCACCAGCGGGAAGAACCGACTTCGCGGATGTGCAATCGCGACCGACACCACTACACAGCACAGCACCGCATCGGCGGATGCGCATTGCCTGATGTACATTCTCGGCCGTTCCCGGCAAGGAGTTCAAAGCGTGAGTCACGACGTTCATCCAACGATCGACAAGTATCCGGCGGCGCTGCGGATCCTGCATTGGGTGCGCGCCCTGCTGATCCTTGGCCTCATCGCGGCCGGCTGGACGATGACCATGCTGGATGACGCCCTCACGGCGAAGTTCAACTTTCTTTATCCCTGGCACAAATCCTTCGGAGTGCTGGTGTTCCTGATCGTTCTTGCACAGCTCGCGATCCGCGCCATGTCGCGTCTGCCTGGACCGGCGCCGCTCCCCGCCCAAGAGAGACTCCTGTCGCAGGCCGTGCACGTCGCGATGTACGCGCTGCTGCTGGTTGTCCCACTGATGGGCTATGCGATGTCCAGCTCTTACACCGAGAGCGACGGGGTGCTCTTCTTCGGCATCGACCTTCCTGAACTTCTGCCGAAGGATGACGATCGATTCAGACTGTTCCAGTTTTTGCACAAGACGCTCGCCTACAGCCTGCTGGCGCTAGTCACATTGCACGTCGCCGGTGCGTTGAAGCACCGCTATTTCGACAAGGATCGGCGCAACGACGTTTTCCCACGCATGATTTGAACCGTTTGCCGACACCGCGCCGAAGTCAGATCTTCGGGGCCTCTTTCGATCTTCCACAGTGGGCAGTCCATCGCGGATATCAGCAACGCCCCCTCGGGGACCAGCGACCGGATAGCGACGGACTTCTGACGCCAGCCAGCCCCTGACACCTGGGGCGTCAGATCGCGTCGTCGACGATCAAATGTGGCTTACCCTGCGAGCAAGTTTCGACACGTGTCCTGATGCGAAAGGCTGCGGCAAGGTTTTCCGGCGTCAGCACGCCGGCCGCGTGCCGAGATCGCGCACCGTTCCATCAGAGAGGAGAGCGACCTTGCCGGCGACTTTTAGTGCCAGGCCGAGATCGTGCAGCGCGATCAGCACGAGTATACCGTCGTCATGCACAAGGTTGTGCACCTGCCGCATCGCCTCCATCTGACGGTGCATGTCCAGCGCGCTGGTCGGCTCGTTCAAGAGCAGCACCTGCGGTTCGCGCACGAGATGACGACCCTGGCCTCGGCAAAGCTGTAGAAGATCTCGCCGTTGAGCAGCTCATCGCGGGGCCTGGAGTTGAAGCTCTCGCAACACCCATTCTCCCATGGACTGCCGGGTTCGATGAACGCGGTCTTCGCGCCGATGGCGCCAGTACCCCTTCGGCGAAGCGCTCGGTGCAGATTTGGCGCCCGCATAGGACGGCATCGCAGCGGAAGCGGTGGGCAATTACCAGGAGCTGGACGATCCGTTCTGAGAGCGGCAGATCGGTCACGCATCGCCGATACCCCCTATGGACACGTCGGGAAACCGTTCCGCACGATGGAGACAGACCAACGCTTCCAGACGCCCGGACCGCAATAACGGCCCTATCACCTTCGAAGTACGCACTCTCTACAACAAACCCACTCGGCACCAGGTTGGAGCGCTGGAGTGCCCGCTGCACGGCGCTGATTCTCCCTAATCAAAGCACCAGAGATCCTCCAAACTGCATCAAAAGCGAGTCAGAGCCCCAGTCCAACGCCGATTGACATTCTTGATCTGGGGCAACCGGTCCCGCAATGAGGATACGCGACAACACTTTCGGGAGTGCGGCCTCTTCAAGAGGACGCGGCAACCGCTGACCGTTCCGGCACCTGACCGACACGGAACGTGTAATAGTTGGCATAGCGCTCGCGACACCCTTCCTGCAGATCCTGTTCCGATAAGTCCTTCGGGAACCGGGACGGCGACATGCGCGAGATATCGTGGGAAGTCACACCGGTGCAGATCAATTCCGATAATAACTGGCCGAGCACCGGCGAAACCGAAAACCCGCCCACGTTACAGCCGCCGATAACATAAAGTCCGCGGACGCTTGGCGCCTGGCCGACGATCAGTTCGCCATCAATTGTCATGGTCGGCAGCCCGCCCCTATGGACCTGTAGATCAAGATGTTCCTGGAAGATCGGGAACTGATCCTTCACACTGTCGGCCAAACGACGGAGAACCGACATATCCAGTTCGATATCTTCGATCCTGAAGTCGGAAGCGAGCGTGTCGCGGTCGTAGGGCTTCGGATCGCACTCATAGCCTCCAAACATGAGTCCTCCCCTGTCCGGCCGCACATAAACGTTTGCGTCAAGAATTCGTGTCGTCGGCTGGCTGGACTTCACCGCCGCAAGAGGCGTCGTGATCATCAGTTGATGGCGCATTGGCACGACGGGGGCCTGCGCACCGGCCAGAGCCGCAACGAGACGAACCCATCCGCCAGCTGCATCCACGATCGCATCGGCGGCGAATTCGCCGCGATTTGGTTACCACTCGGGTCGCAGAGCCGTTCTCGACGACGATTTCGAGCACCCGGGTGTTTGGCATCAACACGGCGCCAAGCTTCTCTGCCGCGCGCGCATATCCAAGGGGCAACTGCGCGGGTTCCAGATACGCATCTCGCTTCATGTAGGAGACCGCGAGAATGCCTTTTGTCTCCAGGAAGGGATTCTTGGCTCGCGCTTCTTCGGGAGAGATCAATTCCGCCGAGAGGCCAAGCCTCTGGCCCAGCGCAACGCGCTCTCGAATGACAGCGACGTCCTCCAGACGCCTTGCACAGGACATGCTGCCAGGCTGATAAAATTCAATGGGCTCGCCGGTTTCATCCGAAAACCGCTCAATCTTGCGCAGGGCTTCCGTAGACAGCCTGGTCATTGCCTCGGTCTGTCGAAGATGACCGGTAAGTCCGGCAGCTCGCGGCGAGGTCTGTGAGGCGATGTCGGCCTTGTCGAGGAGAGCAACGCTTTTGCCCTGCTTCGCCAGGTGAAATGCCGTGCTGGACCCGAAAGCACCCGAGCCGATAACGATGACGTCGAACCGTTGCATGATCATACTGCCTTTTCTTTCGGCAAGCCGGCACCAAGTCGGCTTTCCAATAGTCGAACGATGGACGCCAATGGGAGCGCCATCAGGAGGTACATGACGCCGACAACTACGTAGATTTGCAGCGGCATGAAGTATTCGCTGGTCAGATCTCGGGCTTGCAGCATCATTTCGGGGGCGGAAATCAGCGAAGCGACCGAGGTATCCTTGAGGAGTGCGATGGCGAAATTCCCCAAGGGGGGCAGAACAACGCGAACGGCCTGCGGAAGGATGACAAATCGGAGTACCTGCGCATGGCGCATTCCGATCATCTGGGCCGCTTCACGCTGCCCATTGTCGATGGCCTGGATGCCGGCGCGGTAAATTTCCGAGACGTATGCCGCGCCGTTCAAGCCAAGTCCGATCACGGCCGCATCGACAGCCTGCAGCGTGATGCCGACCGATGGCAGCCCGAAATAGATCAGAAACAACAGCGTCAACGACGGCATCCCTCGAACGATCTCAACATAAAAATGAGCGAGGAACCGCAGGAGTCTGTTTGTGGACAACCTCGCCAGCGCGATAGGCAGCGCGAGAACCACGGCGAGTACAAAGGAGAGCGCCATCAGCCGCAAGGTCCAGAGCACGCCCTGCAAGAGTTGCGGCATCCAATCCTGGAGCAGCTGACTCATGATATGCGCCTCCCGCGGTTGAACCGCAGCTCAAGGTGTTGCGCCAAGCGCGACAGCGGGAAACTCATTGCGATGTAGATCGCCGCGGCCATCACGTAGATTGGTCCGCTGAGATATGTCTTGGTGACCAGGTTGCGGGCGTAGAAGCTCAGCTCGGGGGCTGCAACGGCAGATGCCAGCGCTGTCTCTTTCAAGAGTCCGACGCCGTAGTTCGCGAGCGGCGGAAGAACGACACGCAGCGCTTGCGGCAGAAGCACGTAACGCAGTGCCTTGAGCCGCGTCATGCCCAGCATGAATGCCGCCTCGCTCTGGCCCGTGTGGACCGACAGAAGCCCAGCGCGGAAGACTTCCGTCAGAAATGCGCCGCCATTGATCCCGAACCCGAGGATTGCAACTGGAATGGGATCCAACTTGATGCCGATTTGCGCGAGCCCGAAGTAGGGGAGGAAGAGCTGCGCCAGAACCGGCATCCCGCGCGCAAGGCTCGAAGGTGACGATGCAGACCCTCAGTCCGGGCTACACGCGTACGGAGTTCCAGCAGACGATGGGCTTAGAGACTCAGGCAATGGCGGAGAGAGTGGGATTCGGACCCACGATTCACGATCGTGGTCCTGAATTCCCAATCAGCCGGCCGCCGTCAGGCTCGGAGCGCGCAACGGCGCCGCGAAAGAACCAAGCCTACGCTTTGGGTCAGCCCACCACTCGCAACGGTCCGGCGGCAAGTTCGAATCCTGGCGGGCCCAATCGCTTAGTGATCTTTTTGGCTGCATCGAGATCAGAGCAACGGGAGCTGCACCAAATACGTGCGCCTTTCGTCCGGTCCCAAGAACGACCGCCGATTCTGGACTTTAATGATCTTTCTTGATCTGCCGGCGCACACGTCGTGCACACGTGGCCATCTAACCGCCTGAAAACGTTGCTCTAGTCCCTCATAAGCAAGTTTGAGCAAGCCGTGGCCAAAGAGATCGCTGCCACTCAACCGAGAGCCAGTCTACCCGGCGGCCAACAGGCCTCCCTCCCTAGTCTAGATGCTGCGATAGTGTTCGATAGAGAGAAGATCGGGCACCATTCCGAGCCCGAGCTCTTCGCCCAGTTCGACGGTGCCATTCCTCACGTTGCCGATCGGGCCACAAAAAAGATCGCGCAAAAGATTGTCGTTGGTATCGACCTCGAGCCAACCGTCGCCTCCGATGCCGGCCAAGAGATGCGCCGACGCAAGCAGTCCGATGCCACCGCCGAGATAGTGAGGGCAGAATGTCTTACCCGACTTCCGAATGTCGCGCGCGAGAACCACGCCGACGCTGAGCCCACCCCATTTGGCGATGTCGGGCTGAACCACGTCGAGCACGTCTTCGGCGAGAACCTCCCTGAATCCCTCGACACCGGAAATGTTCTCGCCCGCGGCAAGCGGCATTGTCGCGGCTACCCGCAGCCTGCGCCATTCCTCACGCGGCCGATCGGCGCGGATCGGCTCCTCGAGCCAGCGCAGATCGAACGCGACAAGCCGCGGCAACATCTCCAATGCCTGATCCACCGACCAGCCCTGATTGGCATCGGCGGCGAGCATGCCGGTGCCGACGATGCCGCGCAGCGCAGGGAGGTTGGCGAGATCGGTCGCGGCACCGAAGCCGATCTTCAGCTTCAGCGCGCGATGGCCGCGCTTGAGCGCGACCTCCGCTGTCTGCGCCGCGCCGCCGGGGTTGATGCCGCTGGCGTAGACCTTGATCCTGCTCGACTGCCCGCCGAGCAGCCGCCACAGCGGCAGGCGCTGGCGACGCGCCGAGAGATCCCACAGCGCGAGATCGATGCCCGAAATCGCTTGCGCGAATGGACCGGGCTCGCCGCTTTGAAGCGCGAGAACTTCGGTGCCCTTCGTCAGAGTTTCGAAGGCCTGAGCGGGGCTGTCGAACCTGCGTCCGACAAGGCCCGGCGCAAGCACCTCGTTGACGAGCCGGGCGCGGTGCTCGGCGCCCGGAGCTGGAAAGTTGGACCAGGCTTCGCCCCATCCCTCGACACCGTCTTCGTCGACAGCGCGAACGAAAACGGCGGGACGGTCGAGCATCCTGCCGAACGACGTCACCACCGGCGTCGCCAGCGGATAGCGATAGCAGAACGCCTCGATCGAACGGATGGTGAAGCTGTCGGTCATGTTGCAGATCCTGCGATCGAGATGGAACCACGCGGAACCGCCACCATCTCAGTAGGCGCGCGCGAAGTCACCTTCCTGCTTGATATCGGTGAACACGGGAAAGCGCGCCTTCCACGGCGTTCCTTTGGCCGTGGTCAGCTGGTTGAGCCGTTCCAGCACGCCGAGCCCGTCCTTGCGCAGGCTTGCCGAAACTGCCGCACGGTCCGGGAAATTCTTCAGGACGGCGTCGAGCCAGATGGTACGGCCGGCGAGGAAGCCGCTCGCGCCCGCCGCATAGGAGTAGTCGAGGACGCGCTCGAATTGCTCGGGCGCGGCGCCGCCCGACAGCAACACCCAGGGGATGCTCCGCGCGCGGCAGATGTCGCCGATCGAATCGAACTCCTTCTGCGCAGCTTTCGCCTCCGCGCTGCCGTCACGAGCCGGCAGGCTGTTGGCCGCAAGCGGGCTTTCCAGCTTGAGGAGATCGACACTATATTCGGGCCTGGCAAACTCGCGCACGCTGTCGATGACGAGACCGGGAAGCTTGCCCGGCGATTCCACGTAGTCGGCGGTGTGATTGGCGCTGCCGAGGAAGGGATAGACCAGCAGCTCCAGAACATAGGGAATGTCGTGCCGGGCGCAGTCTTCGCCGATCTCGCGCACGAAACGCTTCTGATGTTCGTTCACCGCGGCATCGGCGTCCGGCCGGTACCAGGCCAGCACCTTGACGGCGTCGCCGCCCATGGCGCGGATCTTCTCCACGCTCCAATTGGTGATCGCGCGCGATTTGCGGCCGCCCGCGGTTTCCTCGACGCGGTGCTCTTCCAGCGTCATGATCAGGCCGCAGCGCGGCGGCAGCAGATCGATCGCGGCGGGCACCGCGAAATTCGGGTCAAACAGCATCGAGCTGCAGTGTGGCGAAAGGTTCTCCACGAGAAGACGTTTGGCCGCCGTGACGTCGGAATATGCGACCTGCTCCCGCGTAATGCCTTTTGCTTTCGCAATGGCATCGAACAAAGGCGGCCGCTGATCCAGCGCGACCATGCGAAAGTGGCCGTCCGCGTCAGCAAGTCGTGCCAGGCCGCGGTTCTTTCCAATCGTTCTCATGGCTTCGTCCTCATGAATGCAAGACACTCGTTGATATCCGGGATTCCGTTGCGGCCGCCGGCATGGCGGCATTTTATGGCGGCGGTGGCTGCCGAAAACGCCATGGTCGCACGCACGTCGAGGCCGGCGCCGATCGCGAGCGCATAGGCGCCGTGGAAGACGTCGCCAGCGCCTGTCGTGTCGACGACGTCGACGGCACAGGCGGCCTGCCGGTGCAGCTGGCCGTTCTCGAACCAGCTCGCGCCGGCCTCGCCGCGCGTCACGGCGATGACGCGGCAACCGAAGCGCGCGAGCGCAGCGAGAGATTCATCCTTGGCCGATCCGGCAAAGGACATGAGCGCGGGCTCGGAGAAGATCGCGTGATCGGTCAAAGGCAGCAGCCGCTCGAACACCTCGGCATCGGCCATGTCGCCGTCGAGCACCGTCGGGATGCCGCGGGCGCGCGCTTCCCGGAACAGCGTCGCAGCGCCCTCCACCCAACGCGGATCGGCCAGCACGGAGGATGCGCGCGCGACGGCTTCGAGCGGAAGCCAATCTGCGGCTTCCGGGTAAAGGCCACGGAAATTCACGATCTGCCGCTCGCCCGAGCTGTCGACGATAACACCGGAGACCGACGAGCGGCCCTCGGGAACCAGCCGGAAATTCTCGACATCGACGCCTTCGGCAACAAAGGCTGACCGCATCTCGTGGCCGGCGGCATCATTCCCTGCCCGTCCCCAGAACGCGACGGATGCGCCGAGCTTTGCCACCGCGACCGCGGCATTGGCGGCCATGCCGCCGCCAAGCGTGCCGTAGCCGACAGCCTTGATCTTCTCGCTTTGCCCTGTGAACAGACGATCGACGCGCCAGACTTGGTCGAGCGCGGACAGCCCGAGGCAGATCACGTGCACGGGCCTCGCCCTGGACGCGAGATCCTCGAGGGCCAAGAGATCGCCCATGTTGGCCGACGTGCTCACGGCAGAACCTGCCCGTTGCTAGCATCGAACAAATGCGTCTTGCCCGGCTGCGGGCGCAGCGTGAGGCGATCGCCGACCTTCGGCCGCAACGACGGATCGACCCGCGCGATGGCGGAGACGCCGGCGAGATCGAAATGGATCAGTGTATCCGAGCCGAGCGGTTCGACCAGCCTGACGCTGATGGCAATGCCGTCGGCGGCATCCCTAGCCATGGCGAAATGTTCGGGACGAATGCCGAGCACGGCATTGCCGGCCTGCCGCAGACGGCCTGCGGTCTCGCCGTCGAGCGGTACCACCGCTCCACCTTGGGAGAGGATAGCACGCTCACCGCACCATTCGACCGGGAAGAAGTTCATCGCCGGTGAGCCGATGAAGCCGGCGACGAACTGGTTGGCCGGCTGCTCATAGACCGTCTCCGGCGTGTCGTATTGCTGGATCGTGCCGCTCTGCAGCACGACGATCCGGTCGGCCATGGTCATGGCCTCGATCTGGTCGTGGGTGACGAAGACCATGGTGGTCTTCAGCTGCTGCGACAGCGCCTTGATCTCGGCACGCACCTGCCCGCGCAGCTTTGCGTCGAGGTTGGACAGCGGCTCGTCGAACAGGAACGCCTTGGGATTGCGCACGATGGCGCGGCCCATGGCGACGCGCTGGCGCTGGCCGCCCGAGAGCTCCTTCGGCTTGCGGTCGAGATAGGGTTCGATGTGCAGCAGTGCCGCGGCGCGCTTCACGCGGGCGTCGATCTCCGCCTTCGGCGTGCCCCGCAGCTCCAGAGCAAACGACATATTGTCGTAGACGCGCATATGCGGATAGAGCGCGTAATCCTGGAACACCATCGCGATATCGCGCTGCGCGGCCTGCACGCCGTTAACACGCTTGTCGCCGATATAAAGGTCGCCCGACGAAATCGGCTCGAGGCCAGCGATGATACGCAGCAAGGTCGACTTGCCGCAGCCGGACGGGCCAACGAAGACGACGAATTCGTGGTCCGCGATCTCCAGATTGAGATCGGGGATCACGGTGAAATTGCCGTAGCGCTTGGTGAGGTTGCGGATCGAGATCGAGGCCATGATCAGTCCAGCGCCAGCACGGGCTTGATTAGCTCGCCCTTGGCGAAGCGGGCGAAATTTTCAGGGAGAGCCGAGAGGCCAAACTCGCCATCGACGAGGACGCGGTATTCGTCCTTGTATTTGCGCAGCAGCTCGACATTCGGCTCGAAATCCGAGACCGGGAAGTAGAAGGTCCGGATCATGTAGAAATCCTTGCGGCGGAACACCTTGCCTTCCTCGATGGTCCAGGGCGCGGCGTTCTCGCCGACCAGCACCAAGGCGCCGCGCGGCAGGACCAGCTCGATGCCGAGGTTGCGCGCTGCATGCGCGCCTGAGCATTCCATGATGAGCGCGAAGCGCCTGGAGGTATCGCCGACGGGATGCGCCGTCGCACTAAAGGATTGCGCGATCTTGAGACGCGCCGCATTGGGATCGGCGACATAGACGTCGTCATAGCCGAGCGCGCGGAGCGCCAGCACGACGCCGAGGCCAACGGGCCCTGCTCCCATCACGAGGACGGGTCCGGCTTCGCGTGGCGGCACGACGCGGTTGACGAAGCGCACGGCGTGGCCTGACGTGCCGATGGTGTCGAGCAGCAGCGGCGCGAGGCTGTCCTCGATATCATCCGGCACCGGCAGCAGGCAATTCTCCGGCGCCGGCACGTATTCGGCATAGCCGCCCGGCCTGTTCCAGCCGATCAGGCTCGAGACTTCCAGGCACATCTGGGTGTCGCCGCGCTTGCACGCCGCGCAGTGGTCGCAATGCAAGGGGATGTAGAGGGCGCAGCGGCGGCCATGCAGACGGTGGCCGGGTTGCTCGACGACGCCGAAGATCTCGTGGCCGGCGGTGAACTCGGCGCCCTTGTGCCAGAGCTTGAAGTCCGAGCCGCACAGCGCGGTGCGCGAGACGCGGACCAGCACCTCGCCTGTGCCGACGTCGGGCATCGCCACACGCTCGATGGTGATGCGGTCGTTGCCGTGGAAGACCGCGGCCTGCATGATCGAATTCGGGCGGGGTGATACGTCCATCGGATACCTAGCCTTTCACCGCGCCGAGCGTCAGTCCGGACACCAGCCAGCGCTGAACCAGGGCGGCCAGCACCAGCGGCGGCAATGCGATCAGCGTCGCCGCGGCCATGAGAGCGCCCCATTGCGTCGAGCCTTCGCCGATAAAGTTGAAGGCCGCCGCGATCAGCGTCTTGGTGTCGCCATTGGAGAGCACCAGCGCAAACAGGAAGTAGTTCCACGAAAACACAAAGGCCAGGATCGCCGAAACCGCTATGCCTGAAGCCACCAGCGGCATCGCGATACGCCAGAGGATGCGCCTGACGCTGCATCCGTCGACCTGCGCGGCCTCGAAGACGCTGCGCGGAATGGCATCGAAGGATGGCAGCAGCACCCATATCACGATCGGCAGCGTGATCACGGCATGGCTGAGGATCAGCGCGGTGTAGGAGCCGATCATGCCGATTTGCCGGAACATCACGTACCACGGCAGCAGGAACAGCGTGCCGGGCGCCATGCGCGCGGCCAACGTGAGGATCGCCGGCCACGTGATCCGCGTCCATGACACGGCAAAAGCGGCCGGAATTCCAAACAGTAGGCCCAGCGCAGTCGAGCCGATGGTGACGACGAGGCTGTTGAGCGCGTAGCTCAGGAACGGCGTGGTTCTGGTCAGCTCGACGTAGTTTTCGAGCGTCGGCGTGAAGATCAGCGTCGGCGGATAGGCCGTGACCTCGAAGGACGGCTTGAACGAGGACAGCACCATCCAGACCGTCGGCGCCATGATGAGCATGCCGGCGAGCACGAGTTGCACCGTGTTGAGCCAGCAGATCCAGCGGTCGGTGTTGGCGGCATCGTTCATGACATCACCACGCCACTGCACTACGCAGGCGGTTGAAGGCGAGCACGGCGCCGAACACGATAGCCGTCAGCGTGAGCATCAGGGCGCTGGCATAGCCGATGTTGAAGAACTCGAAGCCGACTCGGAAGCCGTAGATGTTGAGCGTGTTCGAGGCGTTGCCCGGGCCGCCCTGGGTAGTGATGTAGATGATGTCGAAGAAGCGCAAGAGATCGACGCTGCGCAGGATCGCCGCGGTGACGATGGTCGGCAGCAGCAGAGGCAGCGTGATGCGCTGGAACGTCTTGAACGGGGATGCGCCGTCGATCTGCGCGGCCTCGTAGACGCTCGGCGGCAGCGACTGCAATCCGCCCAACACGATAAGGGCGACGTAAGGCGTCCACTGCCAGCTATCGATCAGCGCCACAGTGGGAATGACCCATGTCGGCGAGGCCAGCCAGTCCGATGGCGGCAGGCCGAAAGATTGCAGGATGTAGTTGGCCGCGCCCAGCGAGGGATCCAGGATCACCAGCCACATCATGCCGGCCACGACAGGCGGCATCATGAAGGGCGAGATGAACAGCGAGCGCACGATGCCCGGCAGACGCTTGGCATGGAACAGCACTAGCGCGAGCCAGACGCCGAACACGAGCTGCAGCACGAGCGACAGCGCGAACAGTGCAATGGTGATCCACAGCCCGTGCCAGAACTCGTAGTCGGAGATCAGCCTGGAATAATTGGCGAGGCCCGCAAAGGACTGCTTGCCGGTGGAGGAAAACGTTTGGAAGCCGAGCCAGATCGTATAGACGACCGGAAACGCGATCATCGCGACCGTGAAGATCACGGCCGGCGCCGAAAGCGCCGCCATCTCCAGCTTCTGCCGGTCCTGCGTGAGTGTCGCAGCCGTGTCAGACATGCGTAGCGCTTCCCCTGGAAGTGAGGCGCCGGGAGGCAGCACGCCTGCCGGCGCCGGGACGTTACTTCTGTGCGATCAGCGCATCGAGCGCCTTGTCGGCATCGGCGCAGGCCTGGTCGATCGGCTTCTGCTTCAGGATCAGATCCTGCACGGCCTGGCCGATGAACTCGCGCGATTCCGGATTGGCGACGATGGGATAGCCGACCTCGGAGGACCCCTTGGTGGCGAGCACGTCGAGCGCGGCCTGCCATTCCTTGCGGACCGGCTCCTCGTCGATCCACTTGCGATATTCAGGATCCTTGGCGACCGACGGGCGCGGCGGGGCGATGCCCTGGAGCGCCATCTTTTTCTGCACCTCGGGGCTGGTCGCCCACTGCACGAAGTACCAGGCCGCGTCCGGCTGCTTGCTGTGCGAGGACACCGCCATGCCCCAGCCGATCGTGGTCGGCACCTGGCCGGCCTCGCCCGCCGGGAACGGCAGTAGGCCGGTGTCCTTCAGCCGCGCACCGCCGTCCATCACCGTGCGCAGCTCGTTGGAGGATTCGAATGCCATGGCGGCACGGCCGCTGCGATACAGCGCCGAAATCTGCTGGAAGCTGTAATTGACGACGCCGGGCGGTCCGAAGTCGCGCAGCAGCCGGCTATAGGTGTCGAGCGCTTCCTTGCCCTTGGCCGAGCAGAGATTCGACCTGCCATTGGCAATGTACGTGCCGCCGATATTGTGCAGCATGTTGCTAAACGTATAGGCCACCGCTGGCTTGAGGCCGCGCGAGACGAACGGCGTCACGGCGCTGTCGCAGGACTTGATCTTCTCGGCCGCGGCTTCGACGTCCTTGATGGTCTTGGGCGCTTCGAGGCCGCACTTCTTGAAGATATCGGTGCGGTAATAGAAGATCGGGCCCTCGATGTTCATGGGCATGCTGGTCAGCTTGCCGCCAAAGGTCGCGGCGTTGAGCAAGGCCCGGCTCAGTCCGCCCGGATCATAGTCCTTGGCGACCTCGTTCTTGGCCATCGCGGTGAGATCGCCATACCAGCCGGCGGCGGCGAACTGCTCGCCCTCGCGCGAGGGCAGCGTCATGAAGACGTCGACCTCGTCGCTGTTCGCATTCATGACCGTGACCAGACGCTGGCGCATCTGCTGTTCCTGATAGGCGTCGACCTTCAGGATCATGCCGGTCAGCTTCTCGAAATCGGCCTTGTAGGTCAGCAGCGCCTGCGAGACCGGATTATTGTTGGCGAGAAAGGTGACGGTCTTGCCCTTGAACTTCATCCAGTCGAAATCGGCAGCCTGCGCCTGCGCGCTAACGGCAATGACGAGAACGGGCAGCGCGACATGCGTCGCGAGCATCCTGGCCTTCATCGAACTCTCCTCCCGGCTGGCCGCCTTAAGTCGGCAGGCCATTCTTGAACGCGTTTTGAGCACCATCTGAAAACGGTTACAATCTAGACGTCACATCCACCCTGTCAAGCGATGGACAACATGCGAAATTTGCGGCAGATTCGCGATATTGCTGCCGTCGAACGGCTGCCCACCCTATGTAACGTTACATCCATGCGATGGACCAACGCCAAATCTGTGAAACAGGGAATACGGGCCGTCGCGGCCCGGGCCGGCGTTTCGACCGCATCGGTCTCGCGTGCCCTCAACAATCCCGATGCGGTGAGCCCGTCCTTGCGCGCGCGCATCGAGCAGGCCATCGACGCGCTCGGTTACATCCCGCATGCGCCGGCGCGCATCCTGTCGTCACGACGCTCGCGCACGCTTGGCGCGATCGTGCCGACCATCGACAACACGATGTTCGCGCGTGGCATCGCCTCGCTGCAGCAATATCTGTCCTCGGTTGGATACATGTTGTTCCTCACGACGAGCGGCTACGATCTCGATGTCGAGCTGCAGCAGGCGCGCAATCTGATCAGCCGCGGCGTCGACGGCCTCGTGCTGCGTGGCGATTGCCATCACGACGGCTTGCGAAAACTGCTCGCGGACAACGCAGTGCCTTTCATCAATGTGGGCATCTACCAGCCCGACCGGCCCTACCCCTGCGTCGGCACCGACAACGAAGCGGCCGCCCATCGCGCCGCCGCACACGTCATCGAGCTCGGCCATCGCCGCATCGGGATCGTCTCGGCGCTCCAGCGCAACAACGACCGCGCCAGTGCCCGCGTCGCCGGCTTTCGCCGCGCGCTGACCGAGAACGGCCTCGAAATGCCAATGCAATGGCATGTCGAGGTGCCCTATACGCTCGACGACGCACGCGAGGCGGCGCGCTATCTCCTCGGCCTCAAGGATCGTCCGACGGCGGTCGTGTGCGGCAACGACGTCATCGCCTACGGCGCGCTGCTCGAGGCGGAACGCAGCGGCTTTTCGGTGCCACGCGACCTGTCGGTGGTCGGGTTCGACGATCTCGACTGGAGCCGTCATTTGCGGCCGAGCCTGACCACGATTCACGTTCCGACCGGAGAAACCTGGCAGCGCGCCGGCGAATATCTGGTGCGTAGCCTTGCCGGCGAGCAGACCATCATGCATCGCGAGATCGATTTTTCGCTGGTAGTTCGTGAATCCACGGCGCCGCCGCCGAAATCCCTGAAGTGAGCCCCTTCCCATGAGTTCGAATTTCTCTCTCGCACCCGGCTTTCATGCCGTCGTGGTCGGCGGCGCCGGCGACATTGGTGCTGCGATCAGCAATCAGCTTTGCGACTTAGGCGCGACGGTCACCGCGACCGGTGCGAACGAGGCAGATCTCGCGCGCACCCTGCTCAAGCCGCGTGCGGGCCTCAAGCTCGCGATGCTCGACGTCACTGATGATGCCGCCATCCAGTCCATCGCCCGACAGCACAAGCGCGTCGACGCGCTGGTCAACTGCGCCGGAATTCTCGCGCGCGACAAGGAATTCGAGATTGAGACCTTCATGAGGGTGATCGATGTCAATCTCACCGGTACTTTCCGCACGTGTATGGCGTTCCACCCCCTACTCGCGCAGACTAGGGGCTCGATCGTCAACATCGCCTCGATGAATGCCACGCTGGCGCTGCCGCGAATCCCTGCCTATTGCGCCAGCAAGGGCGGCGTCGTGATGTTGACCAAGGCGCTGGCGTTGAAGTGGGCCGAAGAAGGCATCCGCGTCAACGCGGTTGCGCCCGGCTATATCGAAACGGCGATCAACGCCGCCGGCCGCACCGACATTGCGCATTATCAGCGCATCGCAGACCGCACCGCATTCAAGCGCTGGGGACAGCCCGAGGATATCGCGGGTGCAGTCGCCTTCCTCTGCATGCCGGCGTCGCAATATGCAACCGGAACTGTGGTCGCGGTGGACGGCGGGTTTCTTGCGGGATGAGCTCTTGGGAGGCGAGACACGATCTGGTTCGTGACCCCACATCTTTGCAAGCTAGGTCATGACTTCGAGCCTGCGAGGCTCGCCTGCCGCCTCGTGATCAATCTTCGCCTGCCAATCGCGTGAGAGCTGTCTGATCCCACAGCATACACCGAGCGCGCCAGTACCAAATTGGCTGAGAGTAGATTTCTATTGATCTCCCGGAGCACACGGCGTGCACAGGCCGCCGTTTACCACATTGAAAAATTTGAACTCTCGCTCCAATCCATCATGAGGAAGTTTGAGCTAGGTCCAGCTAGCGGTAGCCACTCGGGTCAAACATCCGCGCGTCCAAATCTACGACCCCCATGTAGCCCAGGTGGCGGAGGGAGTGTCGGTCAATTCTTATCGAACAATCAAGGAAATGTCATTCACACGCGGCTTGCGCCTCCGTGCGTGCGGTGAATTTCACTGCCGGCGCGTGACCACGCCTGTCGGCGTGGCAAAGCCTTCCAGAGTCCTGATCCGCTTCTCCAGCCACCAGCCGAACTCGGGGGACCAATCCTCGAAGCGGGCATTGATGCCGAGGTCATGTGCCCAATGGTGGGCGATGTTTGGATTGAACTGAGACTGCCGGCCAACGGCGATGAGATCTGCCTGGCCCTTTGCCAGGATCGCCTCGGCCTGCTGAGCCTCGAGGATGATGCCGACCGCCATGGTGGGAATGTCGGCTTCCTTTCGGACCCGCTCGGCAAATGGGACCTGGAATCCGAGGCTGCGCGGCACTTGGGCTGCGGTGGCGGCTCCGGAGATACCGCCCGAGGAGCAATCGATCACGTCGACACCCCGCTGCTTCAGTTCGCGTGCGAAGACGACGGTGTCGTCCATGTTCCAGCCCTCGACGGTCCCGTCGACGGATGAGACGCGAACAAACAGCGGCATCGTATCCGGCATTTCGCGGCGCACGGCCTCGACGATCTCGAGCGGCAGGCGCATCCGCCCGGCCCGGTCGCCGCCATATTCGTCAGTGCGCGTGTTGGAGACCGGCGACAGGAACGAGGCCAGCAGATAACCGTGCGCGGTGTGGATTTCGATGGTGTCGAACCCGGCGGCAACCGCCCGCCTTGCCGCAGCCGCCCACGTGCCGACCATTTTCTTGCACTCGGCCGTGGTCAGTGCTCGCGGAGTCAGCCATCCCTTGGCGACCGGCTCGGCCGTCGGCCCGACAGGCTGCCAGCTCTTGGCGCCGGCTTTCAGATTCTCCTCGGTCAGCGGTCCCATGCCCTGCATGGCGCTCTGAATCGAGGCCTTGCGACCGGCGTGACCGATCTGGATGCCGATCGCCGTGCCCTGGCGCTTCATGAACGCAATCAGCGGCTTGAAGCTCTCGGCCTGTTCGTCGTTCCAGATGCCGAGGTCGTTCTCGTTGTTCAACCCCGCTTCTTCGACCGCCGTCACCTCGACAAAGACGAGGCCGAAGCCGCCCAGCGCGTAGCGGCCGAGATGGACGAGATGAAACGCGCCGCAGGTATGGCCGGGCTCGCAGCGGTAGTGGACCATCGGAGGCACCACGAGGCGATTCTTCAGCGTCAGCCCGCGGATCGAAAAGGGCTGGAACAGCAACGGCCGAGCCGCGCCGCCGCCATTGGTCACTCCGTCAGTCATTCCGATGCCTCCCTGCAAACCATATTCTTATTTGTTGTTGTCGCGTTTCGGTGGTCCCACCGATGCACGCGGGATGAATTCATTCGGCACGAGAACGCTGCGCGCTTCATGCGAGTTGCCATTTCGAATCCGGTCGAGCAGCATGCCGGCGGCAATCCGGCCGACCTCTGCCTGATCCCACCCGATCACGGCAATCGGCGGCGAGAACAACTCGGCCAGTTCGGAATGACCCGACGCGACCACCGAGACGTCTTCCGGTATCCTCAGGTTGCGCCCCCGTATGGCGCGCAGCACGCCCGACAACATGTCGAGACCACCCGAAATGATGGCCGTCGGCGGATTGCGCTGGCCGAGCATCGCCGAGGTGAAACGGAATCCCGCACCGGGCAGAAAGCTTCCGACATGAAGCAGCGACGGATCAGGCTCCAGTCCGCGCGCAGCGTAGGCCTCGTGATAGCCGCGGACGCGTTCGCGCGCGGGATAAAGGCCGCGCTCGCCGGTGATCAGGGCGATGCGGCGGTGTCCGAGGTCCAGCAAATGGCCGACGGCAAGACGCATGCCTTCGGCGTGATCGGCCATCACGGCATCCGCCCAGGTCGTCTGATCGCGATCGATCAATACGATGGGAATATCGAGGTCGCGAAGGAACGCTTCAAAATCACCGGAGATGGCCGTGTACGGCCCCATCATCACGCCGTCGGCCTGCCGCCGCGACAGACGGCTGAGCAACTCCCGCTCGCGCTCCATGCGGCCTTCCGAATTGGAGATGACGAGCGAGAAGCCCACTTCGTCGAGCACGTCATGCGCAGCTTTGACGAACCCGGCGAGCTGCGGGATGTTGATCTCGCGCAGGATGCAGCCGATCGTATGGGTCGACCCCATGCGCATGCTGCGAGCCACCGCGTTCGGTGAATAGCCGAGATCGTCGATCGCCTTCTGGACCTTGCGACGAATTTCCGGGCGAACGGTAGCGTTGCCATTGAGGACGCGCGACACCGTGCCGGTGGAAACCCCGGCAGCGGTCGCCACGTCGTGAATCGTCAGCTTGCTTCCGCGACTTGTCATCCGCCGTCCGCCATTGATCGCCTGTCGTTGACCATCGTTGTTCGATTCTAGCGTATGATACACGGAATTGAATCCTGGATGGTGATCCGAAGGTCTAGGCTGTGACGGGCGCGCCGTTCAGACCTCAAAGGCCCATTGTTCTGCGACCAAACTGTACTTTCCCCCCTCGCGTCGCATGTAGCCGAGGCCAGGAAAATGCAGGTGCATGCCGCCGACCAGCATGTCGTCGGTCACCACCATGTCGAATATCATCTGCCGCGCGACCGCGGCGGCTTCGGGGTCGGTGTCGAACTCCATCGTCACTTCGGGACGCGCCACCTGGATCTCGGGCACATGGACCGTATCGCCCCAGATCACCATCGAGCTGCCGCCCGACGAGACGACATAGGCAGTGTGGCCGGGCGTATGGCCGGGGATCGGGATCGCCGTCACGCCGGGCAGCACTTCGCCCTTCTTGAAGGTACGGACGCGGTCGGCCGCCATGTAGGGTTTGATCTGGGTACGTCCGGCTTCGAAATATCGACGGCGGGGACGCTCGGCTGCCTTGGCCATCGACTCGTCGTTGAACCAGTGATTGATCTCGTTTTCGTGCACGATGACTTCGGCATTCCGGAACAGCCGCTGTCCCGTCGCCACATCCGTCAGGCCGTTGGAATGGTCGGGATGAACATGGGTCAGGAGCACCCCGTCCACCGAGTCCGGGTCGATGCCGGCGGAGGCGAGATTGGCCGGCAGCCGTCCGCAGGTCGGCCCCATCAGGTCGGCAGAGCCGCAGTCGACGAGATAGGTGCGGCCACCGACGCGCAAGGCAAAGGCGTTGACCGAAATGCGCGGCGGAGACGTGCGATGATCGCGCGCCAGGATGGCCTTGGTCTCGTCTTCCGGAATATTTCGGAAGATCGTATACCCCATGTCGACGTAGCCATCGCTGAGGCCGGTGACCAGCACGTCGCCAAGCCGGCGATGATAGACACCTGGAACCTGGGTCGCGGACAGATTGCTCATCGGGCTTCCTCTTGAAAAAATCTTGCAACGAGCGCGGGATCATCGCGGCGGTGGTGCCAGCTGCGGCCGACGCGAACGCCGGTCTTCGACCACAGCCTGATCTGCATCAGCGCGTAGGCCCAGGTGACCGCGAAGACGTCCATCACGGGTGCGCCGGCAATCTCCCGGACACCGTGGCGGACAAGGAGTTCGGCCAGCACGCCCTCGGCCGGAATGATCACGTCGGCTCCGCGCGCCACCAGGCGCCCGGCCACGGCCGTGAAGTTGGCGATGACCGGGGCCGGATCGGCGTAAGCGCGCGCCAACGCCGGCTCGTCGAGCGCCGGGTCCATCGAAGCGACCTCGAGCACGCGGGCGGCGAGCTTGTGCTTGTCGACCGCGACCTTCGTCATCCACTGCACGGCGGGCGCATTGGAGACCAGCGCCACGTAGCTGCCGAGCGAGCAGCCGACCAGCAACCCGCTTTCCGTGAGCGAGGCGACCGGGATATCGACCGCGGAGCGGATCTCGCGCAGGAACGGCTCGCTGAACGAGCCGATGACGAAGGCGTCGTAACCCTGCTTCTCAGCCTCAATCGCGTAGTCGATGACCCGATCGAGAATCCGGTGATAGGCAAAGGCATTGCCGAGCACCGCCGTTGCCGAGGCACCGCCATACGAGCCGGCCGGAAGCCCGTGGACGACGACCTTTGCGTCATCGCCAAGGATCTCCGCCGCATGGGCTTCCAGTGCCCGCTTGTAGACATCGAAGTGATCGAGCTCGTTGACCGACTGATGCCAGATACGCGGCACTGCGCCCTTGTTCGCCGTCGCGTCCGTCATGCGTCGACCCGGTCGGCCGTCAGGCGCAGCGAGCGGATCGAGTCGAGCTCCTCCATATTCCAGAGCTGCTCGAACAGATCAGCGGCTCGCCCACGCTCGAAAACCCGCGTCGCGCAATCCATGAACTTTTCCTTCAGCTCCTCGCGCGAGAGCGGCCGCTGCCAGCTGCCCTTGGCGTACACCACGGGGTCGTGCTGCAACACCTCGCCTGACGCGAGCACGACACTGACCTGGTCGGACGGGGCAAAGGGCTGATCCCCGACCATGATCTCATCGGTCGTCGTGCAGCGGACTTTCGCAAATGTTGCACCGACATCCGGCCGCGACACGAACTCGTCCGTCAGCTCGGAAAGGCTGACCCGTCCGGCGATCAGCGCCGAAGCCATGGCGAATTCCATGCTGAATTTGGCCTCAAGGCCGGTCTGCGGATTGGTGTTGCGCAGCATCAGCTTCTGCGTGGTGCCGGTGTGGACACGAATTTCCCGCACGTCATCCGGCTTCAGCTTGTGCCGGTTCACCAGACCCAGCATCGCATCGATCGAACGATGGGTCGCATAGCAGGTCGGATACCGCTTCACACAAACGCCGAGCTCCGCCAGGCGCCAGTTCTTGCCGATGTCGATCGTCCCGTTCTCGATATTGGGAGCGCCCGACGGCGAATGAGCGCGAAGAAAGCCGGTGCGGTGCTCCAGAACGTCGAGAGACCCGGTGAACCCCTGGTCGGCCAAGCGCGCCGCGAGCACGCCCGACTGCGCGGTCCGGCCGGCATGCAGCGACTTGGTCATGGTGCCGAAATTGGCGACGAGCCCGGCCGCGAGCGAAGCGGCAATGGCA
This sequence comes from Bradyrhizobium sp. CCBAU 25338, assembly GCF_028128965.1. Classification (NCBI taxonomy): domain Bacteria; kingdom Pseudomonadati; phylum Pseudomonadota; class Alphaproteobacteria; order Hyphomicrobiales; family Nitrobacteraceae; genus Bradyrhizobium; species Bradyrhizobium sp. CCBAU 25338. The sequence goes on from NZ_LFKY01000036.1 coordinate 291,132, forward strand.
ATGGCGTGCACCGTCTTCTCGCTGTCGAGTTTGCGCAGCCGCGCGCAGGCCGCGGCCGTGGCGAGCGTGCCCATGATCGCCGTCGGATGGAAGCCGCGCTCATGCAGATGGCCCGGCTCCAGCGCGAGGACCTGAGCCCATAGCTCATATCCTGCGACATAGGCCGCAAGCGCTTCGCTGCCGTTCGCGCCCAGCGACCAGCCCTCCGCCATGATCGCGGGCACAAGCACCGCGCTCGGATGGCCGGCGATCGCGACGTCATCATAGTCGAGCACATGCGCTGCAACGCCGTTGACTAGCGCGGCGTCGGAGGCCGCCAGATTCCGGCCCGACGGAATTTCCGGCGCCCCGTCGTTTTGCGTCGAGGTGGCAAGCATCGCCGACACGATGCGGACCGGCTGTTCCCGCGCGCCGGCGATCATGACCCCGACGCAGTCGATGATGCCTGTCCGCGCGGCCTCCCGACACCTGTCGGGCAAATCGGAAGGCGCGAGGCCCGCAACGAAGTCGGCGGTTTGACGAGTGATATCCGGCATGGTCGTCTCCTCAGTAGGAACGGGGCAGACCGAGCACGTGCTGCGCGACATAGGCTAGCACCATGTTGGTCGAGATCGGGGCGGTCTGATACAGGCGCACCTCGCGCCATTTGCGCTCGACGTCGTATTCCTGCGCAAACGCAAAGCCACCGTGAGTCTGGAAGGTCGTGTCGGCCGCTTTCCAGGTGGCTTCGGAGGCGAGCAGCTTGGCGATATTGGCGTCCGCACCGCAGGGTTGTCCCGCCTGGAACAACGCGGCGGCACGCCGACACATCATGTCGGCAGCCTCGAGCTCGGCGTAGGCGCGCGCCAGCGGGAACTGGATGCCCTGGTTCTGGCCGATGGACCGGCCGAAGACACGTCGTTCGTTGGCATAGGCGACGCCCTTGTTCAGGAGCCACCGTCCGTCGCCGACGCATTCGGATGCCACCAGAATGCGCTCGGCGTTCATGCCATCGAGGATGTAGCGGAATCCCTTGCCTTCCTCGCCGATAAGGTTGGCGGCCGGAACCTTCAAATTCTCGATGAAGACTTCAGTCGTGTTGTGATTGACCATCGCCTTGATGGGGCGGATTTCGACGCCGTTGCCCTTGGCCTCGCGCAGGTCGACCAGAAAAACGGAGAGTCCTTCGGTGCGGCCCCTCACTTGGTCGATCGGCGTAGTGCGCGCCAGCAGGAGCATGAGATCTGAGTGCAGCGCGCGCGACGTCCAGACCTTCTGGCCGTTGACGACATAGACATCGCCTTGACGCTCGGCGCGTGTCTTGAGCTGGGTGGTATCCGAACCCGTGTTGGGCTCGGTCACGCCGAAGGCCTGCAGCCGCAACCGCCCCGCCGCAATCTTCGGCAGATAGGTCCGCTTCTGCAGCTCGCTGCCATGACGAAGCAACGTCCCCATGATGTACATTTGCGCATGCGCCGGACTGGCGCTGCAGCCGTTAGCATTGATCTCCTCAAGGATCACCGCCGCCGCGCGCAACGGCAGGCCCGAACCGCCATATTCCTCCGGAATGAGCGCGCCGAGGAAACCCGCCTCCGTCAGCGCGGCGACGAATTCGGTAGGGTAGCCGCTCCGGTCGTCCAGCTTCCGCCAGTATTCGCCGGGAAAATCCTTGCAGATCTGCCGCACCGAGTTGCGCAGATCGGAAAAATCCTCGCCCAGGGCAACGGTGACCTCGGTGTCAGCTGCGTGAGATGCATCGTGATAATTCATGTCGTATCCTTTCAGGCGGCGACGCTGGCCGAGACGCGGTATGTTTTGGGCAATCCGGCGCGCGCGATCGCGCCGGAGAATCGCTCGCCCGGCAGCCAGCTCTCGACCTCCCGTCGCAAGGCAACGAGCTTTTCGACGTCGGCTCCGGTATCGAAGCCGAGCTGTTCGAGCAGGAACACGGTGTCCTCGGTGTCGATGTTGCCGGTGGCGCCCGGCGCAAACGGACATCCGCCGAGCCCGGCCAGCGAAGCGTCGAACGCACGCACGCCGGCTTCCAGCGCGGCCGTCACGTTGGCTAGGCCGAGACCACGCGTGTCGTGAAAATGGCATGCAACCGGCAACGGACGGACGGCAGCGATCACGGCCGCCATCAGCCTGCGGACCTGGCCGGGATCACCATAGCCGACGGTATCGGCGACGATGATCTCATCGGCTCCCATCCCGGCGAGCCGCTCGGCGATCTCGATCACCCGTGCTTCCGAGACTGCCCCCGAAATGGTGCAGCCGAACGCGGTCGCGATTCCTGCACCAAGCCCGATCCGCGCGCCCGGACGCTGGTCGCGCGCTGCCGCGATACGCGCAAAATCGATCAGGGACTCTTCGATACTGCGGCGAACATTGGCTTGATTGTGCTCTTCGCTCGCCGACAGCACGTAGTTCACCATCGACACCCCAAGCGCGAACGCCCGCTCCGCACCCTTCAGGTTCGGAACAAGGACCGACGGCCGCAGGCCGGTCATCTCCAGCGCACCGCGCGCGACCTCCTCCGCATCGGAAAATTGCGGAATGACCTTGGCCGGCACGAACGACGTCACTTCGATTTCGCGTATCCCGGCTTCCAAGGCGCCCCGGCACCAGGCGAGCTTGCGCGCAGTCGGCAGGATGCTCTTGACCATCTGGATGCCGTCTCGTGGTCCGACTTCGCGGACATGGGCTTTCTCGCGCATCTTGCGGTCTCCTCTATTTGCCCTGGAAGTTCGGCTTGCGGCGCTCGTTGAAGGCGAGCACGCCCTCGCGCCGGTCAGCCGTCGGAACCAGCCGGTTGTAGGCCTCGATCTCGAAGGCGAGACCATCGGCGAGCGACATCTGCAGACCGCGATGGATCGCCTGCTTGGCCTGGCGCACCGAGATCGGGCCATTGGCAGCAATGCGATGGGCGATCGCGAAGGTCGCCTCCAGCAATTCTCCCGGCGGCAGCACGCGGTTGACCAAGCCCCATTGCTCGGCCTCAGCGGCGGAAAACGGCATCCCGGAGAGGATCAGTTCTTTGGCGCGACGCTCACCGACGGCGCGCGCCAGATTTTGCGTGCCGCCACCGCCCGGCATGATGCCGAGCGTCACTTCGGTCAGTGCGAAGCGGGCATTGGTCGAGGCATAGACGAAGTCGAGCGCCGCCGCGATCTCGCAGCCGCCGCCGTAGGCCGCGCCGTTGATCGCCCCGATCAGCGGAATCGGGCAGCCCAGCAGTGCGCGCAGCATGCGCTCGAACACGAGGTGCTGCGCCTGCCAGGCGTCGTCCGTCATGCCGTTTCGCTGCTTCAGGTCGCCGCCGGCGCAGAACGCCTTGTCGCCGTGCCCGGTGAGGATCACGGCCCGCAGCCCCTCGATGTCGGTCGAGAAGCCTTCGAACAGCGCGACCAGATCGAGACCCATCTGGGTGTTCATGGCGTTGGACGCTTCCGGCCGGTGCAGCGTCACCAGCAGGATGTTGCCGTCGCGGCGCTCGACTTTGATCGTCTGGAAATCACTTTGCATTGGTCGTTCCCTTGCTGGCGGATATCCGATGGACGGCGTTGTGCTGACCGAGCGCCGGTGCCGCGGTCCGCGCGCGGGGACGCATACCGTCGAAGGCGAGCGGGATGCCAACGAGTTCGATGTCGTCGTCCGAGCAGCGCACCATCATGTCGAGTGCCTGGGTTTGCGGATGCCGGGCAACCTGATCGGTGGTCAGGAGCGGGGCGTTCGGAACGCCGGCCGCATCCAGAATCTTTCCGAGTGCGTCGGCCGAATAGCGGCGCACGATCGACTGGATTTGCGGGATCAGCCGCTCGCGGTTGACGACCCGCGCCGCATTGGTTGCGAAGTCCGGATCGGAAGCAAGTGTCCCGAGGTCCAGCGCGCTGCACAGCTTGCGGAACAGATTGTCGTTGCCGGCGGCGATCATCAGCCAACCGTCGGACGCCTCGAAGGCCTGGTAGGGTGCGATTTCCGCAGTGCCCGACCCGTAGGGCTTGCGGACTTCGCCGGACGCCGCATAGCCGGCCAGCGGCACCGTCATCCATGCGAGACCCGTCTCATACAGCGAGGTCGCGACGCTGCGTCCCTCGCCGCCCTTACTGCGCGCGACCAGGGCCGCGAGCATTCCGATCACCGCCCACATGCCGGAGCCCATGTCTACGAGGGAGACGCCGACCCGCACGGGCGGACGATCGCCCTCGCCGGTCACACTCATGATGCCCGTGCTCGCCTGTGCGAGCGGGTCGTATCCCGGCTTGCTCGCGAGCGGCCCCGTGGCGCCGAAGGCGCCGATGTCGCACCAGATCAGCGACGGCTTGTCCGCGCGCAGCGCGTCGGCCGTCAGACCGAACTTATCCAATATCCCGGGCCGCAGATTCTGGATGACCGCATCCGCCTCGTTCAAGATTAGCGATCTCAGTCGCTCGCAGTCGTCGGGATCGCCGAAGTCGATTGCGATTCCCTCCTTCCCGCGATTGAGACTGTGGAACACGCTCGCCGTACCATTCCAGAACGGCGGTCCCCAGCCGCGCGCGTAATCGCCGCTCTTGGGATTTTCAACCTTGATCACACGTGCGCCGAGATCGGCCAGAATGAGACCCGCATAGGGCGCGGCGACGCTGTGCCCCAGCTCGATCACGGTAATACCTGCGAGGGGCTTGTCGACGTCGGCCATCAGATCCTCCCGGCGGACGACACGGCCGCAGCCATGCCGGTCATCATCAAAACAACGCTCATCTTGCGAGAAATCCTCCGTCGACCGGCAGTGTCACGCCGGTAATCATGCTTGCGGCTGGGCTGGACAGGAATAAAATGGCTGCGGCGACTTCCTCAGGCTCGGCCAACCGATGCATGGGTGTCGCCTCGATGACATGAGTCGCCTTGCCGGTATCGGCCATCATGCCGGCGATGAAATTCGTCCTGACAAAGGTCGGCGCAACCGCATTGACGCGGATACCGTCGCCGACCCATTCGAGGGCAAGCGCGCGCGTCATGTTGACCACGCCGCCCTTGGTCGTCTGATAGGCCACGTTGCGATACAGTCCGCCCGACAATCCCATGATCGATGCCGTATTGACGATGGCTCCGGAGCGTCCGCGCATGGTGCGAGCCGCGACCCTCGCGCAGAGGAACATGCCCGTCAGGTTCACGGCGAGAACGCGATTCCAGCTGTCGACGGACAGCGTATCGGCCGCTTCGCGTACGGCGAGACCGGCATTGTTCACCAGGATATCGACCGGCCCGAGCGTGCCGACCACGCGGGAGAACGCCGTTTCGACGGCCGCCTCGTCGGAGACATCGGCTGTCACGGCCATCGCCTTGCCATCGGCATCAACGATCTGCGCCCGGACGGCGTCGGCCTTGGCCGCATCGTGGTCGAGCACGGCCACAGCGGCGCCGGCCGCGGCAAGGAGCAACGCCGCGGCGCGCCCGATCCCGTCGCCGCCGCCCGTCACGACCGCGGACTTTCCCCGGACCAGAAACTGCTCCAGCGGCTTTGACGCCCTGACTTCGGCCATTCCGTTCATCGCCTCACGCATCCGGTTCAGGACTTGTCCATCGCATTGTCGGCGACCAGCACTGCGCCATTGACGAGGCTCGCGCGGTCGGACAACGCGAAGACGATCAGGTTGGCAAGCTCTTCCGGCGTGCCCCAGCGCGTATTGCGCATCGAATTGTTCTCCGACCAGCGCTTCCGTTCGGCTTCCGCCTCTTCCGGACTCAGATTTCGCTTGGCGAGCTCGCGTTCCCATTTCGCAAAGCGCTCCGGCGTGGTGACGAAGCCGGGAACGACGCAGTTGACGCGGATGTTGTGCGGTCCGAATTCGTTGGCGAGGATCTTCGAGAAACGAATCTCGGCCGATTTGGCCGGCCCTGTGCACGACGACAGGAATGGCGGCATCGTCACCATGATCCCGGTCTCGCCCGCGACGTTGACGATGCTGCCGCCATTCTGGTCGATCATGATCGGAACGATGCGCTGGCAGATCCGGAACTGGGCGAAGAAATTGATCGCCATGCCATATTGCAGTTCGTCGTCGGTCACCTCCAGGAACGGCTTGTAGGTGCCGGTGCCCGCGTTGTTGACGAGGATATCGATACGGCCGAGACGGTCGCGCGCAACCTGCGGCAGTCGCTCGATCTGCTTGAGGTCAGTGACGTCGAGGGAGAAGGTTTCGACCTTGACCCCGGTCGTCTTCTCGACGTCCGCGCGGCATTCGGCAAGTGCATCTTCACGCCGCGCACAGACCAGCACCTTGACGCCCTCCTCCGCCAGCAAACGCACGGTTTCAAGACCGATGCCCTTGCTGCCGCCGGTGACGATGGCCGTCTTGCCTTCAAGTCCGAGCTTCATGTCCTACTCTCTTTGGTTGATCCGGTCAGCCGGTCGAGCAATGCGCGGATCGGCATCGATCCACCGTTGCCGGCGGCGGCAAGGACGTCCGCGGCAAGGCGTCTTGCCTCGGCTGCCGGCATTTCCGCGCCGGACAGACGGCTCTCGAACACATCGGCGGCCCGCGTCTCGTCCTGGAACACGAGAACCTGCGACGCCTCGCGCGAGCTGCGGCAATGGCGCGTGCCATCCTGCAGCGCGATCTCCACGGTCGCATCGAGATGCGTGCCGATATCGTCGGGCTCGACCGTCGTCTTCGCGACCAGCGCCATGATCTCCGGATCCTGGCGGTGCTCGACGCCTATGTCGTAGTCCAGCCGTCCGTAGCGGAGCATGGCAGCGACCGCGAAGGCAGTGCTGGCCTGGGTCTGCACGGTCCTCGTGAATGGACCCTTGAACGACGTGCCGGGATATTCCGTGTAGGGGCGCCAGATCGTGACCGTGATCCGCTTCACCAGGGACAGATCGATGCGATCGCGGTGGACCGCGTGGGCCGCGAGCACGGCGGACATGTTGTCGCCGAGGGTGGCAAATGGTTTTGCCATGATGCCGATCATCGTCGCGGCATCGGGAGCCTCGCGCCATTGGTCGGGTGCATGCTCGAGGCCGGCCAGCGAACGCAACAGGCCTTTCGGGCCTTCCAGCGCATCAGGCGCGCCCTGGACGCCACGTGCCGCGAGTTCGGACGCGACGAGGCCACCATGGGCCGCGCGACCGTTCTGCACGCGCCATTCGTCCGAGCCGCAACGCACCGGCTCAAGCGTGCCACCGGTCGTACAGGCGGCGATCGCTATCGCATTCGTGGCCTTTGCAGCATCGAGCCCGAGCAGGACGGCGCCCGCCGCAGCCGCGCCGATAGTGCCGAAGGTCGGACTTGTGCGCACGCCGCGGCCGATGAGACCACGGGCAACGGCTTCGCCGGCGCCGAGCCATTTCAGCGCGGCATAGCCGGTGGTGAGCGCCTTCAGCACGGTGCTCAGCGGCGCATCCAGCGTCTCGCCCAGCGACACCGCGACCGGCGAGATCAGCGATCCCGGATGGGTCCAGGAATCGTGGTCGGTATCATCCTGGAAATGCGCATGGACGGCGACACCGTTGGCGAGCACCGCCTCCGACAGGGCCGCGTGCCTGCCGTCGGCCCAGATGCGCGCGGTTCGCGGCCCCTGCGGAACCTGTGTGGTCATCGACCGTGCGGCGACGGCCGTCGACTCGGCACGTGCGGCAACCGCAAGCCCCAGCGAATCGAGCAGGCAGATGGCGGCCTTGGTCGCGACGTCGGGAGCAAGCCTGGTGGTCGCCGCCGTCGCGGCAAATGCGCCCAGGCGGGCGGTGGCATTCATGGCGGCCATCAGAGATACTCCTCGGCCAGTGCCACGTCGCGAATTTCGTCGGCGGTGCCGCTGCGCCGGATTTCGCCGCCGCGCATGACATAGCCTCGCGTCGCCAGCTTCAACGCCGGGCGAGCCATCTGCTCGGTGACGAGAATGGTGGTGCCACGCTTCTGCATGTGCCGGATCGCCTCGCTGATCTGCGCGATCCAGACCGGTGCAAGTCCGAGGAAAGGCTCGTCCAGCAGCAGCAGCTTGGGAAACGAACTCATCGCGCGCGCCAGAGCGACGATCTGTTGCTGGCCGCCGGACAATTGTCCGGCCGGCTGGTCGGCACGCTCCTGCAGGATCGGAAAGATGCCGCAGAGCCAGCTCCATGCTTCGCGCTGGGCCGCACGGCCGCGCCCGCAGGCACCGCTCAGAACATTGTCGGCAACCGACATGGTCGCGAACACGCGACGGCCTTCAGGCGAGTAGCCCATTCCGGCGCGAGCACGCCCATCGCACGACACGGCGCTGATGTCCGCGCCCGAGAAGCGCACGCTGCCGCGCGACGCCGGTACCAGCCCGATCACGGCATTGATCAGGCTCGACTTGCCGGCGCCGTTGGCGCCGACCAGCAGGACCGTCTCCCCCTCGGCAACGTCGATCGAGACGCCACGGATCGCCGTGATGCCGCCGTAGCGGACTTCGAGGTCTTCCACCGCCAGCATCATGCCGCTTCCTCGTCCACCGCGCCGAGATAGGCGTCAATCACGTCTTTCCGCGCTAGCACCTCGACGGGAGCTCCTTCGGCCAGCACACGGCCGGAATCGAGCACCATGATCTTCGGGCAGAGGCGGCGCACGAGATCCATGTCGTGCTCGACAATCAGCACGCCGCAGCCCAGCTCCGTTCTCACATGTCGAACAAAGGCATCGACCCGGAGGCGTTCGCGTCGCTCCAGACCGGCCGCCGGTTCGTCCAGCAGCAGCACCTTCGGCCGGACCGCACAGGCGAGAATGAGACCGAGCATCTTCTGCAGCCCGTAAGGCAGCTTGTCGCTCTGCTCGTCGAGCTGCGGCCCGAGCTCGAATTCGTCGATCAGCGGTGCGATCGTCTTCCAAACCCGTTCGCCGCCGCCGCTGAAACGTACGGCGCGCGAGATGTTTTCGCGGACCGTTGCCGTCCGGAAGGTATTCGTCTGCTGAAAGCTGCGAACAATTCCCATGCGGCTGACGGCATGAAGCGGCTTACCCGTCATCTCCTTGCCGTCCAACCGGACATTTCCGGCTGTCGGTGGGAACATCCCGCAAATGACGTTGATCAGCGTAGTCTTGCCGGCGCCGTTTGGTCCGATGACGCCAAGCACTTCACCGGGCGCGATGGTAAAGCTGATGCCGTTGAACACATGCAACCCGCCAAAGCGCTTGGAGATCGAAACGACTTCGAGGCGCGCGCCGCCGCGCGTGAGATCCACGGGTTGGACCGTCATTGCAGTGGCTCCATCGCATTGGGCACGCTCAGCGTTGGAGAGGACTTCGGAGAGTAGGACGAAGACGAGGCCGATGGTACCGGTGAGACCAGACGGACGCCGAGGCGATAGATCGTCCCGACGATGCCGTCGCGCGCCACCAGCACCACCACGACGATCAGGAAGCCGAACAGGAATTGGGAATACTCCCCGCGCAACGCGAAGATGTCGCCCGCCCAGATCAGCAATGCGCCGCCGACGATCGGACCAAGCATGCTGCTCTTTCCGCCGATGATCGCATAGGCGATGTAGTTCACCGAAGAGAGCGCGCTGAACGACGTTGGATGCGCGGTCAACAGCATGTTGACCAGCGCGAAGCCCGCGAGGCCCGACACACCGGCCGCGACGGCGAAGCCGAACGCCTTGTAGTGCCAGACGACGAGCCCGAGGCTCTGGGCGAGCAGCTCGTTTTCATCGATAGCCGCGAAATGCTGGTGCAGGCCGCGGGTGACCAGCGCCGTGACGATCGCGCCGGCCAGCGCCAGACCGATGGTCACCAGCAGCACCGCCCGGTTGTCACCGAGCTCGATGCCGAAGAACGTCACGGCGGGCATGCCGACGAGGCCGTTGGCGCCGCCGGTCCATCCGGGCGTTTCGAACAGAACCAGTTGCGTTATCTCGGTAATGACGAAAGTGACGAGAACGAAGTAGACCCCGGTCAGCCGCAGCACCAGTGCACCGAGCGGCAGCGCAAACAGTGCCGGCACGATGAAGCTTGCGAGGCTGAGCAGCAGGACGTCGGTCACGCCATGGCGAAGCCCGAGGATCGCCACCGTATAGCCACCGATCGCCATGAAGGTCGGCACCGCGAAGGTCATCAGGTTCATGCGCAGCATGATGTAGACGCTGAAGGCCGCCGTGATTGCGATCAGCATCTGGTTGGCCAGCGAATAGACCATCGGATTCTGTGTGATCCACGGGACCACGAACACAGAGGCGATGACGAGCACCCCCGCCGTCTCGGCGGCGCCTCCGCCGCGTGCCATGGATCGCGCGAGCTGGATCATGGTTCAGGCTCCCCGGAGCTGATGGCCGAACAGCCCCGAAGGCTTGACCACCAGCATGATCAACACGAGCACGAAAAGCGCCAGCGCGCCTTTCGAGCCGCCGAGATAGACGGCCGAGAACGCCTCCACCATGCCGACGAGGAAGGCCGCCACGGTCGCACCGCCGACGCTGCCAAGGCCGCCGAGAATGACGATGAGGAAGGATGTCGCCAGCACGGGATCGCCGATATGCGGCGCCAGCGAGAGAATCGGCGTGACCAGCGCACCCGTGAGTCCGGCCAGCCCCGTGGCCAGCGCGAAGGCTGCTGGGAACAGGACCGTGGGACGCAGCCCTTGCGCCGTTGCAACGGCGCGATCATCCGCGAGCGCGCGCAACGCACGCCCGAAGTCGGTGTGATAGATCAGGCCGTAGACGGACAGGATCGCGACGACGCAGACACCGAGCACCACCAGATTTTCGATCGGCAGATAGAAGCCGCCACCGCGAATGACGCCGGTCAGGGGAAAGCTGAAGGAAGGCGATTGCGGCCCGAACATCACCAGGATGCCGCTCGACATCATCATGTAGAGCCCGAGCGTCAGCATCAGCGTCGCCAGATGATCGTCGATCAGACGGTCCAGCACGAAACGCTCGAACAGATATCCGAGCGCCGTCGTGCCCAGGGCCGCACCGACCACCGCCAGTCCGTAGGGCACGCCGAGATAGGTCACCAGCGAATATGCGAGATAACCTCCAAGAACATAGAATCCGCCATGCGCGAAGTTGACGACGCCGAGGATGCCGAAGATCAGGGTGAAGCCGAGGGCGAGCAGCGCATACTGCGCACCCAGGCTGATGCCGATGAGGCCGGTGGCGACGAAGCCCTGCACTGGAGAACCGCTACTTGCCGCCGGCCGCTTCGACCCGCATCGTCGGCTGCAGCTTGCCATTGGTCACAAGGCCGACGCCGAAGGGGAACGACAGTTCCTGGTTGATGCCGAAGAACTCCTGCCCGATCCAGTGACCTGCTCCGAGATTCGGATCGCTCACCGGCAATGCGCGCAGCGCTTCGGCAACCTTGGCCGTATCGGTCGTTCCCGCCTTGGCGATGGCCTTGACCACCATGCGAGCGCCCGACACCCACTGGAAGAACAGATTGTTCTCGGGCCGCTCGCTGCCCATCAGCTTCTTGTAATCCTCGGCGATCTGCAGCGTCTTTTCGTCGATGACGACCGGCTCGTACCAATAGAAGTCCTTCAGGACATCGTCGCCGCCGGCGACACGGGAGATTTCGCCGTATCCCGGCCCGCCAAGGCGTCCGATCGGCCCTTCGAAGCCGGCCTGGCGCAATTGCTTGACCAGGATGCCGGCATCGCCGGGCGGCGATGAAGCGAGATCGACGGCCTCGGGCTTGGCATTCATGACGCGGGTGACGATCGGCCCGAAATTGGTGGTGCCGCGCTGATAGTATTCCTCGGTCGCGGCAATTCCGTTCTTCTTGTAGGCATCGGCATCGACGCTTGCGATGTCCGTGCCGCCCTGGTCGTTCGGGGCGACGAGCACGACGCTCTTGATGCCGAATTTCTGCTTGGCGATCTTGATGATCGGGTCGGCCCAGCCCGAGGGGCCAGGACCGACGTGGAAGACCAGCGGCAATTGCGGCGACAGCGCATCCTTGGCGTAGCCGTTGCCCATCACCAGCATCGAATTGCGCTTGGCAATCGGCTTCACGCCGGTGAGTTCGGGCGAGCCGATCGGACCGAGGATGAACTTGACACCCTGCCCCGCCAGGGCGTTGGCCGCAGCGGCGGCGCCTTCGGCGGTATACTTGCTGTCGATGGCAACGACGTTGACCTTGCACGGCGCGCCGCCGATCTTGATCAGACCGTCCCTGTTGGCCTCCGCGGCGACGAACTCCACCGCGCCTCGCAAGGCAAGGCCCCACTGCGCAGCGGGTCCCGACAGGACGCCCACCACACCCAGCGTCAATTCCTGTTCAGCGGCAATCGCCAAGCCGTTCGAACCGGCAAGCACTGCACCGGCGGCCGCGCCTGACAACAGCAGGTCTCTACGCGTGATCCTCATGACGTTCCCCACCTGATTTTTTGCGGCTGTTTCGCCGCGTTTTTCCGAACGAAAGCTCGCACGATGGCCTTCGAGACCATCCATCGCTCCACTCAGCGCGGCGCAAGCTAGGCGGAGAAAATGCGGCTGTCAATGAAACGTTTCATTGAAGTTGAGCGCGCGGCCCCAATGCCCAGACGAAGTCAGTCAAACTTTTTGTTGCGGAATTGCGCTTTTTTGTCGCGCACAAAACCGCGTCCGATCATGTCAGCATTTGCCACCCATTCCCCAAACGATCCTCGGACGACTAACTTTGGCAAATATATGAAACGTTTCACTTGAAATGGTCGGGCTGTCCCACTACCGTTCGGGCCTGCTGCACAAAAAAACGCTCGGGGAGAAAATCGATGATGCGACGCGCCGTTATGGCTGTGCTTGCCATGTTTGCCGTCCAGTACAGCCAGGGAGCCGCAGCCGAAGCACAATTCAAGCTGCGAGCGTCGCTCGACACGTCGGCGACGCACGGGCGGACGGTGGCCGTCGGCGATTATCTGAAGAAACTACAGGAAAAGTCCGGCGGCAGGATCGAAACCGAACTGTTCCACAGCGGGCAGTTGTTTCGCGACCGCGACGTGGTGAAAGCGCTGCGCCAAGGCGCCGTCGAGCTCGCGGTCCCCGGCACCTGGGTGCTGATTGCATTCGTGCCCGACGCCGACGTCTTCCAGTTGCCGGCGTTCTACGGCCAGCCCTACCCGGTCGTCTATGCCGCCGCCGACGGCAAGATCGGCGAGATCATCAACAAGCAGCTCGAAAGCAAGCTCGATGTCAGGCTGCTCGGCCCCTGGCTGCAGCTCGGCTATCAGAACACCTACAGCACCAGCAAACCAATCCGCGACTTTGCCGATCAGGCCGGCATGAAGATCCGCAACTCCGGCGGCGCCGGGCAATCGGCCCGCGCCAAATTCTTCAACGCCTCGCCGAACGTGACGGCATGGCCCGATGTGCCGCTGGCGCTCTCGCAGGGTACGTTCGACGGCTTGAGCTCCACCGACGAAAGTCTTGCCAGTGCAAAACTCTGGGAATCCGGCGTCAAGTACGGATTCGAAGATCACTCGTTCGTCGGGTTCTACGTGCCGATGATCAGCGAGAGCTTCTACAAGAAATTGCCGCCGGATCTGCAGGCGATGGTCATCGACGTCTGGCGGGAGAACATTCCGGCCTACCGCCGCAGCATGGAAGCGGCGCAGAGCGAGGCGCGGCAGACGCTGGAGAGGAACGGCATCGTCTTCGTGTCGCCGACCGAAGGCGCTCTTGCGGACGTCCGGTTGAAGATGCTGCCGTCGCAGGACGGCGTCGCCAAGGAATTGCGGATTTCGCCTGCCCTCCTCCAGCAGGTGAAGTCGGATATCGTGACCGCCGGGCATTGATCCGCAAGCCCATGATGAAGGTCTGGAACAGGATCGAACTCCTCCTGATCGGGGTTCTGGGCGCGCTCGCGCTGACGGTCGGCACCTTTCAGGTCATCGGCCGCTACGTGAACAAGAATTTCGCGTTCATCTACGGCGAGGAGGTCGTCGTCTATCTGACGGTCTGGGCCGTCTTCCTGGCGTCGAGCCAGCTGGTCCGGACCGACGGCCATGTCAGGCCCGACGTCGTCCTGCGGCTGCTGCCGCCGCAGGGACAGAGATGGGTCGAAGCGTTCAACTGCTGCGTCGCGATCGCATTCTGCGCCGGCCTCGCCTATTGCGGCTTCGAGGTCGCCGACGTCGCCCGCAGCCTCGACGAACGCAGCATCACCGGCCTCGAATTCCCGATGTGGATCTACTATTCGGCGATCCTGACCGGCGCCGTGCTGATGCTGCTGCGCTACGTCATCAAGCTCTACCACCTGGTCGTCCGCTTCGATCCCGCCACCATGATCATCGCCGTTCACGATCACTGAGCGGACGGCGACGCCTGCGCGCCTGCCTGCGGCCAATCTGAAATCGTCAACCGACTGCCGCGGCCCGGACCGGGATGCCGCCAGTTCCAACGAGAACCGACGCGATGTGGACCCTGCTCTTCCTGCTGATGTTCTTCGGGCTGCTCTGCGCCGGAATGCCGATCTTCCTGGTGCTCGGCCTCTGCGCAGCGGTCCTGTTCGGCTTCAGCGGCCAGCCCATGGTGGCGATCGCGCAGAAGATCGCCGACGAGATGAACTCGAGCACCCTGATGGCCTTGCCGCTGTTCGTGATGGCGGCCGCCTTCATGCGTCGCGGCGGCGTCGCCAAGGCCCTGGTCGACGTCGCGATCGCCTGGTTCGGACAATTGCGCGGCGCGCTCGGCCTCGTCACCGTGGTGTCGTGCACGCTGTTCGCCGCCATCTGCGGCTCGTCGGTCGCGACAGCGCTTGCGATGGGCACCATCCTGGTGCCGGCGATGATCGAACGCGGCTATCCCCGTCACTTCGCGCTTGGCGTGGTCGGCGCCTCCGGCACGATCGGCATCGTCATTCCGCCCAGCCTGTCGCTGATCCTCTACGGGCTGATCGCAGAACAATCCGTTCCGCGGCTGTTCCTGGCCGGGATCCTGCCGGGCCTGCTCCAGGCCGTCATGTTCTTCGGCTGGGTGTTCTATTATTCCTACCGCTACGAGCTGCCGCGCGAGCCGGCCGTGCCGCGCGCCCAGCTGATCAGCATGACCCTCAATGCACTGCCGGCGCTCTGCGTCCCGTTCATCGTGATGGTCGGAATCTACGGCGGGCTGATGACGGTGACGGAAGCCGCCGCCATCTCCGCCACCGTGGCGCTGCTCGTCAGCCTGTTCTTCTACCGCGGCTTTCAGCTCAACCAGACGCTCGACGTCATCGCCGAGGCGATCAAGAGCGCGGCCACGATCATGATCATCGTCGCAACCGCATTGGCTTTCGGTCACTGGATGACAGATTCGGGCATCCCCGCATCGCTGGTGAAGTTCACGCTCGATAACCAGCTTCACCCCTGGCAATTTCTCCTCGCCATCAACGTGCTGCTGCTGGTACTGGGCTGCTTCCTCGAAGTCGCCGCCACACTGCTGGTGGTGATGCCGATCCTGGCGCCCGCGCTGAAGCCGCTCGGCATCGACCCCGTCCATTTCGCGATCGTCTTCACCCATAACATGGAGATCGCACTGGTTCATCCCCCGGTCGGGCTGAACCTCTATGTGCTGGCGACAATCTCGACGGCACCGGTCACCGAAGTGGTCCGCGGCGTTCTGCCGTTCCTCGGTCTGCTGCTGTTGTGCCTGGCGATCATCACCTACGTGCCGCAGCTCTCGCTTTGGCTGCCCAACCTGGTCTACGGGCCGGGCTAACGTCGCTCGTCGAGCACGATCCGGACATGGAGCAGACGATGAAATCGATCCACTGGGCCTCGGACTTTTCCACGCTTGCACTCCGCTACCGCGAAAGGCCCGCGGTGATCGACATCGCCGGCATGACCACTTACGCGGACCTGTTTGCGAAAGCCGCCGGCGTCGGACGTGCGCTGACCATCGCCGGCGTCGGTCCGGGCGACGCCGTGGCAACGTTGTTCCGCAACGGCGCCGATGCCGTCGCGGCGACCTTCGGCGTGATGATGGCGGGTGCCGTCGAAGTCCCGATCAATCCAGCGCTCAGCGCGGCCGAACGGGACTATTGTTGCGCGGTCGCCGACGTCCGCCTGCTGGTCAGCGGCGCGGGACTGGCCAGGGACATCGGCGCCGACGGGCCCGCGGTGCTGAATATCGAGAGCGTTGAGCAGGCCACGATCGATCCGGCCGCTTTCCCGCACGTCGCAAGCGACGCGCCGGCGCGCGTCGTGTTCACGTCCGGTACCACCGGTCGCCCGAAGGGTGCGGTTCACAGTCAGATCGGCCGCTGGACGGCGAACATCCTGCTTCGGGCGAATCTGCCATTCCAGCCCGACGCCGGCAGCAACGTGCTCCTGATGACGCCGTTCTCCCACGGCTCCTCGCTGATGACGCACGCCTACCTGTCGTCGGGAGCGTCCGTGACGCTGCTCGACGGCGTCGACCCACCGACGGTCCTCGGCATCCTCGAGCGGGGCGAATGCGATGCGATGTTTGCGCCGCCGACCGTGCTCGCGAAGATCGTCGCGGCCGCCGGCGAGCGCAGGTTCTCGTCGTTACGCACGATCTTTTGCGGCACGGCGGTCCTGAAGCCGACGCTCTACGCGCGCGCCAGGGAGATGTTCGGCCCGGTGGTGCGCGTCACTTACGGCAAGAGCGAGGTTTTCAATCCGATCACCGTGCTCGAGGCCAACGAGACCGAGAACTGGTATGCGTCCGGCGGGGATGATGCCTGTGTCGGCTGGCCGGCATCCGGCGTCGAGATCGTCATTCGCAACGAGGCAGGCGAACGCGTTGCGCCCGGAGAGAGCGGCGAAATCCTGATTCGTGCGCAGCACCTCATGATCGGCTACCGCACCGAAGCGGGTTTCAGCCCGCTTGCCGCCGACGAATTTCACGACACCGGCGATCTCGGATATTTCGATGCGGATGGCCGGCTGCATCTCACCGGCCGCATGGCCGACGTCATCAAGTCCGGCGGCTACAAAGTAGCGCCGGACGAGGTCGAGCGACTGCTTGCGCCGGCACTCCAGCCATCCGACGTTGCCGTGGTCGGAATTCCATCGGACTATTGGGGTGAGGTTATTCTTGCCGCCGTCGAGAATCCTCCTGCTGACTGGGAGGAACGTCTCCAGGCCGTGGCAAAGACCATGACGGACTACAAACGCCCTCGCCTCATGATCGCGCTTGACGAGCTTCCTCGAAATGGAATTGGCAAGGTTCTTCGCGGAGCCATCCGCGTTGACCTGCTCTCCCGCTTCAGGATCACCGGTGGCCCGCGGCCACGGCTCGAGCCACGCGACTAGGACGGTATGCGCCTTTCATTTATTGGCAACTTCGCACATCCGTCCGGGGAATAGTCAGTGGAGCCACTCAAACTCCCGACACCACCTTTGCCGTCACCGCTGTTCTAAAGTCTCTTGGCGATCGGCCGAATGCTCAGCTCTGACGAGGCAACTCCAAGGTGGTCTTCATTAGATCTTTCTTGACCTCCCGGTGCACACTCCGTGCACACGCGGCCCACCAACTATTTGAAAAAATTAATCTGTCGTTCCAGTCCATCATGGGCAAGCTTGAGCTAAATCCAGCCAATGATGTCTAATTTGGCCATGCCGACTAGACGGCAAGACGCTTGACGCCCGTTGCCTTCGTTCCGGACTTGCTTACCGAGCTAGGCAACGGCCCCGGCTCGACGAACGCATCCACCACGTTACCCAGAAGCTGCGAGACGTTGTTCTCGAATCCGTTGATCGGCAGGGCACTGCCGAATGCGATGGATCCGGTAGCAAACACCGCGCCGTTGTTCGGCGCCTCGAAATACACCATGTCGGCCCGCAGGATATAGTTGTGCGTCCCACTGAAACCCTGATGCGCGTGGGTCCCCTCCTCGTCGTGGGCGATGTAGTTGTCCGGATGACCGCCAGAGGATGCAATGATCTTGGTGTTGGGCGGCGTGCCGAACCCCAGCTTGTAGCAGTCGATCTCGATGCCGGCCGCTCCACCGTTGCCGAGGCCGAAATCGCCGATAAGCTCCCCCTCGATCCCCTCGGTGATCCAGGCCAGTGCGGGGTCATAGCTGTCCGGCATCCGCCGGTAAGGCTGGCTATGGGCAAAGCCCTCGCCCGCAAAAGTATTGCCGACCAGCTTCTGCCCCCAGCGCTGGAAGCCGGTCCAGATTCCGCCCATTTGCCCCGTCGTGGCGAGGTAGTACTCGCCCGGTCGTGCCGCCCAGGCTATCCAATGTCCACCGGTCTTGCGACATTCCATGATCCATGGCTCGTCGTCGCGAAACGCCACATTGCAGCAGAAGCTGTTGGCGCCCATGCAGATGAAGCGTCCGCCACCGGCGATGTAATCCTCGTGCGCGTCGAGCATCCGCTCGGAGTGATATTCCGGATGGCTGGAATTCAGGATGCACGCATAGGGGGCCATTGCGGCGACACCCTCCAGATGAACATCCTCATCGGTCAAGATGTCGTAGTCGTACCCCTTGTGCTCCAGCCAGGCCAGGATCGAGAGATCCGCTGGAAAGTTCCAGGGCAGGTCGAACGCGGAGATCCGATATTTCGGCCGCATGTTCACCATCGGGCGATGGTAGCTCGAGTAGCAGATGCCGGCGCCATCCGCGTGCGAGTCGTAGCAGCCTCCGCCGAACTCCGGGTTTTCGTAGATTTCGATGTCGACCTCGGAGATCGTGGGCGGCTGACCGGCCATCGGCTGCACGATGTGGCCGTCGGTTGCGAAGCGCTCGTTGGCATAGGCGAGATAGGTCGCAGTGGAAAACAGGAGGGCAATACGCCCTGTCGGCACGCGCGGCCGCACGAAGAAGACGATGTATTCCTCAGCCATGCCCTTGCCGTCGCCACCGCGCAGCCTGATCGCGTAGGCGCCGCTGCGCAGCGTTGCAGGCAGCTGAAGCGCCTTGGTGACCTTCCAGTTGCTGTCGATCATCGCATCGGCGTGGAATTCGACGCCGCCGTATTCATGCGGGGCGAGACGGAAGCAGTCGTTGCGGCCGTTCCAGTTGTAGCCGGTCTGCGCGCGCACTGGCCTGTTGTAGCCGTTGGCGTCGAGACGGTTTGGTCCGATGTCGACCACGACATCGCCGATGCCATGATCGGTGTAACCCTTCGAGGGATCCCAATATGCCACCATGCCGTATGAGGGAGGCTGACCGCCCGAGCGGATCGCGTCGAGCTCTTCGCGAGTCAAGGCCCGATCGAACACGCCGCAGCGATCGATCTTCCCGCAGTAGAGCTGCGACACGAAGTGGCCGCGGAGCGCATGCCAGTCGCGTGAGCCGGCCACGAGGAACGGCGTATCGGCCAGGTTGTTCTGCCGGAACCGAAACGCCTCCGACACATGCGAGCGATATTCGACCGGCGCGACCTTGCCGAGCAGGCTGTTGTAACGGTTGACGACCCCCTCCTGGTAGAGGGTGGCACGACCGCTTCGGGCATCGAAGGTGGCCGCAACGAAATACCAGGCCTGCTTCTGGAACGGCAGCTCCGCCTGCAGATAGTCGACCTCATTCCCGTTCCCGACCCAGAACTCCAGCCTGCCGCTCGGATTGATTCCGAGACCGTAACCGTGATTCTTGTCATTGTCCCAGCGGCCGAGCAGACATTGACGATGTCCGACATCCGGCCATGTCGGCCAAATGAACGCACAAAGCGTGATGCTGCCATCCAGCGCGAGCTTGCGGCCGGGATCGGCGACCTCGAGGAAGGATCCGACCTGCGTGAATTGCTTCTCGACCGCCCAGGTGCCGTTGGCGACGCAATCGATCTCCTCCTCGATGAATCCCGGACCGAGCGGATGCTCATCCCCGTGGATCAAGCGCACGAGATGGGCCTCGGCGGTGGAGGTGCCGTCGGCACTGACGTGCAACTGAATGGTATGGCCGGGCTTCACCGAGATCTTGTCTGCGTAGCCGAATATCTTGATCTGCGCCATGGTGCGGAGTTTCCAATCGAGATGCTGGACGAGGCGCCTGCCCCAGCCAGCGTGTTGCAGCTAGCTCCAAAGCGCGATGCGATCGGGATGAATCCTCATCGCGCTTCAGGTTGTTGTTCAAGCATGATCCGTTCGGAAAACCGCTGCGCACGTCTCCGGATCGTGCTTTAGGTTTCGAGAAGGTCGCGGATGCAGCGCAGGAACAGGCCATGACAGGCGTCGTTCGCCGACGCGTAGATGCCCTCATCAATCACACGCGGAGGAACGCCCCGATGCCCCGACAGCCTGACCACCTGATACTTGCGGAACGGCTCGACGACCCTGACCGCATATCTTTCGTCCAATGGTCGCTGGCGGAAATAGATCAGCAGTCGCTCCAGCCGCTCGCTGTGCTGGCCGAGCGGCGACCGCCGGTGCTCATCGATCACCTCGGGCGTCACAAGCGTTCGCAGGAACTCGCGGCGGAAGCCGTCGAAGCGATCCCGGACGATGATGTCGCGGTCCTGAGACCTGTCGTATTCGAGCGGCAGCATGCTCAACTCCCCGGCTTCTGCAAATGTTTGTCGCGAACCGTCCCGGCCGGGCGTAGCGGCACGGCCTCCCGCGACGAATGTTTCAAGCCCACTGCTTTTCCTCATTGACCCAGGCAAATCCGGGCAACCTGCCCGGCCTGACGAACGCCTCGACGACGTTGGCCAGCACGCGGGACGAGCTGTTTCTGAAATTGTTGACCGGCAGGGATTGCGCGAACGCGACCGAGCCGCACGCGAACACCGCTCCTCCATGCGGGGCCGTGAAGTAGGTCATGTCGGCATGAACGCGCCAGTCATACGACCCATAGAGGCCGAGATAGGAATAAAGAACGAGTTGCTGGTTCACGACGTAGCTGTCGGTATGCCCGCCCGACGATGCGATGACCCTGGTGTGCGGCGGTGTGCCCAGAGCACGGTCGTAGTAATCGAGAGCGAGCCCCGCCGCGCCGTTGTTGGCAAGGCCAAAGTCGCCAATGATCTCGCCATCGACACCTTTGGTGATCCAGGACACGGTGCGGTGATAGCTGTCCGGCATCCGCCGGTATGGTTCGCTTCGTCCACCGCCCGAGCTGCTCAGGCCGATCCCGACCAGCTTCTGGGTCGCCCGTCCGAGCACTTTCCACGGCCCGCCGCGCATCCCGTCCGTAGCCATGTAGTGCTCGCCGTAGCGCGATATCCACGGCTTGTACCCGTCATCACGACGGCGACATTCCACGATCCACGGTTCGCCGTCGCGAACGCCTGCCGTGGCATTGAATCCGTTGCCGCCCGCATAGATGTAGCGGCCGCCGTCGGCGATATAGTCCTCGGTCGCGTCAAGCATGCGCTCGGTGTAGTATTCAGGCCGCGCGCCGCTGATAACGCAGGCGTACGGCGACAACGCCGCCGATCCATCGCGATGCAGGTCTTCGTCGGTCAGGACCTCGTATTCGAAGTCGCTCTGGTCGAGCCAGGCGACGATCGAGAGGTCCGCAGCCAGTCCCGAGGCAACGTCAAGGCTCGGCGTCCTGTATCTCGGCCGCATGTTCATGATTGGACGATGATAGGAGCTGTAGCAAACTCCGCTGCCGTCGGCGTGCGTATCGTAGGTCGACAGCCCGAAATCGGCTCGCTTGTACATCTCGATATCGATGTCGGACAGCACGGCCGGCTGACCGGTCAATGCTTCGCGTTCCGGATGATCGAAGCTCAAGCGCTCGTTCGCAAAGGCAAGATAGGTCAACGTCGGAAACAGGAATGCGATGCGCGCCCGCGGTTTTTCCGGCCGCACGAAAAAAGCAACGTGCTCCTCGCTGACGCTCTCACCGCTACCGGAACGCAGCCGCATGGCATAGCAGCCACTTTTGAGCTCGCGCGGCAAGGTGACGACCCTGGTCGTCTCCCAATTGCAATCCGTTAGCGCGTCGGCATGAAACTCGATGCCCCCGAACTCGTGCGGCGCCAGCCGGAAGCAATCGGTGAAGCCACGCCAGTTCCAGCCGGTTTGGGCGCGAACCGGCCGGTTGTATCCTCGGGCATTCAGCTTATGCCGCCCGACGTCGACCACGAGATCGCCGATGCCGCGATCGGTGTATCCTGCGCTCGTGTCCCAGAACGCGACCAGGCTTTCCATCGCGGGGACAAGCCCGCTCCGGATCGTGTCGAGCTCGGCCGGCCCTAGAGCCTGATCAAATGCGCCGCACCGGTCGATCTTGCCCCAATAGAGCTCCGACACGCATGCACGCTGCTGCGCATCGCGGCCGCGCGACCCGGCCATCAGGAACGGAGTCGTGGAGGGATTGGCGGGCCCGGCCTGGAAGCTCGTGGTGCCCTGGCAATCATAATCGAGCAGCGCAACCTTGCCCAGCAGGCCGTTGTACCTGTTGCCAACGCCAACCTGATACAAGGTTGCGCGCCGCGTTTCGGCATCGAAGGTTGCGGCCACGAAATACCACATCTGCACCTGCAGCGGCGCATCGGCTGTCAGGCACTCGACCGCCTCTCCGCCGCGTCCGATCCAGAACTGCAGACGGCCGTTCTCGTCAAGGCCGACCCCATAGCCTTGCTTGAGGTCGCCGTCCCACCGGCCGATGATGGTTTGGCGCTTTCCGGATGCAGGCCAGGTCGGGTGGATGAAAGCGAACAGAGAGAAGCTGCCCTTGAAGGCCAGCCAGCCCTCGCGATCATCGACCTCGAGAAACGATCCGACCTGCGTGAACTGCCGCTCGACTCGCCACACGCCGTTCGCGTCGCATGCCACCTCTTCCTCGACGAAGCCGGGTCCGGCGGGGTTTTCGTCGCCGTGGATCAAGCGCACCAGCTGCGCCTCGGCGGTATCCGTTCCCTCTGCGCTGACGTGAAACCGGATAGCTTCGCCCGGCTTGACCGAGATCCTGTCCGTGTAGCCAAATAGCCTGACCGGTGTCACCACCAACTCCCTTTGATCATTGTCACTCGAATGTCCGCCGAGCACGCCGGACACAGCTACACTCGTGAATTCGAGCGGTTCAGGACTCCAGCAAGTCCTGAACGCGCCGCATAAAGACGCCGTGGCAGGCCTCGTCCGGGGTCGAGTAGATCCTGTCCTCGACCACGCGCGGTGCTACGCCGCGATGGCCGGATAGCGCCACGATGCGGTACCCCTCGAAGCGTTCCACGGCCATTATGGCGTACTTCTCCACTTGCGGACGGGTGCGGAAGTAGATCAACAGCCGCTCCAGCGCCTCACTGTGCTGTCCATTGAGGGAGTGGCGATGCTCTTCGATGAGCTCCGGCGACACCAGCGTCTTGAGATGGTCGCGGGTCATCTTGTCGTGGCGCCGCTGATAGACGACGCTCTTGTCGTCGATCTCGGTCGCCTCCTCGGGCAGCATCTCACCGCCCTTCTCCGCCCGCGTCGACCTCCGCTCGCTCTTCTTCTTGTCGCGCCAGGCACGGAACTGCGCCTTGATCCCGAACAGCCCGTTGCGCAGGTAAAGAACGACCAGCAGCATGATGAAGCCGATGATGATGAAGCGCGCGGGCCCCAATGTGTTCAGCACCTGATCGAAGAACACGACGATGAGGGTACCGACCACCGCGCCTTCCGCACGTCCCACGCCGCCGATCACCAGCATGGCGAGGCCGAGCAGGACGGTGTCGAAGTTGAAGATCGAGAACGCCACGCCGCCGAAATTCGAGGTATAGAATCCGCCGATGAAGCCCAGCGCCGTCGAGGAGATGAGAAACACCCAGATACGCGCCTGGCGAAAGTTCACTCCGGTCGCCTCGGCGAAGGCCTCGCGCTTTTCCGGCGCCATGCGAAGGATTCGGCCAAGCCTGCGGCCGTTGACGAACCGGTAGAGCAGCAACGCGAGCAGCATCAGGCCGAAGCAGGCGTAGTACGCCAGAAGCAGCTGACCCAACTGCGACCAGTCTTCCGGCACATAGGTCGTTGCACCATACAAGCCGCCGTTGGCGGACCCGAATTCCTTCGAAGTGACGAAGTAGACCCGGCAGAGCTCGTTGAGCCCGAGCGTGAGAAGCGCGTAGTAGAAGCCATCCAACCGCGTGGCCGGCAGCGCGATGATCCCGCCGAAGACCAGGCCCACCAGCGCACCGATGGGCGGCAACAGCCACCAGGGCAACGCGAACTTGACCGCGAGCAGTGCCGTGACAAAGGCGGCCGTACCGACCACTGCATAGGTGGCGAGCGAGAAGACACCCGCGGTGCCCATGATGAGCATCCAGCACAGGCTGATGGCGGAATAGATGCCGAACGTGGCTCCCGCCGTCAGCAGCGTATTCTGCAGATCGCCTGGCGTGAACAGGGGCGCAATCGCCAGCGCAAGAAGCCCCAGCAGCCACCAGATCGGCCGCTTGTCGACAATCGTCTTCTCCGCGCGCAAGGTCTTGGGATTGTACTCCCCGCGCAGCCGCAGCACCCGGCGGCGCGTCGGCCAGTAGCGAAGACGATTCCACATCATTCCGCCATGGCCCGGCCATTTGTAATAGTAGCGCAGGCGTCCGACCGGGTTCAGCTTCGTCTTCGATTGACGGGCCCTTTCCCAGACCTCCTGATGGCTTCGGAACGGAATGGTCGGAAGTTCTTCCACGTCGCTCCGGTCACCCCAGACGAAGAGTGGATTGTGCCATTTCATGCCGCTATCACCGGACATTGCTCAGGCCTCCCTCGCCTTGTCGAGCAGTCCGGCGATGCCGCGCGGACGGACCAAGAGGATGACGATAATCACGACGAACTGGGTGATGAGGACGTAGCGGCCACCGATCAACATGCCTGTCAGCGCCTCGTTCAGGCCGAGCACGATCGCGGCGATGACGGCGCCGCGCACGCTGCCGAGTCCACCGCAGAGCGCAATGCTGACGCCCTTGATCATTGGCATCAGTCCACCAAAGGGCGAGATGTAGTAGGTTTGGGAGAGCAGGACGGCCGCGAGACCCGCCAATCCGCCCGTGATACCCATGACGTAGAAGGAGGTCCGTCGCACGCCGATGCCGACGATGGAGGCCGCATGGGGATTCATCATCATGGCGCGGATTTCGAGGCCGCGGCGGCTCGACTGCATCCACCTGAGAACGATCGCCAGCATCAGGACGGACGTGACCACGTTGCCAACCTTATCAGCCGTAAAGACCACCCCGGGCAACGATACCGACCAGTTGCCGAAGATCTCCGGCAGGCTCTTCGAGCGCGGACCGAACCACCAGAGCAGGAATTGCGTGCCGATCAGATTGATCGCGAGCGTCGCGATCAGGCCGCGAATGGTAAAATTCGGCTTGTCGTGGATCGGTATGAAGCCAAGCGCGCAGATGATCACGCCCCCGAGCGCGCCGGAGAGGATTCCGGCGGCCAGTACTGCGGGTCCCCAGGTGGAGAGATGCTGGGAAAACAGCCAGGCACCGTAGCCCGCGAACGCGAAGATGAAACCGTAGGACAGGTTCAACAGACCGAGGCTCGACCACGTGATCGAAATACCGATCGCGAGCGTGCCATAGATGCAGGCAAGGATGATCGTGTTGCTGACGACGAACCAAATATCCACGTCCTAGCCCTTTCGATGAACGTTCAACGCGAGGGCCGCAGAGGCCTCGCCCTTGAGCTTGCCGACATGCATGCCGATGACGCGGTCGACGCGTCCCTCGAGCAAGGCGACGTTCTGCTCCGCGATGATCATGGCGGCGTCCCCGAGCTTGACGTCCATCAGCGCATTGATCACGCTCTTGCCGATCTTGGGCGCCAGCCCGAGCGATGGCTCGTCGACGAGAAAGAGCGACGCATCGGTCATCAGGCCCCGGCCGATCGACACCATGCGCCGTTCGCCGCCCGACAGGCGCCCCACGGGCACCTCCATCAGCTTCCGCAACGGGGGAAATATCTCCAGGATACGGCGCTTGCGCGCCGCGCGATCGCGCCAGGCCACCGCTGTATAGGCTCCGGAATCGAGGTGCTCCTCGACGGTCAGGCCATGGAAGATCTCGTCACCCTGGGGTATCAGCGCCAAGCCTGCACGCACAATCTCGTGGGTGTAACGGCCCGGCCCCTGGCTACGCGTGCGACCAACCTCCTTGCCATTCAGCTTGATCGAGCCGCGCTGCCAGCCGGTGAGCCCCGCAATCGCGTAGAACAATGTCGACTTGCCGTGACCGTTCAGGCCGACGATTCCGATCCGCTCACCACATTGAACGACAAGATCGAGATCATGGATGACGCGGACCGGCCCATAGCCGGCGGACAGCCCCTTGACGTTCAGGACCTCGCGCTGAGACCGACGCATCGGACCGCCGGACGCGTTGTTCACGGCGATGTTCATGCGTCGCCCTCTTCGCTGAAATCCTCGAAATAGGCCGCGTGAACCTTCGGATCGGCCATCACGTCCTCCATCAGTCCCTCGGAGATGACCTCCCCTGCATCCATGACCAGAATGCGGTCGGAGATCGTCCCAAGGAGCTCGATGCGGTGCTCGACGATCAGGATCGCGATGTTCATCTCCTTGGCGAGAATGCGCAGCAGGGTGTCGATCTCGTCGACTTCCGAATTGATCAGGCCCGCCGCCGGCTCGTCCAGCAGCAGCAGCGACGGCCGACGCATCAACAGGCACGCCAGCAGCAATTTGCGCCGGTTGAAGGTTTCGAGCTGCGTTGCAGGTGTGTCGTCGCTGACCTTCAGGCCGACGAGGTCGGCACCATATTCCGCGTCGAACCTGGTGAGAAACGGATGGTAGGCCTGGCGCGCCGCCTTGAATGTTTCGCCGACGGTCAGTTCGTCAGGGACAACCGGGGTCTGGAATGTGCGGCCGATCCCCAGTCGCGAGCGGGAATAGAGCGGCAATGCGGTGACGTTCTCACCCTTGAACAGGACCGCACCGCTCTTGGGACGCATCCGTCCGGACAGGATCTCGAACAGGCTGGTCTTGCCCGCACCGTTCGGGCCGATGATGCCCAGCACTTCACCGGCATGGACGTGCAGGTTGATGTCGCGGAGAATTTCGCGGCCGCCAAGGTCGAGTGAAATGCCGCTGCAGGAGAACAGGATGGGCTTGCCGCCCTGTTCGGCCTTTTCGCTGGAGGAGAGTTGCCTGAGCATCAGCTCCACCACGGCGCTGAGATCAACTTCATTTCCGAGACCGGACCGGG
The DNA here is from genome assembly GCF_028128965.1 of Bradyrhizobium sp. CCBAU 25338. Classification (NCBI taxonomy): domain Bacteria; kingdom Pseudomonadati; phylum Pseudomonadota; class Alphaproteobacteria; order Hyphomicrobiales; family Nitrobacteraceae; genus Bradyrhizobium; species Bradyrhizobium sp. CCBAU 25338. Next base: position 318,090 of record NZ_LFKY01000036.1, read on the forward strand.
ATAGACGATCTTGTGCTCGCCACCCTGGACCTGGACATAGAGTTGCGCGACGCCGGCCTCGAGCTTGTGTGCCTGCAGTTCGTCGCCGCCATTGTCGGGAAAGTGGAGCGCCTCCTGGTAGGGATTACCCATATCGACGTAGCCGCAGACGCCGCGCTGAGGATTGGCGCGGATCCAGTTGCAGACTTCGCCGAACTTGCGAGGATCGCCCACGGCTTCCCAGGCCTTCTTGAGGTAGTAGGTCTGGTCGTACGCAATACCGGTGTAGGCGAGCCCGGCTATGCCCGGAAAGCGCTTCTTGTACTTCTGCCTGTAGGCGAGACCCCCCTCGTCGCCGTAAATGCCCATGGTTGTGCCCCAGACGAAGCCGTTGGCGGCCGATCCGGCAAGCTCGAGGAACTCCGGCTGGGACGGGCCGTACTGGAGATAGACCAGCGAGTTGCGCACCGGGCTCGCCACGAATTGCTTGCAAAAGGCGGCGTATTCGGCGGCCACCCAATGATCAACCATGATCGCGGCGGCATCGACTTCCTTCATCTCGCGGATGACCGGCGCCCAGTCCTGCACCGGATATTGGATGTCCGTGATCCGCGCGACCTCGAACTTCCCGCGCCGCTTGATCGCATCCTGCGCGGCTCGCGAGATGGTCTGGCAGTAGCCGATCTGCTCCTGGATGATGTGAACCTTGCGGTTCTTCGGCTTCCAGACACCCCGCCGCTCCTCGTCCTCCAGCCAGAGAGCATAGCTCCATCCGTAGTTCACTTCCGACGGGCAGAACTGGAAGATGTGGCCATACTTGTCCGGATGCTCCTTGACGGCCGATGTGCCGGCGCGTTGCGCGTTGCCGTTGATGTACGGACATTTGTACTTCACGGTGGCGTCCATCGCCGGAAGCGGGACAAGCGTGAATGCGAAGGAGATCGCATCGACCTTGGCGTCCACGCAGGCGGCGAGCGCCTGCTTGGAGGATTCCGGCGACAGAACATTCATGTCCGTCGTGAACAGCTTCAATGGCCTGCCGAGGATGCCGCCAGCGGCATTGATCTCCTCCATCGCGAGCGTCGTGCCGTTCAGAAAGTCCTGATGATCCGCAACGCCGGCAGCGGCGGTCTGGCAGTAAGGCACGCCGAGAAGGATCGGCTGCGCGGCAAATGCCGTCCGTCCAACAAAAGGTGCGGCGACGGCCGCGCCGATGCCCGCGGTCACTGAGCGTCTGGTGAGTTGGGAAACCATCTGAGCAACCTCTCCTGCAATCGAGCGCACGAGTCCTCGGCATCGCGACCGAGACCGGGCCGGATTTCCTGTTGGGCCAAGACGGCGCTGTCAGCCGACCGTCGCGTGATAGCGGTTCGATCGCATCGATGCGATCGAACCGCCTGGACCAAAGCCTCGGTTTTCTGCCGATTTTCAGCAATACGTCAGCTGACCGATTTTGGCGTTGAATCTGGAGGAGCCGGAGCGACGTCGCGGGCACAGACAGGGCCGGGGTGGCAACTTGCGCAGCAAGCCAAGCCCAGAATTTCATCAATCGAAGGCGCTGCGGGTCCGCTTGCGGCAGAAATGCTGGCCTTAACGAAAGCCAAGTGTGACACTCCTTTGACTAAAGGAGCGGCCGCTTCTAACATGCAATTGCAATTTTCAGCCCGGTGCTCGCTTTGGATCCAGACGATCGGATCAGCGGAGTGAGAGTCCAGCGTGTTGATGTGGTAGCTCGCATTGGTTGGCGCGGTCCTTGCTCTGAGGTCGCAATCGCCGGGCTGACCGATCGTCAGCGGCCAAGAAAAAGAATTCGATCACGAACCGTCGGAAAGTTCTTTCACGAGCTGGAGGCTCACCGTGAAATTGGCAGCGATCGACCATGCGATGTCAGCAACGGTACGGCTCGACACGCCGGCGGCAACCCTGAATGATCAGATCATCGATCAAGCGACCCAGATCACCCGTCTGTTGCGCGAGTTCGTGCGGAGCGAGGCAATCGCCCTGGTGGCGATAGACCCGATATCCCGAACCCACCGCTCTCTGGCCGACGACGGATATACGGACAGAACGATGGCCTACGTGCTCGACGGCTTCCCTGCCGCCTGCCCGGCTTACGCCATCGCGCGCGAGAAGGACACGCACTCACTGCGCTGGCGAGACTACAGGCGTGACTGGAATCTCCATCTGCCGGATACATTGACCGCCCAGGAATACCTGATGCCGGATGGATTCAGCGAAGGTTCGACGATGTGCCTGCGCGTCGCGGATGGCCGCTACATTGGGGCCATCCATATGAGCTGGTCCCGGGAGGCGCACGCCACCGACGAGCGCCGCGAGATGACGGAGCGCTTCCGTCCGATCTTGCTCAACATCTGTGATCAGCTCAGGGCACCACAGCTTCTGGCCGATGAACTGGCGCCTGGCTCATACGCCCTCGCCGTCTCGCCGAACGGTTTCGCATTCCACCTGCCCAACCGCAGTCCGGGGCCGCATCTCGGCGAAGGCGGAGAGCTTCGCCGGCTCGTGTTGGAAAAGGCAAAATCCTCGAAGCCGCAACGCTTCATCTGGCCCGACGAGGCCGGCCGCTGCCATCAGGTCACGATCACGCCCTGCCGGGGAAACATCCTCCTGATCACGGAGGAATGTATTCGCTGGCCGTACAATCTCTCGCTCCGCGAGATTCAAATCCTGCACCTCGTAACCAGCGGCGCTTCAAATCCCAACATCGCCGAGCAGCTTTTCGTGTCGCCCCGTACGGTCTCCACGCATATCGAACACATCCTCGCCAAGATGAGCTGCGACTCCCGCACAAGGCTCGCCGCCTTGGCGGTCTCCGAAGGGCTGCTGCTGGCGGAGAACCCATCGCGGCGGTCCCGCAAACTCGGAGGCGATTGACCGCTTCCGCGATCGCATCAGCCGGATAACCCCTCTCGCGCGGAAGCTCCCTTCAGCAGCATCGCGAGCCCGGCCGCCGCGAGGCAGGCGAGGCCGACGCACGCAAAGCCGACCGAGTAGACTGCGAGGCCGAGGGCTCCGACGCCGGCGGAAGCGATAGTGGCTCCCGCCACGTGCGCTGCCATCATCCAGCCCATCGCGGTGCCGATGCCGCGACTGCCGAGATTTGCGGACATCAACCTCACGAGCGCAGGAAACGTCAGCGCCGCATCGAGGCCATAGAGCGCGCCGAATCGCGCCAGCTCGACAAGGCTGAGGCCGGTGAACGGCAGCCAAAGCAGGACGAACGCGCGGACGACAAAGTAGACGGCCAGCAGCATTCGTGCGGGATAGCGGTCCGCGAGATACCCGCTCGCCACACTTCCGATCGCGCCACCGAGCAAGACGATGGCCACCACGTCGGCGCTCGACGAAAGGCTGAGACCCGCGCTCATGCAGAGGATACCGATCTGGCCGTCGATCAAGCCGGATGTCGATGCGCCGCAGATGCAGAAGATCGCAGCCAGCGCCCAGAACCGCCAGCTCCTCCCCTCCGAAGGCGCGTGCCCGCTGGACGATGACCGATGCGGTTCGGCTCCCTGGCTGGATGCGGGGACAAGCAGGAATGCCGCGAAGGCCGTTGCCAGTACGACGATTGCGGCGGCATGGAAGGCGGTGCGCCACTCGGGCGCCTCCACCGCACGGGATGCAAGCAGCAGCCCCGCCATCGATCCCAGGATCTGCATCGACATCACGAGGCCAAAGCGCGTACCGCAATGCGCCGCGTTTCCACGACCGCCAACCATGGCGCCCAGGATAGAAGCGCCCAAGGATCCGCTGAAGCCGACGCCAACTCCCCAGGCGAGAGCAAGATGCCAGGGCGATGTCGCGCGCGTCGTCGACGCAAGCGATATCGCGAGGAGAACCAGGCTCGTGAACAGCGGTGATCGAACGCCCCATCGCGCGAGGCCATGCGCCGCAAGCGGCGACGCGAATGCGGAGACGGCAATGCCGAGCGTGATCGGCCAGACCACGTCGGAGGTTTGCCAACCCAGATCCTGCTGGACCGGGATGGCGAGCAGCGCGGGGAGAACGCGCGCGGCCGAGCTCACAAGGATCGCAAGAGCAACGGCCACCGAGGCCCCCGACGCTGCGCACGCCTCCCGTCCGAAGAGCAGGAGCCGTGCGGCGGCGAGCGGTGCCCTATTCGGCGGGCTGCGCATGACAGCTTGCGGCATTCCTGTCGGGTGCCAGGTCGATGCCGGGATTGCGGTCGAAGAAGCCGCTCGGCATCAGCTTGAAGCCGGTGAAGATGCAGGGCTGAACCGGAAAGTCCTCGGGACGAACCTGGTGGTGAAGGCCGAAGACGTGCCAGAGCACGATATCGGTGTTCTCGATGCTCCGGTTGTTTCTGACGAAATCTGAGACGCCTCCCGTTCCATCCGAGTGGTTCATGTGTTCGCCAGCCGGATAGCGCTCCTCGGGATCGAAGGCGGTGACCCAAAGCTGGTTCTTGATGAAGCTCGAGCGCCTGCCCGACGGCGACTCGGGATGAATGAACGGCGTCACCGGATGACTTGCCTCGAGCTTGTAGCCCGTCGGGGTGCCGACCCAATTCTTGCGGCCGGGATTGATGACCTTCCAGGCCCGATGCGTCGCCGGGTTCGCCTGGCGACAACCGCCCAACTCGGTCTTCAGAACCGTCTCCTCCTCGTAGAAGCCGTTGCCATAGGCATTGTCCGGCCCCCACGGATCGGCATGCGTATTGAGCTCGACGACGCTGTTCTCATCGCCGTCGACGTTCATGTCCAACCGCGCGCAGAAGATGTGCTGGTGAATGTGCCCCACGACGCCGGGCGCGACTTCCTTGCCGTATTTGCCCGGCCGTCCCGGATGACACGCGGCGGTGTTGATGATGCCTGTGGCCTTGAGCTCGAACTGGATCGAGCCGTCCGTGTGGAAGTACCAGAATAGGCCATATTCGTAGTTGGCGACCGTCGCGATACAGGAGATGACCAGCCTGCGGGCTCGCCTCGACTCGACATTGTTGGACCGGAAGTCCCAGTGCTTCCATAGCAGGCCTGCATCCTCCTCATGAATGCAGATCGCATTCTGGATCGTGACGACGTTGCCATCCATCGTCGCAAGGTGCGCGTCGAGATAGGAGATGGCGCCGAGGCAATCGCAGCCGAGCTTGAGTGAATTGGCCAGCTTGCCGATCCCGTATTCGCCGATGTCGAAGACGTTCTTTCGGAAATGACCTTTGTCGGTGGTACCATATGGCACGACCATTTCCACCAGCGACACACGGTGCGCGATCGGTCGTCCGTCATAGCTGATGTCATGCAGGGTCAGGCCTTCGCGGGAATTGAAGCCGACGAGCACGGACCAGCGATCCCACTCAAGCCGACGTCCGTCGAGCCTGAAGGAAACGCCCTCAGGCTGAACGATGTCGAGAGGCTTGTAGGGAGTTCGAGGGTTCTTGATGAACTCCGCCTCATAGTTCACCTCGGCCTTGGGAATCGGGATGATCTCGTGGTCGTCGACTCGGATGATCTCGTAGGTCTTGATGTCGACCACGGCGTTCAGGCCGCCGATTGGGTGCGCATAGAGATTGTCGTTCTCCCGCAGACGCAGCCAGGCGAAGACGTGCGCGAGATATCGGCCATCTTCACCCGGAATGTCGAAATTGCCCGCCGACCACGGATCGATGCAGACAAGAGACATGTCCTCGATGCCGCGCTTCTTGCAGGCTGCAATGAACTCGGGAGCCGCGCGAACAGCGTCTTCGATGGCCGTAAACTGCTCGAGCTGGATCATCGGCTTGGCCGTTCGCACATATTTCGACGTGAGAACTTTCCCTTCCGCAAGCGACACCGTCAGGCGCCAGATGCCATTCTCCCTGACCTTGAACAGATTGACCCGCGCCGCTCTTTCTATGGAATCACCCGGCCTATACTGACGCACGAGTGATTTCTCAGGCTCGAGAAGTTCGATCGTCTCAAAGAGAAACTCGGCACCGTACTGTGGATCATTGCGAACGATCCGAACCACCGCGCCGATTTCGGCAACCGTCAAGGGATCGAGAGGATGCTTCACGGCATCCGCGTTCGGCGCGTCCGGGACGCACGTGCAGGACGACGAGGCAGTGACAGTGTCCATAGGTTAGCTCCTTGCATAGGCGACTGGGCGCGGACGAGCGCAGCGACGGAATGCGCGCGCACGCGTGCATCCATTTTGAGCCGTACCACCGCGGTGCTGGCGACTCACGACAGCCGCCAGGCAGTCTAAACGCAGATCACGCCTCGATGGATCGTTACTCATCGGACGAACGCCTGGTCCGGTTTGCTCGCTGACAGATGGCCGACTTTCTTCCGGGCATCGCCACTCGACAATACGTCAGTTGACCGATTTGATAATTCGCCCGTCGAAAACTGCAGAGAGTTAGGGGGCTTCACGCACAGAGTGACGGAATGCGCGAATGGACAATTCGAGGCGGTCATGGCCCAGCAGCTCGCGCGCGTTCCTTACTTGGTAAACGCACCCACCATCGTCGCGCGGACAACGTTGCAATGCGAACGGCAACATTTTCTTATGGATCCCTCACGGCAGGCGCTGCTTGTCAGGCGGTCTGAACCCAGCGCAGCAGCCATCGCCAATCGCTCTGCTCGCGGCATATGAACTGCTCACGGCACTTCTTTGAACAGGAAACCTTGGGAGCAGCTCCACGGCATTGAGGTCTCGGCTGAAGAGGTTCGACTAGCGCGCTTTGCGATAACGCATTTGGGACCCGTCGGCAATTCGGAGGAGCGAGACCGGCGGCCAATTCAAGACGCGCGCGATGAGCTCATCGAATACTTCGAAACGAATCGCCGGCAATTCATTCCGATGGGCGTATAGTTCGGTACGCTGTAACGACAACCAAGCGGCAGGAAGAGATTTGCCGACCCGATTGGCCCGACGTCGATATGCAAAAGCGGACCCCGATCAACCTTCTCCATTGTGAGCCCTGCTTCAAAAAGGCGACTAGTCCCTTCGTGTCGCAGGTCATGAAAATGCAGATCCTCGATCTTCAACTCGTCGCAGGCTTGCGTGACGGCCGCGCTCACTGAGCGGTGATTGTAGGGAAATACACGACCCAGCCCCGAGTGATGATGCACTGCTGGAGCATGATCTCCCACGCATCGTATCCGGTCAGATTGAGAAGCGGGACCTTTTGATTGTTGCCTTCCTTGGCTCGAGGATCCTTGCGGTCGCGAATGCGCTTGTAACCGGCCACAAGGATTGGCGCACGCTGCGGCGTTACACCAAGCTGAAGCCAGAAGAACTCCACAAGCTACAAACGACACCCACAACCATCTTTGGCCAATGGGGGAGCACTGCATGCCCTCCCGTCAGGCCGCAGGTTCTTCGGGTGAGCGAATTTGCTGGGGACGATGAGAATTCGATGAAGACCCCAGTTCACTCAACTGACCCGAGACGAAGGTGCCACGTGCCGACAGATCGCAGACGCACTTCAAGTCGGAGTTTGACACTGCCGAAGCATCGGGTCGCACCTCAAATCGACTTGTCCAATGCTCAGGATCGAGATTTATCACGCCGTGAACCGCCCCGAGTTTGCCGGCCCACGCGTCGCCAGAGCCTCGGTCACTGGATAACCGGAACTCGTCCCAAATCCGCCGACCGGTGATCCATTTTCAACATAACCGTTGGACAAGCAGAATCGCGATCGGCTTCAGTGCTCTTCCCACGGCTGAGCTACCGAGCGCAGGCCGCGATCGGTATGTCGTAGCATGGAAAGCGAATGCGACCTTGGGACGATCGACACTTCGAGCAACATTTCTATATCTTTGGAAATCCTAAGTCGATGGACGGGCGATGAACCGTCACTAGACTGGGGAAGCCTCTCTCGTATACAGAAGGACTGTTGGTAGTGCACCGCCACATTGCCCTTGCCGCTTTTGCCACCTTGTTTGCTGGACGACTCGCCGCTTCCGAGCCATTTGCGATAAGTTTTTCATTCAAAGGCACTACAGGTTGCAAGACGCTATTTCCCAACCCTGAGATCAGGCTCCAAAATCTTCCGGCGGGCGGATCCCGCGTTCTTATTCGCCTGCGTGGAGACAAAGGCTGGGAGTTGGGCGGACAGGAAATTACACTTCCCGCTTCCGGAACTGTGCCTGCGGGTGCAATCCATACATTTGCGCCATGCAACCCGGGATCGTTTACGTATCAAGTCATCGTAAAATCCGTCACGGGCGCCACAATTGGTGAAGCGGAAGCCTCAAGGTTATTTCCAGATCAATAACTCATTGCTTTGGCGAGACGGATCGCCGCCCCTGGAGCGATCTATGACGTGAGATAGAAGCTCGAGCATTTGGACGAAGGTTCAACTGGAACAGGCGCAGGCGGCGCGCTTCAATGCAGCTCTACTTTCATATTTTGCTCTGCCTCCTTTTGAACTTTTCGGTGTGGATCATTGTCCCTGGGGGTCGGCACTTGGCATCTGCTGATTCTGCTTTTCGTGCTCATCGTCATTTCCCCGCGCGAATCCCGAGTGCCGGCCCCGCTGTTTCGGGCCCGCGGCGGCGCCCCGTCCAGGCTGATGCTGCTGCGAAGGGCGTGGGGGGCCGATACCGAATGCGGCGAAGAATATAGCGCAGTCCAGCCGCTGCCGTTCGTCACATCCAGGAACTTGACTAGTCCGGAGTCCAGGTCGGCGCGCATCGCTATGCGGGTGGCGTCGGCACCACTGATGTTGATCCCGGCCCACCGATAGGCGTTGTGGCCCATATGCCGCTGTTGCGCCCGTCGGACAAAGCGCGATGCCGTTCAGATCGTTGCCGAGGCCGTGCGTCGCCGGTGCGTGGGCCTTGGAGGTTTCTGTTGAGCCAGATCGGGTCGACAACTCAAAGCGGCTCACGACTGCCAAGTTGCCCTCGACGTTCGGGCCAATTGGGACTCGCGAAGACAATTAGTCGATAATAAAGCCAACGTCGCCACTACGAGGTGATGTTGGTTCGCGCCGAGCCCTTAGTCCGTATATCCGATTGATATTTCCGAGGAGGTTCGCCTCCGGATCAGACGGAGCAACGAAACCATCGTCCGGTCGCGCAATCTGCCGTGGTGCGACCGCACGGACGATAAAGGGCGTTACCAGAACCATAAGCTCAGTTTCATTATTGACGAAATCCTGGCTCCTGAACAATGCTCCCAGGATCGGCAACTGAGTCAATCCCGGAAGTCCATTGACAGCTCGCTTGGTTTGCTCCTGAATCAATCCGGCGATCACCATGGCTCCTCCGGAGGGTATTTCGAGTGTGCTTTCTGCGCGACGCGTTTTGATAGATGGGACAGTTATTGAGTTCGTGGTCGTCGAGCTCACCGCCTGCGAAAGCGTGATCGAATTCTCGTTCGACAATTCTGATACCTCCGTCATCAAGTGTAAACTGATGCGTCCCTCTGTGAGGACTACGGGAGTGAAGTTCAGGGCCATGCCGAATTTTTTGAAACTGATCTGGGTTGTACAGACGTGCGTCGTAGGATCGCACGAATAACCCGCCGGCACCGGAAACTCTCCGCCCGAGACGAAAGTTGCTGATTCTCCCGAGATTGCGGTTAGCGTCGGTTCGGCCAACGTTCGCATCACCCCAGCTGTTTCCATCGCCCTTAACGTCGCCGTTGTTCCTCCGATGGAAAGCGTCGCATTGTTGCCCGAAACGAGATTGCTTCCATACGCGGTAAAGGGGTTTGAATTTGTCAGGCTCACAGTCGACGTGCCAGAATTGAGAGAGGTGCTCAGGTCAATCCCTAGCTGCTTGACAATCGAGCGCGACATTTCCGCGACCGTCACCTTAAGCATGACTTGGTCGCGTCCACGAACAACAATCGCATTGACGACCTTGTCGCCGCTGCCAGTAAGACGGGCGGCGAGATCGCCGGCCTGCTGCGCCTCAATCGGGGATGCCGCCGAGCCAGTCAGTATCACGCCATCGCCTGCGCCATCGATCTGGATATCGGATCTGGGCAGGACTTGCTTCAACGCCTTGCGAATGCCGTTGAGGTCGCGCTTGACGGCAATGTCGTAGGCCGCAATCTGTTGACCGGCGGCGTCGAAGAAGACGACATTGGTCTGCCCTACGGCAGCGCCGATGATGTAGGCCTGCTGGGTCGACCGCACCACGGTATTGGCAATCTTCGGATCTGCGACCAATACATCTTTGATGTCACGGGGCAGATCGACGACGATTGATTTGCCGATGCCGAGCGATACAAACCGTGCGCTGATCTCGGCAGTCGCGCGCATCCGCGTTGGGTTATGCATGTCGCCAGCTCTCGCAGGAGTCGGGCAGGACAAGATAGTCAGAGCAAGGACCAGCCATCGATTCGTCATGTGACTCCCTCTAGGAACGCCATTTCCACATACCTATTGCCAATCTACTCGGCCTTGCGGGTGGTCTATGGATTGGGTGACTTAGATGAAACGGAGCGAGTGATGGCGTCAGGCGTTCAGGAAACAAAACGAATTAGAAAACTTGATTGTGAAAGCCCCGGAAATGCCTGGCAAATATACGGCCGCATAGTCGCCGCATACGCGCTTTCAAGGACAACGGGCCTTGCAGTTGAAGGAATGACCGGCTCCAACACGTCGCCCGATCGGCGCGGGCGTGGATGCGATTGGCACTTTGGTGCAGGATTCGCTCGGTACGATTAGTGGCGCGTCAGGCTCTGGCCTTGAGTTCACGTTTGGGGCCAGTTGTAGTCATGTTGTCTCGCCATAATCGTCGGAATATTGTTCGCCTCTTGACTAGCAAGCGGACAGCTCCTGGTGGTGTTCCCAGGAACGAGAGAGAACTGATGAAACAGATCGTTCTCACAGGTCTTTCACCCGCTAGTCCGAGATCGGGTCTCAGGCCTTAGTGCTATGCCCACCGGCGGACAAACTAGAGTTGTCGCCATGATTACCGTGTTCGCGAGATGTCGCTTACGCATCCTTCGAGCCCGCCCTCGCCCTTTGTCCGACGTCGTTCAGCCTCGTGCCGACGCAGCCTAAGCTCAAAGAAGGTCGCCTCGCTCACTTCCATGGAGCATTGGTGAACAGAATTGTGGCCGTGAGACCATCCCGAGGCATAATCTGCGTCATCGGGAAACTGTGGCATCCGATGTTCTTCTCCGTGACAGTATCCAAGTTGCCATCGAACGCTTTCGGGCGATAGCCCGGGCCCAGCCGTGACGAACATCCTAAGAACCTCCAAGGAACCGATCTCTCATTCCGTGCCGACCCAAGAGAAGCATCGGATTGGCGCTGCTTTGCGGCAGTAAAATTCATTTCGGTTACCAACGTTGTTCGCTAGAGGCTTTTGCATCAGACACGTGCACCGTTGAGAATGGCGGATTCCTTGATCCGTCATGATCGGTACACGTGGGCTTGGCTGCGGAGCTGGCCGTCACGGCAATGACTTTCGGATGAGACCACGATTCTGCCGGCGGCGATCATTCCATGCGCGACCATCGAGACGACATCTCGGTGCATGCACTACCCCAGGCGCTCGCGAATGGAGGCAGGCGCGGCGTCAGCGGCTTTATTGTACTGACATTACCGACGAGCGGCGCCGGGTTGGCCAGCATGATGGTGTCACGCCTATGACCAACGCCGTCTCGCAGGCGCGCAAGATGAAATCAAACTAAATCACGAGCAACATCCCTGACGCATTGACGGCGCAGATAATTGCCATGCCTTCGGAAACAAGTAGCGACCGCAGCCGGCACGGATGCGGCCCTGATGCAGATATCTACTCGCCAGCCTCGCAGCGCTCTGAGGGTAAGCGGGCAGCTGGCCAATCGATGGTGACCTCGCCGATGACGCAATTGGGTTTATTGGTTCGGGCGCTAACGATCTTAGGTGGCATTTTTGGAGCAGGGTTTGCCTCCTCATCCGCCGAAACCATGGAAGACGCGCTAGCACGGGCCTATCAGAACAACCCTCAGCTCAACGCGCAGCGTGCTCAGGTCAGATCGATCGATGAGAATGTGCCTCAGGCCTTGTCCGGCTATCACCCGAAGGTGACTCTCACCGGCAGCGCGGGTTATCGATATTTGGATACTCTTTCCAAGGGCAGCAGTACCGCAACCGACTACCGTGACGTCCCGCGAAGCGCGGCGCTTGCCGTCTCGCAAACAATATTCAATGGTAATCAGACGGCAAACAAAGTGCGCGCCGCCGAGACGCAAGTTCTTGCTGCACGCGAAGTTCTAAGATCGCTCGAACAGAGCGTCCTTCTATCCGCTGCGACCGCGTATATGGACTACCTTCGAGACTTAGCGTCTCTTGAGGTTCAGAGATCCAACGTGCGGGTTCTCGAAAAAACCGCAACGCAAGCACGTGATCGGTTTCTTCTCGGAGAAGTCACATACACCGATGTCGCCCAATCCGAAGCGCAACTCGCTGCCGGTAGGTCGCAGGAACGGTCCGCGGAATCGCAGCTGGCAACGTCAAGAGCCAACTTCCGGCGCGATATCGGCGACAATCCAGTAAATCCCGCGCCCGGGTCGCCCGTGGACCGATTTCTGCCCGGAAGCTTGAGCGCAGCGACGGAGACTGCGCTCGTCGAAAACCCCGACATCGTCAGCGCAATCTATGGCATTGATACCGATCATCTTCAGGTGAAGATTAGTGAGGGTGCACTCCTCCCGTCGGTCGGTCTGCAGGCGTCTGTCCAGAAGTCGTACGAGTCATACGAACAATCGACCAGAACGTACCGGTCGTTCGGAGCGGCCGCAGTCGTCCAAGCCTCAGTCCCCATCTATCAAGGGGGGACGGAGTACGCCCTCATTCGACAATCCAAGGAGCTCCTTGTTCAACGACAGCTTGCGCTTGGGCGGGTGCGCGACGAGGTCCGAGCGACAGTAGCTCAGCGATGGGGGCAACTCGGTACGACAAAGGCTCAGGTGCAGTCAGCCCAAGCCCAGGTGTCTGCCTCAGAGATCGCGTTGAACGGTGTCCGCAACGAAGCCAAGGCCGGGCAACGCACAACCCTTGACTTTCTCAACGCGCAACTCGCCTTGGTCAACGCGCGCATCTCGCTGGTCAAGGCACAGCATGACCGGGTGATCGCATCCTACAACGTTCTCAGCGCAATCGGACGCCTATCGCCGCGAGTCCTCGGTCTAAGAACGGCCATCTATGACCCGAGCGCCCATTACCACCAGGTGCGCAACAGCGGGTTCGGGACTAAAGCATTGGACGAGCTGAACCCATGATGATGAGCTTGTGTCAAGCGCCGCGCTGCGGTTGAGTTCATGAACCGCTTAGAAACTCTAGCTCTTCGCGCGCAAAGGCAAACGCCGAAAGACCGCCAAACTCCGGCTTCAGGCGAAAGTCATTGATGTCGCAAACTCGAACATATCTGCGGGGGCCACGCACGGCGATCGCTGCAGCCGGAGCGACTACGCTCCGCCTTACGCTGTGCGGTTAGCATCTGACCTCCATTTCGGGGCCGCTCCCAGATTCAATCGGGGAGACAGAACCACCGATACCGAAACTAGTACCTGCCCCGCGCGTCACATTACTGAACGGTGCCTGGCACCAGCCCAAACGGACTGCGACATCTGCACGGCGCGCCTGGAGGTGCAGGGGGAGCACGGCAAACTATCGGGGGAGGTCCTGGAGGCCCGGGAGGAAACGCCACGCACCTCAAGCGAGGAGGTGGAGGCGGCCCTAATCCCGGTGGCCCGACAGGCGGCGGAAATGGCTGAGCCGAAACGCCATCCGCGGCGCACAACGTGATCGCAATTACGAGAGCTAGTCTGCGCATGATAAACCTCCGCAGCATCCAAGCGAGCATGCCAGAAGATTCCGTCATCTCAAGCGCAGACTGGCATCCAGAGACAATTAGAAACGCTTAGATACTTATAGAAACAATTCCTATTCCGAGTCGCTATCCATTGCGTCGAGGCGTCGCCGACCGCCATAGTGGGAATGTCGGCTTCCTTTCGTACCCGCTCGCCAAATGGTCCGGAATCCGAGGCAGCGCGGCACCTGGGCCGCGGTGGCGGCTCCGGAGATACCGCCCGAGGAGAAATCGATCACGTCGACACCGCGCTGCTTCAGTTCGCGCCTGAAGATGGCATCGCGCTCTGTTGGATCCAGACCGGGTGATGTCTCCCGCGTTTCTACGGCATTCTCGCCGCAGGTTGAAAGGCCACGATGCCGCCGCCGAGCAAATGGAGCAGACTCTCTCTGGAAACAGCCGACTCCTGCAGCGAGATTCCTACTCGATCCGTTCTCCAAGATATGCCGCCTGAAGCGAGGAATTGTGGACCAGATCCTCCGACCGCCCCTCAATTACGATGCGCCCAAGCTCCATGACATAAGCACGCTCCGTCACCGACAGTGCGAGCTTTGCATTCTGCTCGACGATAATCGCCGTCATTCCCGACTTCTTCAAGCGCGTGATCGCCTCGAAGATCTGCTCGACGATCCGGGGCGCGAGCCCGATCGACGGTTCGTCGAGGAGGATCACCTGGGGCTCCGCCATCAACGCACGACCGACGGCGACCATCTGCTGCTCGCCGCCCGACAGCGTTTTGACCTCCTGGTTGCGCCGCTCCTTGAGCTTCGGCAAGAGATCGTAGACGCGCTCCAGCGACGATCCGTCATAGCGATAGCGATGCAGATAGCCGCCGAGCCTGAGATTGTCCTGCACCGACAGCGGGCCGAACAAATCCCGGTTTTCGGGCACGAGCACGATCCCACGCGCGACGCGTCGTTCCGTGGGGAGGCCATCGATCGCCTGCCCGCCGTGCAAGATCGTTCCGCTGACGGCCGGGACCAGCCCCATCACCGCATTCAACGTGGTGGTCTTGCCTGCTCCGTTGGCGCCGATGACGGCAACGAACTCGCCCTTCGAGACGTTGATGTTGATCCCCTCGATCGCGACAGCCTTGCCATAGGCGACCGATAAATTCCTCACCTCAAACATGACTATGCCGCCGCGCCGAGATAGGCATCGATCACCTTCCGATCGTTCCTGATCGATGCCGGTGTGCCCTCCGCCAGCAATTCGCCATGGTCGAGGACGATGAGATGATCGACGGCCCGCATGACCAGATCCATGTCGTGCTCGACGAGAACGACGGAAATGCCGTCTGCTTTCAGCCTGTGAAGCAGCGAAATAAGCTCGCGCTTCTCGGCCGCGCGCAATCCGGCCGCGGGTTCATCCAACAGCAGCAGCGTTGGCGCGGCAGCCAGCGCTCTGGCGATTTCCACCAACCGCTGTTTGCCGAGCGGCAACGTGCCTGCCAGGATGTTGGCGCTGTCTGTCAGACCGACAAGGGACAGTGCCCCAAACGCACGCCCAAGGACGCGCCTTTCCTCATCGCGGTCACTGCCGCTCATGCCTGCGAGCATGTTAGCGTCGCCTCGCGCATAGGCACCGACGGCAACATTCTCGATTACCGACATGTCCCCGACAAGTTTGACATGCTGAAACGTGCGCGCGATATGGGCGGCCGTAACAGCCCATGGCTCCGGCGGCAGGGGTTGCCCGGCGAGACACACCGAGCCGGTGGTCGGAAGCAAGAGGCCCGACATCACGTTGAAGGCCGTGCTCTTGCCCGCACCGTTCGGACCGATCAGGCCCACGATCTGGCCAGCGGACACTTTCAACGACAGATGCCGCAATGCCTGGATTCCGCCGAAGCTCTTGCTCACATCGATGAGCTCGAGCAGCGGCACTTCTCCGATTCCGCCGGCTGCCATCCGAACCGGGGCGCGTTCAGGCCCTGTGGCGGGCGCGTTGAGGACGACCTTGCTGAGGCGCACCTCGATCGCCGACCAGATTCCGTCCGGCCATTTGAGCAGCAGGATGATCAGCAGCATGCCAAAGATGACCGGCTCGATCGGCCCGACGCGGTCGATCAGGCCGGAGAACAGCGTCTGGAGCACCAGGTTGATTGCCGCCACCAGCACGGCGCCAACGACCGCGCCGGCCGGATAGGTCGCGCCGCCGAGAATCGCGACGATCAGAAGCGTAAACGACTGTCCGATCCCGAATGGCGAGGGACTGATGAAACGGGTCTGGAACGTGTAGAGCGCCCCTGCAATTCCCGCCAGCGCCGCCGACACGACAAAGACCTGCATTTTGAGCCGGGCCGGATTGATGCCGAAGGCGACGGCCATCTGGTCATGATCCCGGATGGCACGAATTGCCCGCCCCTGCCGCGAGCGCATCAGCCGAGCCGTCGCTGCCACAGCCACGATGACGATCGACCAGACCAGCACCGCGAAGGCCTTGTCGCCGCCAATCGGAAGGCCGAACGCGGTGAGGCTCGGAATGCGGTCGAATCCCGACGCTCCGCCGGTGGTCGGCGCTGCGGCCACGAACAGCACGTGAAATGCCATGCCCCAGGCCAGTGTCGCCAGCGGCAGATACATTTCGCGAAGCCTCAGCGTCACGAGACCGATCGGCACCGCGGCCAGCGCCGCGGATGCGATGCCCGCGACAATGCTGAGCCATGGCGACCAGTTGTAGTCACGTGCGAGAATGGCCGACACATAGGCCCCGATGCCGATGAAGGCCGCATGGCCAAGCGACACCTGACCGGCCCGCATCAGCAGGACGATTCCCACCGCCGCGATCGCATCGATGCCGGCAAAGATGAGCAGGCCCAGATGATAGGGACGCGCAATCAGGATCGCGACGACGATCACCGCGATCGTACCGATGAAGAAGCTGCGACGGTTCATCGGTCTCCCCCCATTCGAGAGGCCGGACCATTGCGCCACAGCAGCACGGGAATGACCATGAAGAACACGATGGCATCCCGGAATGCGCTCGCGCCGTAGGACGCGAATGCATCCAGCGAGCCGACGAGGCCGACGCCGGCGATCGACAGCGGATAGGTCGACAGGCCGCCGAACGTGGCGCCGACAAATCCCTTCAATCCGATCAAGAAGCCCATATCGACATTCGCTGTTACCAGGGGCGCGACCAGCATGCCCCCGGCGCCGCTGAAACAGGCAGCCAGACCGAAGCTCACGAGACCTGCATGCGTTGGTGAAATGCCGCAGAGCTGCGCACCACGACGATTGATGGCCGTGGCCCTTAGGGCTTTTCCGATTTGCGTAAACTCGAAGAACGCGAAAAGTCCTGCCATCACCGCCACCGCGACAACGAAAATGAAGGCGGTCTGGTCCGATACATAGATGCTTCCGATCTGAAAGCCACCCTGGGCAATCGGCGGCACCGTCCTGGGATCGGCGCCCCATAGCACCAGGCCCATGCCTTGAAGCACCATCTGCACGCCGACCGACAGCATGACGAGAACGACTGCGCTGCTGTTGATCGCCGGCTGGACCGTCAGACGGTACACCACCACGCCCAATGTGCTGACGAGAACGAGGGTGCATGCCGTGGCGGCCAACATCGCATGGCCGAACCGCAGCGTCGCCCAGACCATGGCCGAGAGCACCACGCCACACGAAACATAGCGCATCAGAGTCTTCAGCATCTGTCCGGGATTTCTCCGAGCCGGATAGAGGTCCAGCAGCGCGCACAGCACGCCGCCGGACATCACAAGAGCAAGTGTCGGGGGAATCGCGCCGTCCAGCATGCTTGCCAGCGTCATCGCACCGAACATCAGGTATTCGCCCTGGGCGATATTGGCGACTCTGGTGACCGTATGCACGATCACCAGGCTCAGGGCGACGAGACCGTACACGGCACCGTTGCTTATTCCGTCCGTAAGAAGGAACAGAAAGGTATCCATCGTCTCGCCTTCTACGGATTGAGGAGCGTGAACTTTCCGTTCCGGATTTCCGACATCGGCAGTGCCGTCTTGCGGTCCAGTCCGACATGGTCCTGGGCCGTGAAGTTGAAGATGCCCGAGGCGGCGACGAAGTTCGTTGTCGTCTCGATGGAGTCGCGCAGCGCCTCACGCGCCGCATCGAGATTGCTGAGATCGCCGCCCTTTTCGACCAAGCGGCCGAAGGCATGCACGGTCAGCTTGATCGTGTCCCATCCCATCGCGGAATAGTTGTCCGCCTTGGCTTCACCATACTTCTTGTCGTAGGTCGTCACGAACTCCTCGAGCGCGGGCTTCATCGGATGGCTGGCAGGAAGCTGGTCGAGCACCATGACCGGCGAAACGATCACGGCGGTATTCTCCACCGACTTGCCGCCCAGAGCCAGGAACGACAGACTTGCCGCGCCCTGCGACTGGATAACCGGGCCGGTATAGCCGACACGGCGCAGGGCGTCCTGCATCAGATAGCAAGCCGGCGTGTAAGTATGGATATAGACGACGTCGGGATTGGACTGCCGCACGCGCAACGCTTGAGACGTGAAGTTGGTATCGGTTCGCGCCACCCGCTCGGTCGCCGTCAGAGTCAGCTTGCTGGCAGGGATCATGCCGTTCAGAGCATTCAGTCCGCTCTCGCCATAGGAGTCGTCGGCGAAGACTGCCGCCAGACGCGTCGCCTTGCGTCGGCCGACCTCGTCGACCATGCGCTCGATCATCAGGCGGTCGGTGGCCGACGCCTTGAAGACATATTTGCGTTCGGTGACGGGCTCCACGGCGGAAGCAGCCGCTGCCAGGGTGATCGACGGCGTCTTCGACGACGTGAGAATGTCCAGGATCGCCAGCGAACTCGGCGTGGTGGTGCAGCAGACGACGAGATGGACCTTGTCTTCCTGAATGAGGCGCCGGACGGCGTTGGCCGACTTGGTCGGATCCGAAGCATCGTCATACGAGATGATCTTCACGGTGAAGGGAAGCTTGGCATCTGCAAGCTGATCCGCCAGCAGCGCCACGCTGGACCGCTCCGGCAAGCCGATCGATGCGGCACCACCCGAGGCCGCGAGGACGACGCCGATCCGTAGTTCCGGCTTCGCATCCGCTTGCGCAGAGGCGTTCCAAGGCGCCAAGGCCGCAAGGCATGCAACGACGGCCAACAGCTTTCCTGCAATCTCACCAAATCTCACGATTGACCTCATTCAGTTGGATGAATTGTAGATCAACCTTAGGCGTCAGCCCTCCCCGGTCCTGTATCTACCGATACCCAAAGGGTCGTCAGGCGGCAATTCTCTCTCGCCCGGCTGCCTCATCTCGTTCTTGCCCGGGCCGCCCCCGGACCACAGGACCAGGATATTGCCCACGGCGATCAGCGCCACCGCGCCCGCGGCAACCTTCGTCCAGCTGAACTGCTCGAAATGGGAGGATATAGCCAGCGCACCGATCGGAGCCCAGACCGTGCAGTAGGCCGCGCGCGCAGGACCGACCATGCGCAGCAACTCCAGGTAGGCCGAGAACGCGAACAGTGTCCCGAAGATCGCAAGGAATAGAAGCGACCCCACATAAGCAACCGACATATCGAGTGCAAAGGTCGTGCCGCTCGCGCATGCCAGGCCGATCGACGACAGCAGACCGTACAGCATCGACCATGCCGCCGCGGAGACCACTGGCACGCCGCGACGCTGCACCCAGGCCGATCCCACATTGCCGAGGCTGAAGGTCAGCGTCATGGCAAGGCCGCAGAAAACGCCTGCCCAATAGCCCGGAATCTCGTCGATCGGCATGATGTCGCCCAAGAACAGCAAGGCCAGACCGCCGACGCCGAAGGCCGCTCCCATCAGCGATCTGATGCCGGGCCACCGGCGAAAGATCACGGCGACCAGCGCCATGTTGGTGACGGTCGACAGCGAAAAGATGACGGAGACGAGGCCTGACGGCAGCAGCTTGACTGCGTGATAGGCAAAGGCGAAATTCAAGGAGAACATCAGGATGCCGACCGGGGCGAAGGCCAGGTGCACCTTCCAGCCAAACTTCAGCTTCTGTCGACCAAGAGCGGCCCAGCCGAACATTAGCGGCGCGGCAGTTCCAAAGCGCCAGACCAGCGATACGAAGGCATCGACCACGCCGCCTTGCAGCTTCGAGGCATACCAGCTGCAGCTCCAGCACAGAATCACGACGCTATAAAGGGCGGCAATCCGCCAAGGCCCTCGCAGGCTGCGACGCTGCGCGGCCGTCACCGTGCGGCGTCCGCGAGCACCGGCGACGACTCATCGTGGCGCTCCGCGAGGCGGGCGTAGGCGCCCTCGTGATAGACCAGCGGAGGCGCCGAACGCTCCGGCCCCATCAGCACGGTGACGCGCGCGACGACGATCATGTGGTCGCCGGCCGGATGGACTGCTTCGAGCTTGCAGCAGAACGACGCATTGGCGCGCTTCAGCCACACGAGCTCACCGTCTCTTTCGACCGCGGGGGCCGCCACCGCCGCGCGGTTGCCTGCAAAATACTGGGCCTCCGCCAATTGGCTTTCGCCGAGCAGGTTGACGGTGAACATGCCGCAGTCCCTCAGACGGGCCGCGCTCCGGCTCTCATGCCGCGTACAGAACAACAGCAGCAGCGGATCGAGACTGACCGACGTGAAGGAGTTGATGGTGAGCCCGATCAACTCCTCGCCCTGGCTTCCCAGCACGACTGAAACACCGGTCGGGAAGCGGCCCATGAGTCTGCGGAAGTCGCGGCTGCGGGACAGATCGTCGGAATATGTCTTCATCATCCGCGCAGTCTAGCGCTCTGTCTCCTATCGCCCGGTATCGCCGACTACAATGGGTGACCGTTTTCGACGCCGCGTTCGTATCGTCAGATACACTTCGCCACAAGGCACGGAGCTACATTGCAGAAAATGGAGCGCTTCATGACCACGACAACGGTAGCCGTACAATCCGCCACGACCCACGAAGAGGCTCTGCTGGCGGGATTGCCGGAACTGGTCGCGTGGCTCCGCAGCCAGGCCGCAGAGATCGAGAATCAGAAACGGCTGCCGGCTCATGTGATCGAGCGACTTCATGCGGTCGGCCTTTTCAAACTCACATTGCCGGAAACCCATGGTGGCCTCGGACTGACGCCCGACAAGGCCTGGAAGATCATCTTCGACGTCGCACGCGGCAACGCATCGGCTGCCTGGCTGATCTCGCTCTGCGCCGCGAATGTCGTCATGTTGACGCGCCTGTCCGACCGTGCCCGCAGCGAGCTTTTCGACGGCAATCGCGTCGTCGTATCAGCCCTGACCGGCGCCGTCCCGCGCAACCTCGTCGCCTTGCCGGTCGAGGGCGGCATCACTTTGAGCGGTGCCTGGGGTTATGCATCCGGCATCGACGCCGCAAACTGGGTCGGCGTGCTGGTGCCGCTCGGCAATCCCGCCCGCACCTTCTTTGCTCTCGTTCCCAAGAGCAGCTTCGCCATCGATCACGACAGCTGGAACGTGCTGGGCATGCGCGGAACCGGAAGCAAGGACGTGGTGCTGCCGGAAACTTTCATTCCGGACCATCGCCTGACGGACTGGGCCCTGCTGCAGCAGGGCGGTAAACACCCGGACTGCACCAACACCGAGCGTCTCGACGCTTATCCGATCAATGCCCTGTTTGCGGCATCGATCCTGGCGCCGTCGCTCGGCGTCGCCCACGCGATCGTCGATGAGTTCGAAGCCTTCATGATCCGGCGCCTGCACAATGCCAACCCCGGTGATCGCGATCCGCATGCGATGTCGTATCTCGCGCAGGCGCGCGCCGCCGTGACCCTGGCCTGCCGCGCCCTGATCACCGAGGCCGAGGCACCGCTCGCCGCCATGGGCAACGAGGGACCGACGCTGCGGATGAAGGCTGAAATGCGCGTACGCATCGTGATGATCGCCAGGAGCGCGATGGAGGCCTGCCAGCAGCTGTTCTCCGCCGCGGGAGGACAGATCCTCCCCACCGGCGCGCCGTTCGAGCGTCTGCTTCGCGACTTCCACGCGATGTATTCGCATGTCCTGCTACAGCCAGAACCGATCAGCGAGAATTGCGGTCGACTGCAGCTGGGTCTGGACCCCCTGCCCAATACACGAGTTTGACGAAGCGTCCGGGGCCGGTTCGCGAAGATCGGGCAGAACCGGCCTTCAGGTCGCCGCGGGCAATCCCATCAGCTTGAACAACGCTCGGCAAAGCACGCTCTGCGAATCGGCAAAGCCGTCAATCGCCGTGTTATGGAGACAACCTTCCAGCGCAAGCAGGCGAGCGGGGATCGACACGGACGCACACGCGGCCCCAAAGTCGGCAGCCTGTCTGTGGAATTCGGCGGTCTCGAGCGCGCCGTAAACCAGCACCATCGGTGCGCCGCCCTGACGCACATGCGCAATCGGGCTGTGACGCCGGACCTCCGCCCAGCTGAGCTGCAGTTTCGGTTGCAGCCATGTGTAGGGAAACGGCGTCAGGTCGAACAATCCGCTAACCGCAAACGTGCCCTTCACCGCATCTGGCGGAAGGTCGTAGTCCAGTTCCCATTGTGTGAGCCCGAGCACGGCTGAGAGATGGCCGCCGGCGGAATGGCCGGCCGCATAGAGCCGAGCCTGATCGCCCCCGAACGAATGCGCGTGCTTGTGAATCCAAGCCACCGCCGCACGGCACTGCCGCACGATCTCGTCCAAGGTCACCTGCGGGCAGGCCGCATAATCCAGCACCAGCGTGGTGATGCCCCGCGGCTGCAGGCCGCGTGCAATCCAGGCATAGAAATCCTTCGTGATCGAAGGCGTCGACCAATAGCCGCCGTGGATGAACATCACCATCGGCGCGTTCGATTGTGCCGCCGGATAGATATCCATGCGCTCGATCCGGGTCGGACCATAGGCGACATCGCGCAAATGCGGCAGAAGGCGGCGGGCTTCGTCGCTGTCCGCCTGCCGCTGCCGCATGAAGGCGGCCGGGTCGGCGAGCTGCGACGCGGTGAGATACTGCGCGTCGAGCTGTTCCTGCGTCGCAAAGTTTCTGTAGAGCATCACGTCGTCCGTCGCATCTGTCGCCAATAATCGTGCGAAAACGATGGCTTCGCCTAGACCAGCGCGGTGTAGGGCGGCGCCGGGAAATACTCGATACCCTTCTGCACCGAACGCGCGAAAGCGGGATCGGCCCATTCACCGATCAGCCAGAGCGCCATGTCGATCCCGGCAGATACGCCGGCGGATGTCACCATGTTGCCGTCGCGCACGAAGCGCACGTCGTCCAGCACTTTCATCGAGGAATCCAGCTTGCGCAATTCGCCGGTCAAGCCCCAATAGGTCGTCACGCGCTTTCCGGCGGCAAGACCGGTCGCGGCCAGCAGCCAGGTCCCGGTACAGACGCTCGTGACCCAGGCGCAGCGCCCGGCCTGTTCGCGGACATAGGCAAGAATGGCCTCGTTCGAGGTCTGCTTCATGATGCCGGAGCCGCCGGGAATCAACAGCACGTCGAGGTCCGGCGCGGTCTCGAAGCTGTAGTCGGGAAGCACGCGCAAGCCCTTGTTGCAGCGAAGCGGTTCCGTCGTCTGCGCCACGGTGAAGACGGTGACGAAATCCTCGCGCTTCACGCCGGCCCAGGCGAACACTTCGTACGGCCCGATCGCATCGAGCTCCTCAACACCTTCGAACAGAAGGATGCCGATTTTCATCATGATGACTGCTCCTGGATTCCGCTTGCATTGAGTTTTGCCATTGCGGCAGCGTCGAGCCGGATCCCGACGCTGCCAATCAGTTCGTGCAATTGCCGAACGCTGGTTGCGCTGACGATGGCCGCCGTTACTGCCGGCCGCGCCAGCACCCAGGCCAGCGCGATCTGGGCCGCGGTCGCCCGGTAGTCTCCCGCGACCGAATCCAGCGCCTGCAACACGCGTTCGCCCCGAGGCGTGCAATAGTTCTTCAGCGCCTTGGCGCGTGCGCTCTTTTCGACATCGGCAAGCGAACGGTATTTGCCGCTCAGGAAGCCGCTCGCCAGCGACGAATAGGTGATCACGCCGATATCCTGCGCGATGCAGAGGTCCTCGAGGGCGCCTTCGAACGAAGACCGGTCGTGCAGATTGTAGAGGGGTTGAAGCGTCTCGTAGCGAGGCGCGCGTCGACGCTGGCTGCAGTCCAGCGACTGCTTGAGGCGCTCGGCGGAATAGTTCGACGCACCGATATAGCGAACCTTGCCCTGCCGGATCAGCTGTTCGTGCGCCTCGAGGGTCTCGTCGATCGGCGTCAGGGTGTCGTCGATATGCGACTGATAGAGATCGATCCGGTCGGTTCGCAATCGGCGCAGCGAGCCTTCGATCCCTTCGACGATCCGCGCACGCGACAGCCCCCCTCGTCCGGCTGATTCGGCCATGCCGACCTTGCTGGAGATCTGCACGGCCGCCCGGTTGCCCCGGCTGGCCATCCATTTGCCGATGATCGTTTCCGACTCGCCCCCGAGATTGCCCGGCACCCAGCTCGAATACATGTCGGCGGTGTCGATCATGTCGAAGCCTGCCTCGATGAACGCATCGAGCAGCAGGAAAGATTGGGCTTCGTCGACGGTCCAGCCGAAGACGTTGCCTCCGAAGATCAGCGGAGCGGTCTTCAGGTCAGACCGCCCCAGAACGCGATGGCGCAAAGGCTTCTCCGATTCAGTTGCGAAGGGCGGCGACGCTGCGGATCTCGATCTTGAAGGCCGGGCGCGCCAGCGCCGCGATGCCGACCATGCTCCAGGCCGGATACGGCTTCATGGTGAAGACCTTCTTCACCGAGAGGAAACCCTGCATGTTGGCGGCCATGTCGACATGGTAGCTGACAACTTCCACGAGGTCGGAAAAATCGAGGCCGGAGAGACGCAGGATTTCCTGCGTTCGCTGGAAAGCGCATTCGGTCTGCTCCTCGATGGTCTCGGGTATCGAACCATCAGGCCGCAGGCCGACCTGCCCGGAGATGAACAGCAGACCACCGGCGCGAACGGCAGGCGAGAAGCCGAAATTCTCGAACAGCTGGCGGGTGCCATCAAAGATCTCTGAATTCGGTGGTATTTCGAGCGCAAGCTTGGTCATCGAGTGCATCCCTCAATCTAAGAGATGCAAGCTATACGTCGCGTCGATCCCGACCTTTGTATCTGCAGACACACGTCGACGGCTTCGTGCCTCAGCGCGGGATCAGATCGGGATCCTTGATATAGACCGTCCCATCGACCATAATCAGAGCACCCAGTTTGCGCATCCTGGTGAGCCAGCGCGTGACCGTGACCCGCGACGTTCCCGTCATCGTCGAAATCTGCTCATGCGTGAGGGTGATGGGCACCAGTCGCGTCGGTTGATCGGCCTGTCCGTAGGTTTCAGCCAGTCTCAACAGGAGATCGCCAATCCTGACTTCCGGCGACGGTGCAGATAGATGTTGGGCGCGACGCGACATGATACGCTGCTTGGCGGCGAGCACGCGGATAAGGGACAGGGCGAGTTCTGGAGCTTCCTGAAACGCTTCGTGGAGTCTGGACGCATCAAAGCGCTTGACGACGGTGTTGCAGGTCGCGACTGCCGATGAAAATCGGGGCATGCCATCGAAGGCGGCACCTTCGCCACACAGGGCTCCCGCACCCATGATCTCGACCATAAAATAGCTGCCGTCTTCGCGCACCATCGACACTTCGATCTTGCCGCTGGTGATCAGGTAGAAATGTGTGGACACTTCACCTTGGTGGTAAAGCGTCTGCCCGGCGATCAGCCGCAATTCGCGACCGGCGTCAAAATGCCGCCAAGGACCCATCGAGTCTTCCGACAGCCGCCAAGTTTCCGCAGAAGGCTTCTTCTCGGCTGTCAATGTCTGCATACCATCCTCGCGGGCCCCCTCGCCAAACCAGACGCTGGTTACATCCCACAAATGCAGCAATCTTCATGCCAACTGGACGGAGGTCAAACTTGTCCGCGGGTTGGGGGCCGACCTCGCCTTCGGCGGCCACCGTCGCGACCTGCAAGCTCCGATTTGGACGTACTTAGAGGCGTCCAATTGAATCGATAGGGATTCCCAAGATGAGCGAAGCGTGATTCATCCTTGTCCCCGGAAGGAGGCCGGTGAGGATGGCTCATGAAGAGGCTCTTCGCACTCGGGGGATCAAGGCCGTTGTTGAGGACGGTCTTTCGCGGAACGAGGCGGCGCAGATCTTGCCGGTCTCACTTGCGAGGGAATGATTGCGCCCTTTGTGCTCGACGGACCGATCAACGCCGAGTGCGTCTTTGCCTATGTCAGGAAAGACCGTCTGAACGTCAGTCGTGCGACAGTCTCGCCACGGCATCCTTCAATCCAACTCCGCTGATACTCGTTCTCAGCATATCCGTGACCAGCGATGCCACTCCATCGGCAGCACCATCGATAGCAAGCCCGCCGCTGCGGATATTGGATATGCAGTTTCGCCTTGAATCGGGCGTGCCCGGCCGCGGCGAGTAGGTCACATAGACTCCGACACTGTCGGCCGCCGAAAGGCCCGGCCGTTCGCCGATGATCGTAATGGAGATCCTCGCGCCTGCGATCTCCGAGACGGGATCGCCGAGTGCGACGCGCGCCTGCGAGGCCAGAACCAGAGGAGCGATTGAAAGTTGCAGCGCTGACAGGCGCTCGACGATCGCCCGCGTCAACGGCCCCGCGTTGGTACCGATCGCGCTCGCAGACAATCCATCAGCAACGATAATCAGGATGTCATAGTCCGAACGGATGCCGGCAAGGCGCTCCGCCGCCTGCAACGAGAGTTTTCGGCCAAGGTCCGGACGACGGACATAGGTGGCCCGGTCTTGCGCCTGGCTTTCGACCTCGATGATTTCCAGCCCCAAACCTGCCAGGCCGGCTCGCACCGCGAGCCAATCGACCTCCGACCAGACGGCCTGCCTTGCCCGCGCATGATCGAGCAGGAAGGCCTGCGCTGCGGAGGTCGGCAGACCCGCGCCAAACCGGCCGAGACGCACCCGAGCCTGGGTCATTTTCCGGAGATCGAACGGCACGGCCGGTTTTCGATCAAGCTCGTGCGTCATGTCATCCTCCGAGCAGCCGGGCACCCGTCATATCGTCCAAGAGCCGCTGCGGCGCCTCCAGAAGCCGGCCCTCGCCGTCGGTCAGCCCGATGTCGAAGAGCCATCGCTCGAACTCCGGCGCCGGGGGCCGTTTCAGGATCTCGCGGCAATAGACGGCATCATGATGTGACAGCGACTGGTAGTTCAGCATCACGTCATCGGCACCTGGGACGGTAATCACGAAATTGACGTTGGCGGCGCAGAGAAGCGTCAGCAGCGCGTCCATGTCCTCCTGATCGGCATCCGCGTGGTTGGTGTAGCAAACGTCGACGCCCATGGGTAAGCCCAGCAGCTTGCCGCAGAAATGATCTTCGAGACCTGCGCGGATGATCTGCTTGCCGTTGAAGAGATACTCCGGCCCGATAAATCCGACCACCGTGTTGACGAGCAGCGGATTGAACTCGCGCGCGACGGCGTAGGCGCGAGCTTCCATCGTCTGCTGATCGACGGCGAAGTTCGCATCGGCCGACAGCGCTGCTCCCTGCCCCGTCTCGAAGTACATCAGGTTGGCATGGATCGCCCCGCGGCCAAGCCCACGCACGGCCTCATGGGCCTCCTTGAGCAGAGACAGGCTGACTCCGAATCCTTCATTCGCCTTCTGCGACCCGGCGATCGACTGGAACACCAGGTCCACTGGCGCCTTGGCTGCGATCGCTCTCATGGCGGTCGTCACGTGACCGAGGCAGCATGTCTGCATTGGAATGGACAGGCGGGCGCGGAGCTCATCCAGCAGCGAAACGATGCGGATGTAGTCATCCACCGTATCGGTCGCCGGGTTGACCCCAATCACGGCATCCCCTGATCCCATCAACAGGCCATCGATCGCCGAGGCGGCGATGCCGTAGGAATCATCGGTCGGATGGTTGGGCTGGTTGCGTGTCGAAAGCCGCCCCTTCAAGCCGATGGTCGACCGGAAGCGCGTGACCACCTCCCGTTTGGACGCCACCGAAATCAGGTCCTGAAGGCGCATGATCTTGGAGACGGCAGCGACCATCTCGGGCGTCAATCCGGGCGCCACCGCTTCGAGCTGCCGCTGGGACGTCTCGGGCTTGAGCAACCACTCGCGGAATTCGCCGACCGTCAGCGACGAGACGATCGAGAAGGCGTCTGGATCGTGCCGCTCCATGATCAGGCGCGAAACCTCGTCTGTCTCAGCGGGGATCAGTTCCTCCGCGACGAAAGTCTTGAGCGGCAGGTCCGCGAGCACCGTCTGCGCCGCCAGCCGCTCGACAGGACCGTCCGCAGCGATGCCTGCAAGCTGATCGCCCGAGCGCTCCGGTGTCGCCTTGGCCAGGAGGTCCCTGAGGTCGACGAAGCGATAGACGGTGCCGTCGATAGTCGTCTTGTATGGCATGCCCGTTATTCTCGGATCAGTGCCAGTGCTTCGGCATGAAGCCTCGGCGTGGCGGCCGCAAGCACACGTCCCTCCGATCGGAGTGTCAGCGGGCGCCCCGTCCAATCGGTGATACAGCCCCCTGCCCCCTGCACGACCGGAATCAGCGCCATGTAGTCATGCGGCTGAAGGCCCGTTTCGAGGACGACGTCGCAGTGTCCCGACGCGAGCAAGCCGTAGATGTAGCAGTCGCCGCCGAAACGGCGCACTCGCGCGGCCCTCGAAACTCTCTCGAACGCCTCAGCCTCGCATCCCGTGAACATGTCCGGCGAAGTCGTGTAGAAGCGCGCGTGCGCGATGCTTTCGCACGCGCTCGTCCGCGCCAATCCGCCGTTGAAGAGGGCCCGGCCCGGCCTTCCTTCCCACCGCTCCGCAATGAACGGAATGTCGATCAGGCCGCAGAACGGTTGCTCCTCATAGGTCAGCGCGATAAGCGTGCCAAACAACGGAAAGCCCGTGATGAAGCTCTTGGTTCCGTCGATCGGATCGATGATCCAGGTGAATGCGCCGCCCGGCCGGCGCCCGATCTCTTCACCGATGATGCCGTGCTCGGGGAAGCGTTCCGCTATCCGCTCGCGGAGGCGCAGCTCAACCGTACGATCTGCAATCGTCACCGGACTGCTATCGGGCTTCGAGATCACGTCCAGCGGAGTGCGGAAATAGGACAGCACGACGGGTCGGACCAGATCCGCAAGCTCCGCCGCAAAGGACACATAGGTGTGGGCGTCGTCGGCCGCGACGAGGGGGACTCCCATCACAGATCCTTCAGGAACAGCGGCCATCGCGGATCGTGGATGATGGATCGAGCCCGCATGTGTTTCCATATTCCGTACTTGTAGAAATCGAAATCAAGTGTCGAAACGCGGTTCTGCACCATGGCCCATGTGCTCCACTTGATGTCCGCGAGCGCCTTGTGGACGATGAAGCGCGCGTGCCACTGCTTTCTGTAGGAGCCGAAATATTCTTCGATGATCTCCTGTTCGATGTCCTCGGAGAAGAAATGCTCGCCGCTCCAGATTGCAAGGTCATAGAGCCTGTCGTTGTTGGAGGCATATTCGAAGTCGATGAGCTTGATCGACCTGTCTTCCCCGACCAGGAAATTCCCCGGCATCGGATCATTGAAGCATGGCACGAGATCCAGCCCGGCCGCTTCGAGTGCCGCGCGGGCCTGCCTGTACTGATTGTGGAGCCACACGTGATCCTCGGGCGAATGACCGCCGAGCTGTCTCACCTGCTCATGGTGTTCGTCGATCATGTCGAAGACGGTCTTGGTGAGAGGAAGGGGCAGGCCTTCGTGGAAACGGCGATACATCCCGACGACGCTCGCACGAAATGACGGATCGACGCAGTCACGATGAGTGGAGGCGCGCCGGTCATCCAGAAACTCGGATATTTCGATGTCCAGGTGATCCAGATAGTCAAAAGTCCGGGGGCCGACCGCGATGATCTCCGCCTGCTTGCTGGCCGCACGCGCCGCACGACGGTCTATGAACATCTCGGTCCCACGCCCGGGAATCTTGACGAAATAGCCTACCCCATGGCCTTCGACAGCGACCCGGAAATTGGTGTTGCTGATGCCTCCTGAGACCGGCCTGTAGGTCAGGCGAGATCCTTTCCAGGCATCCACCTGGACGATAGCCGCCTCCAGCGCGCGCTCGGCTTCGGTCCGCCCCGAACCAAGTTGCATCATCATTCCGCCCACCTTCGCTAGAGAGACCGCAACCGCTCTTCGAAGCCGGGGTGACCAAGCAGCATCCGGCATCGAAGAAATCGCCACGACGCGTATTTCAGGAACTCCAATCCCTGAATCGGCGACCGCACATCCTGCAACAGGCTTCGGAGGGCCCAGTAGAGATCGTCGGCGGCTGCATAGAGCCGGCATCGGCTGAACGCCTTTTCGCTGAACTGGCCGTCATGCATTTCCAGAAGCGGCCTCATCTGGCTCTCGAACTGATAGAGTTCGTTCATCTGAACTGCGAGTTGATAATAGGGATCGATGTCGCCGGCCATATCGAAGTCAACCAGCATCGTGGCGCCGTCCGGACCGAGCATCACGTTGGAGGAGTGCGGGTCGCCATGCGCCGGCCTCAAGTCGACACCGGCCGCCGACACCGCATCGCGTATCGAGGTCATCCAGGCCAGCATCCAGCCGAGGTCGCCGGGAAGGACGGCGCTCGTGTTCGAAATCAAGGACCAAAGATGGTCGATGCCATCGAACACGGACCAGGGGCGTCCGAACTTCTCCCCGGCGGCAATCGTCTTCTGCATGGCGACGAGCCGCGTGACCGCGTCCTGCTGCATCAGATCATCGATCTTCGCCGTCCTCCAGCCGCTCCCGAGCCGCGTGAACAACACCGCCCTCTCGGCCGGTGCGCGACCAACCGGCAGGGGCGAGAGCCCCAGTTCGTGAATCCGCTTCGCGGCGGCAAAAGCGACGTCGTCGTCCACCAACTCGGCGATCTCGTCGTTCGCGAGCCGAAGGAAGAACTCCGGCTCATGACCGCTCGGTCCGACGTCGAAACTGGTCGACTCGACCGCATGATAGGACGGCGAAGCCACAGGAAACGCAGACACTGCGTAAACCGCCCTGGTCGCGTCGACGACCGGCAGATTCCCGATCGCGCGTTCGACCCGCGCTTCCATGGCCGTTTCCGGATGACCCAGCGCTTTCATGCGGCAGCCTCGATCGCTGCGAGGCCTTCGCTCGCCAGCGCATAGAGCATGTCGGCAAGCACCTGGGTACCGAATGCCTGGTCTTCCGCGCTCGTGAATTCGGTCGGATGGTGGATCACACCGTCGCGCGAACGAACCGCAAGAACGACCGAGGGACAGACGGCGGACAGGGCCACCGCATCGTGACCGCCGATCGTATCGAGGTGACGTGCCGTCTCGCCGAAGCTTGCCGCCGCTCGCTCGGCAAGCGCTACCAGTCCTTGCGAGAATCGGCCTGCGTTGCGGCGATCGATCGACCTCACTTCGAATGAAACGCCGGCGTTCGCCGCTGCGGCTTCCATCCGCAGCTTCATCTTGCGTTCGGCCTCGGCCAGAATCTCCGGCGACCCCGAACGCAACTCGATGAACAGAACAGCCTCGGAGGGGACCGTGTTGGGCGAGTTCGGAAACACCTCGAGACGTCCGACGGAGGTGTGGAGATCGAGGCCGTGTTCGCCGGCGATCTGCCTCAAATCCGCAATGAGGTAGGCAGCCCCCAGCACGGCGTCCTTGCGCTGCGCCATCGGCGTCGGACCGGTGTGAGCCTGCCGTCCGAGGAAGGCGACACGATATTTGGTCGCCCCCCAATACCTGGTGAAGATTCCGAATCGTTCCCCCGCCTCGAAAAGTTCCTTGTCGCCCTCGATGTGAAGCTCGAGCAGCACGCTCGGCCGTGCCACGTTGTCCGTGCCGGCATACCCGATCGCCGCGAGGCAGTCGCGCACGCTGACGCCGCTCCCGTCCTTGCGATCGAGAGCCCATTCGCGCTCGATCGCCCCTGCAAACAAGCTGCTGCCCAGAAGGCTCGGCTGGAAGCGCGCCCCCTCCTCGTTGGTCCAATTCACGACCTGGAAATTGCAGACGGGCAGCTTTTTTTCCGCCTTCAGCTTTTCCGCCACGGCCAGCACCGCCTCGCACGCAGACGCCACGCCGAGCGCGCCGTCGAAGCGGCCGCCGTTCGGCTGGCTGTCGAGGTGAGAACCGACCATGACGACCGGCGCGTTGGCTCCGGCCACCGAGAGGGTGCCGAACTGATTGCCGATCACGTCCACCGATTGCGCGAAGCCGTTCCTGGCGAACCAGCGGCCGAGCCAGTCGCGGGCAGCCCCGTCCTCCTTCGAAAGAGCAAGCCGCGTCATGGATCCATCGGGCCCGCCGCCGAAGGCCGAAAGCTCATCCATCATGGCCTGAAGGCGCGATGGATCGATGGGAGCGCGGGCGGAGGAGACGTCAGGCATAGATGATGTCCACATGGGATTTGTTGAACTGTTCGGTGAAGTCCCTGGTCAGGGCGCCACCGGTGATGACGGCATGCACGTCCTGCAGGCCGAAGGTGTGAATCGAGCCGAGACGACCGAACTTGGAACTGTCCGCGACGATGACCGAACGCTTCGCCTGCGCACGCGCGACGCGGCGGATGATGGCTTCGTCTTCGCCGTAGTCCATGAAGCCGCGCTCGGCATGAACGGCGCTGATCGCGATGATCGCGAGATCGAAGAAATGCTCCTTCATCGCCGCAACCGTTTCGGGACCGAAAGTTGCCTGATAATCCGGCCGCAGCCGCCCCCCGAGCACGCGGACGCTCGGCGTCGATGCGTAGTAGAAATGGGCCGCGACCGCGAGCGAGTTGCTCACGATCGTGAGATCCTTGCGATTGTCGAGGTGCTTCAGGCACGCAAGCGCGGTCGTGCCCTCGTCGACGAAGATCTTCATGCCGTCCTTGACCAGGGCCGCCGCCGCCTCGCCAATCCGCCCCTTTTCTCTCGCGCCGACCCGCAGACGGTCGGCAAAGGGCTGGTCGCTTTCCTGGCGGTCGAGCACGGCGCCACCGTACACGCGGCGAGCGAACCCTTCGGTCTCAAGCTCCCTGAGGTCGCGTCGGATCGATTCTTGGCTGACCTTGAGCTGATCCACCAGATCCTTCACGTGGACCCGCTGATGCTGGCGCAGCAAATCCCGGATCAACTCAAGTCGCTGTTCCGTAAAACTCATGGACATTCCCTGCATGTCACGGCACTTGCGGCCGCCTTCTGGCACGAGTCCGCTTTCACCACTTGCCTCATACCGCGGTTGGACTGGCTTGGCCGAGGACACCGGTCGCAGTCGGCGGCAGGACGAGGTGGCAGGCAGCGAAATCCTGCCGCGAGCGGACCGTGAGGGTCGGCTGGAGCCTGCCGCATTTGTTCAGGGCCTGCGGGCAACGCGATCTGAAACTGCAGCCGTCGGGGATATCGAGGGGGCTCGGCGGTTCTCCCTCCAGCAGGCACTCCTCAGGATTGTAGCGACGCTGCTCGAGCGTCGGCATCGCGCTCAACAGCGCCTTCGTATAGGGATGTCCGGGATCGAAGAACAGGCGCTCGTTATCGGCGAGTTCGAAGACCTCGCCGAGATACATCACCGCGACCCGATTGCACGCTTTCCGGACCATCGCAAGATCGTGCGAGATGAAGATATAGGTGAGGTCGTACTCCTTCTGG
Organism: Bradyrhizobium sp. CCBAU 25338; assembly: GCF_028128965.1. Lineage (NCBI taxonomy): Bacteria > Pseudomonadati > Pseudomonadota > Alphaproteobacteria > Hyphomicrobiales > Nitrobacteraceae > Bradyrhizobium > Bradyrhizobium sp. CCBAU 25338. Next base: position 351,441 of record NZ_LFKY01000036.1, read on the forward strand.
AGCTTGTCGAACAGGTCGAGGAGCTTGAATTGCTCGGCCTGATCCAGCGCCGAAAGTGTTTCGTCCATGATCAGGATTTCCGGCTCGAGCACGAGGGCACGGGCGATGTTGATGCGCTGGCGCTGTCCTGCGCTCAGGCCGAGCGGAAGCTCCTCGTAGAGCTCGGCAGGCAGGCCCACCTCTGCCATGACCTTGAGGACCCGCTCGCGGATCGCAACCTTGTCGCGCCTGCCATGCGTGCGCAGGGGATCCTCGAGCATCTTGCCGATCGACGTCCGCGGCGGAAGCGAGCCGAAGGGATCCTGCAGCACCATCTGGAGCTTGCTCCGAAACTCGAGCAGCGCCCTCCCCTTGAGCGTTGCGATGTCCTTGTCCGCACAGATGATCTGCCCCGAGCTCGGAAGCTCGAGCCTGCATAGCAGCCGCATCAGGGTCGACTTTCCACAGCCGGATTCGCCGACGATGGCGAAGCTGTCACCGCGACGTATGTCGAAGGTGACGTTACGGACGGCGCGGACCAGATCGACTCCGCCGAATCCGGTCTTCTTCCTGACCTTGTAGACTTGCGAGGCGTCGCGCAGACTGAGCACAACCTCGCGACGATCGTTCCGATCGGACGCTGCGGCGGCCCCATCGCCCCAGATCTTCGGCGTCTGCCGTACGAGCTCGCGGGTGTAGGGATAGACGGGCCGCGCCACCAGATCCTCGCTCGACTGCTCCTCGACGATGCGGCCTTCGTCCATCACCAGGATGCGCGTGCAGGCTTCGCGCGCGACCGGCAGCGAGGATGAAACAAAAAGGACGGCCGTGTCGAAAGTCGCCGTCAACTCCCTCATCAGGCGGATGACCTGCGCCGCGACCGTGACGTCCAGCGGTTGCGTGACGTTGTCCGCCACGAGGAGCGCGGGGTTTGTCACCAGCGCGTCCACGATCAGGGCACGCTGCATCATGCCGCCGGAGAATTGCGAGGGATAATCGTGAAAACGGCTGCGCGCCGAGGGAATCCGCACGGCCTCCAGCAGCTCGATGACACGGCTTTCGGCAACCCGCCGCGACACCCCTGGCACGACGGCGCGCATCTTCTCGACGATCTGCGCGCCGACGGGCAGAGTGGGATCGAGCGCTCCCATTGGGTTGGCGCCGACATAGGAGATCCGCTGCCGCAGGAGACGCATGTCCACGCCGCGTAACGCGTAGATGTCGCGCCCCTCGAACAGCACCTCGCCGGACCGCTTGGTCAGCGGAGGCTCCAGCCAGTTGACGACGGCCTTCGAGAGCACGGTCTTGCCCGAGCCGCTGGCGCCCACCACGCCCACGATCTCCCGCGGCGCCAAGTTCAACGAGACACCGTCGAGGATGGTTCTTGCAGACGCTGCGCGACCGGCCGCGATGGTGAGGTTCCTGAGCGCGAGAAGTGGCTGCGTCATGCTTCCGCTCCCCCATGGATCGTATTCCGCGCGCGTTCGAGCGAGGCGCCGATCAGGTTGATGCTGGTCAGGGTAAGTCCGAGAAACAGGCCTGGCATGGTGGCGATCCACCATGCGTTCAGCAGGTACTTGCGCCCATCCGCGATGATGTTGCCGAATGTCGGTGTAGGCGGCTGCACGCCGAGCCCGAGAAATCCGAGCGTCGACTCGAAGATCATCATCCGCGCCACGTCAAGGACGGAGGTGAACAGCACCGGCGGAAGCAGCAGGGGAAGCAGCAGGGTCAGGATGATCCGAAGGTCGGTCGAACCGCCGATTTTCGCGGCACGAACATATTCGCGCTGCCGCTCGGTCATCACGATGCTGCGCATGATGCGCGCATAGACGGGCCAGTTGGAAATCCCGAGAACCAGAACGATCGCAGGGATGGTGGGGCGCGAGACACCCAGCACGGAAATGGCGAGGATGATCATGGGGATCGAGAGTTGCGCATCGGTCAGGCGCATGATGACCGCGTCGGTGCGCCCGCCGAAATAGCCAGCGATCGTACCCAGCGCACATCCGATCGCCAGCATGACGATGACGGACGCTACGCCGATCAGAAGCGAGTAGCGCAAGCCGACGAGCGATCGCACCAACATGTCACGGCCGATCTGATCGGTACCGAGCGGATGAACCCAGCTCCAATTGCTTCCGAGAAGAACCGGCGGCAACAGGCGGGCCTTCACGTCCATCTTCGTCGGATCAATACCGCTCAGCTCGGGATAGAGCGCGGTGGCGAAGGCCAGGACGACGAAGATGCCGAGACCCACGCGGAATCCCGGAGTCGAGGCCGCCTTGTCGAAGATGCGCCGGACGATCGAGCGTTGGGCCGGCTTGTGCACGAGCGGCACGGCCGCGGCGGTTGCGACGGACATCAGTATTCGAGCCTCGGATCCATGGTGGTGGCGATGAGATCGACGACGATGTTGATCAGCACGAATATGGCGCTGGTGACGATGGCAATCCCCTGGATCAACGGAAAGTCACGCTGGAGCACCGCATTGATGGTCAATAGCCCGAGACCCGGATAGTCGAAGATGTACTCGACGATGATGACCCCACCGAGCAGGCTCGAAAACTGGATTCCCAGCAGATTGAGTAGCGGCACCGACGCATTGCGCAGTGCGTGGTTGGCGATGATGCGGGTGCGGCTGAGCCCGCGCACCTGCCCCACCGCCACATAGGGCTCGGTCATCTGGCCCGACACCGAGCTGACGAGGGTACGTATCAGAACCGGCGACAGTTCGACCGCGAGCACGATCGCCGGAAGGATGGTGTAGGCAAATCCCTTGTAGCCAATGGCAGGCAACCAACCGAGCTTGACGGAGAACAGCAGCGCCAGAACGATACCGAGCCAGAAGTTCGGTAGCGAGATGAAAATGGAGGAGATGTAGAACGCGAGCTTATCCGGCCATCGGCCGATCGCGAGACCGCCGGCGATTCCCACCACGGCAGAAAAGACCAGTGCAAACACCAGTGTCACTGCTGCGAGCTGCAGGGTCATGGGAAGGGCCTCCACGATGAGGCTCAGGACCTTTGCGCGTTCACCCCTCGTCGAGTCGTTGAAGGTTGCGCCTCCCGTAGCCGCACCGTTGGCGGGCCGCACGAATGATTGACCGAGATCGCCTCGTACGACTCCCGCCATGTACCGGCCGAACTGGACGACGATCGGGTCGCGCAATCCCATGTCGGTCGCGATCTTCTCGATCAGAGCCTCCGGGGCCATTCCGCCCGCCATCAAGCGCACAGGATCCCCCGGCACGACCCTCAGCAGCGTGAAGATCAGCAGCGAGACGAGGAAGATGATCAAGATGCCCTGAGCCATTCGGCGCATCAGGAAGTTCAGGACGAACATTTTCAGGGCTCCGTAAGCAGCGCACGCAACCGCGCACCGCAGGAATGCGGTACGCGGCTGCGATCCATGATCAGGCGATGGGCTTGGATGCGTCCATCGATCCATCCGGATAAATATAGAGGCCCGCGAAGTCCTTCTGCATCGCGTGAATCATCACGGACGTGAATAGCGAGAGCGCCGGCATTTTCGATGCGAGCAAAGGCATCGTCTCGGTCTGCAGGATCTTCTTGCGCTCCTCCAGCGTGGGGGCACTGCGCTCCTTGTCGAGGCTGGCATCGATGGCCGGATCCTCGATGCCGCAGATACGGTGCGACGACGAGTGGAAATGCGTGCGCAGAATCAGGTCCGGCTCTGGCGAACCGGTCGACCATCCGCAGTCGACCATATGGCCCGGACCGCCGCCCGGGCGATGATACAGCCGCTCGTTCCAGGCCGCCGGCTCCAGCACCGTCAGGCTGACATTGAAGCCCTGCTCGTTCAACATCGCGGTGATGATCTCGCCGTATTCCTTGGTCTTGGGATAGAAGCCCACCGAGGTGATGTACTCCAGCGGGGGCAGCCCCTTGCCGTTCGGAAAGCCGGCTTCCGCGAGCAAGGCCTGGCACTTCTTCGGATCGAACTTCGGATAGTTCTGAAGATCGACATAGCCGAACTTCACTGGAGAGACGAAGTTCGACGAAGCATGGCCGGCCGAACCCAGCACCTCCAGGATGAGGTCGCGGTTGATAGCGTGGCACGCCGCGAGACGGATGCGCGGATCATTGAAGGGCGGCTTGGAGCAGCGGAACCAAAGGTATTTGTTCTCGACGGACACCACCCGGTTGATGTGGATGTTGGAATTACCCTTGAGGGTGTCGACCTGCTCGGGCTCCAGCCGCTCGACGATCGAGGCCTGGCCGTTCATCAGCGAGAGCATACGTGTCGTGCTGTCGCCGGTGAAGACGAAATTGATTCCAGCGATGGCAGGCTTGCCCTTGAAGTAGCCATCGAACGCCTTCATCACGGTATCGTTGCCGCGCTGCTCGACGAACTTGAAGGGGCCGGTGCCGTTCAGTCTTTGCGACAGCACGCCGCCAGGACCGCCCGCGATGTCCTTTGCCGACATGATCGGCAGGAAGGCCGCAAGGAACATGAAGAGATGCGCGGGATAGCCACCCTTCGACGTATCGACGATCACGGTGTAGTCGTCGGGGGTCTCGATCTTGAGTGTTTCGCTGGGGCCGGGATACCATTGCGCCGGACGATCGGCCTTCGATCCGTATTCGAATGTGGCCTTCACATCCTCTGCCTTGAACGGCTTGCCGTCGTGGAACACCACTCCCTCGCGCAGCTTGATCTGCAGGCGGTTGGGATCGAGCAGCTTGATGTCGGTGGCGAGTTCGTAGACGACCTCGCCCGGATTATCGAGCTTCATCGGTGTCCGGGTCAGGAAGCCCATCACGAAGCCTTCGATGTTCTTCTGTGATAGCGTCGTGTGGGCGGTCGGGTCCCAGTTGCCGGTGATGTTCTCGGCCGACAGGAAAGTCAGCGTCTTGCCGGCTTGAGCGCGCGCAGCCGAGATGAAGAAGTCTGGATTGATCTGCGTGTAACCCGCAGCAACTGCGGCTGCTGCCGCACCTTTTAGAAGCTGGCGGCGGTCAAATTTCGAATGCATCGATACTCCCCTTCTTTCAGAACAGCCGGCAAATCGGTCAAAACGGTCATGCACGGGCCGTGCCAGCAGGAGATTTGCGACTTTTTGCACCAAAATTTGTGGTTTTTGACCGGTTCTCTGGCAGAGTGCCTCTCGCGGGAGCGAGGCCTGCGCAATAATGTGCCGTCTGGCGAAACAAGCGCGCCTATGGCGCATGCAATGCGTGATCAATGGGCTGCCTTCTCATGCCGCAGGAAGGCGGGCCTGCCGCAAACTGATAGATGTCCGACCGCGTGCCGTCGGCTCCTCGCAGCATTTGTCGGCCGTCTATTTCGAGCAGCTCACGGGCACCGATCTCACGCACGTTCCCTACCGCAACATCGCCGGCCATACGCCGACTTTATCGCAGAGCAGGTTCCGCTCGGCCTCCAGCTCCTGCCGAACATCCTCGGCCTGATTCAGAACGGCGATGCACAGAGCCATGGCCGAAGCCGTGAACGATCCGAGGGTGCGCGCCCTCTGAAGCTCTCGGAAAGCCATCCCGGCAGAGCGGATGCCGTGCTTGCCGCCTCCGATCTCGCAGCTCCCGTCGATGGCTCGATCAATGCGTTCTTGGTCAACACGGGAGACAGCTCATACTGATCGACAGCGGCGCCGGCAGCCTCTATGGCGCGTGTTGTGGGCACCTCCTGGAAATCTGCACGCGTCCGGATACAGGCCCGAGCAGATCGACGAGATCTATTTGACGCATATTCATGCAGATCACGTCGGCGGCATCGCGCCCCAAGGGAGGCCCGCGCTTCCGAATGCGACCATAAGGGTCAACCAGAGGGACCTCGATAACTGGCTCGACGCCAAAAACGAGAGTGAAGCCCGCAAATTCCTCCAGCCGATGTTCGGGGGCGATCGCGCCTCGTTGGCCTGCTGACTCATCGTGAATGGGGCAGGAAGTGTGATCTTGGCGGCGCGATGGGTGTCTTGCGCAGCAATCGTCTGTCATGTAGTTCGACCGCCCCCTGCGCTTCACCTTGGTGGACGTTCAGGAATGAATATACACCTGGACAGCTACCAGCGATTTTACGGAGCTGCTTCGCGCGATCGCTCTTGTACCAAGGTGGTTGCCGATGAGGGACAACGACGACGACTCTTCCGCTCCGAAGAGCGTTGGAATGCAAAACGGCAGATGACGCTATCGAGACTCTCGTTGACGTCGCGCATGCGATGCCCGTGAAAGGCCATCCACTTCTCGATCCGGCGCACGCCCGTGCGTCCCAACCCCGGCTGCGCAAGGAGTTCGGCCCTGGTATGGAGCGACGCAATTTCGAGGAGATAGTTCATGCGCGTTGACGGCTCCCTGCCGATCAACGCCGCAAGTGGGCTGTGGACCAATATGACTGCGATCCGCTCCGGCAAAGGACTCTGGCTTTGCTTGAGAGCGAAGGCTTTCCTCACGGTCAGTTCCACCCGAACCTACAAACATTCCAAAGATCATTCTAAGAACATTTCTAGCAGAGCCGTTCGACGTTGTCCCCGTTGCACACCCCCTGGTTGATCTCGATTAGACAAGTTCTAGATCGAGGCCGCTCCAAATCAATATCGGAACAGGCCAGGTTGCGTCCTGCGGACATCGCGAATGGAAGACGAGGCAGCTGCTGGCGGAATGCAGACCAATTGCAAATGCGCTATCGGCTCCTCACCGCACACATTGATCGTCGATGCGGGGTCCACCGCCGGCCGTGCTTGCCGTGCCGGATGCGCTTGGTCCGGCAGAGCAATGGCGCGTCATCACCTCGGGTTAAGCGATGAGTTCCCGCCGCGATATGGTCGAGAGCAGTGACTCCGCAATCTCCTGGGAACGCACGGCAAGAACCGAAAGCAGCGTATCGCTCAAACCGTGGGAGGACTCCGAGTAGCCCTGGAGGTGGATCTGCGGCCGGAACGCCGGGCTGGTCACGAGCCTATAGTTGCGATCCAGCGTCGCAGCGCGAATGTAGCAACGGATCGGCTCGAGAAACCTGTGCGGCGTTTCCCTGTCGTATCCCGTCGCCAGGACGACAACGTCATAGGTCGACCGACGGCTTTCGCCACGGAAGTTGTCGACCACGCCGATATCGATACCGTCCGGTCCCGCGTCCACAGCCGTGATCTCGCTGCGCGGATGCAGCACGATCCTCTCGTCGCCACCGACACGCTGCTGGTAGAGCAGCCGATACAGTTGGTCCAGCAAGTCGGAATCGACCACGGCGTAGTTCGTATTCCGGAAGTTGCGGACGATCGCGTCCCGCCGCTCGGCAGGCTGCGCGTAGACAAAATTGGTATAATCGGGGTTGAAGATCTCGTTGACGAAAGGGCTGCTGTCGGACGGCTTCAAGGCATGGCCGCGGAAGATCAGATCGATGTGCGCCTGGGGACATCGGCCATGGAGGTCGACCGTCACCTCGGTCGCGCTTTGTCCGCCGCCGACGATGGCTACGCGCACGGCCCGACCGCGCGGGACGACGCGGTCGATCAGGTCGAGATAGCGGCTGGAATGCAGCAGCCTGCGGTCGTCAGCGGCCTTGGCAAACACCTGCGGGACATAGGGCTGCCCTCCCACCGCGACCACGAGATTTCGGGCAAGGCGCACGGTCTCTCCGCCGCCCAGCGATCGTGAATGCACCCGCAATGACGTCACTGTCTGACCGGCCGTCACCGGCTCGATGGCAACGATGGTTTCGCCGTAAGCAGCTTGCGGCTTGAAATGGCTCGCCACCCACTGAAGGTAATCATTGAACTCGACCCGGCTCGGATGGAACGTCCGGCAATTGATGAAATCCAGCAAGCGACCACGCTTGTGCAGATAGTTCACGAAGGTGAAGGGACTGGTCGGATCGCGCAAGGAGACCAGATCCTTCAGAAACGATATCTGCATGTCGCTGCCTGGGAGCAGCATGCCGCCATGCCAGGTGAAGTGGGGCTGCTTCTCCACGAACAGAGGCGCGCATTTCAGGCGCGATCGCTTCGCGCATTCGTCCAATGCGATGGCGAGCGCGAGGTTGGAGGGCCCGAATCCAACGCCGATGACGTCGTGCTCGATCGCAAGTTGATGGGACATGAAGCCGCACTCCGCTTGCGCTTTAGGACGAGACCGCTGGGCCGGCATCAGCCGGAAGCCAGAGCCGATCAGCGAAGAAGCGTTCGCGCAACAGCATCACCAGGGTCGCCCGTTTGTGAGGAAAGTCGAAATTCTTGATCTTGGCGAACCCCGAGCGTTCCAGATTGCGAAGCTGCTGGGAATGCGCCGCCGCCGGCTCCCCCACGATCCGCTGCGTACGGCAATCGTCGAGGAACATGTAGTGCATCAGCGAGGGCAGCCACGCGCTGATATAACGACGGCCGCGAAAAGCGTCCTCGCCCACGACCACGTGCCATCCCCGATCGTAGTCCCCGGCATCATAGAACGGCGCGATCCGATTTTCCTTGGCCCAGTACAGCTCGAAATAGCCAAACGGCTGATCACCGAAGCAGCCTATCAGCGGCAGCATATGAGGATCGGCCAGGATGCCGGCCAGATAGCGTCGATGCTTGTCGAGATCGCCCGCCTCGTTCCAGAACGCATCGACGCGGTGGTCATTCATCCAGCGATGCAACAGATGGAGATCATTCTCGAGAGCGGCCACGCGAAACGAGATGACCTGCGACAGCCAGGGGATGAACCGGCCATATACTTTTCCCGTCGGCTTTGCGGCGCGCCGCGGGTGCCGACGCCCGTCCGTCATGACGTGGAGTTGCGGAAATGGCGGTCGTCCAGGGTTCATCAGCCAATTGTCCCGTCGCTGCATGACCAGTTCGGGAAGCAACACCAATTGTCCCTCGGACATGAAGGCAAGGCCGCTATCCATCAATTCCCGTGCAAGCGACGCTCCATCAGCGAGACCGAGAACGATCCGATCAGCGCCCGGCCACCAAGCAAACAGCGCTTCGGCGGCCGCCGACACGGCCCGTGCCGCAAGCTGACTGTCCTTCGACGCCTTCAAGACCTCGAGGTGATCCACGCGATCCCGAAGACGCAGTTCCAATGCCGTTACGTCGTCGGCAACGACGCGAAGGCGATCGCCTTCCTGGAAAACCGTCAGAGCGGAGTACGGGCCGACCGGAAACGCACGAGGTCCGGTCCCGGAATCCGAAGCCTTGTTCATCCGGCCCTCGCATCTCGATCATCGTTGACGCGTGGTGTAAATCACTCGCCTACAGGCTGACAAGAAATGCGCGCACACGCAGATTAGATTCTCTACAAATCTGACAACCTGTCGCAAAACGGATCGCATGTTATCGTTTTACATGCGACAGAAAGGCACCGGCACTTCGCCACAATAGATCTAAAGTGGCGCGCTGGTCGGAACTGCGGAAACCTCAGCGACGTTATCAGCCTTCGCCTCACTTGCGACGATCTTGCCGTCGCACAGCCGCACCAGATGATCCGCGATCCCGAAATAGCGATCATCGTGGGAAATCACGATGATGGTCTTTCCGAGATGCTTCAGATCCGGCAGCAGCTCCGTGTAGAAGATGTGCCGGAAGGCCGGATCCTGATCCGCGGCCCACTCGTCGAACACGAGAACGGGTCTTTCCTCGAGCCATGCATTCATCAAGGCCAATCGCTTGCGCTGTCCGGTCGACAGGTCCGTCGTCGTGAACACGCCGTTCTCGACGGAGACCTTGTGCGCGACCTCCAACCGCTGGAGGTAGCGCTCCGCGACATCGGGAACCACGCCCTCTCCACGTATGAGATCCTCGAACAGATAGTAGTCGGAAAAGATAGTCGTGAAGAGCTGGCGGTAGTCGTCCCGCGTCTCCGTCAGGACGGGCGAGCCGTCGCGAAGCACCGTGCCGCCATGAGGAGCATATAGGCCCAGCAACAGCTTGATGAGAGTCGTCTTTCCGCTTCCATTCTGCCCCACGATGAAGACGATCTCTCCCTGCTGGACAAGCAGATCAACCGGCCCAAGGACAAAGGGGGCACTGCCCGGCACAGCGCGAAAGGCATAGGTTACGCCGCGGAGCTCGATCGATTCGATCGTAGTCTTGCCCGGCGGAGCGGGAGCAGTGGCCAGCAGATTGTGCTCGGGGGTCGAGAACCGCTCCGAGAGCTCCGCAATGCGGCGCATCGCGACCTGGGCGCGGCCTAGCGCCGGCAGGATACCGATGACCTGATCAATGGGTCCGCGCATGTAGAGCAGGACCAGCACGAAGCCACTGGACACTGCGGCAGGGCTGTCGGGCCAAAGGAACGGACGCAAGGTCAGCGCCACGCCGATCACGACAAAGAACAGCATCGTGCCGAACGCCCGCGCCGTCACGAACAGATTGATCGACCTGATCTGCACCGAGCTGATCCGGTCGACGGTCTGCTGGAGTTGCTCGACATAGACGCGCCAACGCCGGACGCGATTGAGACGCAGCTCCTTGGCACCCTCGGCGATCGCCCGATACTGCTTGTGCAGTTGATCCTCCGAATCGCGCGCCACGTTGAAGCCGTGAACGCCTCGCGTCCTTGCATAGCCATGCGCCAGCGACCCCAGAACGATGACGGCCCCGGTGATCAGGAACAGCGGCCAGGACAACACCGCCAGGTAAACCATGCAGCCGAGCGCGATCACGAGCGACACAAAAAAGGACGAAAAGAAGAACGCGAAATCGCTGATCGTGTCGACGTCCTGCGTGAGAACCGGGATCAGGCGATGGGTCCGGTAGATTTCGAGCTGATCGATGGGCGCGGCCAGGATTTTGGCGGCCAGCGACTTGCGAAGCTCGGCGATGATCCGCTGTCCGACGTAGTTGGCGCTGACATCGGCGCCGATGGACCCGATCAGGATCAGGACGCACAGGCCGGCAAACGCGAGCAGCAGCGTGATGACGTCGCCCTGCGTGGCATAGAGCCCGTGATTGACGACCGCGAGCAACGCCGCGACGCTGGCGCCGCCAACCAGACCCAGAACGATGCCGCCGAGCACGAGCGGCCAGTAAGGCCGCAGGAGGTGCTGAATCTGCGCCATCAGGCCGCTTCGTGAGTTCATGATGAGAGCCGCGCTGGAGGAGACCTGAAGCGAACCTATACGGTCCGTCGCGATCAGAACAAGCCGTGCCGATGTGATGCGAATACATGATGGCAGCACCGCTCTTCCAGCGCTTATTTCGTCGGCTCCTTCGATGGATTCTAATTTGGGATCGCCAATGCCTTTAATATGATGCGGGTAGTACCGCTTTTGCAGCGCAGCCGGCGAGCGAGCAGGAATTTGATCCAACGCCGTGCCGGGCCGCGACATCCGGACATCGAAGCACTTGCAGGCCAGCATCGGACAGGCCCGATGGAGAATGACTTTGGACCCGCTTATCTCCGAAACCCGCATCGCGCTTCCCGATGCCGCCGGTCTCGCTGCTCGGATGATCGATCATCTGGCCGAGCATGACATCGCCTTCGAGGACCGCGGCGGCCTCATGGTGGCGAAACTGCCGTTCGGCACCAGTTCCCTTGCCGTCGAGGCCGAAGTGCTCAAGATCCGCGTCGAGGCCGACGACAAGGGCAATCTGGAGATGCTGCGCTCGGTCGTCGCCTCGCATGTGATCGAGTTCGCGGGCGACATTGCCCCGACCATCGTCTGGTCCGGTCATGAGTCCAACAGCGGCACGCTCGCCAACTTCCGCGAGGTGCGGCTGAAGGCCGCGATCACCCTGACGCCGCACATGCGGCGGCTGACCTTCACCGGCGACGACATCGCCCGTTTCGTGAACGACGACGAGTTGCACGTGCGGCTGTACTTCCCGCCCGACGGCCTCGCCAAGCCAGAATGGCCGTGGCCGGCGCCGGACGGACGTATCCTTTGGCCGGAGCCCGACCGCAGGCCCGTGACCCGCTATTACACGATCCGCCGCATCGACTTGCAGACCCGCGAGATCGATATCGATTTCGTGGTTCATGATCATGCCGGACCAGGCTCGGCCTTCGCCGTCAACGCAAAGGCCGGCGCCATCTGCGGCATGGCCGGTCCGCTCGGCCGAGGTATTCGACCGGCACGCTGGTTGCTGCTGGCTGGCGACGAAACCGCCCTGCCCGCCATCGCGCGAATTCTCGAGACGCTGCCGGCGACGGCGACGGGCGAGGTCTTCATCGAGGTCGCCGATCGAGACGGGGAAATTCCGCTGGCCGCGCCAGGCGGCATAGCAATCCGCTGGCTGCATCGCGCGGGCCGTCCGGCCGGAACGACGCAGCTCCTGGTCGACGCCGTCAAGGCCGTGCAATGGCCCGACAATGGCGAGGTCTTCGCCTGGGTCGCGTGTGAGGCGCAGGCGCTAAAGGCCCTGCGAAACCATTTGCGCGACGAGCGAAAGCTCTCCCGCGATCAGCATCTGGCCGTCGCCTATTGGAGCCTGCGCCAACCATGACGTTCCAAAACGCGCAGACGGACAAAAGCACGCTCGCCGCGCCGACCAGCACCACGCAGGCCTTACAAAATGTACCCACCTCGTTGTTCGAGCTCGACCAGGTCGGCTTCGCGGTGGCTGGGCGCGCGCTGCTCGAACCGCTCACCTTGTCCCTTCCCGCGCGCAGCGTCGTCGGACTGATCGGGCATAACGGCTCCGGCAAGTCGACTTTGCTGAAATTGTTGTCGCGCCAGCAGCCAAGCTCGTCGGGAATGATTCGTTTCGAGGGTCGCGCGCTAAGCGCCTGGAGCGATCGGGACTATGCCCGCAAGGTCGCCTACCTGCCGCAGCAGACGCCGCCCGCCGCCGGCATGCTGGTCAAGGAGCTGGTCGCACTCGGCCGCTATCCCTGGCACGGCGCGCTCGGCCGGTTCAGCGAGATCGACCGCAAGAAGGTCGAAAGCGCCATGGCGTTGACCCATATCGAGCCATTCGCGGACCGCCTGGTCGATACGTTGTCCGGCGGCGAGCGTCAGCGGGCCTGGATCGCCATGCTGGTGGCGCAGGATGCCGAGTGCCTCCTGCTCGACGAGCCGACCTCGGCGCTGGACATCGCCCATCAGATCGAGGTGCTGTCGCTGGTCAGGCAGCTCGCCCGCGAGCGCAATCTCGGCGTGGTCGTCGTGCTTCACGACGTCAACATGGCCGCCCGCTTTTGCGACGAGATCATCGCGCTCCACTCCGGGAAGCTGATTGCCCGCGGCAAGCCGGAAAAGATCATGACGCCCGCCGAGCTCGAAACCATCTACGGCATCCCGATGGGCGTGATGCCGTCGCCGGATCACGGCCATCTCATCAGCTTCGCGCGGTAAGCGGCATCGCTTGGACCGCAGTCATCGCCGCTGCGGCCGCAGCAGCCAGATGAGGTAGGGTCCGGCGAGCATCATGGCGAAGATACCGGCGGGCATCTGGAACGGAAATATCACCATGCGTCCGGCCCAATCTGCCGTGACCATCAGAATCGCGCCGATCAATGCGGCCAGCGCCGCCTGATGCAGCGCGCGCTGCGCGCCCATCATCCGCGCCATGTGCGGCGCGATGAAGCCAACCAGGCTCAGAAGACCCACCATCAGCGTCGCCGTCGCGGTCAACAATGCCGTGAGCAGCATGATGATGATGCGGCTTCTCGCCAGCGAGATGCCGATCGAACGCGCGGCCGTCGCTCCGAGCGGCAGGATGTCGAGCCAGCGCGACAGCAGCGGCACCATGATCAGCAGAACGAGCGCCGCCGCAGCGAGGACCGCGGCCTCGGCCGGACCGATCTGGTAAAGCGACCCGGTCAGCAACGACAGCAGCGTGCCGATCCGCGGATCGCCCGTCGCCAGCGCCATGGCGACGATCGCGCCGAACGCCGCGCTCATGGCGACCCCGGCCAGGAGCACGCGCTCCGGACTGAACTCGGACCGCCGGCTGAACAGCAGCACCAGCGCCAGCACGATGAAGGCGCCGATGCCGGCCGCCGCAATCTGCGCCCACCGCGTGTGCGCGGGAAAGAGATAGAGCAGAACGATCACGCCCATCGCCGCGCCATAGCTGATGCCCATGACCTCCGGCGCGGCCATCGGATTGCCGGTCATCCGTTGCAGCAGCGTGCCGGCGACCGCCAGCGTCGCGCCTGCGGCCAGCGCCGACACCACGCGCGGCCCGCGCCACGGCCAGAATTCCTGCAAGCCCGACAGGCCACTCCAGCGCCAGCCGTCGGCGCCGACGCCAAGGGCGAGTGCGATCCAGACGACGAGCAGCAGCAAGACAAGAGCGAACAGGATCACGCGCCAGGGGTGATCGAGACGTGGCGGAGCGGATGGCGTGAGATTTCCCATCGGCATGGTAGCCCGCAGCCGTGGCAGCAGCAGGAGCAACATTGGCGCGCCGATCAGGGCCGTCACCGCACCGGCCGGCATTTCGCGATAGCCGGTCGGAATCAACAGCACGAGTTGATCCGTCAGCCACAGCAGCAGGGCGCCGCAAAGAGGCGCCCAGATCAGGCGGTCGCGAAAGCGACGCGCGCCCGACAGCATGACGATGGCAGGCGCGGACAAACCCACGAATCCCATGACGCCGACCACGCTGACGACCGAAGCGCTGAGCGCGATCGCAATGATGAGCGCGAAGATCCGCGCTCGCGTCAATCCAAGGCCCAGATTGCGCGCGGTCTCGTCGTCAAAACCGAGCAGGGTCAGCGGGCGAACCATCACCGCGATCAGGACGATCGATATCAGGAGCCGCGGCGCCAGGAACGTGACGTTGCTCCAGTCCTGCTGATTGAGGAAACCCGCACCCCAGATGAACAGCCCGATCAGATATTCGTGGTTGAGCAGCACCAGCGCCTGGGTGGTCACGGCGCAGTAATAACTGACGATCAGTCCCGCGAGCACCAGGACGACGGGCGACAGCGCACGTTTCCAGGTCAGCCCGAACACGCAGAGGAACGCGGCGAACCCGCCGAACAGCGCAATCCACTCCCGGCCAAAGGCAAGCAGCGACGGCGCCCAGAGGGTTGTCACAGTCAGCGCGAGATACGCGCCGTTCAGGACACCGAGAGTGCTCGGTTCAGCGAGCGGATTGCGCAGCACCTGCTGACAGACGGCGCCGGCGAGGCCGAGAGCTGCGCCGGCCAGCAGCGCCACTGCGATGCGCGGAAACACCGTGTAGTGCACAAGCATCTGTTGCGGATCGGTGATCTCGGGCCGCCACAACACAGGCAGCCAGGCGCTCGCCGGCAGATATCCAGACAGGTTCCGCCAGGTGAGCGCGGCCGCGGCCGCTACCAACAACCCGATCAGCATCGCCGGATGCATTTCGAAACCGGATCGGGCCGGCAGCGCGTCAACCTTGCTCATGGCTTTCCCGCGGCAACCGTTCGGCGAGAAGACGAGCGAAACGCTCGGCCGCCGGCACGCCACCATAGAAGAACTGATTGTCCAGGATCGTGAGCCTATGCGACCGAAGCGACGGCAGGGTCCGCAGCACCGGGCTAGCCTTCAGCAAGGCCTCGACGTCGGCGACCCGCGAGGTCATCAGGACCAGCCGCGCATCCGGTACCGCGGCGAGCACTTCGAGCCCTACGCTGGTATATCCCCATGGGCCGCTCTGTCCGGTCCAGGCATTCTTCAATCCGAACTGGTCGAGCACCTCCTGATAGAGGCTGTTCGGACCGAACACGAGCGCGCGGTTACGCGCGATCTCGCTGACGAGATAGAGCGGCTTGCCGCCGCGATCGCGAAGCCGCTCGCGGTAGCCAGCCATGGCAACATCGAAGCGCGCGAAATAGGCTTCGCAGGCCCCCTGCACCCCGAGACGCTTCGCAAGCTCCATCGTCGAACGTCGTGCCGTATCGAGGGGATGCCCGCCGGGTCTGAAGATCGTGAACATTTCGACCGGCGCGATCAGCTTGAGCCGGGGTACGACAGCCGCGATGCTGGGATCAATGATGATGATCTCAGGCGCGAAGCTCTGCACCAGCTCGAGATTGGGCTCCGAACGCAGGCCGATCTCCTGAACGCCGGGCGGGACAGCCGGCTCGACCACGAGTCGGCCATAGCGCTCGATCTCCGGAATGACCAACGGCACGACACCGAGCGCCAGTATCGTCTGGGCACAGGCCCAGCCCAGCGCGGCGATCCGGGGCCCGGCTGGCGATCCGCTGGTTTGGGCAAATGCCATCGGCGTTGCACCCGCGAGCGCCGTGCCTCCGATTGCCGCGCCCGCGCGGAGAAGCGCGCGGCGGGACAGCCTGTGGTCTGGGACGAACGTGCTCATGGAATGCAGTTCAGGAGAGGACAATGACAGTCATGACATACCCTCGTTCGCGCCGCGTTTCCACATCAAGCTGCCCTTTCGCCACCGGAACGAAATGCATTGGCCAGCGCCTGCCCGATCGCCGCCCTCGCTTGCAAGGCATCGGCCACGACATTCCCCATGCGCAGGAATTCATGGATCATGCCGGGATAGACGCGCAGATCCACCGGAACGCCGGCCGCCGCCAACCGCACCGCATAGTCGCGCCCTTCATCCACCAGAGGATCGAACTCGGCGAGGACGATGAATGCGGGAGCGAGGCCCGACAAATCCCTCGCGGCGAGCGGTGCAAAGCGCCAATCGTCGCGATCTGACTCATCGCGCAGATATTGCCGGAAGAACCAGTCGACGGTGCTGCGTTCCAGGAGATGGCCGGTACCATATCGTTCATAGGACGAGGAGGTCTGCCGCGAGCTGAGGCCGGGATAGGCGAGAACCTGAAGCACTGGCTGCGGAAGGTCCTTGTTTGTCTTCGCCTCGATCGCGAGAGCGGCGGCAAGCGTCCCGCCGGCGCTATCGCCACCGACGGCAACGCGGCGGCCGTCGAGCCCTATTGCTCGGCCCTCGCGGCCAATCCAGGTCAGCGCATCGACCGCATCCTCGAGAGCCGTCGGAAATTTGTGTTCCGGCGCAAGCCTGTAGCCGACCGACAGCACGGCCGCGCCACTGTCCTCGGCGAGGCCGCGGCACAATGGCTGATGCGAATCTAGGCTGCCGACGACGAAGCCGCCGCCATGCATATACAGAAGTACCGGCATCGGAAGGCGATCGCTCGGCGCCTCGCTCGCATAGAGCCGCGCCTCGATCACCGCGCCATCCCGCGTCGGCAGCGAGAGGCGGCGCTCGTGAGGGAGCGCCGGCGGATCGACATCGAGCAGCGGCGAGGATGCATCGAAATCGGCCCGCGCCTGCGCGGCGGTCAGTTGCGGAAACGGAGTTCGCGCGCCGCTTTCGGCGCCGGCCCGAATCATCTCGAGCAATGCTGCAATATCAGGATCAAGGCTCAAGGGCTTACTCCGCCGGTTCCGGAACGGTATCTTGTGCGATCGTCGATGCCGACGCCGGCACGAGCAGATCGCAGATCTCATCGAGAAGGCCGGCCTCCTTCAGGATCGTGAAATGGTTGTGGCCTGCGACGCCGCGATCGGTCGCCTTCGGCAACTGCAGTTCCAGCCGACCGCGCTGCGCCAGACGAGCCGACGTCCACCAGCAGAGCGGCGTGGCTTCGAGACCGCGCGGCAGCGTGGTGTTCTGCGCCAGCCTGTTGAGATGTCGTCCGACAGCGAAGGCGGCGGACAAATCGTCCGCGCCTAGCGACGCATCATCTGCCCTCACGCTCCCGCCCTTCTCTACGACGGCCGCGACCAGATCGCGAATGCTCTCAGGAGTCTCCGGCAAGTCAGCACGCTTCGCTGCCCCGACTTGCGCCTTGATCCGAGAGGCCGCAGCGGCCGGAAGAACCACCGACAGCAATCCAGCGAGATCATCCGCCCAGTGGGCGATCGCTTCCGGCCGGCTCGATCCGTCCGGCTGCCGCGGCACGAAGCTGTCGACCATGGCAAGACGTTCGACCCGCTCACCGCTGCGTTCGAGCTCGGCCGCAACGAGACCGGCCAGCAGCCCTCCCAGCGACCAGCCGACGAGGCTGTAGGGGCCGCGCGGCTGCATCCGCCTGATCTCGGCCGCATAGTCCATGGCCATCGCTTCGAGCGAGCTGTCGGTCCAGGTTGGATCGACCAACATTCTCGACTGCAACCCAACCACCTGCCGATACCCTTCGAGGCGGCGCGCCAGCAGCCCATAGTCGAAGACCGTGCCGAAGCCACCGTGCAAACAGAACACGGGATTGACGCCGGCAACCGCAGCATTCATCGGTAGCAGCGCCGACGGTGCGGCAGTGCCGGCAGCGCCCGTAGCGGCGCTCCCGGCGATCAGCGCACGGATCGTCGGCTTCTGAAGCAAATCGCGCAGCTTGATCTCGATCCCGAACGCCTTGTCCTGGCGGAGCCGCGCCACGACCTTGAGACACAGGATCGAATTGCCGCCGAGCTCGAAGAAATTGTCGGTGACGCCGACCTGCGGCACGTTCAGAATTTCGGACCACAGGTGAGCCATCGCTATCTCTGCCGGACCTTGCGGCGCAACGAAGCTGCGTATCGACGCATCGGGAGCCGGTAACGCACGACGGTCGATCTTGCCGCTCGACAATGTCGGCAGCCGATCCAGCACCATGATGCGAGCCGGCACCATATAGGCCGGCAGGATCCGCCTCAGGAAGTCGGTCAAGCGCTCGATCAGACCCTCGGCCGCACCGGGCGCGGCGTCGCCTGCCGCCTTCGGCGAGACGTAGGCGATGAGCTGATTTCCGGCCGCATTTGGGACCGCCACCACCGCCGCCTGCGCGATCGTCACGTGACGGAGCAGAGAAGTCTGGATCTCTCCGAGCTCGATCCGGAAGCCGTTGACCTTGACCTGATCATCGCTACGCCCGAGATATTCGATGGTCCCGTCATTGCGCCATCGCGCCAGATCGCCGGTGCGGTACAGCCGGGCGCCCGGCACCGTCGAGAACGGATCAGGCACGAAGCGCTCCGCAGTCATGCCGGCCTTAGCGTGATAGCCGCGCGCCAGCCCGAAGCCGCCCAAATAGAGTTCGCCGGCGACACCCGCCGGAATGATGTCGAGTGCGCCATCGAGAATGTAAGCGCGGCGGTCACCGACCGGAACGCCGATCGGCGCATAGGGCGTGTCGCATTCGCCCGCCCCGTCGACTTTCCAGACCAGCGGCGTGACCACGGTTTCGGTCGGGCCGTAGCCATTGATCAGGATACGGGGCTTGAGAACGCGCCTGACCTTGTCGAACCCAGCCTTCGGCATTGCCTCACCGCCGAACGAATAGAGCTTGACCGGCGGCGGGTTGCCGTTCTGCTCGACGCATTCCGCGACCTGCTGGAGGTAGGCCGGCGGCAATCCGATATGGCTGACGCAATGGGCGTGCAGGTTTTCGACCGTCTGCTCCGGCGTCCACAATTCGGCGTCACGCATCAGCAGCCGCGCGCCGTGCGACAGAACCGTCAACCAGCGCTCATGAGCGCCATCAAAGGCTAGCGACAGGAAATGCAGCTCGCACGAGCTTTCGTCGATCTCGTAGAGACCGCCCGTGACGTGACAGTGCATCGCGAGCGGCCCATGGGCGACAGCGACACCCTTTGGTGTCCCCGTCGAGCCCGAGGTGTAGATCAGATAGGCAAGATTTTCAGGATGCAGGTCAGGTTGCGGCGGATGGTCGGGTCCTGCGCCGAAATCGAACGTGGATAGCGAGATCCGTTCGACACCATCCGGGCTGTCCTCGATGCTGAGCTGTGCCGTCAACAGGAACGCGATCTCCGCATCGCGCATGACGAACGCACGCCGCTCCGATGGAAGCTCGGGATCGATCGGAACGTAAGCTCCACCGGCCTTGAGGACAGCCAGCAGTGCGATCATCGTGGATTCGGTTCGCTCGACGACCACGCCGATGCGTTGCTCGGGTTTGAGCCCGCGGGCGATCAGATGATGGGCCAGACGGTTGGCCCTGCGTTCGAGGTCCCCGAACGAGAGCACCGTGCTGCCTATGGTCAATGCCGTCCGCTCCGGATGACGCTGCGCATGACTGCTGATCGCCTCATGCACCAGCGGCAGCTGAGCACTCGCCGTGGCATTCCGATTGCAACGATCTGCCAGCGCGGCGTCGAGCTCCGTGACAGGATCAAGGTTGCCGAGCAGAGCCGTTGCGTCCCGCGTCAAAGCCGCTAGCAGATGCTCGAACTGCGCCTTGATCTGCGCCGCCTGTGCGGCCGTGAAATGGCTCGGCATATAGGTGTATTCGACCTGGAGCACATCTTCGACGAGCACCGACAGATCCATCGGATAGTTGGTTACATCGACATTCTTCAGACCGCTGAATTGCAAAGCGCCGTCGCCGCGATGCATGCTGCGTTCGATCGGATAGTTCTCGAAGACGATGATGCTGTCGAACATCGTCTGGCCGGCGCGGCCGGCCCAGCCCTGGATGTCGTAGAGCGGCGTGTGCTCGTAGTCCCGGATCGCCGAATTCCGGTCCTGGAGCGCGCGCAGCCATTCTCCGATGGTGCTGGCGGGCGGAAGCGTTTCGATCACGGGCAGCGTATTGATGAAGAGCCCGAGCATCTGCTGCGATCCGTCGAGACCAGCCGGACGACCGGCCACTGTCACGCCGAACGTCACGGTGTTCTGGCCCGTATAGCGCTGCAGCAGCAGCGCCCACACGCCTTGGACGATGGTGTTCAGCGTGACTCGCTCGCGACGCGCGAACGCCTTCAGCTTCGCGGTCGCCCTCTCTCCTAGACGAGTGTAACAGCGTTCGTGGCCCGATGCCTGATGGCGGCGCGCGCCGAAGGCGTCGGCGAGCTGCGTCGGCTGGCCGAAGCTTTTGAGCTGCTCGCGCCAGAAGCCTTCGGCTGCCTTTGTATCCTGCGCCAGCAGCCAGTCGATGTAGTCGCGGTAGCGCGTCGCATTCGCGGCGGGGGTCCCGCCGTAATAACACTCCAGGACGTCTCCGACGAACCTCGCCGAGCTCCAGCCATCCATCAGGATGTGATGATAGGTCCAGATCAGTCGGTACAGGTCGTCCTGGAGCTGCAGCAGGCGCACCCGCTGGAGCGGCGGCGCCTGGAGATCGAACTCGGCGGCACGCTCATCGGCAAGGGCAGCCGCAATCCGTTCATCACTGACCGCCTGCCCGCGCCAGTCGTCCTGCTCGAACGGAGCGATGGCATCGCAATAGACGACTTGCAAGGGAGAGCCGGAGAGCTCCCGCCACAGGAATCCGGTCCGAAGCATCTGGTGACGTGCGCTGACCTCGCGCCACGCTCTGCCGAGCCGTTCCGGATCGAGGCCCCGGATCTCGACGCTGACCTGGTTGACATAGACGCCGCTGCCGGCATCGCGCAAGCTGTGAAACAGCATGCCCTGCTGCATCGGCGACAGCGGATAGACGTCCTCGATGCGGTCCCAGTCGAGACCGAGCCGTTCGAGCTGCTCGACCGAGAGTCCCGCAAACGAACCGCGCTCCGATGCCGGGGTGTCCCTGTCGAGGTCGACACCGCGGGACGATGCGATCAGCGCCTCGATGGTCTGATGCCGGAACACGTCGCGTGGCTCGATGAGCACGCCTTCGCGGCGCGCGCGGCTCACCATTTGCAGCGA
>NZ_LFKY01000037.1:0-378310 GCF_028128965.1 Bradyrhizobium sp. CCBAU 25338
CCTGCGGCGGCGGCGCGGGCCGGTGATCCCGAACTCCGGACGGCCCCCGCGCCGCCACTGGCGGCGGTGGCGGTGCCGCGGGTTTGACCGTGGGCGGGACGACCGGCTTGCCGGGGGCCGCGCTCGGCGGCGGCAAAGCGCCCGACTGGGACCCGGCCGGCCTGCCGCGCAGGTCAGCCGCAGGTGGCCTCGTCGGCCCCGGCGGCTTGGGCAGGCCGGCGGACGGCGTCGTCGAACTTCCGGGAGCCGTCGGCTGATTGGGCGGAGTAGCGGTTGCCGCGTTCGGCGGTGCCGGCGGAACGTTGCCAGTGGGCGTCGTGGCGGTGGCAGCGGGTCTGCCATGAGGCGGAGCAGCGCCGGGCGTGCCCCCTCCCCCGGCCGGAGGCGGTCCACCCGGAGTTCCGGGCACCGGCAGCGTGTTGGCCTGCGGCAGCCTGGTGGCCGCCGGTGCTTGCGGTGTCGCAGCAGGAACGTTGCCGGCGGGTGCCGTCGCGCCCGGACTGGGCGTGCCGCGCGGCATGACGGCGCCGGGCGCCGTGCCCGCCGGGGGACCGCCAGGAGTTCCCGGCAGGGTATTGGGTGCCGGCAAGGTATTGGCCTGGGGCAGCCTGGCCGCAGCCGGCGGCTGGGTTGTCGTGGCAGGAGCGACATTGGCTGGAGCTGGAGCCGCGATACCCGGTCTCACCGTCGGCTGGATCGTCGCGCTCGGCGGCATCGGCGCCCTTCCCTGCTGGATCAGCGCGGCACGCTGCATGACTGCCTGCGGCACGGCGGCACCTGCCGGCGTGCCGCGGCCGGCAACCGCCGGGGCCAGATTGCCCGGACCGGGCGCCGGCCCCGCGGCCGGCGGCGGCGCCGGCGGGCGGTTGATCACGGTGTTGATGACCGTGGTGTTGTGGATGTTCTGAAAGATGATGTTGTTCGGCGGCGGCGCGACATAGACCGGCGGCCTGACGAACACCGGGATCGGCACGAACACCGGCTGCGGCAGCACGAAGAGGCCGACCACAGGCAGCGGCGGCGGCAGCACGACGAAATCCGGCGGCGGCGGCGGCAGATAATAGACCGGCGGCGGCGGTGGCGGCGCGAAGCCGAAATCGGGATCGCTGAAATACAGCACCGGACGGTCGACATAGATCACCTCCTCCGGCGGCGGTGGCGGCACGTCGTAGTCCAGCATCGTGAAAGTCGGCGGCGGCTCGAGCGGCGCAGTCAGGATCGCGAGCCTGCGCCGGGCATCGCCCGCATGCGGCCCGCGCGGGTAGCGGCGCAGATACGACCAATAGGCGTCCGGCGTATCGGCGCGATAGGTCCGCCGCCAGGTGATCGCCTCGCGGCGCGCCGCCACGATCGCCGTGACGCGCTTTGCAAGCGGGTCATTCGGATAGGTCGCGAGGAATTCCTCATAGGCCGCCAGCGTGTCGCGCTCGAGCGCGGCGGCATAGGCATCCTGCACGCCGAGATCGCGGATCGGCTTGTTGCGGATCGCGGCGACCTGGTCGGGCGTGGTCTCCGGCGGCGGCGCGTCGGGCCCACGCTCGAAGAACGAAAATTGCGCCGATATCTTCTGCTCGTTCCAGGGCACCTGCGCGCCCTTGGAGGCCTCGTTGACGCGTAAGCGCACGCGGTCGAACACCTCGGGCAGCGGCAGGCCGCCGGTGCGGATCATCTCGGCGAGCGATTGTGCATAGATGCCGTAAGGCCCCGCCTCCTCCGGCGCCACCGTGCCGGGCGCGGCGTTGAAGGCGATCAGCATGCTCGCCTCGGGCTCGACCAGCGCCAGGCCGCTCGCGATCGGCTGACCGCCCTCGATGAAGGGCTGCGCGCGCGCAGCGTCGAGCACGACGATGCTGGCCTTGAGCGGAATGGACGCGATCTGGCGCGCATAGTCGCTGATGCGCAGGGCCTCGGTCGGTATGTCGGTGTCGCGGATGATGTTGGAATCGACCGGGATGAAATAGTTCTCGCCGGCAAGCTGCACGCCATAGCCGGCGAGATAGATCATCGCGACGGTGCCCGGGCCCGAAGCCTGGGCCTTCTGGATGAAATCGCGCAAGCTCTTGCGCAGCGTGTCGCCGTCGAGATCGCGCGCGCCGACCACGTCGAAGCCCGCCGCCTGGAGCGTCTGTGCGATCAGGCCGGCATCGTTGGCCGTCGTCGCCAGCGGCGATTTGGCGTAGGCGCCGTTGCCGACCACGAGCGCGATGCGCTTTTCCGGCTGCTGGGCGCGCGCCGGTTCCGGTGCGGCGGCGGCGAGGGCCAAAATCGGCAGCAGAAGGCAGATGAAAGCTCTGAGCGTCTCACGCATGGCTTGCTCGCCCGCTATTGTTGTCGAGGTCCCGGCACGCATGAGGCGCGCAGCCGGCTGAACGGCGGTTGAACGAAAGGCTCGAACAACGAAAAGCTTGGATTGAGGCGGTGACATGGCCGCCCCATCGCCGGCGTCAGCCTCGCCGCGACACGACGCGTCCTATCGCCAGCGGATCACTCGGCCAATTTCAATTCGGCGACGGTCGTCCGGACAGCCGATTCATCAACGGGCGAGAAATCGACCGGCCCAGATTTCTTGTATGCCGACGTCATCGCGAGGGTGATTGCTGCTTGTCGACCTTGCGGCCGGCCTCTGGAGGAAAGAGGCGCGACCGCAAGGCTCGATGCTCGGGTGGGCTCAGCCCTGGGCGACCAACTCGACGCTTCCTGTGCTCAGCCGATAGATGCCCCCGACCACCTTGAGCTTGCCCTGCTCGACCGCCGCGTTGAGGATCGGAGCGGCCGATTTCAGCTTGGCGACGTTGTCGAGGACATTCTGGCGAATGGCGTTGTCGAGCGCATTCCCGCTCTGCTGGGCCGCCGTCTTCACCGCCGGCGCGATCGCCGAGACCAGCGTGGGGATGTGCCCCGGCAGCGGCTTGTCGTCCTTCAGCGACTTGATGGTCGCATCGACCGCGCCGCAATTGTCGTGGCCGAGCACCAGGATCAGGGGCGTTCCGAGCACCGCGACGGTGTATTCCATGCTCGCAACGGTCTCGTCGCCAGCGAAATTGCCGGCGACGCGGCACACGAACAGGTCTCCGCGTCCGCTGTCGAAGGCATATTCGGGCGCGATGCGAGAATCGGCGCAGCTCAGAACGGCCGCGTAGGGATTCTGACCGCCGACCAATGCCTCGCGCTCATGCTTGAAGTCGTGGCGGCGCGACACGCCCGAGACGTAGCGCGCATTGCCGTCCATCAGCCGCTTCAGCGCCGCATCGGGCGACAGCACGTTCTGCGGTTTCGGCGGCGCCTTCTTCTCCTTGGCGAAGGCGGTCCCGCCAAACGCCGCCGCCGCAAGCGCCGACGTGGCGAGCAGCATCATGGAGCGCCGGGAGGGAGCAACAGGTTGATGCAGATTTTCGGAGCACTTTTCGCACATGGTTGTTGTCCTTCCAGGTTTCTCGTCAAACGAGATTGTCGAGTCGACAACTGATAGCTGCGCTCGAGCGACTTCGAAACCACGCGCGAGCCAAATAGTTAAGCTTTGGTTTGCGCGGTGCCGGCAACATCAGAGCTGCTGCACGTCCACCACGCCCGCGACCGCCTTGATCGCGCCGGCGATCTGCGGCGAGACCTTGAAGCGGCCGGGCAGCTTCATCTCGACCTCGGTCTCGAGGTCGAGCATCATCACCAGCGAGACCTCGCCGTCGCCGTTGGAGCGCGGCGCAAGCGCGGGACTCCCGACTTTCGGCGCGCCGCCGTTCGAGGCCGCCATGTCTGGCCCGGCGAGACGCTTGGCGATCGAGTCCAGCGGCTTGGTGTCGCGCAGGAAGATGCGCAGGCCCTTCTGCGTCTTGGCCGCGGCGTCATCGAGCGGCTCGGCATGCAGCACGCGGGCGCGCACGTCCTCGCCCTGGAGCTCGGCCCCCAGCTGCAGCAGCACGGCCGCGCCCGGCTCCAGCACGTCGCGATATTGCGCGAGGCCTTCGGAGAACAGCACCGCCTCGAAATGGCCGGTCGGATCCGACAGGCCCATGATGCCCATCTTGTTGCCGGTCTTGGTGCGCCGCTCCATGCGCGAGACCACGGTCGCGGCGACCTTGCCGGCGGTCGCGCCGGTCTTCACCGCGCGCGAGAACTCGGCCCAGCTCTGCACCCGCAGCCGCTTCAGCACGGTCGCGTAGTCGTCGAGCGGATGTCCCGACAGGAAGAAGCCGATCGCGTCGTATTCGCGGCGCAGCCGCTCGGCCGGCAGCCACGGCTCGACCTGCGGCAGCATGATGGTCGGCGCGTCGGCCGCGCTGCCGAACATGTCGTTCTGGCCGACGGTCGCGGCCTCGTGCGCGCGCTGGCACGCGGCGAGGATCGAGTCGGCACCGGCGAAGACGCGCGCCCGGTTCGGCTCCAGCGTATCGAAGGCGCCGGCGGCGGCGAGACTTTCGATGATGCGCTTGTTGATCGCGCGCGGCGAGACCCGGGCGGCGAAATCGGCGAGCGAGGTGAACAGGCCGTTCTTCGTTCGCTCCGCGATGATCTGCTCGATCGCCTGGATGCCGACGCCCTTGAGCGCTGCGAGCGCGTAGTAGATCGTCTTCTCGCCGACCTCGAAGGTCGCGCCTGACCGGTTGATGTTGGGCGGCTCGACCTTGATGCCGAGACGCTGCGCTTCGGAGCGGAATTCGGAGAGCTTGTCGGTGTTGTTGAGATCGAGCGTCATCGACGCCGCGATGAACTCCACCGGATAATGCGCCTTCATGTAGGCGGTGTGGTAGGACACCAGCGCGTAAGCCGCCGCGTGGCTCTTGTTGAAGCCGTAGTCGGCAAACTTCGCCAAGAGCTCGAAGATGGTCTCGGCCTGCCCCTTCGGAACGCCGTTCTTCACCGCGCCCGCGACGAAGATGTCGCGCTGCTTGTCCATCTCGGCGCGGATCTTCTTGCCCATGGCGCGGCGCAGGAGGTCGGCGTCGCCGAGCGAATAGCCGGACATCACCTGCGCGATCTGCATCACCTGTTCCTGGTAGATGATGACGCCGAACGTCTCCTTGAGGATCGGCTCCAGCACGGGATGCAGATATTCCGGCTCCTCGTCGCCGTGCTTGCGCGCGCAGTAGGTCGGGATGTTCGCCATCGGGCCCGGTCGATAGAGCGCGACCAGCGCGATGATGTCTTCGAAACGGTCCGGGCGCATGTCGATCAGCGCCCGCCGCATGCCCTGGCTTTCAACCTGGAACACGCCGACCACGTCGCCCCGGGCCAGCATCTGGTAGCTCTCGGCATCGTCGATCGGCAGCGTGGCGAGATCGACATCGATGCCGCGCGGCTTGAGCAGTTTGACTGCGACGTCGAGGACTGTGAGCGTTTTCAGGCCGAGGAAGTCGAACTTCACGAGCCCCGCGGGCTCGACCCATTTCATGTTGAACTGGGTCACCGGCATGTCGGATTTGGGATCGCGGTAGAGCGGCACGAGCTCGCTCAGCGGGCGATCACCGATCACGATGCCGGCCGCGTGGGTCGAGGCGTGGCGCGTCAGGCCTTCGAGGCGCTGCGCGATGTCGAAGGCGCGCGCCACCACCGGGTCTTCGTCGCGGAACGCCTGGAGCTTCGGCTCGCTCTCGATCGCGGCGGCCAGCGTCACCGGTGCCGCCGGATTCTGCGGCACCAGTTTTGTGAGCTTGTCGACCTGGCCATAGGGCATCTGGAGGACGCGGCCGACGTCGCGCAGCACGCCGCGCGCCTGCAGCGTACCGAAGGTGATGATCTGCGCGACCTGGTCGCGGCCGTAGCGCTGCTGCACGTACTGGATGACCTCGCCGCGGCGGTCCTGGCAGAAGTCGATGTCGAAGTCCGGCATCGAGACGCGCTCGGGATTGAGGAAGCGCTCGAACAGCAGGCCGAACTTGATCGGATCGAGGTCGGTGATGGTCAGCGCCCAGGCGACCAGCGAGCCGGCGCCGGAGCCGCGGCCCGGCCCGACCGGAATCCCTTGCGACTTCGCCCATTTGATGAAGTCGGACACGATCAGGAAGTAGCCCGCGTATTTCATCCGCATGATGACGTCGAGCTCGAAGGCGAGCCGCTTGGCGTAGGTCTCTTCCGTCGTGCCCTGCGACAGGCCATGCACCCGCAGGCGGTTGGCGAGCCCCTCCTCCGCCTGGCGCTTCAATTCGGCGGCCTCCACCGCAGCCGCATCCGAGCTCGACGCGGCGCCGACGGTGAAGAACGGCAGGATGGGCTTGCGCGTCATCGGCCGGAACGAGCAGCGCTCGGCGATCTCCACCGTCGAGGCCAGCGCCTCCGGGATGTCGGCGAACAGCACCGCCATCTCGGCGCGCGTCTTGAAGCGATGATCCGGCGTGAGCTGCTCGCGCTCGGTCTCGGCGATCAGCCTCCCGCCCGCGATGCAGAGGAGCGCGTCATGGGCTTCGTAGTCGTCGGTTGCGGCGAAATACGGCTCGTTGGTCGCAACCAGCGGCAGTCCCTTGGCGTAGGCGATGTCGATCAAGCCGCTTTCGACGCGCCGCTCCTTCTCGGTGTTGTGGCGCTGCAATTCGACGTAGAGGCGGTCGCCGAACAGGCCGGCCAGACGCTCGCAGCGCTGGGCGGCGAGCTCGGCATGACCGCCGGCGAGCGCCAGCGAGATCGGCCCATCCGGTCCGCCCGTCAGCGCGATCAGGCCTTCGGTCTCGCCCTCGAGCCAATCGAACCTGATGAAGGGAGCATGGCTGTCCGGCGATTCCAGGAACGCGCGCGAGTTCAGCCGCATCAGGCTGCGATAGCCGCGCTCCTGCGCTCCCAGCAGCACCACCCGCGACGGCCCCATCGCGTTCCGCGCATTCGGATCCTGGTCGCCGAAATCGACGGCCAGCTCGCAGCCGACGATCGGCTGGATGCCGGAACTCGCCATCTTGTCGGAGAACTCCAGCGCACCGAACAGATTGTCGGTGTCGGTCAGCGCCAGCGCGGGCTGGTGGTCCTTCTTCGCAAGCTCGGCGAGCTTGGCGATCTTGATCGAGCCCTTGAGCAGCGAATAGGCCGAGTGAACGTGAAGGTGAACGAATCCGGCGCTCGGCATGGTCGCGTGACGGCCTCTTGCAGATGAAATGGAGCGGTCGCCAGCGCCGGGAGATGTCAGGTAGATCAAAAGAGGATCCTGCACCGCCCGGGCGACTCGCCTCGCAATGGTGGGGCGTCACTGCTCCAGAGTCCACGCCGGAGCGGCCGATCGGCCGAGTCGTCCCGCTTTTCCCCAGCGGCAGCAGCAAGCTCTCCGGCCCAGAGCATGATCCCGGAAAAGTGTGCGGCGGTTGTCCGAAAAGATCATGCTCCAACAGAACCTGAAGCGCGATGACGACTCATCCCAAATCTCATCGCGCTTTAGAGCTGCGGAATCACCTGCGCCCAGATCGCGATCATCCCGACGAACAGCGTGATGGACGCCAGTGCGGCGGCTTCTTCCACGAAAACCCTGAACATGGCCTGCTCCCTTGTTGGAACGTATGAAGAACATTGTTCTCATTTTGTTCAGGGGAGTCAAGCGGTCCGAGACCACGCGAAACGGGATGGTTAACTCGCTGGATGCAAACAATAAAAAAGCCCCGGCCGAAGCCGGGGCTTTCGTCAGCCGCTCGCGTTGAGCGATCTGTCTTAGTAGCGGGCCAGCAGCGGGCCGCCGAACTTGTAGTTCAGGCGAACGAGGCCCATGTCGACGTCCTGCTTGATGCGGTCGACTGCGCCACTGGCGAAGGTGACATTCTGGTCGCCGAGGAAGATGTGGTTGTACTCGACGCCGACCGTCCAGTTCGGAGCAAAACCGAACTCCAGGCCCGCGCCAACCGTGCCGCCCCAGCGGGTCTCGTCCGCATTGTCGATGTTCGCACCCGTGGCGACGCTGTAGACGTCGTACTTGTTGCTGACAACAGCCGCACCGCCCTTCGCGTAGAACAGGACGTTGTTCCAGGCATAGCCAACCTGACCGGTGATGAGCCCAAAGGCGTCCATCCTGGTCCGGTTACGATTGCCGGCGGCGATCAGGCTGATGTTGTCGCCCGAGAAGTCGGCCCAGTTGCCCTGGCCTTCCACACCGAAAACGAACTGGCCGGTCTGCCAGCGATAGCCGATCTGGCCACCGACCGTGCCGCCGGTCGAGTTGTGCGAACCTTCAGGGCCAAAGTTGACGAGGTCCCACGACGTATCCGCCGAACCGCCACCACCGTTGACGCCGATGTAGAACCCGCTCCAGTCGTAGACGGCGGCGATCGCCGCGGGCGGAGCTTTCGTGTAGGGCCGCGCCGCGAGGTCAGCAGCCATCGCCGGCGCAGCCGCGCTGAGCGCGACGAGGCTGACAGCGGCAAGCAACAAATTCTTTTTCATTTGGTTCCCGTTCCAGTTTCTTCAGTAGGCCCCCGGGCCGTGCGCAATGTCTTAGCAGCGGACGACGGAATTGCTGTAACCGCGACGCAACAGTTGGGTCGAAAGGACCTCGCTGCATTAACGAATGTTTATCAGCAGGTGTGCGGAAACCCTTTGGAACAAGTGTTTTCGCGAGTTCCAATGTCGACTACAGGACATAAACTGCATGTGCGCGTAATGGCATCGCGCGCACATTCACGTGATTGGAGAATCGAAATGCGCGGTCGAGTTCCCTTGCCTATTGTCGCCACATTTTCGCTCGCATTCGCCACATTTGCATTCGCCTCGGCTGCAAGCACACCGGCGCACGCATTCGGCAAAAATCATCCATTCTGCCTCACCGGTGATGAATGGCCGGGACTGAGCAATTGCAGGTTCGACACCTATGCGCAGTGTCAGGAGAGCGCATCCGGTCGCGCGCTGACCTGCATCGCCAATCCGTATTTCGTCGGACAGAGCGACGATCCATACGCGTATCAAAATCGTCCGCGCGCACAGACGCCGGGCTACTTCCTGCCGCGCTGAGATGCGCCGCGCTCACCTCGCGCTCGTCGCGATCGCCCAGCTCTCTGCCGGCGGACTTGCGCATGCACAGACCTACGATCCGAGCTATCCCGTCTGCATGCAGATCTATGGTCCCGTCGGCTATTTCGACTGCCGCTACGGTTCGCTTGCGCAGTGTCGATATCTCGCCGTCGGGCGCTCCGCGAGTTGCGTGGTGAATCCGTATTTTCCATCGAGCAAGCCGGCGCCCCCTCACCGCCCGAGACGCCCCGCCGTTCGCGCCGGATGATCAAGCCGTTGCGCTGATGCCGGGCATGCCGTGACGGAGCGACAGCCTCTCCTCAGCTCTGCCAGGGCGTGTTGCGGATGCGCGTGCACGCGTTCGGCTTGCGGAAGCTCGGATCGTGATCTTCGATGTAATCGAAGTTGACCGTCCCGAACGTCGTCTGCGGCTTCTTCAGCGCTGAGCAGGTCTGCACCTTCAAGAACTCGTTCTTGAAGTCGCCGCGCGGAAACGCGGAGATCACCTGGTCGCGCTGCTCCGGCGTGTACTCGTCATATCCAATGCCCACGACGTCCACCAGGACGCCTGCGTTGGTGAGCGCGATCTCCGGTTTCATATATTGCGGAATGCCGGGGGTGGTGTGTAGCGCGATTGCTTCCCACACCAGGTCGGCTTGCGGCTCGGCAATGCCGCGCGCCCGCAGAAAGTCGCGCGCGGCGTCGGCGCCGTCGACCTCAAACCGCTTGGTATCGGTGTGGTAGTGATCGACGAGACCGAGGTCGTGAAACAGCGCCGCGACATACAGCAGCTCGGGATCGAACTTCAGCTTCTGACGCAGCCCCTTGATCGCGCCGAACACGTAGACGCGAACCGAATGGTTGAACAACATCTCGCCTTCGTAACTGCGCACGAGTTCGGCAGCCTCGCGCGCCAATTGGCTGTCGGGAATTTTGACGCCGGAGATCATGCTCGTCATTTTCAGGCTCCTGTTTTCTGTTTCGGCTGATGCCATTCGTCGTCAGGCGGCACTCTCGAGCACGGCCTGCGGCGTTTTCCGGAAGCTGATCGACATGCGATTGTACGCATTCATCAGGCTGATCGCGATCGTGAGATCGACGAGCTCGCGCTCATTGAAGACCTTGCGGGCGGCTCGATAGGCATCATCCGGAACGTTGGTCTCGGCAACGCGGGTGACCGTCTCTGCCCATGCAAGGGCGGCTCGCTCGCGTTCGTCGAAGAGATTGCCGGCCTCCGCCCACGCCTGCACCAGCGCGAGCTTTTCGATCTCGACGCCGCCCTTGAGCAGGTCGCGCGTATGCATGTCGAGGCAATAGGCGCAGTTGTTGATCTGCGACACGCGGAGATAGACCAGGGTGACCAGCGTCGCGGGAAGCCCGCTCTGCATGACGTAGCCGTAGACGCCGCCCAGTGCCTTCGCGCCTGCCGGTGCAACGTGGTTGTAGTCGAGACGTTCGCTCATCTGTTTGCTCCTTGATGATCGGAGGGGATGAACACTCCCCCTTTGCCCCTTAGGTGTCGTTGCTCTGGTTCACAAAAAAGAACCAAGAATGCACAAAAATCGTGTACCATTCAGGCATGACCAAGCCGCTGCGCCTGGAGCTGGATCGATCTGCGAAGACGCCCTTGGCCGAGCAGATCCACAAGGGAATCAGGGCCGCCATCGAGAGCGGCGTGCTCGCCCCGGGCGCGCGCCTGCCCTCCTGGCAGGATCTGGCCGCCCAGCTCGGCGTCGCGCGCGGCACCGTGCGCGTCGCATACGAAAAGCTCTCATCCGCGCAACTGATCGTCGCAAGCCGCGCGACTGGAACACATGTCGCGGACCGGCCGCGCTTTCCGGTGCGGCGGGACAAGGCCCCGGCCCCAGGCTCGCTCATGGAGATGTACCAGGAGCTCACGGCCGGGCCGGCGATCTTCCAGATGGGCGTGCCTGCGCAGGAGACCTTTCCTGCGACGTTACTGGCGCGGATGCGCGCGCAGGCGGTCCGCATCGAGATGAGCGCACCGGCGATCTATCCTGATCCGCGCGGTGAGCCGGCGTTGCGGCGCGAGATCGCCGCCTACCTTGCGCTGGCGCGCGGGATCGAATGCGCGCCCTCCCAGATCATCATCACCGGCGGTTTCAGCGGCGGCCTCGGCCTGACTCTCCGCGTCCTCGGCCTCGAGCAGAAGAAGGCCTGGATGGAGGATCCAGGCTTTCCCTTCACCCGGCACGGCCTGAAGCTTGCGCGATCATCGATCCTGCCGATCCCCGTTGACGCCGACGGCATCGATGTCGATTTCGGCCTGAAGCATGCTCCTGATGCGGCGCTGGCGGTCGTGACGCCAGGGCAGCAGGCGCCGCTCGGAGCGACATTGTCGCTGGCAAGACGCTCACGCCTGCTCGACTGGGCCACGCAAAGCAAGGCGTGGGTGATCGAGGATGACTATCTGAGCGAGCTTCAGCTCAAGGGCCGGGCGACACCGGCGCTTGCCTCGCTCGACCGCGCCGGCCGCGTCATTCACATCGGCTCTTTCAGCAAGACCGTGACTCCTGCCCTGCGACTGGGCTTTGTGGTTGCACCCGCCGCTCTGGCGTCGCGATTTGCCGAAGTTGCGGCGTGCCTCGCACCTGCGCCTGGACCCGCGGTGCAGCTCGCGCTGGCCGATTTCATCAGCGAGGGCCATTATCTCCGGCATCTTCGGCGCACGAAACGGGTCTACGCAGCGCAAGGCGATGCGTTGCTGAAATACCTGCGCCCGCGCGCTGCAAACGTTGCGATTGCCGGATTGGCGGCGGTCCTGCGGTTGCCGGATGGAGCACGCGATCTGGCCATCGCCAGGGAAGCAGCTGCGCTTGGACTGGCGCCTACGCCGCTGTCGCTCTGGTCTGCGTCGAAAGGCTCAGCGCGCCCAGGACTGTTGCTCGGCGTCGCAACGTCACCTCTAACGAAGATCGAGGCGTCCTGCGATCGGCTCCTTCAGATCATCGATCGACTGACGTGACCGATACGCGTCGGCGTGTCCCTCAAATGTCTACTCGCGAAAGCCTGGACAACGCCCTCATGCAACGGGAGAGATCCATCCGAAGATCGTCTGGGACGAGCATCATCGCCCGGCGTGCTCGAATCGAAAGGCGTCTGACACGACGTGCTCAACTCTCGTCGAGCAGATTGCGAATTTTGGCGGCCAAGTCTTCGATCGCGAAGGGCTTCGACAACAGATGCTTGCCGGCGTCGAGCATGCCGTTGTGAACGATCGCATTGCGGGTGTAGCCGGTGGTAAACAACACCTTCAGGCCGGGATGTCGTTTCGACAATTGTGCCGCGAGTTCGGCGCCGGTCATTTCGGGCATGACGACATCCGTAAACAGCAGATCCGGAACGGTGCCGTTCTCGATCGTCCTGATCGCCTGTATGGCGCTCGCAGCTTCGATGACGGTATAGCCGAGCTCGCGCAGGCTTTCGGATGAGATGCTGCGGACACGCTCATCGTCCTCCACGACGAGAATCGTCTCGTTCTGATGGCTTGCGCCGGGATGTATGATCCCGCGCGACGAGTCCGGGATTGCCTCCTCGCCGATGAAACGTGGAAGGTAGATCTTCACGGTCGTGCCAACGTCGACTTCCGAGTAGATTTTGACATGGCCGCCCGATTGCCGCACGAAGCCGTAGACCTGGCTAAGTCCGAGGCCGGTGCCCTTGCCCACGACCTTGGTCGTGAAAAACGGATCGAAGACCTTTCCGAGCATCTCCGCCGGAATTCCGGTGCCGTTGTCCGTGACGGCAATGAGAACATACTGCCCGGGTGCCAGTGCGTATTCGCGGGCATATTTTCGATCAATCGACGCGTTGCTGGTTTCGATCGTCAGCCTGCCGCCCTTCGGCATGGCGTCGCGCGCATTCACCGCGAGATTGATGACCGCGCTTTCCAGCTGGGCGGGGTCGGCTTTGACGCGCCAGAGACCCGCAGCGAGGACCGTTTCGAGGTGGACCAGTTCGCCAAGCGATCGCTCGAGCAGCTCGCTCATCTCGCCGACCATCTTGTTGATGTCCAGGACCTCCGGCGCAAGAGGCTGCTGACGCGAGAACGCGAGCAGCCTTTGCGTCAAGGTGGCCGCGCGGTTTGCGCCGTCGATGGCACCCTCGAGGAAGCGGTCGACGTTGACCTCGCCCTTGCTGAGCCGCCGCTTTGCAAGATTCAGGCTGCCCAATATCACGGCCAGCATATTGTTGAAGTCGTGGGCGATGCCTCCTGTCAATTGCCCGACGGCTTCCATCTTCTGCGATTGCCGCAATTGCTCCTCGGCCTTCATGCGCTCGCCGATCTCGTCGGCGACACGTTGCTCCAGCTCGGCATTGAGCGCCTCGAGCTTGGTCAAGAGCCGAGCGTTGTCGATGGCCGTCGCGGCATGTCCGGCGATGCCGAGCAATGCGGCCTCATGCTCTTCGTGGAATTGACCTACCTCCGCATGACCCAGGAACAGCCCACCGAGCACTTCGCCGCTTCGCGAGATCACGGGGACCGCCAGGTAGGAGCGGACCGGAAGATGGCCCTCGGGCATGCCTTTCCGCGGCGCATTCCTGCCATAGCGCGGGTCCTGCAGAATGTCGTCCGACCTCACCACGCCCGTGCCCCTGAACGTCGGCTCGAACACGGCGGTGTTGCGCGGCATCGGGAAGTTTTCGAAAGCGGACCGAGGCACGCCGGACAGCGAATACAGCATGTAGCTGTCGCCGCCCGCTGCCAGGACGTTGTAGAAGAAGGCTCCGAATTGGGCGCCCGTCAGCTCGACGCCGGCATCCGTCACGATCTGAACGATCTTCTCGAGATCGCGTTCGCGGGCAACCGATGCCCCTGTATCGTTGAGTATCCTGAGATGACGTTCGGTCTTCTTTTGCGCCGAGATATCCAGCACGGTCCCAATGAAGCGAGTAGCCTGGCCCTTGGAAAAAATTGCGCGACCGGTTGCGGCGATCCAGCGCTCGACGCCATCCTCGATACCGACGGTTCGGTATTCGATGTTGTAACTTGCCGGAGAATGGGGCTTCAGGGCTGCCGATACGGCCTCATGGGCGCGCTGCCTGTCCTCGGGATGAATGCCCTTCAGGAACGACCCTTCATAGCTGACGTCGGCGCCAGGTGGGAGACCGAACACCTCCTTGCAGCGGCTGTCCCATCGGAGAATATCGTTGAGCGGATCGTAGTCCCAGGTGCCGATGCCCGCCGCCTTGTTCGCGAGGACCAGCCGTTCGGCAGCTTCCCGGGCTGCCTGCTCCGACCGGACGCGCTCGATGTGCGCCCATGATCGCTCCGTCACCTCGGTGAGCAAGGCAAGCTCCCGTGGCGTCCAGAGATGCGGGCCCCGGTGATGTATCGCCATCAAGGCAGTCAGTCGCCCTTCCTTCACCAAGGGCATGCAAATGGTCGAACCTATGCCGATGCGCTGGAAAGCGGCGGCTTCCTCTGGCGCGATCTCCTTCAGATTGTCGTTGATGACAAGGGGCCTGCCGGCGCTCAGCTCTCGCACCGCCTTCTCACCGAAGTCGCCAAGGCTATAGTGCCCCAGGATGTGCATCGCACCGGGGGCTGCCCAGTCCCCGCGTATGGTGAAGCCGTCCTGATCAGGATCCATGTCGGCATAGGCGCAGTTCGAGACGCCGAGATGCTCACCGACCATTCTCGTCGTCACCGCCATCACGCCATCGGCATCGCGGGTCTTGGCCGTCTCCTTGTTGAGGGCGTCCAGGAAGAGCAGCCGGGCTTCGTTCTCGCGCACGGCCGTTTCCGCACGGCGGCGTTCGACCGCGGTGCGCGTGCGCTCGGCAACATCGCGAATGAGCTCCAGCTCTTCAGGGCTCCATTCGCGCGGCGCGGCATTGTTGAGGTACAACAGCGCCACGACCCCGTCGGCCTCGGAGATCGGCATGTTGACGAGTGCACGTGCAGAGATCGCCTCGAGAGCACGGGCACGGTCGCCGACGCGAGGGTCTTTCTCGGCATCGGCGCAGACGACCGTTTCGCCGCGCTTCAAGTCTTCGATATAGCTGCCATAGTCGCGAAAGCGCAGCACGCCGGCCAGGCTCGAGATCCCGGGAGCGTTCCAGTCGCGAGCGATCGTGATGGTTTCGGCTGAGGTATCGACGGTGCCGTAACCTGCCCGGCTGACATTGAGGCTGCGGCCGAGCAGCTCAGCCGCGGCATAGGCGAGATCGTCGGGGTTGCCGATTTCTCGAATGTAGTCGCCGAGGGTGGCCAAGACGGCATTACGGTCGGCCGAGAGCAGCCCGGTCGCTGTCGTCATCGGTCTTCCCCGGACACTTCCCTGCCTCCACTCAATAGGCTGATGAAACGGTATTCCGCGTTGCGCAGTTCAATTCGATCGGGGCAGCCCGACCTGACGTCGATGTCGACTGACCGACCAATTAACCTCCGGGTGACACTTGGGTTCCGCGGGCCCTTGGGATCCGGCTGAAGTCGCTTCATTGCGCTCGGAACGAGATCTGCAGCGGTCGTATTCGAAAGCCTGAATGGCTTCGAAGAGAGACGCTCTATTGAATCAGTGTCCGCCCTGCACCGGCGTATAGATCACGAGCTTCAGCGCGGGATCGTCGTTGGCCTGGAAGCTGGTGTGCTCGAAGTGCAGCACACCCTTGGTCGGATGGTTCATGGTCTTGCGGCCCGAGATGGTGCTGCGGATATCGTGTGCCTCCCACCATTTGACGAATTCCGGACTGCCCTGGCGCAGTCGCGTGAGCAACTCCGTGAAGGCGGGATCGCCGGCCCAGACGTCGTGGGTCGCGCGAAACATCGCCACCATGGCCTTGGCGACATCCGCCCAGCCGGCGCCGTAGGATTTTCGCGTCTGCTTGTTCGTCATCATGAGGAGCAGCGTGTTGCGATCCTGCTCCGGCAATCGCCCGAAGGCGAAGACGTCCTCGGCCGCCTCGTTCCAGGCCAGCACATCCCAGCGGCGCCCGGTGATGTAGGCCGGCTGGTGCAGGCTCTCGATCATCCGCCGGATCGGCGGCGGCACGATTTCGCGCGTGAACGGGCGCTTGTCTCCGTCGCGCGCCAGCGCCCTCAGGTGCGCGTGCTCGGTCTTGCTGAGGCGCAGCGCGCGGGCCAGCGCGTCGATCGTGGTGACGGACGGGCTGACCGTGCGGCCCTGCTCGAGGCGGATGTACCAGTCGACGCCGATGCCGGCGAGTTGCGCGACCTCCTCGCGGCGCAGCCCCGCGGTACGCCGGCGCCGGCCCATTGGAAGCCCGACGGCCTTCGGCGACAGCTTTTCGCGGCGGGACCTCAGGAAGTCGCCGAATTCAACCCGGCGTGGATCGGCCATGACGCGTGTCCTGCAATGGAGGGCCTGTATAATACTAGGATAATACCAGGCCTTCCTGTCCCCTCCAAGACAGCGGATAGAGCTTCACCCGACCTTGAGGTGAACATCATGAAAGCTGCCGTGCTCAAATCCTTTGGATCGCCGCTCGTGATCGAGGACGTTCCGGACCCAGCCATCGGCACCGGCGAGGTGATCGTCGACGTCGTCGCCACGCGCGTGCTGTCCTACATGAACGAGGTCCTCGACGGGACGCGCAATTATGCGCTCGACCTGCCCATCGTGCCGGGCCCCGGCGGCATCGGCCGGGTCCGCGCGATCGGTCCGGACGCGACCAGGCTTGCCGTCGGCGACTGGGTGTTCTGCGACCCCACAGTGCGCTCGCGCGATGACTCCGTTGCGCCCGATATCGCGCTGCAAGGCCTCACCGCCGCCGGGCCCGGCGGCATGCTTCTGCAAAAGCACTTTCGCCATGGCTCCTTCGCCGAGCAGATGCGCCTGCCGACCGAGAACGTCAAACGCCTCGGCGCGATCACGTCGGAGGAAGCGACGCGCTGGTGCGCGCTGGGCACGCTGCTGGTGCCCTATGGCGGCTTCCTCGCCGCAGATCTTCGGCCGGGCGAGACCGTGCTGGTGAGCGGCGCCACCGGCAATTTCGGCAGCGCTGCGGTATCCGTTGCGCTGGCGATGGGCGCAGCCTGCGTGGTGGCGCTGGGCCGCAACGAAAAGATTCTCGCCGACCTCGTCCGTCGCTTCGGCGACCGCGTGAGGCCGGTCAGGCTCACCGGTAACGAGGACGACGACCGCGAGAGCATGAAGCGCGCCGCGCCGGGCCCGATCGACTGCGTGTTCGACATCATGCCGCCCTCGGTGAACCCGACCGTCGTGCGGGCGGCGGTCATGACGGTGCGCGCTTACGGCCGCGTCGTGCTGATGGGCGGCGTCGGCATGGCGGGCGGCGCGGGCCTCGAGCTGCCCTACCCCTGGATCATGCGCAACTGCATCAGCATCCACGGCGTCTGGATGTACCCGCCGGATGCGGCGAGCCGCCTGATCGCGCTGGTGCGCGCGGGGCTGCTCAGGCTGGAGGAGTATAAGGCGACGGCCTTCGACCTCGACCATGCCAACGAGGCCGTCGAGCACGCCGCCGCCGATGGCGGGCCGTTCAGATTGACGGTGATCAGGCCTTGAGCCTTCGGGCGGCGGCAAAGCCGCCATCGTCGCTTTTTTCGCCAATCCCGCCAAGCACTTGGCTACTGTGCATGGGGTTGTTTTCGCAGTTTTGCTAATCGAGCTCGACCACCTGGCCGTTCGAGAGCGAGACGCGCCGGTCCATGCGGCCGGCGAGGTCCATGTTGTGGGTCGCGATCAGCATCGAAACCCTGGTCGCCTTGACCAGCTGCATCAGCGCCTGAAACACGTGATCCGCCGTGTGCGGGTCGAGATTGCCGGTCGGCTCGTCCGCGAACAGCACGCGCGGCGCGTTGGCGACCGCACGTGCGATCGCAACACGCTGCTGCTCGCCACCGGACAGCTCGGCCGGGCGGTGGGTGATGCGGTCGCCGAGGCCGAGATAGCCCAGGATCTCCTTGGCGCGCTTGACGCTCTCGGACTTCTTCAGGCCGCGGATCATCTGCGGCAGCATGACGTTCTCGAGCGCCGAGAACTCCGGCAGCAGCCGGTGCGACTGGTAGACGAAGCCGATGTCGGTGCGGCGAAGCTGCGTGCGCTCGATGTCCGGCAGCTGCGAGGTCGGCGCGCCCGAGACATAGACCTCGCCGGAATCGGGCGCTTCGAGCAGCCCCGCGATATGCAGCAGCGTCGACTTGCCCGAGCCCGACGGCGCCACCAGCGCGACGGACTGGCCTGCCCACAGCGCCAGATTGGCACCGTCGAGGATCGTCAGCGGCACCTCGCCCTGCAAGTACTGCCGCTTAATCTCGTGGAGATAGATGACCGGTACATCTTCCGCCCCCTGCTGCTGCTCCATCAGCCCCTCACTCGTACCGCAGCGCTTCGACGGGATCGAGGCGCGCGGCGCGCCACGACGGATAGAGTGTCGCCAGGAACGACAGCGTCAGCGCCATGACGACCACCGCCGTGGTCTCGCCGACGTCGATTTCAGCGGGCAGTTTTGACAGGAAATAGAGTTCCGGCGAGAACAGCTCGGTGCTGGTCAGCCAGGACAGGAATTGCCGGATCGATTCGATGTTGAGGCAGATCACGAGGCCAACGCAGAAGCCGACCAGCGTGCCGACCACGCCGATCGAGGCGCCCGTGATCAGGAAGATGCGCATGATCGAGCCCTGCGAGGCGCCCATCGTGCGCAGGATCGCGATGTCGCTGCCCTTGTCCTTCACCAGCATGATCAGGCCGGAGACGATGTTGAGCGCGGCGACAAGCACGATCATCGTCAGGATCAGGAACATCACGTTGCGCTCGACCTGGAGCGCATTGAAGAAGGTCGAGTTGCGCTGCCGCCAGTCGACCAGAAACACCGGCCGACCCGCCGCCTCCGTCACCGCCTTGCGAAAGGCGTCGATCCTGTCGGGGTTGGTGGTGAACACCTCGATCGAGGTCACGTCGTTGCTGCGGTTGAAATAGGCCTGTGCCTCGGCCAGCGGCATGAAGACGAAGCCGAGATCATATTCGGACATGCCGATCTCGAACACCGCAACGATCTTGTAGGGCTTGATCCGCGGCGTCGTGCCCATCGGCGTGACCGCGCCCTTCGGCGCCACCAGCGTCACGCTGTCGCCGGCATGCAGCGACAGCTGGTCGGCGAGGCGGCGGCCGATCGCGACGCCCTGCCCCTCGTCAAAGCCTTCGAGCGAGCCTTGCTTGATGTTCTTGGCGATCGAGGTGAGGTTGTTGAGATCGTCGGAGCGGATGCCCCGCACCAGGACGCCCGAGGCGTTCCATGGCGACGACGCCAGCGCCTGACCATCCACGACGGGCGCCGCGAGGCGGATGCCCTCGACCTGGCTGATGCGCTCGGCGACGTCCTTCCAGTCGGTCAGCGGCGATTCCAGCGGTTGGACCAGGATGTGGCCGTTGAGGCCGAGGATCTTGTCGAGCAGCTCTTTGCGGAAGCCGTTCATCACG
Organism: Bradyrhizobium sp. CCBAU 25338; assembly: GCF_028128965.1. Taxonomy (NCBI): domain Bacteria; kingdom Pseudomonadati; phylum Pseudomonadota; class Alphaproteobacteria; order Hyphomicrobiales; family Nitrobacteraceae; genus Bradyrhizobium; species Bradyrhizobium sp. CCBAU 25338. Next base: position 19,335 of record NZ_LFKY01000037.1, read on the forward strand.
GCCATGACGATGATCAGCGTCGCGACGCCCAGCATGATGCCAAGAAAGGAGAACCCGGCGATGACCGAGATGAATCCTTCCTTCCGCCGCGCACGCAGATAGCGCGCCGACAGCATCCACTCGAATGGCGCAAAAGGCGCGGTTTGCACGGTTTCGGTCATGGTCTCATCCATCGCTCGATAATCCCATGATTCGGGGTCAATTGTGGCCGGATTGGCGGCCGCGATCTCGGGCGATGAACAATATTCAGCCGACCAGCCGGGCGACAGCGTCGGCAGGCGACATCGTCTCGCGCGCGCCGTCGCTGCGTCGTTTGATCTCGACCTTGCCGTCGGCGAGCCCCTTCGGCCCGATCATGATCTGCCAGGGGATGCCGATCAGGTCGGCGGCGGCGAATTTGGCGCCGGCTCGCTGATCCGTGTCGTCGTAGAGCACGTCGACGCCCTTGGCCGTGAGCTCGGCATAAAGCTTCTCGCAGGCCGCATCGACGGCCGCATCGCCCTGCTTGAGGTTGAGAATCGACACGCGGAACGGCGCCACGGCCTCCGGCCATTTGATCCCGGCATCGTCGTGGCAGGCCTCGATGATGGCACCTAACAGGCGCGAGACGCCGACGCCGTAGGACCCGCCATGGATCGGCACGTCGACGCCGTCGGGGCCCGCCACCAGCGCCTTCATCGGCTCGGAATATTTGGTGCCGAAGTAGAAGATCTGCCCGACCTCGATGCCGCGGGTGTTGACCCGCTTGTCCGCGGGCACCTCCCGCTCGAAGCGCGCGGCGTCGTGAACGTCCTCCGTCGCCGCATAGACCGACGTCCACTGCTTGATGATCGGCGTCAGGTCGCTGTTGTAGTCGACGTTCTCGTCCGGCACCGGCAGGTCCAGCACGTCGCGATTGATGAACACGCCGGATTCACCGGTCTCGGCGAGCACGATGAATTCGTGGCTGAGATCCCCGCCGATCGGGCCGGTCTCGGCGCGCATCGGGATCGCCTTCAGCCCCATCCGCGCGAAAGTGCGCAAATAGGCGACGAACATCTTGTTGTAGGCGACGCGCGCCGCGGCCTCGTTGAGGTCGAACGAATAGGCGTCCTTCATCAGGAACTCGCGGCCGCGCATCACGCCGAAACGCGGGCGCTGCTCGTCGCGGAATTTCCATTGGATGTGATAGAGATTGAGCGGCAGGTTCTTGTAGGACTTGACGTAGGCGCGGAAGATCTCGGTGATCATTTCCTCGTTGGTCGGCCCGTACAAGAGCTCGCGCTTGTGACGGTCGGCGATGCGCAGCATCTCCGGGCCATAGGCGTCGTAGCGGCCGCTCTCGCGCCAGAGATCGGCGAGCTGCAAGGTCGGCATCAAGACCTCGATCGCGCCGGAGCGGTCCTGCTCCTCGCGCACGATCTGCTCGATCTTCTTCAGCACGCGAAAGCCGAGCGGCAGCCAGGCATAGATGCCGGCGGCCTCCTGCCGGATCATGCCGGCGCGCAGCATCAGCCGATGCGAGACGATCTCCGCTTCTTTCGGATTTTCCTTCAGGATGGGCAGAAAGAACCGCGACAACCGCATGGTAGCACTCTGAGAATCAGTGATCGTCCGCAGTGAAACCGGATTAAGAGCGAAAATACAAGGCCGGGAATGAGGAAAAGCCGCTAACGCAGCGAAATTCCTTGTCATTTTTCCGTCGGCTTCAGGTTCAGCTTGAAGCGTTGCTTGCGAAGGCGGCGTTCCAGGGAGGGCCGTCACGAAAGCCGGCAGCGGGTGCTCGACAAGATCAAGGCCCAACCCCAACGAATGAGCGCCGCATGCGCACCGCTCGCGAAGCTGGCAATGAAGAGCAGCGTCGCGAGCGCAACAGGCACATCAGCCTTTTGACAGGAGCTTCACGCCAGGCGCGGGCGCCTTGACCTCATGCGAATGCCCTGCCCCCTCGGGCGGGACTTCGATCCAGCGGCTGACGCCGGCCTCGCATTGCCTTGGCTCCCGAGAACCTTGATCCGTCTCATTTCATCTTCATTCCCGAGTGATCCGGCATTTTCTTCATGTCCATGTGACCCGAGTGCCCTGCATCGCCCGGCGCCTGCGCGCCGACGCCCTGGACGTCGAGAGAGACGGCGACCTTGCCGGCCTTCTCGAATTGCAGCGTCACGGGCACCTTGTCGCCCTGCTTGAACGGGCCCTTCAGCTCCTGGAGCATCAGGTGATAGCCGCCGGGCGCAAGCTTCACCGTCTTGCCGGGATCGATCGCGAGCCCCTTGTCGAGCGGGCGCATCTTCATCACGCCGTTGTCCATGGCCATCTCGTGGATCTCGGCCTTGCCGGCGATATCGGCGGACACGCCGACCAGCTTGTCCGCCGCGGTCCCCTTGTTCTCGATGATCAGATAGCCGCCGGCGACCTTCGCACCGCCCGGCGTCGCACGGCTCCACGCCTGTGAAATGACGAGATCGCCGGCCTTGACGTCGTCGGCGACCGCCGGTGCCGCGCAGAGTGCAAGAGCGAACGCAGCGAGCAGCACATCTTTCAACCTTGTCTTCATATCGGTATTCCCTTTGCAGAATGAACGTCAGTGTTTGGAGATTTGCTGCGCCGACCATTTCTCCAGGTCAGAAATTTCGGCAGAGCCTTCGATCGTCGTAATGATCCCGTCCCGAGAGATGAGCATCGTCCGGGGGATGTCGCCCTGCCAGCCAGGATCGATCTCGAACCGCAAGCGCTCGACAAAGCCGTCGTTGAAGATGAAGTTCTCGGTCGACGACAGCCCCGCCTTGTCGAGCATCGATTGCGTCGCGGCCGGCAGGTTCGGCACGAAATCGGCGCTGACCGTGACGACATCGATTTCGGGATGGTCCTTCGCAAACTTCCCGAGCAACGGCAGCTCGACTTTGCAGGGCCCGCAGGTCACGCCCCAGAAATGCACGAGCGTCGGACGACCTGCATGCCCCCTCAGCACGCCTTGCCAGGTGCCGCGCTCGAACGGTTTGAGGCCCGGAGGCGATCCGAGGGCGGACGCCGATGCGATCAGGATACCCAGACCCAGAATGGCTGCAAATCGACGTCTCATCGTTGGTCCTCGATCGTTGTGAGGCGATAGCCATCTGCTTTCGTCATCCATGACAGGTAGACCTGCTCGCCATTGGAGACGAGCAAAGGATGATCGGATGTGTCGGTCGTGCTCGATATCGCCTTCGGTGGCGACCAGGTCTCGCCATCGTCGTGAGAGATCGTCATCCGGACCGTGGTCTTCTCGCCATCGAACTCCTTCCACACCATCACCGTCCCCGCCGGGCCCGCGAGCACGAAGGGGCGCGTCGGATTGCGATCCGGCCGCCCCAACGCCATCGGCGCAGAGAACGTGCGACCTTCGTCGCGCGAGTGGGCGTAGAACAACCCTTTACGAGCCTTCCCGTTCGTGTACCAGGCGACGTGATAGGTTCCGTTCGGCGCAACCGTGAGGCTCGGCCCGTGGTGGGGGCAGGCATTGATCTGCCAGTCGTCGTTGCTGACCCGATGGATTTCCCCTGGCGTCGAAACGTCGGTGAACGTCATGATCGCGTGATCGCGCACGCCCCCCTCGAAGATGTTTCTGAAGATCACGGCCGGCCGTCCGGGCGCCGCGAACGTCAGCCCCAATCGGCAGCACTCGCAGGTGCCGTCACGCGCGAGACGGGCCTCGGTGTAGGTGGCGCCGCCATCGCGAGACGAGGCAAAGAACAGCGCCGCTCCCTCGTATTTTCGTCCCGCCTCCCTTGCGGGGACACGATTGCGCTTGTCGAGCCAGGCCGCAAAGATCGTTCCGTCCTGATCGAGCGCCAGCGCTTCGAAACGCTGGCTCTCGTTGCTTGCGGTGATGGGTTTCAGCTCCGCGAAGCTCTTTCCGCCATCGGCCGAACGCGTATAGAGCACCTGGCCGTTGAAGGCTTCGTCCCTGAAGATCGAGAACGCGACGGCAATGCCGCCCCTGCGATCGACCACGATCTTCGGCCTCGCATCCGGCCCCCAATCAAGGTTCAGCCGCTTCGTCGTGACCTGGATGGGGGCCGAGAAATTGCGGCCCGCGTCCTGCGAGTTCGCGACCGAGACTTGCCCTCCCGCCATCCAGACCAGCCACAGCGTTCCGTCCGGAGCGAATGCGGGCGTCGCCTTGGTTGCACAGCGCAGCGTCGGCTCCTCACACGCAGCTTCGGACGCATGCGGAGCACGCATCTGTCCGAGCGCCGCACCTTGCAGGAATGCGAGAGCGACGATCCCGAGCAGGCCAGTTCGGATCATGGCCCTACTCCCTTCAAGAGCCCGGATCATTTGAAGGCCACCTTCATACCCGCAACAAAGGCGCGCGGCGAGCCCGCATAGATCGATCCTGTCGTGTTTGCGAGCACACTCGCAGGATTTTGAAGGCCAGCCGCCGTCACCGTGTTGGCGACGTTGTTTGCCGAAGCGATGTAGGTACGGTCGAATACGTTCCTGACCTCGAGAAACAGATTCAGCGATCTGAAGGTGTCCGACATCAGATCGGTCTTGTAGTGAACATTCAAATTGACCAGCTCATAGCCGGGCGCCTTCAGCAGATTCGCGTTGTCCATGTAGAAGGAGTCCTTCCACTGCAGTTCGACAAAACCTCCGAGACCTGCAAGCGGCCCGGCGAACTCGTCATATCCAATTCGCGCCGTCAGCTCGTTGGGGGAGATGCCGGGAATCTTGTTGCCTGCCCGGTTGAAGCTGAACACCGCGCCATTGGTGATGTTCTCGACATACTCGGTGTAGACCTCGTCGAGATAGGTGTACGCCGCAGTGAACCGCCAGCCCGGATAGAACTTCCAATCGGCGGCAAGCTCTATCCCGCGGTGCTCCGACCGCGGCGCGTTGAACGTATAAGATATGCCGGATATCGGAGTCGCCTGACTGACGATCTCGTTGCGGAAGAACTCGTAGAAGCCGGTCGCGCTGAGCTTGAGCGTGTTGTTCGGAGTCCAGTCGAAACCGAGATCGTAGCCCAGATTTTTCTGAGCCTGGAGCTGGGTATTGTTGCCTGACAACCCGGTCGGAAGGACAAAGAGATTCGAAACCTGCGGAGTGCCATATCCCGTGGCGACTCGTCCGCGGAACAGCCATTCATTGTTGAGATTGTACAGCAGCGCTAGTTCTGGCGCAGCATTTTGAAATTGCCGGTCCGCGGTCGTCAGGGTTGATGTGGTGATGCCGGTCGGACCCGCGTACGCATACGCCGTGTTTGTCCCCTTGAGTAGCGTGGTCTCCCAACCAATGCCGGCGACCGCCGTCAGCGAGGTCGTCAGCCTGAGCTCTTCCCTGGCACGCACACCATAATTAGTCGTCTCGCTGAAGAGATTGCTCGAGAGCCTGCCGAGCGTGGCATTGCCCCCCGGCATCACATTTCGAGTGTCACTCGACGCCGTCAGGGTATTGTAGAAGGCGCCGAAGAAGGCGGTCGACTCCATCCCGAAGATCTCGCCGCGCTTGGTGAGATCGCTCATGTAGTTGTACGACGGATAATCTCCGATCGAGCTGGTCTGTCCGGTCGGCTGGTTGATGTTCCTGTCGTCGAACACGAACTGGTTGCGCCACGTCATCGTGTTGTCGAAATCGTGCTCCCATCGACCGCCGACGATGGTGCGGCGATCGTTGCGGCCGAGGCCGGCCTGCAGGGCCGTTTCCGTGTCGGTTCCGGCAGTTGCGTTGAAGCCGTTGTTGAACAGCCTGACCGTCCCGCACCCCGGCGCGGCGGTGGTACCGGTGGCACATCCCTGCTGGAACGGGTTGAGGTAGTACTGGTTCAGCGACTGCCGGATCGGCAACCGCGTGCTGAGATCATTGTTGATGATCTTGACCGTGAAACGATCGTCCGGCGTCGCCTTCAGCGTGCCGAGGAAGTTGACGGTCTGCGTATTGAACCAGCTGTTGCCGATATAGCCGTCGCCCCGCACGTCGCTTGCGAACAGCGAGCCCTCGAAATTCCCGACCTTCTTGCCGGCCGCGAGGTAGTTGTTGAGATAGCCGTAACTGCCCCCGTCGACGCCATATTCGACGCCGTCGATCGTGCCGCCGGGCCGCGTCCGAAAATTCAGCGCACCGCCGGTCGCATAGTTGCCGTAGAGCGCCGACGAGGGGCCGCGGATGACGTCGATCGCGCCATAGGCGTGGGGATCAATCAGGTCGCTGCGCGACAGGCCGTCCGGTTGCGTCACCGGAAAGCCGTCCTCGAAGATCACGAGATTGCGGATGGCGAAACCGTTGCGGGCGTTGGAGCCACGGATTGAGATGCCGAAATCGCGGGGACCGTTCCCCTGCTTGATCGAAATGCCCGGACTGTCCCGCAAGACGTCGCTGACCGAAAACGCCGGGCGATTGTCGAACTGGCTGCGATCGATGGTTGTTGCGGTCTGGCCGGCCGGCGACTGATTGAGACCAGCCCGCGCTGCGCCGGCAGACGTGGCCAGGTTTTGGGCTGGCGCGCTGGCGGTCGCGTTCTGCGCAACGGGTCTCGCTGCGCGTCCCGCCGAAGCTGAACGCAGTCGCGATGGTCGGGTGATTGGTTTGGGACGCGAAGGCTGCGGCGCCTCAACCGTCACCGCGGGAAGCGATTCCGAGGCGCCTTGGGCCAGCGCGTCCGAGCCGATCGAGGACACCAGCCCGCAAAGCACGGGCAAGCTCGCGCGGCTGATCGCACGAATGCGTAACATCTCTTGAATTCCTGACATCCGGCACGTCGGCCGGTCCATTGCACACGCCATCGGCACGGCAACGGCGCGCGCCAATGGTTCGGTTTGTCGCTACGTCAGGAAAATCGAGGGGGTGCGCGAGCCTGGGCGCTCGAGCCTTTGTAAGCGGGGATGGCGGACACATCCGCCACGAGCCACACCACGCGTTCGGCGTGACGCAAGGGAGTGGCGAGCGCAACCGGCGGCGGCGAATCGAGCGTCACGTTGGCCTGGGCCAGGCAACACAAGGCGCACGCGCCGGCATGCGCGGTCGGATCGTTCGGTCCGCCGCCCTGCTCGCTCGCGCTGTGGCAGATGACGGCGGCGGAAAGCGGATCGGCCATAGCCTGGCCGGCCGCCAAGCACGCGGCGATCGGCGCCAGCACCTGCATCACCAGGGCGAGCAGGACGATGGGTAGGAACTTCTGTAGCCGTGCGCGCATCCGCCGAACCATTCGTTCGTCAGCCAACTAAACACTGCAGTCAGGGCCGAGTCGAGGTCAGTTCCGCCGCCTTCTTGGCCCAGCGCAAATTTCTCGAAGACTGTGGTCGGCGCGCTCCAGCACCGGCGCCGGTCCGCCATTTAAGGCAGGGCAACCCTCCCGCTTGTCCACAAATTTCTTATATCTGTCATATATTTAGCTGACCTGAAGCTCGATCATTTCGTTAACTGCTCGAATTTTGAACATTCGTTGCCGAAAATGATGACAAGTGAGAAAAGTTGATTTAGCATCTCCCTTGCTCAGGCTGGCCGCGAGGTCGAAGTCTGGTGGTCCAAGTCTCGGGAGGAGCCCCTGGCGCGCAAAACGCAGCGTCGCCCCGTCAATCAAGAGCAAATCTTAGAATCGGGGATAATAGGGTCGACACAATTTTCGAGCGGGGCCAGGGCCCCGCTCTTTTTTTGCCCGGCGCGGCTGAACTGCCGATGAACGTGGCCTCTCATCCAATCCTAGATAACGCGATGTTCCGCTCGAAGGCAGCGAGTTGGTGAGGGATTGACGGTCGAAGCGATCCTCGACTTCGCCGGTGAGCGCCGCGGGGATTTCCGGCTGATCGCCTGCGAGGTCGCCTCTCACGATGCTTACGGCACGCCGCGTCGTCAGGGATACGCTCCGCGATCTGCTCGACGTGAATGGACGCCGGAGATCGCGCAGGCCTGGGATACATTGCTCGCGGATATCGACGCATGCGCCGCCGCTCCGGCCCGACGCTTTGCGTTGCACCAACACTGGCTGCGGCGATCTCGCGGCTGATTGCAGATTGAGTGCTAACAACTCTTGTGAGAGACTTTCGGAGATCGGTCGCGCAAGCAATGACGCGCCGACGACAAAATTCATGGGAGCGAGCGATGTCCGGGACGAAAGATTTCTCGACGACGAGGCGCGATCTTCTTCAGGCGGCAGCGACCGCCGGCGCCGCAACTGCCATCCTCGGCAGCATGGGCATAAACCCCGCACTGGCAGCCGCGGTCGGACGCAGCGAGAAGCCGCTGAAGGCGGCCTTCTCCAATGCAGGCCTCCAGGCCACCTGGTGCGCGCAAGGAAAGCAGGCCGCGGAATTCTGGGGCAAGCTGTTCAACGTCGAGGTCACCTGGTTCGACGGCCAGCTCGACGCCGTGAAGCAGCGCGCGGCGATCGACAACATGGCCTCGCAGAAATGGGATTTCGTCGCGATCCAGGCCTTCGGCATCGGCACCCTCACCCAGCCCGTACAGAAGATGATCGACGCCGGCACGCCCGTGATCGACATGGACACGCTGATCGCGCCGCTCGATCAGATCAACGTCCACTCCTTCCTCGCCCCCGACAACGAGTTCATGGGCGCCTCGGTGACGCAGGCGCTGTGCAACGCCATGGGCGGCAAGGGCAAGATCATCATGACGCAGGGCGCGCTCGGGCATACCGGCGCGCAAGGACGGGCCAAGGGCTTCAACTCGGTGGTCAAGCAATTCCCCGGCATCGAGGTGCTCGACACGCAGCCGGCCGACTGGGACGTCTCCAAGACCGCCCGCCTCTGGGAAACGTACCTGACGAAATACCCGCAGATCGACGCGGCGTTCTTCCACAATGACGACATGGCGCTCGCCGCCGCCAACATCATGAAGGCGCGGGGCCGCACCAACATCCTGATCGGCGGCGTCGATGCCATGCCGCCGGCGATCCAGGCGGTGAGCGAAGGCCGCATGTTCGCCACGGTGCGCAATCCCTCCTGCCGCATCCATGGCGGCGCCATCATTGCAGGCGTGTCGGCCGTGGTCGGCGGCGAGAAGAGCGGACAGGGGATCCCGAAGAACGTCGTCACCGACGGCCCGGTCGTGACCAAGGCCAACGCCGCCGGGATGCAGTGGATGCAGGATCACTTCCTGATCTGAGCCTCCAAGATCTGAATTTTCATGCCCGAGGGACAACAGCCCATCCTGGAACTGCAGGGCATCACGAAGAGCTTCGGCGGGGTCGAAGCGCTTCGTGGTGTCGACTTCGCGCTCTATCCCGGCGAGATCCATGGTCTCGTCGGCGAGAACGGCGCCGGAAAAAGCACGCTGATGAAGATCATCGCCGGCGTGCACACCGAATTCTCCGGCCGCTTCCTGGTCGACGGGAAGGAGATGCATTTCCGCTCGGCCCGCGATGCGCACGCCGCCGGCATCGCCATGGTGCATCAGGAGCTCAGTGTCGCGCCCGATCTGACGGTCGCGGAGAACGTCTTCCTGGGCAACCAGCCGATCAATCGGCTGGGCCTCGTGCAATGGCGGCGGATGGCGCGCGAGGCGGGCGAGCAGCTCGCCCGCTTCGGCATCGACGTCGATCCGATGAGCCGGCTCGGCGATCTCCCGATCGGGCTGCAGCAGCTGATCGAGATCGCACGCGTGCTGTTCTCCGGCGCGCGCATCGTCATCCTGGACGAGCCGACCTCAGCCCTCTCCCCGCCCGAGGTCGAGCGGCTGTTCGCCACGCTCAAGCGGCTGCGCGAGGCCGGTACGGCAATCGTCTTCATCTCGCATTTCATCGAGGATATTTTGCGCGTGTCGGACACGGTGACCGTGTTCCGGAACGGGCGCAAGGTCGCGGAGACGGCAAGCGCCGCGACCAGCAAGGGCGCGCTGATCGAGGCCATGATCGGCCGCGGCGGCGAGGCGCTCGGGCATAGCTACACCGACGACCTGATGCTGCCGCAGCCGAGTGACAGGAAGGTCGTTCTCAAGGCCGATCAGCTGTCGCTGTCCCGCAGCCTTCAGGACATCTCGTTCGAAGCGCGCGCCGGCGAGGTGCTCGGCATCTACGGCTTCATGGGCTGCGGCCAGCAGGAGCTGTCGCGCATCCTGTTCGGCAAGCTGAAGCCGGACGGCGGCACGCTTGCCGTCGAGGGCACGCCCAAGACCTTCGCCAGCACGGCGGCGGCGCGGCGCGCCGGCGTGGCGCTGGTGCCGGAGAGCCGGCGCGACATGCTGTTTCACCAGGAGCCGGTCTACAAGAACATCTCGATCAGCATTCTCGATCGCATCTCGTCCCTGCTGCTCAAGCCGGCGCGGGAGCGCGACATCGCCAAGCGCCAGGTCGAGCAATTGCAGATCCGGCCGCCGGTGGTCGGCCTCGATCTCGGCATGCTCTCGGGCGGCAACCAGCAGAAGGTCGCGCTGGCGAAATGGCTGACCTATCCGCCCAAGCTCCTGGTGCTGTGCGAGCCGACCCGCGGCATGGATGTCGGCGCCAAGAACGACGTCATCAACATCGTCCGCGACCTCCGCGCCAGGGGGCTCGCCATCATCGTGCTGTCGACCGAGCCGGAAACGGTGCTGTCGCTGGCCGACCGCATCCTCGTGCTCAAGCGCGGCACAGTGGTGCGGGAGTTCAGGAACGAGCCGGTCAGCAAGGACCGCCTGCTGGAAGCGGCGTGACGGAGAAGCACATGAGCAGCGAGACGGCTTTGGCGACGGGACGGAGGGCGCGGGGCCTTGCGCCCTTCCTGCGCTCGCAGATGCGCAATATCGCACCCTTCCTGACGCTGATCTTCCTGACCGCCTTCTTCGCCTTCGCCAGCCCCTCCTTCGCGACGCTCGACAATCTCGGCAACATCCTGACCCAGGTGTCGGTCACGGGGATCATCGCCGTCGGCCTCACCTTCGTGATCCTGTGCGCCGAGATCGACCTCTCCATCGCCAGCATCGCCAACGTCACGGGCATTGCGGTCGCCTACTTCACGCTGCAGGAATCCTACGTCAACATCGCCAACGTCCCCCTGCCCGGCGCGGTCGCGATCATCCTGTCGATCCTGCTCTGCGCGCTGCTCGGCCTCGTCAATGCGCTTGGCCTGACCGTGATCGGCATCCCCTCCTTCATCATGACCCTGGCGATGATGCAGATCGCCGCCGGCATCTCCGCGCTGCTGGTGCGCGGCCAGATCGCCTACAAGGTGCCGAGCCTGATCACGACGCTCGGCTCTGGCTCGATCGGCGGGATCCCATGGATCGTCATCGTCGCCGCCATCATGCTGCTCGGCGGGCACCTGGTGCTGACCTATACGCGCTTCGGCCGTTACGTCTACATGGTCGGGGGCAATCGCGAGGCGGCGGAATATTCCGGCCTCAACGTCAAGCTCATCCTGGGCGCAGTGATGGTGATCTCGGCGGTCTGCTCCGGCATCGGCGGCATGCTCGGCGTCGCCCATTTCGGCAGCGCGCAGCAGAACGAGTTCGACACCTACCTGCTCGACTCCATCGCCGCCGTCGTGGTCGGCGGCACCAGCCTGTTCGGCGGCCGCGGCGGCATCGGCAACACCATCGTCGGGCTGTTCGTGCTCGGCGTGCTCAACAACGGGCTGGACCACGTCAACATCGACAGCTTCCTGAAGATCCTGATCCGCGGCCTGATCCTGCTTGCAGCGCTGGTGATCAACGTCTACGCGCAGCGCTTGAGGGAAAAAGCGGCGGAGTAGACGGCCGCCAAAGCAAAAGTGCGAAAACAACCCCATGCACAGTAGACGGGGCCAGTGGAATCAATAGCTTGCCTGCGAGTGCCGCAAAATTGCGGGTTTTACGAAGTCGATTTGCTCCGTCGGGCAAAACAGAGGTATGATGTCATGATCGGCAGCCGGCTTCGAAGGCTGGGGCCCCCGTCATTAGCCATCACCTATCGCGGCTCAACGGGTGCGGTCTAGTCGCGAGAAGCGGAAATTGCAGTGGCTGGCGCCGCCCGCCAGCGTCTGTGTCCGTTCCAGGCGGATGCCTCGCGTGGCGTAGGCGTCGAAATCGAGGCCGCAGATGTTCGGCAGGATCTCCGTGTCGCCGCGGCGCGCCGCGAGCTTGCAGAAGCCGCACGCCTTGTAGTCGATGCCGAATTCGAAAGTGTCCTGCGGACCCGGCTCGACGAAATCGTAGACGAAATCTTCCGGAAACTCCGCTTGGTGAGTCCTTGTAACGCTCCTTGCCGCCTGTTCGCGCATCAAGGCCTGGTTCTCCGGCGACATGAACTGACGCCCTGCGGCGAGAAGCTCGGCTTCGGGAATCGTTAGCAGCTGCGCCCTGTAGGTTTCCCGCTCGATCTCCCCGATCAGCGGTACCGGCACGCCGTGGCGCCGCAGCACCCGGCTGATGGCCATGAAGCCGGTCAGGCGCATGAAGAAATCGCTCATGCGGCTTGCCGCGCCACCGACATAGGGCATCTGGGTGAGCACGATCTCGAATTCGTCCATCACCTCCTGCCTGATCGCGTCGATATCGGAGAGATGCGCGCGCTCGCGGAGCATCGCTTCGGCAAGGTCCAGTCGCTCGCGCATGGCGGCCTCCATCGCCTGCCGGTGCGTCTGGTAGAACGGATGGATCTCAGCCATTGGACACCCGACATGATTGGCTCATTGCAACATCGACGAGCCGCCTCATTCGGCGGCGATCGCCTCGATCTCCAGCAGCCACATTGCGCCAGGCCTGCTCGCATTGCGCCTCGAAGCCATCGGGCACGGTGCCATCGGAATTTTGAGGCACTTGGCCGCTGATGAACAGCAAACGGCGATGCTGCTTCAGCTCCAGGCCCATGCAGTAGCCGCCGGCGGGCGGATGAACCGTTGCGGGATTGTGGCTGACGATGTGAGCTGGCGGCATGGCGTTTCTCCGGATTTGCGGGCCGACCGTATCCGGCGGCATCGCGCTAGCGCAAAGCATCATTGCTCCGGTTCAGCGCAAGAAAATCTATTGCAAGGACGCGGCCTACCGGTGTCAAGGTGCAGTTGCGATGACCTACGCCCTGCCCCCACTCAACGCGCTCCGCGCCTTCGAGGCCGCCGCGCGCCATCTCAGCTTCAAGTTCGCCGCGCACGAGCTGCACGTCACGCCTGCGGCCGTGGGGCAGCAGGTGAAAGCGCTGGAGGCGCGCCTCGGCGTGCAGCTGTTCGAGCGGCTGCACAAGCAGCTCATCCTGACCGAGGCCGGCCAAGCCTATCTGCCCGGAATCTCCGAAGGCTTCCGCCACATTGCCGAGGCGACCTCGCAGCTGAAGCCGGCAGGCACGGTGCTGCTGCAAGTGGGGGTCCACGGCAGTTACGACCTGCGCCGCCTCGAACTTGCGGCATTTCGCAGCGCACATGCGGAGATCGGTGTGCGCGTGCTGCATCCCGCCGGCCTGCACGAGCTGGTCGAGGGCAAGGTGGACGTGCTGATCGCCCGCGGCGTAAGCCACCATCCGGGCTATCGTTGCGAACGGATCGATGAGGGATCGGGCCCGGGTGATTGGCTTGTTGCGCCGGAAGGCACGGCGGATTGTCCGGAGATCGTCAGTTTTCGCGTCTGGCTACGCGCCCTGCCCGCGGCGAAACCGCTCGCAAATCGGCGCCCGCGTCTGGTCGGTGGTATCGGGAGTTGAGGGTGCCCAACGTGCGGGCCGAGGCCCAGGGCTGCCGTTCAACTCAACGCACCCTATCCCCCGGCTAACTTAGGTTTCTGTGCCTCTTCGATATGCCGCCGCTGATCGAGAAACGCCTGGCTGGACCGCGTCTTGTACAAATCCAGACTCGCGGTCTCGTCAGCCTGCAGGGTGATCGCCGCATCGACATAGGCGAGCCGGTGCGGATCCGACTTGACCTTGCGCGCCAGCCGGTGGAGGCGCAGAGCGAGCGAAACCCATTGTACGGCCTTCACGGCAGTGTCGGCGGCATAGCGAGGATAGAACGACCAGGCCGGCTCGACCGGCAGATGCGGACGGCGCTCATCGCGGCTCTTCAGCCGCAGCACACCCCCTTCGAGCGGATGGACGCGCTCGATGGGATGGTAGCCTTTGAAATAGAGCGCGTAGGTGCCGATCTTGCCAACATTATTGCCCGTCACCGCGGCACGTCGCATCAGCGTCTCGATGTGCTCCCAGGTGTAATAGGTGTTCCAGGCGAGCTCGTAGGCGCGCTCCCAGTCCGCCTTGGACATGGCGGGGTGGTCCGTCGTGACGTGGTCCAGGTCGTATTTGTTGAGGTCCGCATCCATCGCGACGCCCTTCAGGTAGAGCGTCTTGTGGTCTTCCGAGCCTGGCAGCGGCGTCAGGAAGAAGAACTCCAGCATGTCGATCGGCAGCTCATGCTTGATGATCTCGATGTCGCGGACGATCGATTCCGGTGTGTCGTTGGGAAAGCCGATAATGTAGCCGCCGATCGTCATGATCCTGGCCCTCTTCCAGGCCAGCATCATCTCGCGATAGTCGGTGATCTTGTTCTGCCGCTTCTTGGCGCCGAGCAGACTGTCCGGGTTGATGTTTTCAAGACCGATGAAGCAACGCCGGACGCCGGCCTTCGCGCATTTCTCGATGAAGTCAGGCAGCTTGTGGCAGAGCGTGTCGACCTGGATCGTGAAACGGAGGTCCCAGCCCTCCTTCTCACGCAACGCGATGATGCGGTCGAGCAAACTTTCCCAATCCCTGTTGCGCGCAAAATTGTCGTCGGTGAGAAAGAAGGCGAAGACGCCCTGAGCGACGTTGGCGCGGATCACGGCCTCGATGTCGTCGGCGCTGCGGCGCCGCGACTTGCGGCCCTGTACGTTAATGATGGTGCAGAACGAGCACTGGAACGGGCAGCCGCGCCCCGCGTCGAAGCTCGTGGTGTGGCCGATGACCCGTCCGATCTGCTGGCGGGGAATGATCGGCAAAGGCTGGCTTTCCAGGTCTGGCAGATCGTCGATGTAGTTGTAGAGAGGCTGCAATCGCCCGGCGACCGCATCCTGCAACAGCTCCTCGAGCCGTCCCTCGGCTTCGCCTGCGAAGACCGACACACCGAGGTCCATCATCTCCTGAACGCCGGAATCGCGCTTCGGCAGCATCGAGAGGGTGCCGGACACATGGAAGCCGCCGATCGCAACGTGGATTCCGAGCTTGCGAAACTCTCTCGCTAGATCGAGCGATCGGGGAAACTGGTTGGACTGGACCCCGACCAGCATCACCATGCCGGCATCCGCAGCCTTGATCGCGCGCGCCAGGTCCGCGACACGCACCTTCCAGTTGGTCTCATCGATGGCGTCGATCTCGATGTTGCAATCGGGCCCGAGAACCCCGCGTTCACGACAATCGAGCGCGATGCCGTAAAGGCAGGCCAGTGAATTCGAAGGCAGGCCGCCGCGCCACCATCGAATGACATAGCCTTCGTCGTCGTAATGTGACGGCTTGATCAGAACAAGCCGGAAAGTCTTGTTCTTCCTCATGAGCAATGGGTAGCTCGATCTCGGTCAAAGGCCAACTGGTTTCCGCCAGCTCCTCGCGAAAAGACGATGAGCTGTGGCCCGAAAACATCCTGTCAGCTGACCGCAGACGGCGCCATGGCAGGTTGAAAGTGCGAAGCGATTTCCGGAAAGGTCATGCGCAAACAACGACCTAAAGCGCGATGATTGCTGATCCAAGTCTCATCTCGCTTTAGCGCGCAAGACGTCCGCTCCGGGTCACGCGCGATAATGCTCTGATTGATCGCAAGATTTCCCCATGCCCCTTTGCGCTGACATGTTCGACCCTGGTGAGTACACGCCCTGGTGGAATGGACGCCGCCTTCCCCCCATCGGCGCATTGGCCCAGCGCCCGGGCGCATCGCGCGAGCATGTCGAAGTGACCCCTGACGGACGGAGAAGCTCCGTCTCAGCCAGACAATTCCGGCTGCCAATCCCGCAGTTTTCGCGCAGCGCCGGTGACGTCAGCGATCGTCGGAAACGCCGCCGCCTCCACCATCATCGCCCGCGCCAGCCGCACCGCGCGCGCCTCGCAGATCGCTCGCCGTCGCGGGTCCTCGATCAGCTCGAAGTCGATGTTGTGGGCGAGACCGAAGATGCGACGGATGATCTTGGCCGCCGCGAAGCCGACGGTGTCGGCGAACAGGCGCTGCATGTAGGCCTGTCGCTCCGTTTCCAGCCGTGCGGCTCCCTTGTCGCCGGTGAACAGCGAGACCGGATAGGCGTCCCCGGTGGCTTCAGCGCGCCAGAGGCCGAGGAATTTGCGGGCGAACTCGGTCCAGACCTTTTCGACGGTCTCTAGAACCCAACCCTCGAAGGCAGCCCGCTCGCCCGCCGCGCGCTCGTGGCCGACGGAGGCGAAATAAGCCATCAGGAGATTGGCCAGCACGGCGCCGGAGTCGAAACCCATCGGGCCGTAGAACGCGAATTCCGGATCGATCACGCGCGTCTCGCTCTCCGTCACCATGATCGAGCCGGTGTGGAGATCGCCATGCAGCAGCGCTTCCGGGCTTGCCATGAACTTCAGCTTCAGGCGGGAGACCGAGACATGCAGCTCCATGTCGTTACGCAGCTCCGCGGCCAGGCTGTCGAGGTACGGGGCGGTCCAGCGGTTCTGCTCGGCAATGCGGTAGGGATCGGTGAAGATCAGGTCTTCGGTGATCTTGCAAAGCGCGTGATTGCCGGCGAAGGCGGCGATCCCCTCCTTCTTCTCGGCCGCGGAGAGCGCGAGGTCGGAGGTGAAGAACAGCGTCCTCGCCATGAAGGCCGTGATGTCGTCGACGAAGCGCGGATATTGCTTCCCCGCAACCAACCCCTTGCGCATGATGATGTGGGGCTCGAGCAGCTCCATGACCGTCAGGGCCAGGGCGTCGTTGTGGTGCAGCACGGCTGGCACCAGGCCGGGCGCGAGCTGGGCCTGCCGGGACAGCGCGAGATACTCGTAATGGGCCCGCGACAGCGGCAGCGGCCAGCTCTCGCCGACGAGGCGGACGTAGGGCAGCGCCTGCTTCACCGCGATGCCGCCGCCCGCGCCCTTGACGATGAAGACGAGGTTGAGATTGCCGTCGCCGACCTCGGTGATGGACCAGGACGCCGGCTCGCCGCCAAGCAATGCCCTGAGCCCGGAGAGGCCCGCGAGATAGTCGCGCAGGTCGCCTTCGTGCAGAATTCGGTAGTGCCCTGCCCGGTCCCCGCTCATGACGATCCCATCCCTTGTCTGGGCCGGATCGTTACTCCCGAGGCTGGCAAGCCCGAGCCGATCCCGGCCATTCTTTTGATCGGATCGTAATCGCAATCAACGCCGCCCGCCACCTGGTGCGTTGTCGTGCCGGCGCGCGGGACATGGGCGCACGTTATGGGCATCGGGCAACCAGCTGGGACGCTTGGCCGCGAGCCAGGATTGGCTGATTGAGGAACCCAAGCAGGCTGAGACAGTTTTGAGTTTCTGACCTTGTAGAGGAGCTGCAGATGAGCCGCGGAATGCCCTCCATGACTGCCTTTCTGGCGATGCTGGCCATTGCCGGATATCAGAACCGCGACAAATTGGCTGAGCTGTTGAAAGGCGCAGGGGGCGGCTCGTCTGCGGGCGGTCCGCAGCCGCCTGGGGGCATGCTCGGCAATCTCGGCGGCATGCTCGGCGCGGGCGGAATCGGGGGCCTGCTCAATGGCGGAATTGGCGAGCTCCTGGAGAGGTTCAACCAGAATGGCCAGGGCGAAATCGCCGACTCATGGGTGAAGCCCGGGCCCAACAAGGACATCTCCTCGCCGCAGCTCAAACAAGCTATCGGCGGCGACGTCCTGGAGAAGCTCGCAGAGCAGACCGGGCTTTCTCAAGACGAGATCATCACACGGCTGTCCCGTGAACTTCCTTCCGCAATCGACAAATACACGCCGGATGGACGCCTGCCCGAAGCATAGAAGCAGCGGCTTAACTCAGAAGAGATGTACCCATGAGCATTCTTTGGACCATCATCATTGGCTTTCTCGCCGGCGTGATCGCCAAGTTCATCATGCCGGGCGACAATGAACCTTCCGGCTTCATCCTGACGACCATTCTCGGCATCGTCGGCGCGTTCGTGGCCTCTTATCTCGGGCAAGCGCTGGGCTGGTATCGCCCTGGTGAAGGGGCCGGCCTGATCGGTGCGGTGGTCGGCGCGATCGTCGTGCTGTTTGTTTACGGTCTCTTCGCTGGCCGGCAACGCCGGGCGATCTAAGCGGAATGGCTTAGGTTGAATAGATGATCGGTGCGGCTCGTACACCTCTCCCGCTTGCGGGAGAGGGTCGACGCGTCCGGGCGATGCGAAGCATCGTCCCGCGCGCCGCGTGAGGGCTTTCTCCTCGAGGGGATTGTCCCATTGCGGAAACACCCTCTCCCCAACCCTCTCCCGCAAGCGGAGAGGAAGTGCACCGCCGGTGGCGCAATCAAACCTACTCGCATCATGCTTTAGAACTGGCCGAGACCTGCTGGCGGACTCGCTCAAGCGGAATGTGTGACGGAAGGCTCGCCGGATGCCTGCTTCACGGCGACGCCGCTGCTGCCGCGAGGTGGCCGCAGCGTCTCAAAGGCGCTGCGCCAGCCAGATGGTGTGCCCACCGCAATCGGGGTCCTCGACCACGTGCGACACGACGCGGAATCCATGCCGATCCAGCAGTGAACGATATTCGGCCGGATCCAGGCTGGCATGATACAGCGGCTCGCCGCCGAGCGCTCCGATCGCCTCGCCCTGCGCCGGGCCGCTTGTGAACATCAGCGCCGCCTCCGGCCTCGCATGGTCGCGAAAGATCGGGAACATGCGGCGCTGGTCGTCAAAACAGAGGTGGAAGAAGCTATCCCAGGCGAGGATGCCGCCAAATCGCCGTCCCAACGCAAGCTGGCGCATATCGGCAACGATCCATTCCTGCTGCGGGAAGCGCTGTCCGCACGCATCGATCATGGCCGGCGAGGAATCCACCCCCGTCACGGGATGGTCGAGCCCGATCAGATATCCCGCCATCGGCTCTGCCGAGCCGCAGCCGAGATCGAGGACGGAGCCGGCAGGCGGCAGCAGCGCGCGGAAACGGTCGAGCCAGGCCTGTTCGAACAGACTGCTCCGTGCACGGCTCTCGATCCAGTCCGATGCCTTGCGCTGATAGAGATCGATGATGTGGTCGGCGGCGTCCGATGCCATTCGAGAGCTCACGCGCTTCGCTCGCGACTAAAAGGTCTCCCGCTCCAGGAAGCTGGAGCCGATGTCGGCCTTTCTCTTGATGGGATCGTAGTCACAATAGACGCCGTCCGCCACCAGCGTGTAGCTGGCGCTGACGTTGTATTTGTCGAGCTTGACCGAGCTCAGGCCGATCACCGAGGTGGTCTTGCCTCCGTTCCACCTGAACGGCGTCGAGCTCTTCGACTGCTCGCAGGCCAGCACCGCCTCGTTGAAGACATAGCCCTCGACGAACGCCTTCAGGGTGCGGACCTGCACGGCCATCTTCCACTCAAAATAGCCAATTGCACCGAGGCCGGCGACGATCAGCACCAGAAGCGCGACGACGATACGCTGAAAAGTCATTTGTTTCCCCCGAAAGAACAACGCGCGAAGAAATCCTAATCGAACGCATCTTGATTGAATCGATGTGAGCTCCGGGCTCCGATTCACCTCTCCCATAGGGAGAGGTCGGATCGAATCGAAGATGCGATCCGGATGAGGGGTTCTGGACTCGCTGAGCGCCGCGGCCCCTCACCCGGGTTGCTGCGCAATCCGACCTCTCCCCGCTGGGGAGAGGTGAACCACGCGCAGCCAACCATGCCCTAGAACGGCATTCCCATCAATTTCGACAGGCGCTCGATCGAGAGATAGCCGGCATGATAGGCCGCTACGCCGATGCCGTAGATCACCGCCGAGATGATCGTGGTCCAGATCAGCTTGCGCCCCATCCGCGTCAGGATCGGCGCGCCGGGGTCGGTGCCGGGTGCGCCGACGCCATCCTCGTGCTGGCTGCGCACGCCGAACGGCAGCGTCAGGAACAGCGCGACCCACCAGATGACGAAGTAGATCGCAAGTGCGGTCGATATCTGGATGGCCATGGGACGGCCTTACGCCTGCTCGATCTCGACCAGCGCGCCGGAAAAGTCCTTCGGGTGCAGGAACAGCACCGGCTTGCCGTGGGCCCCGATCTTCGGCACGCCGTCGCCGAGCACCCGCGCGCCCTCCTTCACCAAGGTGTCGCGCGAGGCGATGATGTCCACGACCTCGTAGCAGACATGGTGGATGCCGCCGTCGGCGTTGCGCTCGAGGAACTTCGCGATCGGCGAGGCCTCGCCAAGCGGCTCGATGAACTCGATCTTGGTGTTGGGCAAGGTCGCGAACACGGTGGTGACGCCGTGCTCGGGCAGCGGAACGGCCTCCGAGATCTCGGCCCCGAACGCCGCACCGTAGATCTTCGCGGCCTTGACCGCGTCCTTGGTTGCGATCGCGACATGGTTGAGCCGGCCCAGCATGGTTTCTTCTCCCTCAGCGCGTGATCCGGACAAGCGGCGGGCCGCCTTCCCGGGATGCTGACACAATTACACTGTCAGTACGTGTACCAGACAGGGAGGCTTTTTGCCCCAATGTTCGTTGATCACGGCCCGGACGGCGCGTCGCACCGACTCGCCCAAGGCGTCGGGATCGCGGCGACGCGCCTTTGGCAGGCCCTCGATGGTGGACATCACGGCGTCGAAGACGATGTCGTCGAAGAGCTCGCCCGCCCTATTCTTCTCGGGGATGCCGACGAGATCGACCTCGGGATCGTCGGCGAGCTCGCCCTGCCCAGTCATCGCGATGGCGACGAAGGCGCAGCCGGAAAAGGCCATGCGGCGACGCTCGATCACCGCGCGGGACTTGGAGTCCTCCAGAATCGTCCCGTCCTTGTAGAGACGGCCGAAAGGCACCTCCCCGATGATGCCGGGATCGCCGGGGCCGAGCCTGACGAGGTCACCGTCGCGGCAGACCAGCACGCGCGGCACGCCGGCGGCGCGGGCCAGCTTTGCGTGCTCGTGCAGATGCAGGGCCTCGCCATGGACCGGGATCAGGAGTTGCGGCTTCACCCAGGAAATCAGGTCGCGCAGCTCGTCGCGGCGGGGATGGCCGGAGACGTGGACCAGAGCGTCGCGGTCGGTGATGATCTCGACGCCCTGGAGCACGAGATTGTTGACGATCGAGCTGACAGCCTTCTCGTTGCCTGGAATGGTGCGCGAGGAGAAGATGACGCTGTCGCCGCGGTTGAGCGTGATCTCAGGATGGTCGTCGTTGGCGATGCGCGCCAGCGCCGCACGCGACTCGCCCTGGCTGCCGGTGCACAGGGCCAGCACCTTGTCCTGCGGAAGGTGACCGTAGACCTCAGGCGAACGGAAATTCTGCACGCCGTCGAGATAGCCGGTCTCGCGGGCGACCTGCACCACGCGCTCCATGGCGCGGCCGACCACGACGACCTCGCGGTCGGCAGCCTTCGCCGCATCGGCGACCGCCTTGATGCGGGCGACGTTGGAGGCGAAGGTCGTGACCGCAACGCGGCCCTTGGCTGATTTGACGAGCTCGATGATGGTCCGGGCGACCTCGGCTTCCGACGGCGAGCGGCCATCGCGCACGGCGTTGGTGGAATCGCCGATCAAGGCGAGCACGCCCTGCTCGCCCAATTCGCGCAGCCGCTTCTCGTCGGTCGGCGCCCCAAGGGTCGGAGTCGGGTCGATCTTCCAGTCGCCGGTATGCAGCACGATGCCGGCTTCGGTGTGGATCGCCAGCGCATGCGCTTCCGGAATCGAATGCGCGACGGGAATGAACTCGACGTTGAACGGGCCGATATCGACGCGGCCGCCTGATGGCACCACGGTGACAGGGATCTCGGGCGCATTGCGCTCGGCAGCGCATTTGGCCTCGAACAGCGCCGCGCTGAACCTGGTGGCGTAGATCGGGCATTTCAGTTTCGGCCAGAGATCGATGATGGCGCCGAAATGGTCCTCATGGGCGTGGGTCAGCACGAGGCCCATCAGGTTCTTGCGCTCCTTCTCCAGGAAGCTGATGTCGGGCATGATCAGGTCGATGCCCGGCAGATGCTCCTCGTCACCGAATGACACGCCGAGATCGACCGCCAGCCAGGCGCGCTGGTGGCGGTTGCCGAGGCCGTAGATCGACAGGTTCATGCCGATCTCGCCGACGCCGCCGAGGGGCGCAAACACCAGTTCGTCGGGCCTTGCCATCACGCAGCTCCCACGGAGGCGACGGGGCCGAAGAACACCTCGCCCGCGGCCACCGGCACGCGACGGCCCTCCGCGGTGCGGACAATCAGGCAGCCGGTGTCGTCGATTGTGTCAAAAACGCCTTCCAGCGTCATCGCTCCCGTGTGGATCGCGACCCGCTCGCCGAGGCCGGCAGCGCGCTCGAGCCAGAGCTTCCGGATCTCGGCAAAGCCGCGGCCATTGTCCCAGATCCCCCGGAACTCGACCCAGGCATCCGAGAGGGCCGAGAACAGCTCCTCCGCGCTGATCTGGACGCCGAGGGCGGCCAGCGACACCGCAGGCGTCGGGGTGCCCTCGGGCGCTGCAACCACGTTGGTGCCGATGCCGACGACGATGGCGAGACCGTTGCCAACGGCCTCGGCTTCAAGCCCAATGCCGACCAGCTTCTTGCCGCCGGCGAGCACATCATTCGGCCATTTCAGGGCGTAGCGGGGGCGGCCCTCGCCGAGGCGGAGCGCGGCCTCGAGGCTCACCTTCTCCAGCGCAGCCTCCTCCGCCAGCCCGGCGGCAAAGCCCAGCGTGGCGGCGACGGCCGGGGTAACGTCCATCACTTCGAGGATGCTGGCGGCGAGATTGCCGCGCGGCGCAATCCAGGCGCGCTGGCGGCGGCCGCGGCCGGCGGTCTGTTCCGACGTGACGAACCACATCGGGCCACGCTCGCCGGCCCTGGCGTGCTCGATCGCCTCGGTATTGGTCGAGCCGGTCCGCTCGAAAGCTGCGAGCTTGTAGCCCGCCGACAGTGCGCGAGGACCGAGCGTGAAAGCCATCCTAGAACAGCGACTTTGCCGCGGCGGAGGCGACGCTCACCACCGGACCTGCGAACAGCGCGAACAGGATGTTGAACAGGCCCGCGACCGCCAGCACCGTCCGCACTTCGATGCGCACCGGATCGACCTGGCCGGCCGGCTCGTCGAAGTACATCGTCTTGACGATGGCGAGATAGTAATAGGCACCGACCACGCTGGTCAGCACGCCGATGACGGCGAGCGTGAACAGGTTCGCCTTGATGGCGGCGACGAAGACGTACCATTTGGCGAAGAAGCCGGCGAGCGGCGGGATGCCGGCGAGCGAGAACAGCAGCATCGCGAACATGAAGGCGAGCAGCGGATTGGTCCGCGAGAGGCCTGCGAAATCGCTGATCTGCTCCACCGCCTGGCCGTTGCGCTTCATGGCGAGGATGATCGAGAACGAGCCGAGCGTCATCGCGACATAGATCACGATGTACATCAGGACGCCCTGCGCGCCCTCGACCGTGCCGGAGGCGAGGCCGACCAGCGCGAAGCCCATGTGGCCGATCGACGAATAGGCCATCAGGCGCTTGATGTTGCTCTGGCCGATCGCGGCGAAGGAGCCGAGCGCCATCGAGGCGATCGACACGAACACCAGGATCTGCTGCCACTGCGAGACGATGCCGGGGAATGCGGTCAGCGTCACGCGGGTGAAGACGGCGAGCGCGGCCACCTTCGGCGCCGACGCGAAGAAGGCGGTGACCGGGGTCGGGGCGCCCTCATAGACGTCGGGCGTCCACATGTGGAACGGCACCGCCGAGACCTTGAAGCAGAGGCCGGCGAGCAGGAAGACGAGGCCGAAGACCAGGCCGACATTCGAGACCGTGGCCGCCGCGGCGATGCCGGTGAAGCTCACCGTGCCGGTGAAGCCGTAGATCAGCGAGGAACCGTAGAGCAGCATGCCCGAGGACAGCGCGCCGAGCACGAAATACTTCAAGCCGGCTTCGGTCGACTTGGCATTGTCGCGGTTCGAGGCCGCCACGACGTAAAGCGCCAGCGACATCAGCTCGAGGCCGAGATAGAGCGAGATCAGGTCGCCGGCCGAGATCAGCACCATCATGCCGAGCGTCGAGAGCAGCACCAGGATCGAATATTCGAAGATGCGGCGCGACGGGTCGGACAGGAACTCGGTCGACAGGACCAGGGTCACCGCCGAGCCGATCAGGGCCAGGATCTTCATGAAGCGGGCGAAGTCGTCGGCGATGAAGCTGCCGCCGAAGGTCACCTGCTTGCCCGCGGGCTGCATGTAGACGAGCGCGCCGACCACGATCAGGAGCACCACCGACAGCAGCGTGACCGTCCTGGTCGTCTCCTGCCCGCGATAGGCTCCCAGCATCAGAAGCGCCATCGC
Source organism: Bradyrhizobium sp. CCBAU 25338 (assembly GCF_028128965.1). Lineage (NCBI taxonomy): Bacteria > Pseudomonadati > Pseudomonadota > Alphaproteobacteria > Hyphomicrobiales > Nitrobacteraceae > Bradyrhizobium > Bradyrhizobium sp. CCBAU 25338. Next base: position 43,621 of record NZ_LFKY01000037.1, read on the forward strand.
GCCGACCGCGAGCACGAGTTCGGGCAGCACCGGCGCCAGTTGATAACCTGCAGTCTCAAAGCTCATGGCGATATCCTGACCTGCCCGATCACTGGAGCAGTGCGGCGGCCTTCATGGCCGTCACAGCGGTGTTGTAGTTGTTGACGAGTTGCTGGACCGAAGCGGCCGACATGTCGAGCACCGGCTTCGGATAGACGCCGAACAGGATCGTCAGCGCGATCATCGGGAACAGCGTCAGGCACTCCCGGAAGGTGAGATCCTTCATGCTCATCAGCGACGGCTTGACCAGGGCCCCGAACACCACCTTGCGATAGAGCCACAGCGCATAGGCCGCCGACAGGATCACGCCGAAGCTGGCGAAGAACGCGGTCGGGATCGAGACCTTGAAGGTGCCGAGCAGCGTCATGAACTCGCCGACGAAGCCGCTCGTTCCGGGCAGGCCGACATTGGCCATGGTGAAGACCATGAAGGTCATCGCGTAGAGCGGCATCCGGTTGACGAGGCCGCCATAGGCCGCGATCTCGCGGGTGTGCAGGCGGTCGTAGACGATGCCGACGCAGAGGAACAGCGCGCCGGAGACGATGCCGTGCGAGATCATCTGGAACACGCCGCCGGCGACACCCTGCATGGTGCCGGCGAAGATGCCCATGGTGACGAAGCCCATATGCGCCACCGACGAGTACGCGATCAGCTTCTTCATGTCCTCCTGCATCAGGGCCACCAGCGAGGTGTAGATGATGGCGATGGCCGAGAGCGTGAACACCAGCGGCGCGAAGTCGTGCGAGGCCAGCGGGAACATCGGCAGCGAGAAGCGCAGGAAGCCGTAACCGCCCATCTTCAGGAGGATCGCGGCGAGGACCACAGAGCCCGCGGTCGGCGCCTCGACGTGCGCGTCGGGAAGCCAAGTGTGGACCGGCCACATCGGCATCTTCACCGCAAAGGAGGCGAAGAAGGCGAGCCACGCCCAGGTCTGCAGGGACCGCGGCACGGACGTGTGCATCAGGGTCGGGATGTCGGTGGTGCCGCCGTTCCAGTACAGCGCCATGATGGCGAGCAGCATCAGGACCGAGCCGAGCAGCGTGTAGAGGAAGAACTTGAACGACGCGTAGACCCGGCGCGGGCCGCCCCAGACGCCGATGATCAGGAACATCGGGATCAGGCCACCCTCGAAGAACAGGTAGAACAGCACGAGATCGAGCGCCGAGAAGGTGCCGATCATCAGCGTCTCCAGGATCAGGAACGCCATCATGTATTCGCGGACGCGGCTCGTGATCGCCTTCCAGCTCGCGATGATGCAGAACGGCATCACGGCGGTGGTGAGGATCACCAGCGGCAGCGAGATGCCGTCGACGCCCATGTGATAGGTGATGCCGGCGGCGAGCCAGTTCGCCTTCTCGACGAACTGGAAGTCGGGGTTGCTGGGGTCGAAGCGCATGACCAGGATCACCGACACCGCGAAGGTGATCAGCGTGGTCCACAGCGCGATCCAGCGCGAGTTGCGCTTGGCCGCCTCGTCGTCACCGCGGCTGAGATAGACGATCAGCGCGCCGACCAGTGGCAGGAACGTCGTGACCGAAAGAATGGGCCAGGTTGTCATTTACTGGCCTCCAAAGCCGAACATGAACCAGGTGATCAGGCCGGCGGCGCCGATCAGCATGGCGAATGCGTAGTGATAGAGATAGCCGGTCTGGATCTTCACGACGTTGCGGGTGACGTCCAGCACGCGGGCCGAGACGCCGTCGGGACCGAAGCCGTCGATGATGAACCCGTCGCCCTTCTTCCAGAGCTGATAGCCGATCCACTTCGCCGGACGGACGAAGATGAGGTCGTAGAGCTCGTCGAAGTACCATTTGTTGAGCAGGAACTGGTACAGCATCGGCTGCGTCTTCGCGAGCTCGACCGGCAAGTAGGGTCGGCGGATGTAGAACAGGTACGACACCAGGAAGCCCAGCACCATCATCACCGTCGGCAGGAACGCGATGGCCTGCGGGATGTGGTGCATCTCCTCGATGATGTGCGGGTTCATCTTCACGGATTCGCGGAAGAACTCCTCGATGCCGTGACCGGCGAACAGCTCCTTGAACGGCAGCCCCGCGACGAACGAGCCGACCGCGAGCACGCCGATCGGGATCAGCATCCAGATCGGAGCCTCATGCGCGGCCTCGTAGTGATGCTCGTCATGCGGCTCGCCGTGGAAGGTCTTGAAGATCAGGCGCCAGGAGTAGAACGAGGTCAGGCCGGCGGCGACGATCGTCATCAGGAAGCCGTAGACCCCGAACGGATTGTGCGAGGCGTAGGCGGACTCGATGATCGCGTCCTTGGAGAAGTAGCCGGCGGTGAGCGGAAAGCCGGTGAGCGCCAGGGTGCCGACCACCATCACCGCGTAGGTGTAGGGGATCTTCTTCCAGAGGCCGCCCATGTTGCGGATGTCCTGCTCGTGGTGCATCGCGTAGATCACCGAGCCGCTCCCCAAGAACAGCAGCGCCTTGAAGAAGGCGTGCGTGAACAGGTGGAACATGCCGACCGAATAGGCCCCCGCTCCCATCGCCACGAACATGTAGCCGAGTTGCGAACAGGTCGAATAGGCGACGATGCGCTTGATGTCGTTCTGGACGAGGCCGATGGTCGCGGCGAAGAACGCGGTGGTGGCGCCGAAGAACATCACGACGGCCTGGGCATTCGGGGCGAGCTCGAACAGCGGCGACAGGCGCGCCACCATGAACACGCCGGCGGTGACCATGGTCGCGGCATGGATCAGCGCCGAGACCGGGGTCGGGCCTTCCATCGCGTCCGGCAACCAGGTGTGCAGCAGGAACTGCGCCGACTTGCCCATCGCGCCCATGAATAAGAGCAAACAGGTCAGGGTCAGCGCGTCGGCGTGCCAACCGAGGAAGTTGACGGTCTTGCCGGTGAGGCCGGGCGCCGCGTGGAAGATGGTCTCGAAATCGGTCGAGCCGACCAGCATGAAGATCGCGAAGATGCCGAGCGCGAAACCAAAATCGCCGACGCGGTTGACCACGAAGGCCTTGATCGCGGCCGCGTTCGCCGACGGCTTCTGGTACCAGAAGCCGATCAGCAGGTAGCTGGCCAGACCCACGCCTTCCCAGCCGAAGAACAGCTGCACGAGGTTGTCCGCCGTCACCAGCATCAGCATGGCGAAGGTGAACAGGCTGAGATAACCGAAGAAGCGCGGCCGGTTCGGATCCTCGTCCATGTAGCCGATGGAATAGAGGTGCACGAGTGAGGACACGGTCGTCACCACCACCAGCATCACGGCGGTGAGCGTGTCAACGCGCAGCGTCCACCAGACCTGGAGGTCGCCGGAGAAGATCCAGGGCAGCAGCTGGATCCTGTAGTCGTGGTGCATGAAGCCGACATCGACCAGCGTCATCCAGGACAACGCCGCCGAGACGAACAGCAGCGCCGTGGTGATCAGCTCGGCGCCGCGCGAGCCCGCCGCGGGCGGCTCGGTCGGGCCATGGCCGTGATCGTCGTGGCCGTGATCGTCGTGACCATGGTCATCATGGGCGGCCGACGCATGAGCGTCGCCGTGGCCATGCCCGTGATCGCCGTGATGGTCGAGCTCGTCGCCCGAGGGGTTGCGGGCATGCGCGCCGACGAGCGCGATCAGGCCAGCCAGAATGGCGCCCAGCAGAGGCAGGAAAACGATTGCCTGAACCATTTGAGAGCTCAGCCCTTCATCAGATTGACGTCCTCAACCGCGATCGAGCCGCGGTTGCGGAAATAGACCACCAGGATGGCGAGACCGATCGCAGCTTCAGCAGCCGCAACCGTCAGCACCAGCAGCGCGAAGACCTGGCCGACGATGTCGCCGAGGAAGGTCGAGAACGCCACGAGGTTGATGTTGACCGAGAGCAGGATCAGCTCGATCGACATCAGGATGACGATGATGTTCTTGCGGTTCAGGAAGATGCCGAGGATGCCGAGCGTGAACAGGATCGCGCCGACCGCCAGATAATGTCCGAGCCCGATCGTCATTTCACCCACTCCGCCGCATCGGCGTCCGAGAGCCCCTGCCCCGGCACCACCTTGCGCATCGCCATCGCCATCTCGGGCGTGCGCGCGTTCTGAACGTTGATGTCCTGCCGCTTCACGCTCGCCTTGTGCCGGAGCGTCAGCACGATGGCGCCGATCATGGCGACCAGCAGCACCATGCCCGAGAGCTGGAAGTAGTGGATGTACTTCGTATAGAGCACGAGGCCGAGCGCCTCGGTGTTGCTGACATTGGCCGGGATCGCCGCCGTGATCGTCTTGGAGACGCCGGGATTGATGACCCAGAAGCCGACCGTGAGCAGCAGCTCGAACAGGAAGATGCCGCCGATCACGAGGCCGACCGGCAGGTACTCGATGAAGCCCTCGCGCAGCTCGGTGAAGTCGACGTCGAGCATCATGATCACGAACAGGAACAGCACCGCGACCGCGCCGACATAGACGACGATCAGGATCATCGCCAGGAACTCGGCGCCCATCAGCACGAACAGGCCGGAGGCGTTGACGAAGGCCAGGATCAGGTACAGCACGGAGTGCACGGGATTGCGCGAGACAATCACCATCACGGCCGAGGCGACGCAGACTCCGGCGAACAGATAGAAGAACAGCGCGGGAAGGATCATCAGGCATTCCCCGTCATTCCGGGGCGTGGGCAAAGCCCGCGAACCCGGAATCTGGAGGTTGTGGCGCGAGATTCCGGGTTCGCGCTTCGCGCGCCCCGGAATGACGAGGAAATGGCGGGAAGGATCATGCCCTCACCTCACCGGTACGGCGCGTCGAGCTCGATCGCTTTCGCGATCTCGCGTTCCCAGCGGTCGCCGTTGGCGAGCAGCTTGGCCTTGTCATAGAACAGTTCCTCGCGGGTCTCGGTCGCGAACTCGAAGTTCGGGCCTTCGACGATGGCGTCCACAGGACAGGCCTCCTGGCAGAGGCCGCAATAGATGCACTTCACCATGTCGATGTCGTAACGCACGGTGCGGCGGGTGCCGTCGTTGCGGCGCGGACCGGCCTCGATGGTGATGGCCTGCGCCGGGCAGACCGCTTCGCACAGCTTGCAGGCGATGCAGCGCTCTTCGCCGTTCGGATAGCGGCGCAGCGCGTGCTCGCCTCGGAAGCGCGGCGAGATCGGGCCCTTCTCGAACGGATAGTTCAGCGTCGGCTTCGGCTGGAAGAAATAGCGCATGGCGAGGAAGAACGCCGAGACGAATTCCGACAGAAGAAGCGAGCGTGCAGTGGCGTTGACGTTGATACCCATGACGGCCCTCACTTCGGCGCGATGCCGGCGAAATGCAGCACGCCGGCCACCACGATCACCATCGCCAGGGACAGCGGCAGGAACACCTTCCAGCCGAGGCGCATCAGTTGATCGTAGCGGTAGCGGGGCACGATCGCCTTCGCCATCGCGAACAGGAAGAACATGAAGAACAGCTTCAGCGAGAACCAGATGATCCCCGGCACCCAGTTGAAGGGCGGCAGGTCAACCGGCGGCAGCCAGCCCCCGAGGAACAGGATGGTCGCCATCGCGCACATCGTGACGATCGCGACATACTCGCCGAGCATGAACAGAAGGTACGGAGTCGAGCCGTATTCGACCATGAAGCCGGCGACGAGCTCGGATTCCGCTTCGACGAGGTCGAAGGGCGGACGGTTGGTTTCCGCCAGCGCCGAGACGTAGAACACGACGAACATCGGGAACAGCGGCCAGACGTACCAGTTCAGGATGGTGAGCTGCGGCAACCCGATCAGGCTGGCGAGGCCGCGCGCGTGCTGGGCCTCGACGACGGCCGACAGGTTCAGCGTGCCCGCGCAGAGCAGCACCGTGATGATGACGAAGCCGATCGAGACTTCGTACGACACCATCTGCGCCGCCGAGCGCAGCGCGGCCAGGAACGGATATTTCGAGTTCGACGACCAGCCGGCCATGATGATGCCGTAGATCGACAGCGACGAGATCGCGAAGATGAAGAGGATGCCGACATTGATGTCGGCGATCACCCAGCCGAGATTGGTCGGGATCACCGCCCAGGCGGCGAGCGCGAGCACGCAGGACACCAGCGGCGCCAGCAGGAACACGCCCTTGTTGGCGCCGGCCGGAATGATCGGCTCCTTCAGCACGAACTTCAAAAGGTCGGCGAAGGATTGCAGCAGGCCCCATGGGCCGACCACGTTCGGGCCGCGGCGGATCTGCACCGCCGCCCAGATCTTGCGGTCGGCGAGCAGGATGTAGGCGATCGCGACCAGGAGGACGACGAGCACCAGGACGCTCTGCGCGACCATGATGATCAGCGGCCAGAGGAACCCGGTCCAGAATGCGCTTTCGAAGAATTCCATCAGATCACGCTCACTCCGCTGCGGTCAGCATTTGCCCGGAGGCGAGGCGCGAGCATTCCGCCATCACGGCGGATGCACGCGCGATTGGGTTGGTCAGGTAGAAGTCCTCGACCAGCGGCTTGAACGGCGCCTTCTCGGGCGAGCCGCCCTTCCCTGCGAGCTTCTTGATCTGGTCGGCGGAGCCGGCCTCGATCTGGTCGAGACGCATCAGATGCGGCACGGCCTTGAAGATCGCCTGGCGCAACTGCGCGAGCGAATCGTAGCCGAGCTTCTTGCCCAGCGCTTCCGACAGCGCGCGGATGATCGCCCAGTCCTCGCGGGCTTCGCCCGGCGGGAACGCGGCGCGGCCTGTCATCTGCACGCGGCCCTCGGTGTTGACGTAGATCGCGGATTTCTCGGTGTAGGCGGCCGCCGGCAGGATGACGTCGGCGCGATGCGCGCCGCGGTCGCCATGGGTGCCGATATAGACGACGAAGGTGCCGTCCGGCGCCTTGATCTCGTCGGCCCCCAACAGGAACAGCAAGTCGAGCGTGCCGAACGTCGTCATCTGCGCAGCGTTGAGCCCGCCGCCCGTGGCGGAGAAGCCGATGTCGAGCGCACCGACGCGCGAAGCGGTCTCGTGCAGCACGCCAAAACCGTTCCAGCCGTCCTTCACCGCGCCGACGTCGAGCGCGAGCTTGGCGGCGGCAGCGAGGATGGCAGCGCCATCGTGACGGGCGGCCGCACCCGCACCGACCAGGATGATAGGATTCTTGGCGTTCTTCAGCACGTCCATGAAGGAGTGCTTGCCGGCCGCGAGGTCGGCGAGCGTCTCGGTGCCTGCGCCGAGGTGGTCATAGTCGTAGGTGAGGTCGGCCTTGGTGCCGATCACGCCGACCTTGAAGCCGCCGGCACGCCAGCGCTTGCGGATGCGGGCGTTGAACACGGCCGCCTCTTTCCGCGGGTTGGCGCCGATGATGAGCAGCGCATCGGCCTGCTCGACGCCCAAGAGCGTCGGGTTGAATATGTAGGAGGCGCGGCCGAGCGCGGGATCGAAGGCGTCGCCGCCCTGCACCGCCAGATTGCTCGAGCCATACTTGGCGAGCAGATCCTTCAGCGCGAACATCTCCTCGACACCGGCGAGGTCGCCGGCGATCGCGCCGATGCGCTTGCCGTCGGTGCGCGCCGCCTTGGCGGCGATCGCGGCGAAGGCCTCGGTCCAGCTCGCCGCGCGCAGCTTGCCGGCCTCGCGGATATAGGGCCGGTCGAGCCGCTGGGTGCGCAGGCCGTCGACGACGTGGCGGGTCTTGTCGGAGATCCACTCCTCGTTCACGGCCTCGTTGATGCGCGGCAGAATACGCATCACCTCACGGCCGCGGGTGTCGACGCGGATCGCCGATCCCAGGCCGTCCATGACGTCGATCGACTGGGTCTTGCCGAGCTCCCACGGACGCGCCGCGAACGCATAGGGCTTCGAGGTCAGCGCGCCGACCGGGCAGATGTCGACGAGATTGCCCTGCAGTTCCGACGTCAGCGCGTGCTCGAGATAGGTCGTGATCTCCATGTCCTCGCCGCGGCCGGTCGCGCCCATCTCGGGGGCGCCGGCGACTTCCGCCGAGAAGCGGACGCAGCGCGTGCACTGGATGCAGCGGTTCATCGAGGTCTTGACCAGCGCGCCGAGATATTTGTCCTCGACCGCACGCTTGTTCTCGGCGAAGCGGCTGGTGTCGACACCATAGCCCATCGCCTGGTCCTGGAGGTCGCACTCACCGCCCTGGTCGCAGATCGGGCAGTCCAGCGGATGGTTGATGAGAAGGAACTCCATCACGCCTTCGCGCGCCTTCTTCACCATCGGCGAACGGGTGGAGATCTCCGGCGGCTCGCCCTTGGGGCCTGGACGGCAGTCGCGCACGCCCCAGGCGCAGCTGGCGACCGGCTTCGGGCCGCCCTTCACCTCGACGAGGCACATCCGGCAATTGCCGGCGATCGACAGCCGCTCGTGATAGCAGAAGCGCGGAATCTCGGCACCGGCCGCCTCGCACGCCTGGAGCAGCGTGTATTCGGCGGGGACGTCGATCTCCTTGCCGTCGATGATGAGCTTGGTCATGTCTCTTACTCCGCCGCGACCATGTTCACGGGATCGCGGACGCCGATATCGTCGATGTCAGCCTTGTGCGAATACTGGTCGATGCGCGCTTCGATCTCGTGACGGAAATGCGTGATCAGGCCCTGGATCGGCCAGGCCGCCGCGTCGCCGAGCGCGCAGATGGTGTGGCCTTCGACCTGTTTTGTCACTTCAAGCAGCATGTCGATCTCGCGCTTGTGGGCGCGGCCCTCGGCCATGCGGGTCAGGACCCGCCACATCCAGCCGGTGCCCTCGCGGCACGGCGTGCACTGGCCGCAGCTCTCGTGCTTGTAGAAATAGGAGATGCGGGCAATGGCGCGGATCAAATCGGTGGACTTGTCCATCACGATCACGGCCGCGGTGCCGAGGCCCGAGCGCAGCTTGCTCAAGGAATCGAAATCCATCGGCGTGTCGATGATCTGCTCGGCTGGCACCATGCGCACCGACGAGCCGCCGGGGATCACGGCCTTGAGGTTGTCCCAGCCGCCGCGAATGCCGCCGCAATGCTTCTCGATCAGCTCACGGAACGGAATGCCCATGGCTTCTTCGACGTTGCAGGGCCGCTCGACATGGCCGGAGATGCAGAAGAGCTTGGTGCCGACGTTGTTCGGGCGGCCGATGCCGGCGAACCACGCCGCGCCGCGGCGCAGGATATCCGGCGCAACGGCGATCGACTCGACGTTGTTGACGGTGGTCGGGCAGCCGAACAGACCGACGTTCGCCGGGAACGGCGGCTTCAGGCGCGGCTGGCCCTTCTTGCCTTCGAGGCTTTCGAGCAGCGCGGTTTCCTCGCCGCAGATATAGGCGCCGGCGCCGTGGGCGACATAGATGTCGAACGGCCAACCGTTGACGTTGTCCTTGCCGACCAGCTTGGCCTCGTAGGCCTGGTCGATCGCGGCCTGGAGGTGCTCACGCTCGCGGATGAACTCGCCGCGGACATAGATGTAACAGGCGTGCGCGTTCATCGCGCAGCTGGCGATCAGGCAGCCCTCGATCAGGAGATGCGGATCGTGCCGCATGATCTCGCGATCCTTGCAGGTGCCGGGCTCGGATTCGTCGGCGTTGACGACCAGATAGCTCGGCCGGCCGTCGGTCGATTCCTTCGGCATGAAGGACCATTTCAGACCGGTCGGGAAGCCGGCGCCGCCGCGGCCGCGGAGCCCCGAGGCCTTCATCTCGTTGATGATCCAGTCGCGGCCCTTGTCGATGATGTTCTTCGTGCCGTCCCAGGCGCCGCGGCGCCGCGCGCCCTCGAGCCCCCAATCGTGGAGGCCGTAGAGGTTCTTGAAGATGCGGTCCTTGTCCTCGAGCATATCAGTGCTTTCCGATCAACGATTGGACTGCTTGTAGGCAAGTCCGGCGGCGCAGATACCAAACGTCAGCGCCCAGAGCAGACTAGATTCCAGCGATGCGTTCAGGCCGAAGCGCTGAAGCAGGAAGATGAAAGCGGCCGCCACAACGGCGTGCATCGCGATGAAGCCCCACTTCTCCATGGCACCGCTCCCCTGCATTGCCGGCGACGAGAGATCACGCATCAGGTGATCTCCTTCAGTGTGGTCGGCCCGGTGATCGGCGCCGAGAACTGGCGGCCGTTCTGCGGACCCGGCTTGGGCGGATTGCCCGAAGCAAAACCGTCGAGCACCTTGCCGAAGCTTTCCTTGGTCAGGTCCTCGTAAGTATCCTTGCCGATCAGCACCATCGGCGCGTTCACGCAGGCGCCCAGGCACTCCACCTCTTCCCAGCTGAAATTGCCGTCCTTGGAGAGATGGAAGGGCTCGTGATGGATGCGGTGCTCGCAGACGTGGATCAGATCCTCGGCGCCGCGCAGGCGGCACGGCGTGGTGCCGCAGACCTGGACATGGGCCTTCTTGCCGACCGGGGCGAGCTGGAACATCGTGTAGAAGGTCGCGACTTCCAGCACGCGGATATAGGGCATGTCGAGCATGTCGGCGATGACGCGGATCGCGGCTTCCGACACCCAGCCGTCGTTCTGCTCCTGCGCGCGCCAGAGGATGGCGATGACAGCGGAAGCCTGGCGGCCGGCCGGATATTTCGCGATCTGCTGCCTGGCGAATGCGAGGTTCTCCTCCGTGAACGCAAAGCTCGCGGGCTGGACTTCCTTCGGTGCTAATCGGCGAACGGACATCTCTAATCTCTCACTGCATACGGCGCGCGGTTTTCGCATTCAGGGCATCGATCCTGTCCTGCCAGAATGCGCTTGCGGTGCCGAAAACGTTGTAGCCGACGTGGGTCGAGACCTTGATGCGGTCGAGGATCGACAGCTCGGTCACGGTCTCCATCCGGTTACTGCGCGGATCGAACACGATCAGCTTCAGCGGGGTCTGTTCGAGGATGAAGCGCGACACGGCATGGGAGCGGTCGCTGCCGTGCTCCTCGCACATGATGACGCTGTCGGCCTCAAGCAGCCGGGCGCCGCCCTTGATCGCCTCGATCTCGACGCCCTCGACGTCGAGCTTGATCAGGTATTTGCCGGTGGCCGCGACCTTGCCGTCGTCGATGAGGTTGTCGAGCGCGATCACGGACACTTCTTCACCGCCCGCCGACGGATCGCCGGCAATGCTGAAGGCCTCGTGCTTGGTGCCGGACAGCCGCGCGGTGCCGCGGGCCGCGCCGATGGCGCACTTCATGGTCTCGAAGCGGTTGCCGTTGACGCGGGCGTTGTTGGCGAGCTTCGGATAGTTCTGCCCCGATGGCTCGATCGCGATCGCCTTGTGCGAACCGAACGGCTTGCTCGACACCAGCACCGACCAGTAGCCGTAATTGGCGCCGCAATCGAGCAGCGTGTAATCGACGTCGATCGAGTCGGCGAACAGCAGCTCGAGCTCGTCCTCGTAATTGTAGGAGCGGTTGAGCAGCTTGCTCCAGTAGCCGTCGCCGTAAGGGAATTCGAACACGGCGTCGGGATTGAGCCTGATCGCGATGTTGCGCTCGGGCAGCGTCCTGCGCAGCAGATTGGCGCAGGCGATGTAGCCCATATGCGAGAAGTGCGAGGAGATCTTCGATCCCGTCATCAGCGCCAGGGCAGCCGTCCGCTCCCACAGGTTGGCCCCTTCAAGGGCCCCCGAGGCGCGGTCGAACTGGATTGGCGCCTGCTGCCCCATCAGCGATCGACCTCTCCGAACACGATGTCAAGCGAGCCGAGGATCGCCGAGACGTCGGCGAGCAGATGGCCGCGGCAGATGTGATGCATGGCCTGCAGATGCGCAAAGCCCGGCGCGCGGATCTTGCACTTATAGGGCTTGTTGGTGCCGTCGGCGACGAGATAGACGCCGAACTCACCCTTCGGCGCTTCGACCGCGGCATAGACTTCGCCGGCCGGCACGTGGACGCCCTCGGTGTAGAGCTTGAAGTGGTGGATCAGCGCTTCCATCGAGCGCTTCATCTCGCCACGGCGCGGCGGCGCGACCTTGTTGTCCTCGACGACGACGGGGCCCTTGCCCTCAGGCGCGTTCAGCTTCTGGATGCACTGCTTCATGATGCGCACGGACTGACGCATCTCTTCCATGCGGATCAAATAGCGGTCGTAGCAGTCGCCGTTCTTGCCGATCGGAATGTCGAAATCCATCTCGGCGTAGCACTCGTAGGGCTGCGACTTGCGCAGGTCCCAGGCCGCGCCGGAGCCGCGCACCATCACGCCCGAAAAGCCCCACTCCCAGGCTTCCTTGAGCGACACGACGCCGATGTCGACGTTGCGCTGCTTGAAGATGCGGTTGGCGGTAAGCAGCCGGTCGAGGTCATCGACCACCTTCAGGAACGGATCGCACCAGGCCTCGATGTCGTCGACCAGCTTCTGAGGCAGGTCCTGATGCACGCCGCCAACGCGGAAGAAGGCCGCGTGCATGCGGCTGCCCGAGGCACGCTCGTAGAACACCATCAGCTTCTCGCGCTCTTCGAAGCCCCACAGCGGCGGGGTCAGCGCGCCAACGTCCATCGCCTGCGTGGTGACGTTGAGCAGATGCGACAGGATGCGGCCGATTTCGCAATAGAGCACGCGGATCAGCTGGCCGCGGCGCGGCACCTCGATGCCGAGCAGCTTTTCGGCTGCGAGGCAGAAGGCGTGCTCCTGGTTCATCGGCGCGACGTAATCGAGCCGGTCGAAATACGGGATCGCCTGGAGATAGGTCTTCTGCTCGATCAGCTTCTCGGTGCCGCGATGCAGCAGGCCGATATGCGGATCGACGCGCTCGACCACTTCGCCGTCGAGCTCCAGCACCAGCCGCAACACGCCGTGCGCGGCCGGATGCTGCGGACCAAAGTTGATGGTGAAGTTACGGAGGTTTTCGGGTTGCTCGTTCATGATCAGACCTTCGGCCCCGCCTTCTCGTCACCGGGCAGCGGATAGTCCGCCCCTTCCCACGGCGAGAGGAAATCGAACTTGCGGAATTCCTGGTTGAGCCGCACGGGCTCGTAGACCACGCGCTTCTCCTGATCGTCGTAGCGGACCTCGACGAAACCGGTGAGCGGGAAGTCCTTGCGCAGCGGATGCCCCTCGAAGCCGTAGTCGGTAAGGAGGCGGCGCATGTCGGGATGACCGACGAAGAACACGCCATAGAGGTCGTAGGCCTCGCGCTCGAACCAATCCGCGCCGGGGAATTCCTCGATCAGCGACGGCACCTGCGTGGTCTCGTCCGCTTGCGCCTTGAGCCGGATCCGCGTGTTCAGCGTCGGGGACAGGAAGTGGTAGATCACGTCGAAACGCTTTTCGCGATCGGGATAGTCCACCGCCGTGATGTCGGTGATGTTGACGAAACGGCAGTTCGGATCGTCGCGGAGGTACTTGACCACCTCGACGATCTTGGCGGCCTCGACATCCACGGTGAGCTGGTTGAACGCCACCGAGTGACCGGTAGCGGCGCCCGGAAGCGCACTAACGATCGTCTGCCCCAGGGCGTCGAGCTTGGCGTCATCCATGACGTAAAACCTTAGCGTTCGATGGTGCCGGTGCGCCGGATCTTCTTCTGCAGCAGCAGCACGCCGTAGAGCAGCGCTTCCGCCGTGGGCGGGCAGCCCGGCACGTAGATGTCGATCGGCACGATGCGGTCGCAGCCGCGCACGACCGAGTAGGAATAGTGGTAGTAGCCGCCGCCATTGGCGCAGGAGCCCATCGAGATGACGTAGCGCGGCTCGGGCATCTGATCGTAGACCTTGCGCAGCGCCGGGGCCATCTTGTTGGTCAGGGTTCCCGCCACAATCATCACGTCGGACTGGCGCGGCGAGGCACGCGGCGCGAAGCCGAAGCGCTCGACGTCGTAGCGCGGCATCGACACCTGCATCATCTCGACCGCGCAGCAGGCGAGGCCGAAGGTCATCCACATCAGGGAGCCGGTGCGCGCCCAGGTGATGAGGTCGTCGGTCGCGGCCACGAAGAAGCCCTTATCGGACAGCTCCGAATTGACCTCGAGAAAGAACGGATCATTGGCCCCGACCGGCTTGCCGGTCGACGGATCCAGGATGCCCTTGGGGGCCGGCGCGACAACCGGACCCGCGGACGGTGCAGGATTCAATCCCATTCCAGTGCTCCCTTCTTCCACTCATAGGCGAACCCGACCGTCAGCACGGCGAGGAACACCACCATGGACCAGAAGCCTGTTGCGCCAAGCTTGCCGAACGCCACCGCCCAGGGAAACAGGAACGCCACCTCGAGGTCGAAGATGATGAAGAGGATTGCGACCAGATAGAAGCGGACGTCGAACTTCATGCGGGCGTCGTCGAAGGCGTTGAAACCGCACTCATACGCCGACAGCTTTTCCGGGTCCGGCTGCTGAAACGCCACGATGAAGGGCGCGATCAGCAGCACCAGGCCAATGAGGCCCGCTACCCCTATAAAGACGACAAGTGGTAGATAGTTCTGAAGAATGCCGCTCATTGACGAGCCCTTTTTCCCGCAGCCTCGGGACAGCCACGGATTCGTCCGATTTGGAATTATTCTGAGCCTTAGCGCAGTGCACCAATGGGCGCAAGACACGCTCTTTTCAGGCCCTTTGCCGCTCCCAGAACGGTGAAAATCCCGGAATCACCCCGCGGCTGGTATGGAGCAGATCGCCTGACCCAGCAAGGGCAGTCACGGTTTCGCAGGTCAGCAGTTCTGAGATTGCGGCGCTCGGGCCGGGACAGCTATGCGCGATGCGCTGACGACCAAAATGCTCGGTTTTCTCGGGTCGGCAGCACACTCAAACCCCGGCAATGACCGCCGCAGGTCCCCTCCCGCCACCGCAGCAGCAGATTTTGCCGACGGCCCCCCCAGAGCAGCGCAGCCAAGGGAGCCAATGATGGTGCGCGCCGCGATCAGGACAGGTGCCGCAAGGATACTATCCACAGCTGCGAATGATCGGAAGAGCCATGCGTCACGACGGGGCCGGGGCTCGTCTGGCGAATGCGTCGGCCCGCGCTCCCATCCCGGACCGGCCGCGAGCGCGGCGGCGGCGACTTGCTGGTTCGTCGCTCGCGCCGCGCTCGGATGAGCTTCGGGCTGGGGGGCATGGCCCGTGAGCTCATCGATCTCCTGGCGGAAGATCCGTGGTTGCCCGGTGAGGCGGAGCAGAAGGACGGTCGCGATCGACTGGCCGCCTCTCGCAGGCTGCACGAGGTCCCGTCCTCGCTCACCACTTGTAGGAGACGCTGGCGGTGATGCGCCGGCGGTCGCCGTAGAAGCAGGACGAGGCCGACGCGCAGCTCGCGACATAGATCTTGTCGGTCAGGTTGATCACGTTCAGCGCCGTGCGCCAGTTCTGCCATTCATAATGGAGCGCGAGATCGCCGAGCACGACTGCGGGAACCTCGAGCGTGTTTGCGGCGTCGGCCCAGGACGAGCCGACATAACGCACGCCACCGCCGAAGCCGAAGCCCTCGAGGGGCCCGTCCTTGAAGGTGTAGTCGGCCCAACCCGACACCAGGAGTTCAGGCGTGTTGGTCGGCGTCTTGCCGACCAGCGACTGATCGAGGTCCTTACTGGTGAAGAGATGGTAGGCGGTGAAGGCGCCGATCAGCTTCAGTTCCTTGGTGGCGTTGGCCACCGCTTCGAGCTCGATGCCGCGCGAGGTTACCTCACCGGTCTGGTTCTGCAGCAACGAATTCGACGGATCGGTCGTCAGCGCGTTCTGGCGCTTCAGGTCGAAGACCGAGGCGGTGAAATAGCCGTCAAATCCCTTTGGTGCCACCTTCACGCCGATTTCGGCCTGCTTGCCGGTCTCCGGAAGCAGCAACTGGTTGCTGGCGTTCAGGCCGACGACGGGATTGTAGCTCGTTGCATAGGAGACATAGGGCGCGATGCCGTTGTCGAAATTGTAGATCAGCCCGGCCCGCCCGCTGAACCTGCTGTCGTCGCGACTGGCGAGCGTCACGCCGCTGTCACGGGCGGCCTGCGTCGTCTCGACCCAGTCATTGCGACCGCTCAGCACCAGCGTGAAGTTTCCAAGCTTCATCTGGTCCTGAAGATAGGTGCCCGCCTGCTTCTGCGTGATCTGGTAGTTGCGGAACGGGGCGCCCGTGAGCGGAATGTTCAGACCATAGACGGGATTGAACACATTGATCGAAGGGACGGTGCCGAAATTGAAGCTCTGGTAGTCGTCGATCTGATAGCCCTTGAGATCGACGCCAAACAGCATCGTGTGCCTGACGGGACCGGTGTTGAAGCGATACTCCAGCTGGTTGTCGAGATTGGCCTGGTTCGCGGTGTTCTTCGCATACCAGTTATAGCGGCCCATCGTCGCCGTGTTGATGTTGTCCCAGCCGTTGCCGATGTAACCGCGATAGGTCAGGTCGATATGCGCAAACCGCGCATTCTGCCGGAACGTGAGGTCGTCGGTGAGATTGCGCTCAAACTGGTAGCCGAGCATCTCCTGCTCGCGGGTGAACTTGTCGACGCTGGGATCGCCGACGAAGAAGCTGGTCGGAATCTTGCCGAACGGCGCGTTGGTCACCGTGCCCTGGTAAGGCAGGAAGTTGATGCCGCGGGTGTCCGTCTTCGACGCCGACGCGAGAACCGTGAAGGTCGTATCGGCATCAGGCTTCCAGGTGAATGACGGCGCGATGAAGTAGTTGTTGTCAGGCGTGAAGTCGACCTGCGTACCGCCGTTCCTGACCTCGCCGACGACGCGATAGAACAGCTTGCCGTCCTGGGGCTGCGTTGCGACGGGACCGCCGACGTCGAAGCCGACATAGGCGTTGCCGAAATTGTTGACGCCGGTTTCGATGTAACGGATCGGCTCGGCCGGCGGCATCTTGCTGATGACGTTGACGATGCCACTCGGGCTCGATCCGCCATAGAGCACGGCGGACGGACCGCGCAGCACCTCGACGCGCTCCATGTTGGACGGCGGCAGACGCCAGCTCGCATAGGACGTGTAGAACAGCTGCAAGCCGTCGAGAAACAGCCCGATGTCGTCGGACTTGAAGCCGCGGATCAGCCACCAGTCGTTGCGGGTGTCCGCGCCGAACGTCCCTGCCCGCACGCCGGCGGTGTAACGCAGCACCTCGTCGAGCTTGTTCGGCTTCTGGTCGCGGATCTGCTCGGCACCGATGACCGACACCGATTGCGGTGTTTGCATGATCGGCGTGTTGGTCTTGGTGCCGGACGAGCTGTGGTTCGCGACATAGCCGTGCACCGGGCCACGCGGCGTCTCGACGAAGCCGACATCGCGCTGCTGCGGCGGCTTGTTCCTGTCGGCGGTCTGCACCGACGACCTCGCCGCACGGCGCTGAGGGGGCGCAGCAGCCGCGCGGCGGCGCGCTTCCGGCGCGGTGACGGTCACCGCCGGCAGGTTCTGTGCGCCACTCTGCGTGGAAGATTGTGCGAGCGATGCCTGCGGCATCAAGACCCAAGCGGATGCAGTCGCCAACACGGCCGACCGCAGCATTCCAAGACTGTTCAACGCGCCACCCCAAAGCTGCATGTGTGATGCATCATGCCGCCTGTCCCGGAACGGCATGCGCTTGCGATGACGCTTATGTGAGGGTGCGCGATTTCCCTAATTGAAAGCTTCTTAGAAGGACTCTTAGAAAGGCTCCAATGTTTCCGCTGCTGCAGCGAGAGTGGTGCGCATCCTTCTCGCTCTCGAACATCTCGGCGGCGATCGCCGTGAGCCGACCGGCCTGTCGCAGCACTGCAAGGAGCTCGGCTGCGCTGGGCCACCGCGATCAGGAAGGTCAGGCGCTCGCCGCAACGTCGGATTTTCGGATTTCACGATCAGCTTGCGCGACAACAGATCTGCGAACGGGTGGCTGATCTGTCCCTGTCCTGGCCGACGGCCTCGGCGCCGCTCTTCGTCCGGGCCCGCTTGCCTGCCCCGGACGAAACCAGCCAGGCGGACAGATGAAACCATTTTGCGGAACCCGCGAAACGATCCGGAAACAGATCGCCCTTAAGACAAAGACATAGACGGCGGCAAAGCCCGTCGGGAGGCTCAGATGAACCACTCAATTCATTCCGCTGATCGTGCGACCCACCTGAAAATCGTGGTGGTGGCGCTGGTGGCCGGTATCGTCGTGGCCGGCTTCGGGATCGCAGCCCGCACCCATGGCGATTACGGCCAGACGGCCCAGTCGACGCCTGTGATCAAGGCCGGCAAGCCGGTGGCGGTGACGAGCGCGGCGAGCTCGGAAATTCGCTGATACGTCCTCTTCCGGGCTGACCAATGGCCGCCCCGGGCGGCCTTTTTGTTTTCCAGAGCAATGCTTAGCCGAGACAGACCGGTAAAGCGCAACGTCCTTGACTTCACCATGTCCCCCCTTTAAGTCCCCCCTCGTTCCGCGCGCGTCGAGCGAACCACGCGGGAGTAGCTCAGTTGGTTAGAGCGCCGGCCTGTCACGCCGGAGGTCGCGGGTTCGAGCCCCGTCTCTCGCGCCATTTTGGCAATCCCTTCATAGTCTTAGCCTGAATTTCTCCACGCCTGTCGCATCTGCGCCAGCGATTGCCGGTGTCCGGCGGGAACTCTCGGCATAGTCAGCCCACGCCCGAATCGTCTACGCCCTCCGAGACTTAGAGGGATCCCCGCGCGTTTCCGGCTTTTCCGGGGCTTCGTGTCAGTGGAATCGAGGAGGCCAGTCATGGCTAAGAAGGATTCGGGGAAGAAGGCAGCCGCTCCCGCGACCATCACGCTCAAGCACCTCGCCGCCGACATCGCGGAGCGCCAGGACCTCTCGAAAAAGCACGCCGAAGCCGTCCTGACCGACATGGTCGACCTCATCACCAAGCACCTCAAGAAGGGCGACCGTGTCCGTATCGTGGGCCTTGGCATCCTCCAGGTCCGCAAGCGCGCCGCCCGCACCGGCCGCAATCCCGCCACCGGCGAAGCGATCCACATCAAGGCCAGCAGGAAGGTCGCGTTCCGCCCGGTGAAGGAACTGAAAGAGGCGATCTAGCGCTTACGATTCATTAGGCCTGATCGGAGCTCGTTCGGCCGCATCGCGGCCGGCTTTTCTGATATACCGCCTGCTTCCCTCAAGTTCGGCGGTTCGACCAGAAATGTCCTCCCTCACCTTTTCGCACACCGTGACCGAGCGCTTCCTGCGCTATGTCACCATCGACACCCAGTCCGATCCGGAATCCCCCAGCTCTCCCTCGACCGAGAAGCAGAAGGATCTCGGCCGCGTGCTCGCCGCCGAGCTGAAGGCCATGGGCGTCGAGGACGCTCATCTCGACGATTACGGCTATGTCTACGGCACCATTCCGGCCAACACGGACAAGAAGGTGCCGGTGATCTGCTTCTGCTCGCACATGGACACATCTCCCGACGTCACCGGCAAGGACGTCAGACCGCAAATGGTGAAGAACTATCGCGGCGGCGACATCGTGCTGCCCGGCGACACCAGCCAGGTGATCCGCGTTGCCGAGCACCCCGCGCTGAAGAACCAGATCGGCAACGACATCATCACCACGGACGGCACCACGCTGCTGGGGGCCGACAACAAGGCCGGTGTCGCCGAGATCATGGATGCCGCGCATTTCTTCCTCAACAACCCCGATGTGAGGCACGGCACCATCAAGATCCTGTTCACGCCGGACGAGGAGATCGGCCGCGGCGTCGACAATGTCGACCTGAAGAAGCTGGGCGCGGATTTCGGTTACACCATGGACGGCGAAAGCGCCGGCTGCGTCGAGGACGAGACCTTCTCGGCCGACGGCGCCACCATCACCATCAACGGCGTCAGCGCCCATCCCGGCTACGCCAAGGGCAAGATGGAGCACGCGATCAAGATCGCCGCCGCCATCGTCGAGCGGTTGCCGAAGGAAGGCTGTTCGCCGGAGACGACCTCAGGCAAGCAGGGCTTTCTGCATCCGATCGACATCGAGGGCGCGCTGGAACAGGCGACGCTCTCCTTCATCGTCCGCGACTTCACCGAGGAAGGGCTGAAGGAGAAAGAGGTTCTGCTCGAGACCATCGTCAAGGACGTGATGAAGGACTATCCGCGCTCGACCTACAAGTTCGAGGTCAAGGAGCAGTACCGCAACATGAAGCAGGTGATCGATCGTCACCCGCACGTTGTCGAATACGCCATCGAAGCCATCCGCCGTGCCGGCCTGCGCCCGATGCGTACCGCAATCCGGGGCGGCACCGACGGCTCCCGCCTGTCCTTCATGGGCCTGCCCTGCCCCAACATCTTCGCCGGCGAGCACGCGTTTCATTCGCGGCTCGAATGGGTCAGCCGGCAGGACATGGAAAAGGCGGTGCAGACCATCGTCCACCTCGCCATGATCTGGGAGGAACGGGCCTAGCGCCCCCTCACCGTCGCAGATGTCGAAATGGCCGGGCTCACGCCCGGCCATTTGCTTTGAGACTACGGCACCGGCATCGCGCGCGGATTGCGATGGAAGCGATTTGAATTCGCCATCCAGTTCGGCAACGGTGCGCCGTCACGATGCCGCCCACCGGCGGCGGCCGCCGCCCACGCCACCACCGCTCCGATCAGGGTCGCGGCTGCGACCGAGAACGCAACGATGATCGAGTTGCGCCGCGCGCGGTTGATCGCCGTCTTGGACTCCACGATCAGCGCATCCACCCGTTTTTCGGAATCGGGCGCTGCCAGACCCGTGAGCGCGGCCACCTGCTGCACGAGATGGGCCCTGTCGTCGGTGGTGACGCCGCTGTGGCTCGACGAGGTCATCAGGATGCGTCCCGCTTCGGCGCGCGGTTCGCGAAGGTCCGTGTTAGGCGGACGCCGCGGCGCGCGGAACAGTTTGTCGAGCTCATAGCTCAGCAGGGGTTCGGCCGCGGACGTGTTGCCGGCCGAGCTGCGCAACGGCGAGCGGTCGAGCGCAGATGCGCCGAGCAGCGCGAGCAGAGCGGCTCCGAGCAGCACGGCGAGCGCCCAGGACGTCAGCCCATGCAGCCCGTCCCGCCGCTCGCCGTCGTCCTCGATCGTCGCCAGCGCGGGGGCCGGCCGCGTCGTCCGTCCGGCGATGTAGCCGCCGAAGCCGAAGCTGATGACCGCCTGGATGATCAGATACAGCCCGGAGAGCAGCGCCAGCGCAGCCGAGGCGTCGCGCCAGGTCGGCGAGGCCGAACTGACGCCAAGGCCAATGGCAACACCAAAGCCCAGCAGGATGAACGACATTGCGCCCGCCGCAAGCGCGCCTGCGAACACCGAGCTCCACTGGATGGTTCGAGGAGCTTCGCCCTCCAGGCCGCCTTCCATGATCTCTTCGCGCACGAGAGTTTCGATCGTCATCACATCGCTCTCAGCGCAGGCCGAAGAAAGACAGGATCGCCATGATGACGACGATCAAGCCGATCATATAAATCAGTCCGTCCATTGTCCGTCCTCCTCAGTTTCTCGTCGCTAATCGCGAGGCATGAGGAACGTTCCAATTGGACAGGGCGGCGGGAACGAACTGCCGAAACGGGGGTTATCTGCTCAAGTCCCAAGGATAGAGATTGTGAGCACATGAGGCCTCAGCCGGTTCGTCCGGGCTGGGGCCTTTTCGCGTTGCGGTCGGTTTTGTCTGCGTCCCGCACGGCTGCCATCAAAGCCATGACCTCAGAGCGACGCGCCATGACCCGCCAGTGAGAGGCTGGCAACGCCACTGCGGCAATTGTTCCAGTGACGTAACAATGTTGCGGGTCGACACTGTTCCCGCGCCCATGCTAGGCCGGGCACAGACCGCAACCAGAGAGACGTCGTGCTCGCAAACCGCCAGCCCTCAGGATCTTGCCGCCCGCGCAACTGGCGCGGGCTGCTGTCCGTGCTGATCGCGGCCGTCTATCTGCTCGCGAGCGCGCTGCACGGTTCGCATGACATCGACGTCACCACGCCCGGCGGCGGCTCGGAGATCGTGGCGGCCCTTGACGGCCCCGCGGGCCACAGCGACCACAAGGTCATCGGCAGCCATCACTGTCATGGCTGCTTTTCGCTGACGGTGACACAGCCGGCACCGTCGACCGCATCGGTCGCGCTTGTTTCCGCACCGAGCCCGCAACATGCATCCCGGCTCGCCGGAATTGTCCTGGATACCGACTCGCCGCCTCCCAAACATATAGCCTGAACGGATTGGTCGGGCGTCCCGCGCCCAATAGGTTCATCCTTCACAGGTCGGCTTGATGTTTTTCAGAGGAATGGCCGCGCGCCTGGCGTGCGCGGCGGCGTGTCTGATTGCCGGACTCGCGATTGCGCCGTCTCACGCCCAGACGTTGACCATGCGGAGCGCGTTGTCGCGCGCGCTGGCCGCAAGCCCGCGGCTGACGGCGGCGGAGCGCGACGTCGGCATCGCCACCGGCCAGCGCATCCAGGCGGGCGCCCTCTTCAACCCGGAGCTGTCCTACGAACAGGACGATTCATTCGGCTCCGGCAAATATCGCGGGACACGATCGGCCGAGACCACGCTGCAGATCAGCCAGGCCTTCGAGCTGTTCGGCAAGCGCGATGCGCGGATTGCCGCAGGCGTCGCCGGCGTCGAAGTGGCCGCGATCCAGCGCAAGGCCGTCAGGCTGGAGGTGCTGTCGGAGACCGCGATCGCCTTCCTCAGCGTGCTCGGCGCGCAGCGGCGCATTCAGATCCTCGACGAGCAGATTGCCGCCATCGATCGCTTGACGCCGCTGCTGCGCCGCCGCGTCGAGGCCGGCGCCTCCTCGCCCGCTGAGACCGGCCGTGCCGAGGTCGCCTCCGCTCTGGTGAAAGCCGACCGCGAGCGCCTCAAGGCGACGCTGGCCAGCGCCCGGCGCGAGCTTGCGGTGCTGATGGGCGATCCAGCCGCAAAATACGGCGAGGTCTCCGGCCGGCTCGACACCACGGGACGCCCGCCCACCTTCCAGGCGGTGGTTGCCGCCATCGATGCCAATCCGCAACTGGTGCGCTGGACCGCCGTTTACGCGCAGCGCAATGCCGAGCTGCTGCTGGCGCGGCTCAAACCCTATCCCGACGTGCGGATCGCCGCCGGCTGGCGCCACTTCAACGAAACGGGCGACGATGCGGCGCGCCTGACCGTCTCCGTGCCGATCCCCGTGTTCGACCAGAACCAGGGCAACATCCTCTCGGCGCAGGAAAGCCTCGCCAAGACCAGGGCCGAGCGCGAGGCCAACCGCAACACGCTGATCGTGATTGCCGGCCGCGCCTATGACTCGGTCCAGGGCTCGCTGCGCGAGCTCGCCGTGCTGCGTGAGACCGCGATCCCCAAGGCCGTCGAGGCGTCCGAGGCGATCTCGCAGGGCTACGGCCAGGGCCGCTTCACCCTGCTCGAGGTGCTCGACGCCCAGGCCAGCGTCACCCAGGCGCGGCTGCGCGAGCAGGAGGCGCTGCAGAATTTCCATGCCGGCGTTGCGATCATCGAGGGCCTCGTCGGCAATCCCTTCACGCTGGCGCGGGAGAACGCACGATGAGGACCTTCTCCACCCTTCTCGTCGCCATCGTTGCCGCCGCGCTCGGTGCTTACGGCTATTCCTTGCTCGCCCCGGCCAAGCTCGCACACTCCGAGCATGCAGAGCATTCCGAAAAGAAGCCGAACGACCATGTCGAGCAGGACGAGCACGGCGCCGACCGCATCCGGATCTCCGACGTCAAGCTCGCGGCCGCGGGCGTCACGCTGGCCGAAGCCGCGGGCGCCACGCTGACCGACACCCTCGCCTTCAACGGCATCCTGCGCGCCAACCAGGAAGCCGTGGTGCAGGTGACGCCGCGCTTTCCGGGCGTCGTCAAGTCCATCCTGAAGCGCATCGGCGACAAGGTCGCCAAGGACGATCTGCTCGCCACGATCGAGAGCAACCAGAGTCTCACCGTCTATGAGCTGAAGGCGCCGTTCGCCGGCACCATCATCGAGCGGCAGATCTCGCTCGGCGAATACGCCTCCGAGCAGAAGCCTGCCTTCGTCGTCGCCGACCTCTCCACCATCTGGGTCGATCTGTCGATCTACCGGCAGGACTTGAGGCGCGTCCGCATCAACGACGAGGTGCTGATCGATCCCGACGACGGACGCGGCGAGATCAAGGGCACGATCTCCTACATGGCGCCGATCGGCAGCAGCGAGACCCAGACCGCGCTGGCGCGCGTGGTGCTGGCAAATCCGGACGGACGCCTGCGTCCCGGTCTCTTCGTCACGGCGCGGCTGATCCTCGCCACCCGCAATGTTGCGGTCGCCGTGCGCCGAAGCGCGATCCAGACGCTGGAAAACAGGACCATCGTGTTCGTGCGCGAGGACGGCGACAAGATCGAGGCGCGCCCGGTCGAGCTCGGGGATTCCGATCCGAGGTTCGTCGAGATCAAGGCAGGGCTCGCGGCCGGCGAGCACTACGTCGCGGAGAACAGCTTCGTCGTGAAGGCGGAGATGGGCAAGGGCGAGGCCGAGCATGATTGAGCGTCTCATCGCCGCCTCGCTGCATCAGCGCTGGCTGGTCCTGCTGCTCGCGCTCGGCGCCGTCGCTTTCGGCGCCTGGAATTTCCAGCGCCTGCCGATCGACGCCGTGCCCGACATCACCAACGTCCAGGTCCAGATCAACACCCGCGCGCCCGGCTATTCGCCGCTCGAGACAGAGCAACGCATCACCTTCCCGGTCGAGACCGCTATGAGCGGGCTGCCGAAGCTCGACTACACCCGCTCGCTGTCGCGCTACGGCCTCAGCCAGGTGACGATCGTCTTCAAGGACGGCACCGACATCTATTTCGCCCGCCAGCTCGTGGGCGAACGCATCCAGCAGGTGAAGGACCAGCTCCCGGCGGGCGTCGAGGTCGCGATGGGACCGGTCTCGACCGGGCTCGGCGAAATCTTCATGTACACCGTCGAGGCCAAGGCGGGCGCCAAGACGCAAGGCGGCCACGACTATTCGCTGACCGATCTGCGCACCGTGCAGGACTGGATCATCCGGCCGCAGCTCCGCAACGTGCCGGGCGTGGTCGAGGTCAACACCATCGGAGGCTTCGAGCGGCAGTTCCACGTGCTGCCGGACCCCGGCAAGCTGATGGCCTACCGGCTCGGCTTTCGCGACGTCATGACGGCGCTGGCCGCCAACAACGCCAATGTCGGTGCCGGCTATATCGAGCGAAATGGCGAGCAATATCTGGTGCGCTCGCCGGGGCAGGTCGGCAACATCGCCGAAATCCAGGACATCGTGATCGGCTCGCGCGGCGGCAATCCCGTCAGGATCAGGGATGTCGCGACCGTCATCGAAGGCCGCGATCTGCGCACGGGCGCGGCGACGCGAGACGGCGAGGAAACCGTGCTCGGCACTGCGATGCTGCTGATCGGCGAGAACAGCCGCAGCGTCGCCCGCCGGGTCGCAGCCCGCATCGAGGACATCGCCAAGTCGCTGCCCGAAGGCGTCGTGACGCGGACTGTCTACGATCGCACCGACCTCGTCGAGGCCACTATCCGCACGGTCAGGAACAATCTGCTGGAAGGCGCGGCGCTGGTGGTGGCCGTGCTGTTCCTGATCCTCGGAAACATCCGCGCCGCACTGGTCACCGCCTGTGTCATTCCGCTCTCGATGGCGATGACGATCACCGGCATGGTCGAGACCAAGGTCAGCGCGAACCTGATGAGCCTGGGTGCGATCGACTTCGGCATCATCGTCGACGGCGCCGTCATCATCGTCGAGAATTGCCTGCGCATGCTGGCCGAGGCCCAGCGCGAGAAGGGTCGCCTGCTCACGCTCCCGGAGCGGCTGCGGGCGATCCAGAGCGGGTCGAGCGAGGTCATCAAGCCGAGCCTGTTCGGAACACTGATCATCGCCGTGGTCTATCTGCCCGTGCTGACGCTGACCGGCGTCGAAGGCAAGATGTTCACGCCGATGGCACTGACCGTGCTGATGGCGCTCGGCGCCGCCGTGCTGTTCTCCATCACCTTCGTGCCGGCAGCCGTTGCCATCTTCGTCACCGGCAAGGTGTCCGAACACGAAAACCTGTTCATGCGGGTCGCCAAGCGCGCTTATCTCCCCCTGCTCCACTTTGCCATCGACAACCGGGCCGCGGTCGCCATCATGGCCGTGGTCATCGTGGTTGCGAGCGGCATCGCCGCCGCGCGCATGGGTGGCGAGTTCATTCCGAGCCTGGACGAAGGCGACGTCGCGCTGGCGTCGATCCGGATTCCCGGCACCAGCCTCACCCAGTCGCTGGACCTGCAGAAGGCCTTGGAAAAGCGCATCAAGCAGATCCCTGAAGTGAAGGAGTTCTTCACCCGCATCGGCACCGCGGAGATCGCGACCGACCCGATGTCGCCGGCGCAAACCGACGGCTACATCATGCTCAAACCGCGCGCCGAATGGCCCGACCCGGACAAGCCGAAAGCCGAGGTGATCGAGGCCATCGACCATGCTGCTGACGAGATTCCGGGTAGCGCCTATGAGATCTCCCAGCCGATCCAGTTCCGTGTCAACGAGCTGATTTCCGGCGTGCGCAGCGATGTCGGCATCAAGGTCTTCGGCGATGACCTCGACATCCTGCAAGGCGCCGCAAAACAGGTGGAAGCCGCGATCCGGGGCATCCGCGGCGCCAGCGACGTCAAGATCGAGCAGGTCGCGGGCCTGCCGATCCTCACCGTGCGGCTCGACCGCCAGGCGCTCGCCCGCTACGGCCTCAGCGTTGCCGAGGTGCAGGGCATCGTCGAGATCGCCGTCGGCGGCAAGTCGGCCGGGAAGCTGTTCGAAGGCGACCGCCGCTTCGATATCGTCGTGCGCCTGCCTGAGCATCTGCGCGGCAATCTCGAGGCGATCCGGGCGATCCCGATCCCACTGCCGCCCGGTGAGGAGGCCACGGCCAACACGCCGGTCCGAACAGCATTGTCCGCCTCTTCCCTCACCCAGATGCGCTATGTGCCGCTCTCGTCGGTCGCAACCGTCGATGCGACGCCCGGACCCAACCAGATCAGCCGCGAGAACGGCAAGCGGCGGATCGTCGTCACCGCCAATGTCCGCGCGCGCGACCTCGGCTCCTTCGTGGCCGAGGCCGAGGCGGCCGTGGCCGAGAAGGTCAAGCTGCCGCCGGGCTACTTCATCGGCTGGGGCGGACAGTTCGAGCAGCTGGTCTCCGCGACCAAGCGGCTCACCATCGTCGTGCCGGTTGCGTTGCTGCTGGTGTTTCTGCTGCTATTCATGGGCATGGGATCGGCGGCGGATGCGGCGCTGGTGTTCTCCGGCGTGCCGCTGGCGCTGACCGGCGGGGTCGCGGCACTGCTGCTGCGCGACATTCCCTTGTCCATCAGCGCCGGCGTCGGCTTCATCGCGCTGTCGGGCGTCGCCGTGCTCAACGGGCTCGTGATCATCGCCTTCATCGAGCGTCTGCGCAGCGAGGGACGATCCGTTGTGGAGGCCGTTCGCGAAGGCGCACTGACGCGGCTGCGGCCGGTGCTGATGACGGCCCTCGTCGCCTCCCTCGGCTTCGTGCCGATGGCGCTCGCCACCGGAGCCGGCGCCGAGGTGCAGCGGCCGCTCGCGACCGTGGTGATCGGCGGCATCATCTCCTCCACCATGCTGACGCTCCTGGTGCTGCCGGCGCTCTATGTCCTGTTCCGTCGTGACGTAGCGCGGGAAGCGCCTACAATGGCGCCCGACTTGGCAGCTTCCGGGGAGCGCTAGAGGTGGGAAGCCACGACCATCACGGTCATCACCACCATGACCATGCCGGCCATGATCATGGCCATGGCCACGCCCATGCGCCCGCCAGTTTCGGCAAGGCGTTCGCGATCGGCATTTCGCTCAACATCGCGCTGGTGGTGGCCGAGGCGGTCTACGGCTATCTCGGCAATTCCACCGCCCTGCTCGCTGACGCCGGTCACAATCTTTCCGACGTGCTCGGCCTGGTGGTGGCCTGGGGCGCCTCCATCGCAGCGCGCCGTGCCCCGAGCGGCCGCTTCACCTACGGCCTGCGCGCCTCCACCATCCTCGCGGCACTTGCGAACGCGGTGTTCCTGCTGGTCGCAACCGGCGCGATCGGCTGGGAGGCAATCCTGCGCCTGCAGCAGCCGGAGCCGGTCGCAGGCGTTACGGTGATGGTGGTCGCCGGCATCGGCATCCTCATCAACGGGTTTACCGCCATGCTATTCGCGAGCGGACGCAAGGACGACATCAACATCGAAGGCGCCTACCTGCACATGGCCGCCGACGCCGCGGTCTCGCTCGGCGTCGTGGTCTCGGCGGCGCTGATCATCTGGACCGGCTGGCTCTGGCTCGATCCCGTCACCAGCCTCGTCATCTGCGCCACCATCCTCTGGAGCACGACCAGCCTGCTGCGCGGGTCCATCGACATGTCGATGGCAGCGGCGCCCAAGGGCACCGACCTCGCCGCGATCAGAGCTTTCCTTCTGGCCCGTCCCGGCGTCTCAGGGATCCACGATCTCCACGTCTGGCCGATCTCCACCACCGAGACGGCCCTGACTTGCCACCTCGTCATGCCCGCAGGCGGCGGCGACGCATTCCTGATGGAGACGGCGCAGCTGCTGAAGGCCTCTTTCCGCATCGGTCACACCACACTCCAGGTCGAGACGCATCCCGACAACGGCTGCGCACTGGCGCCGGATGACGTGGTGTGAGGGGATGCGTGGCCGCTCCAATCTCCGCTGTCGTCCCGGACAAGCGTAGCTCACAACAACGCGCAGCGTTGTCGTGTGCGCAGCGCCGATCCGGGATCCATAACCACAGGGAGCGGTTTGGCGAAGACTCGGAGTAACCAGCTGCGCGCCAAATTACTCCCTGTGGTTATGGATCCCCGCCTGCGCGGGGACGACGCCGAGTTTGCGGCAACAGTGCACGCCACAACGTCACGGAGCAGCGAATTCGCTACCCCGCCTTCGCCGTCACGATCCAGATCGCGCCCTGCAATGCCACGCTCTGCCCCTTCAGGAACGGCGTCAGCATCTCGCGGATCGAAGCCTTTGCGGCCTCATAGGTCTCCGGCGGATGGCCCTGGAGCGCGCGGCTGGCCGGGCCGATCTGGAGCGAGCCGTCGACGGCGGCATCGAGGCCGCCGCCGATCGCGATGTCCATTGCGAGATTGTGCGGCTCCATCGCCACATCCACGAAGCCTGCGCCTTTCAGGATGCGCATCACGCGCTCCTCTGAGGCGAAGGCGAACGGGCCCGGCTCCTCCGGACCGACCGGCGGCATTTTCGGCACGTGCTTGTAGACCGCCATCAGCGGCGCCATCATCCACGGGTTCTCCTTCGGCTCGCGCCAGCAGGCGAAGGCGAGCCGCCCGGTCGGTTTCAGCGCGCGGTGCAGATTGGTGAAGGACGCAATGGGATCGGCGAAGAACATCACGCCGAAGCGCGAGGCGAGCAGATCGAAGCTCGCCGGCTCGAACGGATAGACGGTCGCATCCGCCAGCACGAAATCGAGCGGCAGGCCCTTCGGCGCAAACGCGCGCGCCTGCGCCAGCATCGGCTCGGAGACATCGAGGCCGAGCGCAAAGCCATCCGGCGCCACGGTCTTCGCGAACGCCACCGTCGTCGCACCGGAGCCGCAGCCGACGTCGAGAACGCGCTCGCCCGGCTTCGGCCTGGCGCGGTCGATCAGCACGTCGGCAATGGGGCCGAGCAGGCTCTCCTGCGCCGCATGGCGGTCGGCCCAGCGCTGCCCGCTCGGCCCGTTCCAATAGGCGATCTGGTCGGCGTTTTGCTCGTGTCCGCTAGGCTGTTCCATTGGGAGCCTCTTGATTGTCGCTCGTCTACGTCTCGATAACCCACTGCGCGCCGGAAGCAGAAATCTCAAGGAGAAGCGTGCGGGAAAACTCTCTCCATGGCGTAGCGCTGTCATCGTACTCGATTAGCTCATATCGGCGACCACAATTCTTCCAGCTGGTGCATGGTGCACGATTGGGCTCTTGGTCCCAGGGAATCGCAGCTAGCCGCTGCAACTCTGCGAGTGCTTGCTGGCGTGTCTGAAATTGGCCGTGCCACTCGGCGTGCGCTTCGTCCTCGATAACAAACATGGCCGGCTCGCCCCATGCCAGTAGCGTTAGCTCTGCCGTATCCAGTCCGGCGAGCAGATCGCGAAGCCCACATGTCTCTGGGAATGGTGGGCGGTCACGGATTCGAACCGCGGACCCTCTCGGTGTAAACGAGTGAACAGCACTCAAAAAGGCAGCAAATCCAACGTTTTGGACGCCGAGAGCGTCAGAACAATCTCGGAACGATCGCGGAACGAACCGGGTTTTGCTATTGAATGGCTATTGAGCAAACCACGCATCGAACAGCTCTATCGAGAACGGCCGCGCGCTCACCGCGGGCTTGTCGCCTTCCTCCGACCGCTCCGCCGCCGCCTTCAAGAACGCCGCGTCCAGCGCGCGCAGCATGGTCAGTTCGAATGGGCGAATCGGCTCCCGGTTGAGCCGTGACCACGCCTCGATCTCCCCGAAGCTTATTGGCGCCGGTCCCATCCCGACGCTGCGCGTCGCAGTCAGGTCCAAAAAGACCGACCAGACCCGGCGGCCGGCCATGGGCACCTCAGGGCCATCTTCATTCCCCGGATTGGCCAATTGCCACCGCAGCACGTCACAAAGGCGGTCGGTGAGCCAGTCGAGATCGATCATTCGACGATCGTCAGTTTGGGCGGCTCCCGCCCGGGAACGTCGATAACGTGTTTCGCCTCCTCCTGCGTCAGCAGTCCCTTCCGGGTGAGCACATTGACCAATCGGGCCAAGGTTGCATCCGTGGCGGTCATTTCGTCTCGCAGCAGCTTGAATTCCTCAGTCGTCATCGCAAAACCCTGCTCTTTTTCGCTCGCTCAACAGTCTGCACGACATTCCTTGCGAATTCAGCGTCGCGCTTCGCCAGCTCCTGACGCATCATCGCAATCGCCTGGTTGTCGGCGTTCCCTTGCACGGTGATGTGGGTATCGCCGCCATGAACGGTTACTCCACCGCCGCCGGCCGGCATCTTGTCGTTCGGAATGACCTGACTGCCCCGCGGCAGGTTCACCAGCTCTGGCCCCTTCTCTCCGACGATCGCCAGGCCACCCGGGGCCGAGTCAGTGCCTCCGGCAAACATGGGAATGGACAGGCCGCCCGTGCCGGCGCCGAGATCGGCACCCGACCATGTCGGGACGCTACCGGAACCAGCGCCGCCACCTCCGATCCCGAACAGGCTGCCAAGATTGAACCCGCCGCCCGATCCGCCACCGAACGCGGCACTCCAAAGGTTGTCCGCAGCCATCTGCGCCAGCTTGTCGGCGATCCTGCTGAGAGCGCTTACGCCTGCGTCGCGGAATGACTCCCACGCGCTCTTGCCGTTGCGCAGGCCGGTCTCGAAGTCGACGAACAGGGTCCGATTTACGTCCTGGCCAAGGTCGCCCATCTGTTTCAACTGGCTATTGAACCGGAGTTGGGCCGCCTCGCTGCTCGCCAGGGCCGCGGGAATGTCGTCGCCGTAGATGCCGGCCAACTGCCTGGCGATCGCCGCGTCCTCCGGCGTCAGGAATGCCGTCTGGCGGCCGACGCTGATATCGCTCGCCACCCGCGCCTTGGCCAGCGCGGCAGCGGCGTCCGCAGCGGCGTCCTGCAGCTTCTTGAACTGCGCGGCCTGTTCGGCCGTTTCCTCGCCGCCGTTGGCCTGCACCGCGGCAGTTTCCAGTGCCTGCGCCTTGAACCTCGCCAGGGCTGCGTCACTGAGGCCGACCGCCGCGGTGTCCGCCTTGACCATCTCGACATGCTTGCCGAGGCTGGCAATCGCGCGGTCAACCGCGTCGTCCGCCTCACCGGTCGTTCCCGGTGCCTTAGACGTATCGCCCCGCACCGCGGATTGAACGTCGGTCGCTTGGCGCATGGCACGCGCGACGTTGCCGTGATTCTGCAAAGCGGCGGCCAGCTTGGCATTGGCGGGAGCCATCTGGACGTCGCGCGGATCCTTCGTGATCCCGTAGTAAGCTTCCGCTTCGGCGCGGCTTTCCGGCGTCGTGGTGGCATCCACGATCGACGACCAGATCGATGAGCCGCCGATCCGCTTTGCGAACCAGTCCGGCACCTTTTGCAGCGCTTCATAAAGCTGGGTCGCGTAGCCGACGGCGCTCGCCAAGTCCTCAGTGATGTTCACCCAGCTCTCGTGATAATTCATGCCGAGCTTGGCGAGATCGTCCTGAATCGGCTTCCACTTCTCGGACAGAACCTTTTCGGCCGCTTCCATGCGCTCTTTAAGCTCGATCGCCCGACCGACGTCCTCGGGCGAAATGATCTTGGTATTGCTCATCGCGTCGGCGCGCTTCAGCATCTGGTCGAGATAACCATTGTCGGCTTGCAGCGCGGCGGCGACTGGCGCACCGAACGCCTTGCCCGCGATATCGAGCGCCGCCAGACGTTCACCCTTCTGCATGGCCTCGTCGATCAACTGAACGACGGCGCGCAGCTTTTGCTCGGTCGTGCTGGCCTGCGCCAGTGAACCGACGCCACTGTTACCGGAGAAATTCCCGGCTTCCGTGAGCTGCCCCACGCGCTGGTTGACGTCGCTGCCGCCGAGCTTGTCCGCAGTAGCTTCGTTGAAGCGCTTCAGGGCCTCCGTCACCTGATCGATCGACAGAGCCACATTGCCGGATTTCGAGAAGCGCTGAAAGAAATCCGTGCTCAGACCGGACGCATTGGCCTTGTTCGCGACGTCGTTGAACTCGGCGATTTTCACCTTTGCGAGGTCGGTCGCATAGGCCATCAGCTCGAACGTCTTCGTGACCACGGCAACGCCGGCCGCGATCGGTCCAAGCACACCGAGCACGCCGCGGAATGCGAGCGCCGTGGCGCCGGCCGCGCCCTGAGTGGCCAGCCAGCTTGCATTCATGTCGATAACGGACTTGGTGATTTGCTTGACCGCGGTCGTCGCCAGGGAGCTGGTCGACTGCATGTCCTGCTTGAACTTCGAGATGTCCGCCCGGATCGGAATACTAAGCGCTGGCGTCGACATTGTTTACCCCCGTGAACAGATTGGCGAGAACCTCGTAAGCGATCAGCGCATTGGCTGCGATCGGCTCGCCGCGGACGTGGCCGGCGATCAGACCGGCCGCTTCGTTGCGTCCCAAACCACCGCCGATCAGCGCCATTTCCATGATCCGCTCGACGTCGGCCGGCGAGAAAACGCTTTCCTCGAACCGTCGCAGGCAAGCTGCGGGCGTATCGCCGAACTGACCAGGGAAAGGCGATTTCCCCAGCATCCACGCCACGCGCGGACTATTCAGGTCAAAGACGTGCGTTCCGCCTGCCCAATTGATCGATTTGGCGCACTTGCTCACTTGATTGCCCTTTCCACGGCGTCGCTGATGGCTTGCTCGATGCCTTCGCGCTTCTCGCGATACGTCGGCCAAAAGAATGGCTTCGCGTGTTGGCGCGACGTGCCGTATTCGAAGGCAAGGGCGTAGTCGTACTCAACGCCGCTACCTTGGCGGACTTCCTTGGTGGTCATGTCGCCGCCGGCTTGCACGATATATTCGAGATCGTTCGAGCCAGGCGCCACGGTGCAGGACGCTTCCAGCGCGCCGGTCTCGGCTGTTTGCTCAAGTGATTGCAACGCCGCGCGCTGCGCGTCAGACAGCATGAACGCCTGCCTCAAAACCTCGTCGGATACTTCCGCGAAGATCTTGTCGGGAAGGCCGTTCAAATATCGGTCCAGCTCGTCGGTATCGTCAGCCATCAAAAGAACCCCATCTCGTCGTTCCAGTCTTCCCGGTCATAGACCGACTTTGATTCTGCCGCGGCAGCGCGTGACACCGCCATCCACGTAGCCACGGCGCCGTCAATTCGATCGGTGCTCTTGCCTTTGTGCATGACACGATTGCCGGCCTGGTCGGTGTGGATCGCCACGTTTGCGAAGCACCAACGCAACACCGGATGACCAGCGTGGACAAAATGGCCCGCCATGATGACGCGCTCCAATTCGTTCAGCGCGGGCGATTGCGTGACCCATCCCTGTTGCAGCGTCGCCGTGGGGTATCCGTCATCGGTGAGCGGCCCCATGACCGGGTTGGCATACGCCTTGTCGAAATCGATCTCGCGAACGTCGAAGCGCTCGCACAGTCCGCGGATGCAAGCTTCGACCGCGCGATAGTCGATCACATTGCCAACCGTCGGGGTGATGAACCCTTTCTCTGCCCATTCCGGGTACGGCACGCCGTCCCGATCAGCGCGAGCGCGCAGATTGTCCTTCGGGCAAAAGAAATACGGCAGGATCAGGAATTCATCATCCTTGCGAACGCACGCGATGACTGCGGTTAGGTCCGTCGTCACGGACATGTCGACGCCGATCCAGCACGGCAACCCGTCGATGTCGTCCGGCAACGGTTTGTCGCCGCGATCGTAAATCGACATTTCAATGAACGGATCGGTGCTGTGGTCGAGCCAGACGTTCAGATTATATTGGCGGAACGTCTCGCGAGCCGTGATGCTGGTTGCACCTTCGCGCGCGAGCTGCCGCAAGCCCTCGATATCCTGATAGCCGAGCTTCAGGCCTGGATTGGCTCGATACCAAAGGGCTTCATCGGTCCAATCCGCGTCAGCCGACGTTTCGAAAAGGATCGGAAGGAGGCTCGGATCCTCGATTTCACCACTGGCGACCTTGCGAGCGCGGTCGACGATCTCGTGCGCAATATTCTCCTGGCCGCGCCCCGCCGTGGTGGCGACGACCATCAACGAACCCTGCGTCTTCGGCAGCGCCGATGTCAGCGCTTTCCAAAGTTCGGCATTTTTCCAGATGTGGAGTTCGTCGACAAAGACGAAAGCCGGCGTGCGACCATGTGCAGGTGCACCCTCGCCAGAAATTGCCTCAAGAAATGAGCCATCTAACTTAAATTCGATCTTCTTTACACTGTTGTGAGCGTCATAGATGCGTGTGGCCTTTAGAAGGCGGGTGTCTTGGCGAATAATTCCGGCCGCCTCGCGGAACCCAAGACCCGCTTGCTGTCGATCGGATGCAGCGAAGATCGCTTCGCCACCTGGCCGGCGCTCAGGTCCAATCGTGTGGAGCAGCGACAATGCTCCGGCCAGCGACGTCTTTCGGTTGCCACGCGGCAGCAAGAGAACGACGGTCTTGACGATGCGCGTTCCGTTCGCGTTTCGCGGACCGTAAACGCGACGAACAATGCGCTCTTGCCACGCGTCCAACTGAAGCGCGTGGCGTGCGGCATTGCTCTTAGGGTGTCGCAGGCGCCGCAGAAACGTGACAGCCCGATTACCGTGACCGAGCGGATCCGCGATCGGACTGTCGTCGAACAGCCAATCAGGATACGGCGAGCGGGTCATCATCGTCCCCGGAATTGTCCTCTCGCACGGCCGGCCGCGAGCGGCTGACAGGCGTAAGACCAAGTTCGGCCGCCAGGAGCCTGGCGCGATTCATATTGTCGGCCTGAATAGCCGTCGCCGGATGCCGCTTGATGCCCGTTTCGGACGTGTAGACATGTCCCTCGGTCTGCAACGTGCGTTCCATGGCGCGCACGGTGCCGATCGCGACGCAGTAATTCTCCAACGATCCGAGATCGGCGACAGTTAAGATTCGTCGGTCGAGCAGGATCGGAAAGACACGTTTCCATTCTGCCTTCGCGTCCGCGGAGAGCCATTTAGGCGGTGGCCGGTTCGTCTTGATCGCGTCCCGGTCCACCTGCATGGTGGGTTTAGTGCCGCGCATGGTCCGAACCAGTTTAGCCGTCGCGCCCGCGCCGATCGATCCAGCCGAGCGTATTGATATACATTGAGCCGCTCGCGCCGCTCGCTATCGCCCTGACCTGGCCGGACGTATTCGTTCGCACTGTCGCGCCAGTCGAGCCAGGCGACGAACTGTTGGCGCTATACAGCATCGAATTCTGCGCATTGGCACCGACGCTCGTTCCCGTGTCCGGCGAGACCACGGCGAGATATACCGACGCGCTAACATTGAACCAGAGTATCGCCAGGGTGGCCGAGACCTGAACGCCGCTCGGAACAGAAAGCGTATAGAGCGAGCCGGATCCGGTGCCGGGATTTGCCGCATTGGTATCGTTGACCATGGCGTCCCACAAGAATTCGTCGCCGCGTTGGATGAACTTCGTCCACTGGCCGGAGCCGTTCGTTTTCATGGCGCCAATGCGACGCTTCAACGTGTAGTTCGTCGGCATCGTTGGCGATGATGCTGAAGTCGAAATCAAAATGTCGACCACACCCGTGTCCGGCCGCTTGATCTCGAACACATGATACCAGGTATTGTTCGCGATCGTGCTGGCATCCAGCGCGCCGTTGTTGTTGCCGACTGCCCAAGCACTTGTGGTCTTGGAGATGGCCGCGGCGAGCGTCATAAAGTCTGTGTTGGTATCATCGACCGCGACACCAGGCGCAACAGAGAACGTCGAGGATGAACCGGCAGTCGACAGCGTCAAGCCGTCCAGATAGCCGCGCATCGTGGCGGGAATGCCGAGGTTCTTGCGAGCGGTTACGGCATTCACTTCGGACAGATCGTTAGCGGCCAACAGCGGCTTGGTGATCGGCATCACGAACGCATGATAGTTGCTACCGTCCGACCAGATCATCGCGCCGAGGTTCTGCGCCAGGACCAGACTCGACCCGCCGTTGATGGTCGACGCTGCCGGCGTAATCGTCAGCGCTCCGGCACCGGTATTCTTGACCCAGCATGCCCAGCCGTCAAGGAATTGGCTCGACGCACCGGCCTGTGCGATGGTCGCGGCGATCGCTGACGCGTTGGAATAGGTGATCGCATAGCCGAGATCGGCGTTCGTGATGACGTCGGACGTGCCGGTGACTGAACGCGTTCCGCGCAGCCCGTCCATGTCCTCCGCCAATTCGGTAAAACGGACCTGTGCGGATCCGGTCAGCGAAATGCGCGAAGTGCCGAGCGTACCGCCGCTGCGAGAGGCGAGCACCGTCGTTCGGGCAAGCACAGTTCCAGCCGCAGTATAAGCGCCGCGACCGAGTTCCCAATTGTTGCCTTCCGAAATCAGATAGGTGTAGGTGCGGCCATCGATCGCACCGGATTCGGCGGGGGTCATGAAGGACTGCGAATAGGCTGCGCCGAGCGTGATATTCGTTCCGGGGCCGGTTGCCGCCGTGAGAACTCGAACAAGGTTGAGCTTGTGAGACACTTTTGGATGCTCCTTTACATTTCGCCGATGCAATGGCCGGCTACGGACGCATCCGACTCATCGGCAGGTTGATCTTTACGGGGTGTCGGCTTTTCGTCGTCTGCCGGCGGCGGATCGGATTGAAGGTTGTTCTCTCGAGTCATTTTCATGCTGTTTTCCCATAGCTCAGCGTGCGGATTTCGAGCCCGTTGCGGCGACCGATTTCTTTGGTCTCTTTGATGTTGTGGATCACGCCGCCGTAGATGATCCGATCCGCGTTGGTAATTCCGTCGCGCCACCATGTCCGGAACACCACGACCGTTTCATCCGATGCGCCGACATCGCGGATGAATTCCTCGGTGCTCGCCTGCACTTGCTGCGCGCGCAGCGTCACCAGGTCGGACCAAATCTCGGCCGGCGTTCCGCTCGCGTCGATGCTGGTCGAAACGCGCTGAATGGTGATCGTCCGATCCATCGAGCCGGCTCTCATATCGTGACGCTCCAACGCTGCTGCACCAGGCAGTTGATCACTAGAATCCCGTGGCTGGTCTCGCCGTCGGGGTCACGAAGGAAGCGCGCCGAGTCGATCTTGCAGTCCGAGCAGACGAAATCGGGATCTGTCAGGTCGAGCGCCCGGACGCGGCCAATCGCGCGGCGAATGGCTCCGGCGATGAGCTTGACGCCGGCCAGACTGACTTCCTTTTTCCAGATGTGAATCGTGCTGTAGACCCGAACGTAGTCGCGGGCGATCGTTAGGCCCGTGTCGACAACCTGATCCTCCCCGAGGATGATGGAGGGATCCGGCGCTGGTCGTTGGTTGCGGTCGAGAATGTTCGCCGCCGGCACAAGTGCAGTCAGGACGTCGGTCGCGATGAACCGTTCCCGCAACGCGATCTGAACCGCCGTGCTCGGATCATGCGTTGCCATCGGACCACGACCAATCGCGATAATCGTTAACGATGTCGCAGACGCCAAGTGGCAGCTCCGAGCCGCCAGTTCCGCCGATCAGCGATGCCTCTCGGTTGGCGTAGAAGTGCCCGACCATGAGCAGAACGGCATGGTCAAGTGCGGGCGGTACGGTCAACGTCGCAGGACTTCCGACCGTGTACCGGTCGGCGAGCGTGTAACCCAACTGCCGCTCAAGCCAGTCTTGAGCCACCAAAATCAGCCGCTCGACGAGCGAATTGTCATCGTCCGTCGTCAGATTGAGTTGCTGCTTTGCGGTTGCGAGATCGACGGCCATAACCAAAAAAGTCCTATTTCGGGGAAATCTTGTGCGGAGGGAGTGGACCGGTCAGAGAGCGTTTTTCGAAACTTTCAGACCACCCCCGGCCGCGATGCCTTGCGCAACGACCGAGAAGGAATACATGACGCCTGTCGAGGGCGGCGCCGGTTGTCTGTCCTTCGAGCCATTAAAACCCGAGAGTAACCCAACAAACCCAAGCGGCTCTGAAGGCCCTCGGCCTTGAAGCACAGAGCGGAAGGCACGACGCCAAGAATACGGAGGACAGCCAATGTCCGATGTTTCGAGGCTACTGCGACTCATTGCAGCGTTCCTTGCTTTGATCGCGGAACTCATCGATCAATCTTGATCGCTCGGTTAGTGAAGAGGGTAGCCGAAAGGCTGCCCTCTTTTCGTTCGTGGCTCTGCTTACGCGCGTTGTGGCACGGTGACGCTGCCATGGGCTGCCAGTTGGACCGATCCCAAAACAGTCGCATGTTGCCGCGGTGAGGGATCTTGTGGTCGACGACATCGGCCACCCGACCACATCCGCAAGCGCAATAGCGGTTCTGAGGAAGGGATAAGAACACCTTGCTCTCACGTTGCCATTTGCCATCGTAGCCACGCGCAGCAGCGCTAGGCCGCCTCGCGTCGTACTCCGCCTGCCGCTTGACCTGGCAGGGACACCGCGCACCAGCCGCGACGCGAACGCCACAACCACAGATGCGCGGTGCCCTGATCGGCATAGAGTTACGAACCCGAAACCGTCGCCTTCATCAGCTTCACGGCTTCCGGCAGAACGACCTTGCCACCGACACGGCGCCGAGCGCGGAACTTGACGATGCCGTTGTCGGCGCCAGTGAAGTCGTCTCGCATGATCTGGACACCGACCCGGTCGATGATCTGATACATGCTCGCGAAATCCCCGAATGCGATCGGGTAAGTCGCAGCCACCGGAGAGCCAGTGCCAACGAGGTTCTGCATATCGACCGCATCATAGACCGGGCGACCGAGCAGGCGAGCCGGCGTGCCGTCGGCGAGACCGTCGGACCACAGGATCCCATTGGTGGCCAGGACAGCTTTCGACCGAATGACGCCCTGTGTGGTCCGGTTCATGAACCAAACGCCCTGCGAGGCATAGGCATCAGGCAGCGCGTAGAAGAGCGAGATGAGCTTGTCGAGGATGTTGCTGCCGTCCTGCTTCGCGACAACCTGGTCGAAGGCAGAAGGCGTGTTGAGGAAGCCGGTCGGCTTGCCGTTGCCATCGCCGGAAACGAAGGCGGTCGCCTCCGCCTTGCCGAACTGCTTGGAGATCTGGTTCGACAGATAGCCGGACAGATCGACAATCGAGTCCTCCAGCAACTGCCGCGAAACCGGAACGATCGCCGCATGTTCGAATGCATCGATCTCGACCTGGCCGAAATCCGGGTTCGTCTCGGACCGTGAGCCGGTCTCCGTAACCCACGTTCCGGAAAGCGCGTTGCCCTCGATCGGCAGAAATACCTTGCCCGTGCCGACACCCATCGCGCTCGCCACGGCACGCATCGGCGAGAACTGCACGAGCTTCGTGATGATCTGCGCGAGGTACTGCGGAGCAACCAGGTCAGCGCCGGTCGTCGGGGATCCGCCGATCGTCAGCGACTTGCGCTCGATTCCGTCGAGCGGCTCGCCGCGCATGAACGCGTTGATCGACTTGCGCTCCAGTTCCTTCGCTTCGTCGGTCGAAGCCGCGGCGCCGGGGCGATTGGCCTTGGCCTCCAGCTTGGTCAAACGCTCGACCAGCTTCGGATCCAGGCCCTTGGTTTCGAGCGCCTTGAGGCGTTCATCGACCGATTTGGTCAGATCGTCGATCGACTTCGTGACGAGTTCGACCGGATCGGTCACTTCGGCATCCTTGAATTCGAGCGCAGAGAAGTGCTTGGACATGGTTACTCCTTGGGTTTGAGATGGGCCGCGGCCCGGTTAAGGGCCGATGCGATCGCAGCGGCCGAGTCGAATTGTTTGGCGGATGTGATGCGCGCCCGCGGATGCGCGGGATCGCGGACAACGCTGACTTCGTAGAGATCGAGCGCCGAAATGACGCGGCCACGCCCCTGCTTAGTTGCAGCCTTCGTGCGAAAACCGATCGACAGACCGGACACCAAACCGCCCTTGATCATGCCGTGAACAGCACGCGCGCGCGGCTGATCCATGTGCAACTGGCCCTTGACCACGAGCGCGTCGGGCGTTTCCTTCACTTCATCCCACGTGCCGATCAGGTCCGAGGGATTGTGGTTGAAAAGCATCGGCATGTTCGACACTGCGACGTTGAAGGCGCCCTTTGTGATCAGGTCGCCCGCGGTGTCTGCCGATCCGAACGGCCAGGCGTTGCCTGTGATGGTGCCGGCATCATCGACAGCAAGCGTCGCCTTGAGTTCGATCTTGTCCATCACGGTGTCACCCTGAGAAAATAGTCGACCCGGCTTGCCGCAAAGGCTTCGACCTGCTCCCGGATAAAGCGCATTTCGGTGAGCAGCTTGACCGCTGAGTTGAATGCGAAAGGCACGTCTTGACCGTCGCGCTTGACACGCCATCCGACGATGCACCGCGCGAGGCGCTCGATTTCGAGCCGATCGAAATCATCAGCGGGCGGACGCCCGCGGAACGCGTAAAGCGCGTCCTGCATCTTGAGCCGCGCGCGACGCTGCACGTCCGAGTCTGGACCGGCTACGATCAACACGACGTCGGTCGGCTCGCCGGTCACCGGATGCTTGATGAGCAACTCGGCGCCGCGGTCCTGGCCTTCGACAATGTCCTGAAGGTGCGCGAGATCACTCATTTGCTGGCACCGTCGCAGGCTTCGTAGTGATGTTGCGGTTTCCGTACGTCTCGCCGCCGGTGTACGGATCGAGACCGAGCCAGTCGCGACCCTCGTTCGGGTTGATCGTTTCCGAAGCGATCAGCGAATTGATCGCGGTCGCCCGCTCTGTCAGGCTGGCGCGGGTCAGGTCGTCACGATCAAAGCGAAAAGTCATCGTCGCGCGCTCGTCATCGCTCAGCAGCGCACGGTTGAACGCGCTTTCCAGCGCGCAAAGCCACGGCTCGACCGCATAGACGAGAAATTCGAGCTGCTTCTGAGACGCGTTCGCGTAGCTGGATTTGGTCAGATCGCCGAGCATGGTGGGCGACATGTTGAACGCGCGAGCGATCTCGCTGAGCTGGAACAGGCGATTTTCGAGGAACTGCGCGTCGGTCGATGCCATGGTCAGGGCCGTGAACTTCGCGGCGTCCCACAGCACGGCGGTTCGGCCGGCGTTGTCGGCGCCCTCGAACGCAGCGCGCCAGGCCGATTTCATTTTCTTGAGACCTTCGTCGCCGAGTTTGCCCGGAAACTCGATCACGCCACCCGGTCGCGCGCCCTTTTCGAACAGGCCGGTCACATGCTTTTCCATGCTCGCGGCTGCATTGATAGCGCCGCGGGCGAGGTTCACCGGGGATTTGCTGAACGGGCTGCGAACATGAATCACGTCGCGCGGGTCGAGTTGCCTGCCGTCAATCGAATACGTCGGCTCGCCGGATCCGTCGCCGGCATATTGAACGGCAATCCGCCCGAAATCATACCGGATGATCTCGACAGGTTTATCGTCGACACGATTGCACCATGCCAGGCCACCGGAGTCACTGAGCAGCGCCATTCCAACGAGATCACGCACCAGTTCGAAGCCGGAAGTCCACGGGTTGGCCTCGCCACGCAAAAGCGTCAGCGACGAATGATCGACCTGTTCGGGCTTGGCGCCACGGGTGACGACATTGGGTTGCAGGACGGCGCACGCTTCGCTCACGAGCCGAACGGCCATCGCAACGGCCGTGTTGTCGAGCGGGGTCGCTTGACCGGTCGAGCCGCCAGAAAAGAGGGCAAGCTCATCCGCGGTCGGATTGCCGAGGGATTTGCGGGTGAGTTTGAATTCGAATGGGCCGAGGCGCATTCACGAGTTTATGCCTGATCGGCCGCGCCGTCGCCAGATTGCAAGACCTAGCAAACCCTAGCAACTCATCGACTCACGCCGCCTTCGACCGGTGCCATCGCCACAGTTCGCTGCGGAAAGCGTAGTAGCGACCTCCGCACCGATAGATCGGCACGCCGGGTTTGCGTGACCAGCGCCGCGCCGTGTCGACGCTGACGTCGAGGAACGCCGCGATGTCGGGCAGTCCCCAAATGCGCTCGACCGGAAGATTGGCTTCAGTGATCTTGATTTCGTCCATTGTGTCCACTTCAAATTGCAGTTGAAATCTAAGTCTTTGAAAACGTTCGGACCGACCGGACCAAACACGGACCACGGTCCGACCGGTCCCTCGACCGACCACACGGACGACCGGGACCACCACCCTAAAGGGTGGTCCGGCGGTCCGGTCCGGTCATCGCGGAGGGATTGCGGGCAATGATCCACCAGGTGCAGCCATGGGAATTGCAGCACTGGCGTTCGCCGAATGGTCAATGATGCGTACAAGCTGGTCCTGTACCAGGATCAGTTTATTGGCGAGCAGCTTCACTTGCCTGCGGTGCAGGTCACGCCATGGCTTTGCCGCGTCTTTCCCGACGGCGCCGATCTTGAAGCACTGTTCAAGCCATTCATCGATCGTAACGGTGCGCCCCTGCATTTCCGTTCGCAATTTGCCAGATGCCTTGAGGGCCTCGCCGAGGGCCCGGAACGCCAGCTTGTCGTCATCGGACAGCTTGATAGCCTTGCCCACCATGTCGCCGCTCTCCGTCACACTGGCGACGACGAGGCTATTGGCGGCCTTCTGATAATCGACCCGCCGTTTCCAACCGTCCTCGCCGTCCTTCATCTTCGTGCATGTGATCTTGCCGCGGACCAAGGGGCCGTCGCCCTCGCGCTCGACCATGAACATGAAATCGCTGGAGGCGCCGAAATAGACCGAGCCAAATGCCTCGCCTGATTTGTTGACGTGGTGCACTCCAATTGCGACGCCACCGCCAGCCTCGCCGAGCTGCTGCAGGCGCTCCATGAATGCGGTGATCGACTTCGCGTCGTAGAAATCTTCGCCCGGTAGTGCTCGGCCGACCGTATCCACCGCCACCACCTTGAATCTGCGGCCGCAATTTTCGACCGCCGATTTCAATTCCGCAAATTGCTGGGGATCGCCGAAGTTTGCCGGCGAGCGCATGAACACTAGCCGGTTGGTGTCGTCGACAATGTCGTGATGCGCCTTGAAGGCGTCGATGCGGTCCCGAAATCCCTTGCTGCCCTCTCGCGCGATCAGCAGCACGTCAATCGGCTGACCTGGCAGCTTCGTGCCGTGCCACTCCGGAAGTCCATAGGCGAGGTGCAGCAGCAGATCGAAGACGATGAACGATTTCCCGCCGGCATATTCGCCAAAGACCAACC
Source organism: Bradyrhizobium sp. CCBAU 25338 (assembly GCF_028128965.1). Taxonomy (NCBI): domain Bacteria; kingdom Pseudomonadati; phylum Pseudomonadota; class Alphaproteobacteria; order Hyphomicrobiales; family Nitrobacteraceae; genus Bradyrhizobium; species Bradyrhizobium sp. CCBAU 25338. The sequence goes on from NZ_LFKY01000037.1 coordinate 87,124, forward strand.
CGACCCCCTCATCAGGAATCCATTTGTCTACCAGCCATTTTGCCGCGGGCAGGTTGCGCAGGTCGGTAACGGTTTCGAACATATAGCGCGGCGGTGGAGCGGCGGCCTGCGCCTTCGTCTGTTCGTAGCGAGCCATCAGGATCTCATTTTCCACGCGGAGGCGATCTCGGAACGGGAGCGATTCAAGGTCGGCTTCCGTGATTTCCAGAAGCGGCCTTGCGAGCATCGCGGCAAGCGCTGTGGGGTTGGTGTGGCCGGCTTCGATTTCGAGTCGCTCAATTGCAGCCGTGTCGAGTTCGTTGAACAAGCACTGGAGGCGCTTGATCGCCTCAATCTCAGGCGGGCAATCATCGTCCGGCGACAGCACCCACAGGCCGGTTTCCTCGTGATGATAAATCGAGGCCAGCTCCCGAAGCACCAGCATGTCTTCGCCGTCACGGTACGGCCGGTCTGCCTCCGCCCATAGACGAGGAAGATCCTCCGATTTTGAATCAGCCCATTCCCATAGGACGGGGAGTAACCATTCTTCGGCGAGATCGTAATCGCCACCGAGCAGGCGACGGATATCCCAAATCAGACTAGTGATCGGGAAGCAGGGTGGTCCGTTCTTCTCGATGTAGAACAGCCAGGACGCGACCAACTCGCGCGGGATCGGAACGGCCAACGCATCTTGAAGCGTCGGAGGCATCGCGTATGTGCGACCATCATAGAAGTCATGCAACCGAAGTTTGGCGGCGAGTCGTTTGTGAACGTCACTCTCAGTGTACACTTGGGTCTCTCTTTCCTGAGAGCCCGATCGAAAAGCGCTTGCGAAAAGCGGAAAACCGTCGTATTCAAAGACTGTCAGGAATTCAGATACAACGTTTCGCCGCTCGGTCGCACACTCGACCGGGCGGTTTCTGTTTTAGGCGGCGGCGATTTGCTCCAGTTCGTTAAGGAGATGGCGCAGATCGGTGAGCGCATCGTTTGCGCCGGGGCCTTTGAGGCCATTGTCGAGAACCTGTCGCAGTGACCGCATCTCGCGAAGCGCTTCCGCGACGCTCGGCTTGCGCGGGCTGACTTCCACGGCCTTCTGGCGTCGAGTCTTCGCGTCAACGATGATGCGAAACTGCACCTCGTCTCCTTGGGTCAGATAGCCGCTGCATTCGGGACTCAGCCCGGACAGGTGCACGAAGACGTCGGGCTCGCCTTCGAGCGATATGAAGCCGAAAGCCTTGTCCAGATTCCAGAATTTTACCGTACCGATCATGTGTGTTCTCCCCGAGTCATTCGTCAAAGCACCCGCTCCACCCGATCAAATTTTCTTCGGAGAGCTGACAAGTGAACTCTGCTTTCGCGCGATAATTTTCCTTCCGACCAATAGGTAATGGTTTCGAAAAATCGAGCGTGAGTGCAAACCGATTGCTGATCGTCTGCTTTGCTTCGATTTTGCTATCGACAACCGCTACGCGTTGAAGGTTGATGTTGGCTCGAATACTGTCGATCACAAAAATCAAGCTCAGCATGTCCGATGTGGCTTGAAATTGCGCTCCGCGGGGTTTTTCAAATCGCTCACCACTTTTCCAAGCCTTCATTTCTGCGCTTTGCAGATCGCGCTTAAAGAAGGCGATGAGCGCCGACGGCAAAGTCGACTTGGTGGGGAATTCGAAACGAAACGGAGCGTCCGACTGAACGACTTCCACGCTCTGACAGTTGAGCCAATCATTGAGCCGCGCGGCGGCGTCCGATGCGACGCTTGTTCCGCAAACAGAGATCAGTAGCCGAACTTTGTCGTCATCGTTCATTTCGGACGCGGCAAGACCACGGCCTCCCGTCGTAAGCAATCCAGCCTCGCGCAGGTAACGAGCGTGCGACTCGACGACCGTCCGCGGCACTCCAACCCAGTCGCTCGTGTGCGTGACCAGTTCCGACAACTTCATACGCAAACCCTCCATCTGTACTTCAGTCGTTATAACTGAAAAAATCCCCGTTGACAACTGCGGGTGTTTCTGGAAAAATCTCCAATGTCAGTTCACACAAGCAGGGGAACCTACAATGACCAAAAGCAACGCCTCGACCTTGAATCTGCTGGAATCCGCCCACCAAGCCGCCTCAAACTGCATCAGCGACGCCGCCGGCTGGCTCAGCGAAGTGCCCGACAACTCGGCGCAGCGCATCTCGGCCGCCCTGGCGGAATATGCCGCGGCAACCGCGCCGGCCCGGATCGCCGAAGGCCTCGCGTCGGTGCGCGGGCGGCCCTATGCGGCTCTCATCAATGAGGAATCCATCCGAGCGGGCGCCGCCGACGCGCTGCGCGAAGCCTTGCTGGCAGCGTGACCCCGTTACCGGACCCCGTCGTCTCACCGCGGCGGGGTCCATCCCTCCATTGTAAACGAGTAGCCTCGATGAAGCAGTTGGAGTCCTGCGACTACATTTCCGAATCTGACGTGCTCGCACGCTGGCCCATGCTCACGGCCAAAGAGCTTCGGAAGGCTCGAAAGAACCGGTTGATTGAACATTTTGCGTTCAAAGCCGGCCCTTCCTACACGCACCAACAGGTGCAAGATTACATCGATCGCACGTATCTCCGGAAAACGTCATGCGCCGAACAGCCAAAGCAGCAGTTTCCGAGCCCGCCCCAATCGGGACAGCAGACGTCGCCGGTCGCGAACGCTTCGAGATCGGCGGATACTATCTCGACCAACCGCACCCCGATCGAGGCGGGTCTTTCTATGCCTGCCAGTATGACCGCGGAGCTGGCATCGTCCGCCGCCGCTCTCTTAGGACAGCGGATCTCGAAGAAGCCAAGGTCAAGCTCGCCGCGCTCGTCCTATCCGCCCCGGCCGGATCAAGCGCCACCGTCCCAGGTCCCGACGCGGTCCTGACAGTCGCAGCACTGGCCAATTACATCGACGGTCACGCGACGACCATTCGCAGCGAGGACGACGCGATCCGCGCAGGCGAATTGGCCAAGCAGTACCTTGAGCACGTCAAAAAGCCGATGGCGCCGGTGTCGTTCTGGACGCCTTCGCGGCAGCTAGATTTCGCGAAGTGGCTGCACGAGACGTTCAAACATAAGCCGGCCTCGATCGAGCGCCGACTTGATGTGATCTGCGCCGCATTCCACGAGATGACCCAAGTCAAATTGCGTGTCGATCCGTTCGGTCAGCAGATCGAAACGGCGCTGATGACGCACGCACCAAAGTTTGTTTACAAGCGCGCTCGCATCGCCAAGGATCTGAAAATCGCGCCCTCGAAGCCGCGACACAACACCCTCACCATCGACGACATGGCGAAGGTCATTGACGCGCTCAAGGATGAGCATCAGTTCAGGTTTGCGATATTGTCCCTCAACACGTGGGCGCGACCGGAAGCCGTGATGGATTTCGAGCCTGCCACGCAGCGGAGCGGCGGCCTGATCGACCTGAATCCCCCGGGACGCGTCGAGACCAACAAACGCCGATCCCGCATTCCCGAGACGCGCTGCCTCGCTGGCTGGCTGAACCATTGGGCAGTGGTCGACGTCGCCGCGCGTGAAACCGCAATTGCGGCCGGGCGAGAACCGCCGCCGGCAGCGCTGTTGGTGTACCAAGGCGAGCGGGTCGCAAGCGTCAAAAAGGGGTTGGTGGCGCAGGCCAGCAAGGTCGGAATCAAGTTCTCACCGGGTCGATACAGGCATTTCATGAGCACGATGGTGCGCCGTCTCTGCCGCAGCGTCACGCGCGAGCAGCGATCAATCTGGATGGGTCACGTCGTCCGCGAGGGCTCACAGACCACCTCGAATTACGAGGCGGAGGATCCCGAATTCCTTGAAGACGTCGCGTTGGCGACGGACTTCGTGATGCAGCAGCTACAATTGAAATGCCAACGGCGGCTGTTTTCTATTGAAGTTCGATTGAATCGCGGGGAACTGTCTCGCATCGGCGCGAGATCGCCAACAAAACTTCAACAAGTTCAATGAGATGTTGGTGGGCGGTCACGGATTCGAACCGCGGACCCTCTCGGTGTAAACGAGATGCTCTAACCAGCTGAGCTAACCGCCCTCGCCGCCTCTTTAGCCTCTCGCAGCCCGACCGGGCAAGTACCCCCGACCGGTCCGACCTCAATCCCCCGGCCTTCCCGGCAGCAGCGGTACGGCATCGATCCACACCGCCGCCGACTGGCACCAGATCTGCCGAACCGGCCGCAACTGGTCGCGCTGGCGGATACTGCCCCAGCGGATGCCCCAATCGTCGGCCTGGTCGCCCTCGCCGCTCGTGAACAGCGGGGAACCGCAGTCGGCGCAGAAGTGCTGGAAGCGCATCCGGCCGTTGTCGCCGCGCTTGCCGTAAATCCTTGGCGTGCCGGCGGTCAGGCGGACATCGGCCGCGGAACAGATGACGGTCACCCGGAACGGCGAGCCGGTTAATGCCTGGCAATCGGTGCAATGGCACACCGAGACCTCCTCCGGATTGATCTCGGCCTCGAAGGTGATCTTTCCGCAATGGCATTGTCCGTCGATGTGCATTGCCTCCTCCCCTTCCCCTCAAACAAAAACGGCGCCCGAAGGCGCCGTTTTATCATCTTCAGCTGAACCTCAGTGAGCGGTCAGGCCGCCGGCGGCCTCGTCGCCGTCCGGCTTCACCGTCACCTTGGTGTCCTCTTCCCAGACGATCGGCACCGGCTTCCTCACCAGCGCCTTGGCGATGACGTCGTCGAGGCGCGAGACCGGGATGATCTCCATGCCGCCCTTGATCGCATCGGAAATCTCCGTGAGATCCTTGGCGTTGTCCTCGGGGATCAGCACCGTCTTGATGCCGCCGCGGGCCGCAGCCAGCAGCTTCTCCTTCAGGCCGCCGATCGGCAGCACGCGACCGCGCAGCGTGATCTCGCCGGTCATCGCGACATCGTGGCGGACCGGGATGCCGGTCATGACCGAGATGATCGCGGTGGCCATGGCGACACCGGCGGACGGACCGTCCTTCGGCGTCGCGCCCTCCGGCACGTGCACGTGGATGTCGCGCCGGTCGAACAGCGGCGGCTCGACGCCGTAGTTGATCGCGCGCGAGCGGACGTAGGACGCCGCCGCCGAGATCGACTCCTTCATCACGTCGCGCAGATTGCCGGTGACCGTCATCTTGCCCTTGCCGGGCATCATGACGCCTTCGATCGTCAACAGCTCGCCGCCGACATCGGTCCAGGCAAGGCCGGTGACGATGCCGACCTGCGGCTCGCTCTCGATCTCGCCGAAGCGGTACTTCGGCACGCCGAGCAGCTCTTCCAGAGTCTTCTCGGTGACCTTGACCGACTTCTTCTTGGAGATCATCAGCTCCTTCACCGCCTTGCGGGCGAGTGTCGAGAGCTCACGCTCCAGATTGCGCACGCCCGCTTCGCGGGTGTAGCGGCGGATCAGAAGCAGCAGCGCGTCGTCGTCGATCGAGAACTCCTTGGAGTCCAGGCCGTGCTTGGACACCGCGTTCGGGATCAGGTGCTTGCGCGCGATCTCGACCTTCTCGTTCTCGGTGTAGCCCGCGATCCGGATGATCTCCATGCGGTCCATCAGCGGGCCGGGAATATTCAGCGTATTCGCGGTCGTGATGAACATCACGTTGGACAGGTCGTAGTCGACCTCGAGATAGTGGTCGTTGAACGTCGCGTTCTGCTCGGGGTCGAGCACCTCGAGCAAGGCCGAGGACGGATCGCCGCGGAAATCGGCGCCCATCTTGTCGATCTCGTCCAGCAGGAACAGCGGATTGGACGACTTCGCCTTGCGCATCGACTGGATGATCTTGCCGGGCATCGAGCCGATATAGGTGCGGCGGTGACCGCGGATCTCGGCCTCGTCGCGCACGCCGCCGAGCGAGACGCGCACGAATTCGCGCCCCGTCGCCTTCGCGATCGACTTGCCGAGCGAGGTCTTGCCGACGCCGGGAGGTCCGACGAGGCACAGGATCGGGCCCGTCAGCTTGTTGGCGCGCGACTGCACCGCGAGATACTCGACGATGCGTTCCTTGACCTTCTCGAGCCCATAGTGATCGGAATCCAGGATGGCCTGCGCAGCCTCCAGGTCCTTCTTCACCTTGGACTTCTTGTTCCACGGAATCGACAGCAGCCAATCCAGATAGTTGCGCACGACGGTCGCTTCCGCGGACATCGGCGACATCTGGCGCAGCTTCTTCAATTCATGCTGCGCCCTCTCGCGCGCTTCCTTGGAGAGCTTGGTCTTGGAGATCTTCTCTTCGAGATCGGCGAGCTCGTCGCGACCATCGTCGTCGCCGAGTTCCTTCTGGATCGCCTTCATCTGCTCGTTGAGATAATACTCGCGCTGGGTCTTCTCCATCTGGCGCTTGACGCGCGAGCGGATGCGCTTCTCGACCTGCAGCACCGAGATTTCGCTCTCCATCAGGCCCAGCACCTTCTCCAGGCGCGTGGTGACGGACAGCGTCTCCAGGATGCCCTGGCGGTCGGCGATCTTGACGGCGAGATGCGAGGCAACGGTGTCGGCGAGCTTGGCGAAGTCGGTGATCGCCTGCACGACGCCGACGACCTCGGCCGAGATCTTCTTGTTGAGCTTCACATAGCTCTCGAAGTCGGACACGACCGAGCGCGCCAGCGCTTCCGCCTCGACCGACTTCGCATCGGTATCGGCGAGCGCGACGGCAGTCGCCTCGTAATAGTCGGCGCGATCGGTGTACTTCGCCACGCGCGCACGCTCGAGCCCTTCGACCAGCACCTTCACGGTGCCGTCCGGAAGCTTCAAGAGTTGGAGCACGCTGGCAAGCGTCCCGGTCTCGTAGATGGCATCGGGCGCTGGATCATCGTCGGACGCGTTCTTCTGCGTCGCGAGCATGATCAGCGCATCGTTCTTCATCACCTCTTCGAGCGCGCGGATCGACTTCTCGCGGCCGACGAAGAGCGGCACGATCATGTGCGGGAAGACGACGATGTCGCGCAGCGGCAGCACGGGATAAGCGTGCGTTTCGCCATGCACGATGGTTGGCCGGGGTTTGGGATTGGTCATGGCCTTTTCCTTTTGCTTTGCCCCCTTGCACGCAGCCCGCTGATGATGCGCAACCGCCACAAGGTGCCGAGGTGATCCGCAAAACCGATCGGTCTTCTACAAGTTGGACCGGCTCGCCGGATGGACTGAGGCGAATCTTGAAGAGAATTTTCGCTCGCCGCCGACATTAGGTGGCTATCGACCCGGGGGGTGTCAAGTCATTGAAAAACGCGCGCCATCAGGCGCTTACGCACGCAAATAAGCGACGCAACATCGGCTGCGGAAATACAGTTCCGCAGCCCATCTCAAGGGGACGATTGGAGCGTTTCAGCGCCGCCGGATCAGGCGCTGGCGTTCTCGACGGCGCGATCGGACCGATCGGCATAGATGTAGAGCGGACGCGCCGTTCCTTCCACCACTTCGCGGGAAATCACGACTTCTTCCACACCTTCCAAGCCCGGCAGGTCGAACATGGTCTCGAGCAGGATCGCCTCGAGGATCGAGCGCAACCCACGCGCGCCGGTCTTGCGCTCGATCGCCTTGCGGGCGACCGCGCCAAGCGCCTCGTCGGCGAAGGTCAGCTCGATGTTCTCCATCTCGAACAGCCGCTGGTACTGTTTCACCAGCGCGTTCTTCGGCTCGGTCAGGATCTTCTTCAGCGAGGTCTCGTCGAGGTCCTCGAGCGTCGCCACGACCGGCAGACGGCCGACGAACTCGGGAATGAGGCCGTACTTCAGGAGGTCCTCAGGCTCGACGTGACGGAAGATCTCGCCGGTACGGCGGTCCTCCGGGGCGAGCACCTGGGCGCCGAAGCCGATCGAAGTCGACCGTCCGCGCGCCGAGATGATCTTCTCGAGGCCGGCGAAAGCGCCGCCGCAGATGAAGAGGATGTTGGTGGTATCCACTTGCAGGAACTCCTGCTGCGGATGCTTGCGGCCGCCCTGCGGCGGGACCGAAGCCACCGTGCCTTCCATGATCTTGAGCAGCGCCTGCTGCACGCCCTCACCCGACACATCGCGCGTGATGGAGGGATTGTCGGACTTGCGGCTGATCTTGTCGATTTCGTCGATATAGACGATGCCACGCTGGGCGCGCTCGACATTGTAGTCGGCGGCCTGGAGCAGCTTCAGGATGATATTCTCGACGTCCTCGCCGACATAACCGGCTTCGGTCAATGTCGTCGCGTCCGCCATTGTGAACGGCACGTCCAGGATGCGGGCGAGCGTCTGCGCGAGTAGCGTCTTGCCCGAGCCGGTCGGACCGATCAGCAGGATGTTCGACTTCGCGAGCTCGACGTCGTTGTGCTTGGTCTGATGGTTGAGGCGCTTGTAGTGGTTGTGCACCGCGACCGACAGGACCTTCTTCGCATGGCTCTGGCCGATCACGTAATCGTCCAGCACCTTGCAGATTTCCTTCGGCGTCGGAATCCCGTCGCGCGACTTGACCAGCGAGGACTTGTTCTCCTCGCGGATGATGTCCATGCAGAGCTCGACGCACTCGTCGCAGATGAAGACCGTGGGACCCGCGATCAGTTTGCGGACTTCGTGCTGGCTCTTGCCGCAGAACGAGCAATATAGCGTGTTCTTGGAGTCGCTCGTGCCGACCTTACTCATTCCTGTCTCCGTCCGCGGTTCGATCCCGTTCCGCTCGATCGCTCCATTCCGACACGATGGCCGGCATGAAGCTTAAGTAGAGCAAATTCCGTACCAAAAAAGACCCTACGCATCACATCCCGTGCGAATCACGGTCACTCGATTCTCCCGCGATCATAGCCGATCAGTCGTAGCCAACCATGCTGTCACCCGACTATCAAGAATTCGCTAATCGGACGCCGCCGGCTACCCGTGACAATACCGTGATTTCCGGTCTTGGCACGGACGAAGTGATCGAAATCACCCCGGCGTTGCTGGATTGCCACGAAAAAAGCACGAAAGCGGAACTTTCTGCTTGTCGCAGCGCGCAAAACCGCATTTTGCGACGCGCGCACCCGCATCTAACGTGAACGCACCCCGACGGGTCCACGGCGATCTGAGGGATCGCCGTGACGACCCCGTAGTGCTACGGAGCCTTCACCGGCGCCGGCTCCTCGGCGCGCCTGTCGATGACCTTGTCGACCAAGCCGAACTCCTTGGCGTCGTTCGCAGTCAGGAACTTGTCGCGTTCCAGCGCATCCTCGATCGCCTTGTAGGTTTGGCCGGTGTGCTTGACGTAGATCTCGTTGAGACGCTTCTTCAGGTTGAGGATTTCCTGGGCGTGCAGCATGATGTCGGTGGCTTGCCCCTGGAAGCCGCCGGAGGGCTGATGCACCATGATGCGCGCGTTCGGCAGCGAGAAGCGCATGTCCTTCTCGCCGGCGGCGAGCAGCAGCGAACCCATTGAGGCCGCCTGGCCTGTGCACAGCGTCGAGACCGGCGGGCGAATGAACTGCATGGTGTCGTAGATCGCAAGGCCCGACGTCACCACGCCGCCCGGCGAGTTGATGTACATCGAGATTTCCTTCTTCGGATTTTCCGCCTCGAGGAACAACAGCTGCGCGACGACCAGCGTCGACATGCCGTCCTCGACCGGCCCGGTCAGGAAAATGATGCGCTCCTTCAGGAGGCGCGAGAAGATGTCGTAGGCGCGCTCGCCACGGTTGGTCTGCTCGACCACCATGGGCACGAGGTTCATGTAGGTTTCAACCGGATCGCGCATGAGTCACCTAGGGTTTTCGGAGACGGACATCGCCGGGCCTGGCCGCCAGTTTGGCTGGATTGCCGGAAGGGCGAATGGACGTCCTGTGATGCAGGAACATGGTAGAAGTAGAAGGCGTAGCGACAGATATAGCCCAATTCGCTTCTGACAAGTGCGGAGCGAAATAAGGCTTAATCCGTGCGGCAGTTGAAGCTGATTCGCACAAAGAGGCCCAGCCGGCCATCTGGCTAGCTGGGCCTCTTCGCTGATCATCCTTAATGGAAGACTGTTCCAAGGCCCTCAGGCTGCGGTCTTTTCCGCGTCGTCGTCCTTGTAGAGGTCCTCGCGCGAGACCTTCTTCTCCGTCACGTTGGCGAGCTCGAGGATGAAGTCGACGACCTTGTCCTCGTAGATCGGTGCACGAAGCTGGGCCAGCGCCTGGGCGTTGTTGCGGTAATAGTCCCAGACCTCCTTCTCGCGGCCGGGCATCGAGCGTGCGCGCTCGATCACGGCGCGGCCGACCTCGTCGTCGGTCACGGTGATCTTATTCTTCTCGCCGATCTCGGAGAGCACGAGGCCAAGCCGCACGCGGCGATCGGCGATCTTGCGGTACTCCTCCTTGGCGGCGTCCTCCGTGGTGTCCTCGTCGGCGAAGGTCTTGCCGGCGGAATCCATCTCGGCCTTGACCGAGTTCCACATCAGATTGAACTCCTCGTCGATCAGCGAGGGCGGCGCCTCGAAGCGATGCGCCTCGTCGAGGCGGTCGAGCAGCGCGCGCTTGACGCGCTGGCGCGTCGCGGTCGCGAACTCGGCGGAAAGGCGCTCGCGCGCGGCTTCCTTGAGCTTGTCCAGCGATTCCAGGCCGAGCGACTTGGCGAATGCGTCGTCGATCGCAAGGTCCTGCGGCGCCTCGATCAGGGTCGCGGTGGTCTCGAACTCGGCCGGCTGGCCGGCGAGCTTGTCGTTCATGTAGTTCTTGGGGAACGACACCTTCAGCGTGCGGGTCTCGTTCGCGCCGATGCCGATCAGCTGCTCCTCGAAGCCCGGGATGAAGGTGTTGGAGCCGATCACGACCTGGATGCCTTCGCCGGTGCCGCCCTCGAAGACTTCGCCGTTGATGCTGCCCTTGAAGTTGATGGTGACGCGGTCGCCCGAGGCAGCCTTGGCACCCTCGCCCTTGTCGGCAAAGGTGCGGTTGGTATCGGCGATGCGCTTGATCGCTTCGTCGACGTCGGTATCGGTGACGTCGGCGACGGGCTTCTCGACCTGGAAGGTCTTGAAGTCGGCGAGCGCGATCGCCGGCACCACTTCGATCGCGACCGTATAGGTCAGATCGGTCTTGCCGCTCAGCAGCTCTTCGACATCCTTCTGCTCCGTCGGCATGGTGATCTTCGGCTCGGTCGCGAGGCGGAAGCCGCGTTCGGAGAACAGCTGCGTGTTGGTGTCGCGAATGGTCTGGTCGATGGTTTCGGCCATCACAGAGCGGCCATAGACCTTCTTCAGGTGCGCGACCGGCACCTTGCCCGGACGGAAGCCGTTGATGCGGACCTTGTCCTTGAGGTCGACGAGCTTGGCGCCGGCCTTGGCATCGAGATCAGACGCGGGAACGCTGATCTTGAACTCGTGCTTCAAACCTTCCGAGAGGGTTTCTGTGACCTGCATGGCGTCCAATCTTCTTCTCGTTCGGTCCCGGCACGTCGCGCGTCGGGACGCTGTCATTAATCGATCCGGCACGAGGCAAACGCCTCACCACCGGTGGTTCATCGGACCGGCTCCAGACGGACGATCATCCGCAGAAGCAGGTCTCGTAATCCGTGCAAACGCGATAAGCGCTTGGTGCGGGCGGAGGGACTCGAACCCCCACAACTTTCGTCACTGGAACCTAAATCCAGCGCGTCTACCAGTTCCGCCACGCCCGCGTGAATTTGCATCAAGACCGGCCGCGATGCCGCGGGCGGCCGGGCTTATAGCATGTGCCTGACTGTTCGCAGCAAAAAAATGGCCGGTTGGAGGCATGCTTCAAGTAGGCTCGATGGCTGGACTTATCCAGCATGGCATGGTCCGGATCGACCCATGAAACCGCGGATTCTTGACCCGACCCGACGGGAGGTGTTGACCGGTCTCGGGGCCTCGGCGGCTGGACTGATGATCGGGGGCGCAGGCCCGCTTGTGACCGCCCAGCTTGCGCTTCAGGCAAGGCCGTCAACCTTGGCTTCGAAGGCGGGGCAACCAGCTACGGCAATCTGGGAGCTGGCCGCCGCAAGCCATCTCGGGACCGTCCGTCTCAAGCGCGGCGACCGATGCGAGGTGGTGTTTCGCAATGACCTGCCTGTGCCACTTGCACCGGTCTGGTACGGCCTCAATGGCGCGACTGCCGCCGACCCGTTGCGAGGGCGCGCGCCCGCCGCACCAGACACGACCGAAACATCAATCATTTCAATACCAAGCGCGGGAACCCTGCTGGCGGACTTCCGTCTCTTCGAGGGCAGCCTGAAGCATCCTGCGCGCCCGCTCCCGATCATCGTGGCCGAGACCGGCCGGGTTGCCGCCGAGCGTGACGAGGTGCTGTTGATCGAGGAATGGCGTCTGCGGCCGGATGGCACCGCGGTCCCGCCGGGCCAGGACCCGAAGGACACGACACCGCTCTACACGGTCAATGGCAGAACTTCATTCGAACTCTCAGCCGCGGCCAATGAGCGGCTGCGACTGCGCTTCATCAACGGCTCCCAACGTACTGTTCTGGCGATCAAATTGGGAAACCACGAGGTCCGCGTGATGGCCCTGGACGGCCAGCCGGCCGAGCCGTTCGCCGCGCGCAACGGCGCCTTGGTGCTGGCCCCGGGCGCGCGAGCCGACGCATTTGTTGATGCGGCCACACCGGCCCCATTCCTACTCCATGACGGCAAGGAGGCGCGCCAGGTCGGAAGCCTCGCCATCTCCGGGAAGCAGGAGCACGTGCCGCTGTTGCCGCCGCAGCCGCTCCCTTCGAACGACCTTCCCGAGAAGCTCGATCTGAGAGGCGCCCTGCGGTTCGATGTCGCGCTTGGCGCAGCCGACGCCGCCTGGACGCGGCCCGCGAATTTCTCCACGGCCTCTGCCCCCATCTTCCGCGCCAGGACCGGCCGCACCGTCGTGCTGACGCTGAAGAACTCCGGCCCGATCGCCACCATCTTCAATCTGCACGGCCACCATTTCCGCCTGCTCGACACGCTCGACGATGGCTGGAAGCCCTATTGGCTCGACACGCTCGCGATCGAGCCCGGCCAGACCCAGCGCATCGCCTTCGCGGCGATCGCCCCCGGACGCTGGCTGATCGAATCCGTCGCAACCGACTGGGCCGCGCCGCGCCTGGTGCGCTGGTATGGGGTGGAGTGAGCGCCTACTGGCGTATCCAGAGATAGCGAGCGTCCGGCTCCTTCTCCTCGTTCCGCGCTCCGTCGGTCTGCTCGACCAGCGCGAACCCGCGCATCTCATAGAAGCGCCGCGCCGACGCATTGCGCTGGAAAGTCCAGAGATCCAGCCGATCGTAGGTGCCTTTGGCGACGTTGAGGAGTTCGGTGCCGAAGCCCCGTCCCTGTGCCGCGGGACGAACGTAGAGCTGCTCGACCCAGCCGTCCCGAAACGCGATGATCCCGCTCAGCTGATCGCCGTCGAAGCGTCCCCATACCCGGCACGTCTGGAGAACACGCTCACGATAGAACCAGCGATCCTGATCCGGCGTGTGCAGCCCGACCAGCCACGGCATCGCTTGGTCAAACGCGATCCGATGGATCTGCGCCGCCTCGCCCATTTCCGTGAGCGCAAGCTGCCTGAGCACTAGTAATCCACCCCGAGCGCATCGTAGATCCGCCGGTGCACCGCCGGCAGCGTCTCAGTCAGGTCTTCCGCGATCAATCCCGGCCCCGCCTCGCTTGCCGCCTCGCCGTGCATCCAGACGCCGATGTTGGCGGCTTCGAAAGCCGGGACGCCTTGCGCCAGGAGCCCTGCGATGATGCCGGAGAGCACGTCGCCGGCACCGGCCGTGGCGAGCCAGGGCGGCGCGTTGGCGGCGATGGTGGCGCGGCCGTCAGGGGCGGCGATGGTGGTGTCCGGGCCTTTCAGGAGCACGACGGCGCCGCAGCGCTCGGCGGCAACGCGGATGCGCTCGAGCTTGGAGCGGCCGGGATGCTTGTTGCTGAGGTCGGAGAACAGGCGCGGAAACTCGCCCTCGTGCGGGGTCAGCACCACCGCATTGTCCTGCGAGGACTTGATCGATTCGAACAGGCGCTCGGGGGTCGCAGCGAAGCTCGTCAGCGCATCCGCATCGAGCACCAGATGCCGCTGCGCGTTGAGAGCGGTGTGAACGAGGTCGCAGGTGCGCTGACCGATGCCCGCGCCGGGACCGATGATGCAGGTACTATAGCGCTTGTCGCCAAGCAGCTCGCCGAACTCGATGGCGGTGTCGACGGGGCGAACCATCACCGCAATCAGCGCGCTCGCATTGATCGCGAGCGCATCGCGCGGGCTCGCCAGCGTCACGAGGCCCGCGCCGGCCCGCAGCGCTCCGCGCGCAGCGAGCCGCGCGGCGCCTGTCGCTGCCGCATCACCGGAAACCGCCAGCACGTGACCCCGCGCGTATTTGTGGCCATCGATGCGCGGCACCGGAAAGGCGGCGCCCCAGAGGTCCGGATCGTTCTCGAAGGTCTGCGGCGCGATCTCGTCCAGCACCTGCGCATCGATGCCGATGTCGGCGACGCGCACGCGGCCGCAATGCATCCGCCCGGGCAGAAGCAGATGCGCCGGCTTCTTGCGGAAGAAGGTGACGGTCTCGGTGGCGTTCACCGCCGCCCCCATCACGGCCGCGCTGGTGCCGTTGATGCCGCTCGGCAGGTCGACCGCGAGCACCGGAGCACCGTTGGCGTTGATCGCCTCGATCATTTCGCGCGCCTCGCCGTCGACGGGACGGCTGAGACCGGCGCCGAACAGCGCATCGACGATCAGCGCAGGCTTTCCGATTGCCTGGGGGTTGAACGGAAGCACCGGATGCTTCCAGCCGCGCGCCGCGGAGGCCGCATCGCCCTGGAGCCGATCGCGCTCGCACATCGGGATCACCGAGACCTCCCGCCCCTGGGCGGCGAGCTCGGCGGCTGCGACAAAGCCGTCGCCGCCATTGTTGCCCGGGCCGGCCACGATCAGGATCGGCCCCTCCTCCACCAGCGCATGGGCGGCCTCGGCGACCGCCTGGCCCGCGCTCAGCATCAGCTTGAAACCGGGCGTACCGGCCGCAATGGCGAGCTGGTCGGCGCGCTGCATTTCGGCGTTGGTCAGAACTTCCATGCCACTTCCTAGTACAAACGCCTCTTCAACAGGCACCTTCCGTGCCGATCCGACGGCGGGAACATCGATCTGCACATATATTGAACCGTTTGCCTATTTCGTAGTCTTCGGTATTTTGTGCAGATCGGCGCCACCACCCAGGATGCTCGTTAAAAGGCTGATAACGCTCCAATAACCAGGGCATGTGCAACTTGGCATAGACCCTGCTTTCGAGGAAGCCGCTTCGGTTTGTCGTGCTCACTGGCATCTTACAGGGTGTGGCCGGCCGTTGTTGCCGGACTGGTCAGGGATCCCGGCATAGAGAAGACAAGATCGTGCGTTGAGAGATGCGCATCCTGACGAAGACGTTGCTATTTGATCGAAAGGCCGGGAGTCGCGCAGTGAAGAAAATCGAAGCCATCATCAAGCCATTCAAGCTAGACGAGGTGAAGGAAGCGCTTCAGGAGGTCGGTCTTCAGGGCATCACCGTCACCGAAGCCAAGGGCTTCGGCCGGCAGAAGGGTCACGCCGAACTTTACCGCGGCGCAGAATACATCGTCGACTTCCTGCCGAAGGTAAAAATCGAGATCGTGATCGGCGACGATCTGGTCGAGCGCGCCATCGACGCGATCCGCCGCGCCGCGCAGACCGGCCGCATCGGCGACGGCAAGATTTTCGTCTCCAACATCGAAGAGGCGATCCGCATCCGGACCGGCGAATCCGGGCTGGACGCTATCTGAGCCGGGTGCTATCCCGCGTTTTGCGACACTCCGACAAGAAATAAGGCTGCTTCGGCGGCCTGATTTCGTTTGTGCGGTCGCGCAAAACTCGCCCAAAGCGAGAACGAGTTTGCTCATCTGGAAACCGATCCGCAGAGCCAAAAGGGGTATGCATGAAGACCGCCAAAGACGTCCTGAAATCGATCAAGGACAACGACGTCAAGTACGTCGACCTGCGCTTCACCGATCCGCGCGGCAAGTGGCAGCACGTCACGTTCGACGTCAGCATGATCGATGAAGACATCTTCGCCGAAGGGACGATGTTCGACGGGTCCTCGATCGCCGGCTGGAAGGCGATCAACGAGTCCGACATGTGCCTGATGCCCGATCCGGTGACCGCGACGATTGATCCGTTCTTCGCCGAGACCACCATGGTCATCACCTGCGACGTGCTCGAGCCGACCACCGGCGAGCCTTACAACCGCGACCCCCGCGGCATCGCCAAGAAGGCCGAGGCGATGGTGAAGTCGATGGGCGTGGGCGACACCGTGTTCGTCGGTCCCGAAGCCGAGTTCTTCGTGTTCGACGACGTGCGCTTCTCCTCCACTCCCTACAACACCGGCTTCCGTCTCGACTCCTCGGAGCTGCCGACCAATTCCGACACCGAATATGAGGGCGGCAATCTCGGCCACCGCGTCCGCACCAAGGGCGGCTATTTCCCGGTTCCGCCGCAGGACTCCGTCCAGGACATGCGCTCGGAGATGCTCGGGGCCATGGCCAAGATGGGCGTGAAGGTCGAGAAGCATCACCACGAGGTCGCTTCCGCCCAGCACGAGCTCGGCATGAAGTTCGACACGCTGACGCTGATGGCCGACCACATCCAGATCTACAAGTACTGCATCCACCAGGTCGCCCACATCTACGGCAAGACCGCCACCTTCATGCCGAAGCCCGTCTACGGCGACAACGGCTCGGGCATGCATGTGCACCAGTCGATCTGGAAGGACGGCAAGCCGGTGTTCGCCGGCAACAAATATGCCGACCTGTCGGAGACCTGCCTCCACTACATCGGCGGCATCATCAAGCACGCCAAGGCGATCAACGCCTTCACCAACCCGTCGACCAATTCCTACAAGCGTCTGGTCCCGGGCTATGAGGCCCCCGTCCTGCTCGCCTATTCCGCGCGCAACCGCTCGGCGTCCTGCCGCATTCCCTACACCGCTTCGCCGAAGGCCAAGCGTGTCGAGGTGCGTTTCCCCGATCCGCTCGCCAACCCCTATCTCGGCTTCGCCGCGATGCTGATGGCCGGCCTCGACGGCATCAAGAACAAGATCGATCCGGGTCCGGCGATGGACAAGGACCTCTACGACCTGCCGAAGGAAGAGCTGAAGCAGATTCCGACGGTATGCGGCAGCTTGCGCGAGGCGCTCGAAAACCTCGACAAGGACCGCGCCTTCCTCAAGGCCGGCGGCGTGTTCGACGACGACTTCATCGACGCCTATATCGAGCTGAAGATGACCGAGGTCGAGCGCTTCGAGATGACCCCGCACCCCATCGAGTTCGACATGTACTATTCGGGCTGATCGGCTCGAACAGACCACGACAGGCAAAAGGCGCTTCCGGAAGGAGGCGCCTTTTCGTTTGAGGGGAGGCCGCAGCCGCATCACGCGGCTGACGGTGCTGGCAGCTTTGGAACGCTGCAGCGCGTCCGGACGCAAGCGCGAGCTACGCCGCCGCCTTTTGCCGCGCGGCCAATGCCTGGCCAAAGGCCTCGAACAGCTTGCGGTTGATCGGATTGTGCTGCGGATCGTACTCCGCATGCCATTGCACGCCGAGCGCAAAGGCCGGGGCTTCGGCGATGCGGATCGCCTCGATGGTGCCGTCCTCGGCGACGCCCTCGATCAGGACGCGCTTGCCGGGTTCGAGAATGCCCTGGCCGTGCAGCGAATTCACCCGGATCCTCTCACAGCCGAGGATTTTTGCGAACGCCCCGCCCGGCGTCAGGTCGACATCATGGCGGTCGGCGAACACCACCGTCGGATCGGGATGTATCTCGCCGTTCTCGAGCCGGGGCATGCGATGATTCATACGGCCCGGGATCTCGCGGATCTCGGGGTGCAGTGAGCCGCCGAACGCGACGTTCATCTCCTGGAGACCGCGGCAGATGCCGAACAGCGGGATGCCGCGGGAGACGCAGGCGACGGAGAGCGCCAGCGCCACCTCGTCGCGGTGGATGTCGTAGGGCTCGTGCTTCTCGCAAGGATCGACGTTGAAACGGGTCGGGTGCACGTTCGCGCGGGCGCCGGTGAGGATGATGCCGTCCACGGTATCGAGCAGCGCCGCGATATCCGTGATGTCGGGGGAGCCTGCGAACATCACCGGCAAGCCGCCGGAGACCTCGGCCACGGCGCGCAGGTTTCGCTCGCCGACCATCTGGACCTGAAATCGATTTTCGACGCGATGGGAATTCCCGATCACGCCGACGACCGGCTTTCTCATCTGTCGTTTCGCGCCTCCGGGTAAGAAGATTCCGTCAACATGCCCCTCCGATAGAACAAATTCAACAGAAGGGATCGCGGGACGGCAATGCTATTTTCGCGCAAATGCCCGGACTGGAGCGCCGTGGCAGGCCGGGCGGCGGCGAGTCCGATCGCTCGGAGGGGACTACAGCCCCGCGTTGGCGGCCAGCGCGCCAAACCGGCGCGTGTCCCGCTTGATCCCCGCCGGGATTTCGCGAAAGAGTGCGCTGGCGCCGCCTCCCTCGAAAAGGACCCAATGTGACGATTCCCAGAGATGAACGCTCCCGGACCCGCAGCGACCTGGCTCGGGACCAGGCCTGGGCGATTTCGGTCGGAGGCATCGGCGTCGTGCTGTTCACCGCGCTGCTCGCCTTCACCTGGTATTTTGCGCCGACGCTGCTGCTGATCTTCACCGGCATGCTGCTCGGCCTCGGCCTCAACGCGCTGATCCATGCGCTCGGCCGCCGGGTTCACCTGCCCCACGCGGTCCGACTTGCGATGGTCTGTGTCGCGCTTGCCCTGCTTCTCGCAGGCATCGCCTATCTTGGCGGCGCCACCATCGCCGAGCAGGCGTCGCTGCTGAGCAAGACGATCAAGTCGCAGATCGTGAATGTCAGGTCCTTCCTCGATAACCACGGCATCGACACCAGCTTCTTCGATCTCGGCAACGCTGCGTCGGACTCCTCCGCCAATCCTTCGTCGGAGGCGACATCCCCGCCAGCAGCGCCCTCGCGCGGTCCCTTGCCCGGCGCCGGCGCGCTCGCCTCCAGCGGCGGGGCGATCGTCAGCCAGACCTTCAAGCTGCTGCTCGGCACCATTCACGGCGTGGGCAACATCTTCATCGTGCTGTTCCTGGGCCTCGCCTTCGCCGCCCAGCCCACCGTCTATCATGACGGCCTGCTGTTCCTGGCACCGGCGAGGCACCGCACGCGTGTCGCCCTCGTCATCGACCGTATCAGCGAAACGCTGGAGCGCTGGCTGATCGCCCAGATCGTCGTCATGATCGCGGTCGGTGTCGTGACCTGGATCGGGCTTGCGATCATCGGCATCCCGAGCGCGTTCATCCTGGGAATCCAGGCGGGCCTGCTCGCCTTCATCCCCACCGTCGGAGCCATCATCGCCGGCGTCATCGTGGTGCTGGCAAGCCTCGCCTCGGGCTGGATCCCTGCCTTGTCGGCCTTTCTCCTCTTCATGGGCGTGCACGCCATGGAGAGCTACGTGCTGACGCCGATCCTGCAGCGGCAGGCGCTCGACATCCCGCCGGCGACGCTGTTCGCGTTCCAGATCCTGCTCGGCGTCGTGTTCGGCATCTGGGGCCTCGCGCTGGCGCTGCCGCTCGTCGCCATCGCCAAGGTCGTGATCGACCATTTCAAGACGTATGAGGCGCCGCCGCTCGCCGAGGCGGCCTGACGTCGCTCAGGCCTTCAGGTCGTGAGCACGGTCTCGGTGTGCTCGACCTCGGGGGGCGAGGCAAAATACTGGCCGACGAGGCCGCGCCATTCGGTGAAATTCTCCGAGCCGCGGAAATCGACGGTGTGGTTCTCCAGCGTCGCCCACTTCACCATCAGCCGGTAGCGCTGCGGCTTCTCGATGGATTTGTGCAACTCGAAGCCGTGAAACCCCTTGGAACGGCCGAACGCGGCCTTGGCCTTGGCGACGGCCGCCTCGAAATCCTTCTCGCTGCCCGGCTTGACGTCGATTTGCGCGATCTCGGTGATCATCGGTTTCCACCCTTTCCTCGTTCGATCGGCGTGTCTACCGCAGACGGCGACAAAGAAAAAGGCGCCGAAACGGCGCCTGGCTCGCTGGAATATGCAGGTCTCTTGATCGCAGGTCTCTTGATCGCAGGTCTCTTGAATGCAGGCCTGTCAGGCGATCAGCAAAACGGTGCCCGCCACGATGAACACGCAACCGACGAACATTGCGAAGGGCCAATAGCTGCGGTGCTGGCCGTAGCGTCCCTGCGCGCGACGTTCGGCGATCAGCGCCGTCTCGTATTCGTCGGCGGTCGAGAACAGACAGCCGAAACCGCCGCGTGCGGAGGCCGCGGCTGCTTCGAGCGACATCAGGGTGATTTGCGGATTCTGTCGACGGATCGATTCCATGACCGCAATGGTAGGAATCGAACGGTAAACAGAGGATTACCGCAAGGCCCCTGCGATCAGGCGGTGGCCGGACGCGCCTGCGGCGCGCCGATCCGTGCCGCGCTCCGGCGGCGCCAGTTCTCGAGCGACAGCGGCAGCTCCTCGGCCGCCTCGACGCGGTTACGGCCGCCGCGCTTGGCCTGGTAGAGCGCGGTGTCGGCGGAGGCCAGCAGCACTTCGAGCTCGGTGCCGGCCGGACCGCCGGCGACGCCGATGCTGACGGTGGTGTCGACCGGACCCTCGTCGACCACGACGCCGGAGGTCTCGAACGCTTCGCGCACGCGCTCGGCGACCAGCACGCCCTCCTCCAGCGAACACGGCAGGAGCGCGGCGAACTCCTCCCCGCCGATGCGGCCCGAGAGGTCGGAGATGCGCAAGTTGCTGACGACGACGGTGGAGAACAGCTTCAGCATCTCGTCGCCGGCGGGATGGCCGAAGCGATCGTTGATCGACTTGAAGTGGTCGATGTCGAAGATCATCACGGTCACGGGCCGCCCGGCCTTGGCCTCGCGCTCGATCACGCGTGCGCAGGCTTCCGAGAAGCCGCGGCGGTTGAGCATGCCGGTCAAAGGATCGGTGGACGCCGCGGTCCGGTGCGCGGTGACGGTGCGCTCCGACACCAGCATGAAGATCACGAACACGGTGCCGACGGCGTAGAGCACGAGCTCGACCGCGAACACGGTCACCCAGATGCTCGATGAAAAGCCAGCATCGTGCGGACGCAGGAAACTGCCGATCAGAATCGGCAGCATCAACACGCCGCCGTGCATCACCGGCACCACGACGGCGGGCCAGCGCCGTTGCAGGCTCTTGCGCCGCTCGACCCAGAGCTCGCTCGCGGTCAGCGCCGCATAGATCGAGACGATACCTGCACCGAGAAGCATGCGCAGCATGGACGCAGCGGGATCGAGCAGCGTCGCAGCCGTGACCCAGGCGAGCGCACCAAGCACGAGACCAGGCCAGTTCGGCTTGCGGCCGTGGAAGACGCGCGCCGCATTCCACACCATGCCGCAGGCGACGAAACCGACGGCGTTCAGCGCAAGGTAAATATGGGGGCCCAGCCTGTCGCCTGCCGCGGTCCACAGCGCGACCGAGGCGGCACCGAGCAGATAGGCGGTGCCCCACCATTTCAGCGCGGGGCTGTTCTCCTGCTTGCCGAAAAACACCATCATGGCGCCGAGCAGTGCGGCGACCATGGTGGCGACCAAATAGAGCGTGATGCTATCGAGCGACATCATGTCGGCCCCCTCTAGAACATAGCAGTTACGCGATCGGCACATCCGATTTGCGCGCCCTTCCACAGGCGACGCTAGGTCCGGCGAGTTCCATTCAGGTTTTCGCGGACGCCCAAGTTTTCAGGAAACACGCCGTCAATTTGCATACAAACGAACAGCAAAAAGGGCGCTGAAATCAGCGCCCTTTTGCATCTCATTGAAGCCGCTTTCGCGGCGAATGTGACAAAAGCGATTAACGCTTCGAGAACTGGAAGGAGCGGCGGGCCTTGGCCTTGCCGTACTTCTTGCGCTCGACCACGCGCGAGTCGCGGGTGAGGAAACCGCCCTTCTTGAGCACGCCGCGCAGCTCCGGCTCGAAATAGGTGAGCGCCTTGGAGATGCCGTGACGGACCGCGCCGGCCTGGCCGGACAGACCGCCGCCGGCGACGGTGCAGATCACGTCGTACTGGCCCGAACGCTGGGCCACCGAGAACGGCTGCTCGATCATCATGCGCAGCACGGGACGGGCGAAATAGACCTCGACCTCGCGCGAGTTGACGGTGACCTTGCCGGCACCCGGCTTGATCCAGACGCGGGCGACCGCGTCCTTGCGCTTGCCGGTGGCATAGGCGCGGTTGAACTTGTCGACCTTCTTCTCGTGCTTGGGCGCCTCGGGCGCTGCCGCCGTCTTGAGCTGCGAGAGCTGGTCGAGCGACTGGATGGATTCGGCCATGTTATGCGGCCCTCGTGTTCTTGCGGTTCAACTTGGCGATATCGATCTTCTCGGGCTGCTGCGCCTCGTGCGGATGATCGGCCCCGCCATAGACGCGAAGATTGCCCATCTGCACGCGACCGAGCGGGCCACGCGGGATCATGCGCTCGACGGCCTTCTCGAGCACGCGCTCGGGATGACGGCCCTCGAGGATCTGGCGCGCGGTGCGCTCCTTGACGTGACCGACATAACCGGTGTGCTTGTAGTAGGTCTTCTGCTCGCGCTTGCGACCGGTGAGGACCGCATGCTGCGCGTTGATGATGATGACGTTGTCGCCGCAATCAACGTGCGGGGTGTAGGTCGGGAGGTGCTTGCCGCGGAGCCGCATGGCGACGATGGTGGCGAGACGGCCGACGACCAGACCCTTGGCGTCGATCAGCACCCACTTCTTCGTCACCTCGGCCGGCTTTGCCGAAAAGGTTTTCATGTCAGAATTTCCGTGAGGGAGACATCGGCGCGAACACCGCACCGGACTGCGCGGTTTTCTAGAGAAGAGAGGCGCAACGGTCAATGCCCAAGCACATAAATTACATTAGCAAAATCAATAATTTAGAATTATGGTGCTATATTACCCGCAAAAAGCTCAAACATTTGGAATGGAATAGGTGGAGGTGACATGGGCAATCGGGTCGGGGGAGGTCCCCGACAGCAGGTTCACTTCCCCGACCGCGAGGCGCTTGCCGAGCTTGAGCAGCCGCGCCTCAGCCAGCACGTCCTGCCCGGGCTGGCCCTTGCGCAGGAAATTGATGTTGAGATTGGTGGTGACCGCGAGCCCGATCGGTCCGATCGCCGACAAAAGCACCACGTACATCGCGAAATCGGCGAGCGCCATCAGCGTCGGGCCCGACACGGTTCCACCCGGCCGCAGCATTCGTTCGCTGTAGCGCTGGCGCAGGAGGCAGGTCTGGCCGTCCGCGCTCTCGATCGTAATGTCGTCACCGCTGAAGGCCTGGGGAAATTCATCACGGAGGAACAGCTCAAGCTCCGCCACGCTCATTTTCGCTACCGCCATGCCGTTCCCCACCCTCGCTTCGCTTGTGCTGTTACATTAAGTTATCTGCGTCATCCAATTGCAATCATTTAGCGGAAATCGCGTCAATGTCCGTCCAGGTTGCCCGCGCCCCCTCCCCGCAACCACAGATCCTGCTGCGCGAGACGATCGGCAGCATCGCGGTCCTGACGCTCAACCGCCCGGCCGCACGCAACAGCCTGTCGGAGGCGATGATCGCGAGCCTGCATGCCGAGCTGAATGAGATCCGCGACGACAAGGCCGTCCGCGGCGTGGTGATCGCGGCCAACGGTCCCGCATTCTCCGCCGGCCACGACATGAAGGAGCTCACCGCACGCCGCACCGATCCGGATCGCGGCCGCGCCTTTTTCGCCGAGATGATGAATGCCTGTAGTGCGATGATGCAGGCGATCGTGCACCTGCCAAAGCCGGTGGTCGCCGCCGTCCAGGGCATCGCGACCGCGGCCGGCTGCCAACTCGTCGCGAGCTGCGATCTCGCGATCGCCTCCGAAGCAGCGAGCTTTGCGACACCCGGCGTCGACATCGGCCTGTTCTGCTCGACGCCGATGGTGGCGCTGTCGCGCAACGTGCCGCGCAAGCAGGCGATGGAGATGCTGCTGACGGGCGAGCCAATTCCGGCCACTCGTGCGCGCGAGATCGGGCTCATCAATCGCGTCGTCCCCGCCGGCACCGAGCGCGAGGCCGCGATTGCGCTCGCGCAGAAGGTCGCGTTGAAATCCGCCTACACGATCAAGCTCGGCAAGGAGGCGTTCTACCGCCAGGCCGAGATGAGCCTTGCAGACGCCTATCGCCATGCGGCAGAGGTGATGACCGAGAACATGATGGCGCGCGACGCCGAGGAAGGCATCGGCGCCTTCATCGAGAAGCGCACGCCGACATGGCGGGATGAATAGTCAACTCCTCATCCTGAGAGGCCGCGGAACGCGGCGTCTCGAAGGATAGAGGCCCGACTGCGGCTTCATGGTTCGAGACGCGCGTGCCGCGCTCCTCACCATGAGGGTCAGAGAAAGAAACAAATGAACCACGACGCCTATCCCGACAATTACATCCGCGGCATCCTCAACAGCGTGAAATCGATCGCGATGGTCGGCGCTTCGCCGATCAACGTGCGGCCGAGCTATTTTGCGTTCAAGTATCTGGCGCAGCGCGGTTACGACATGATCCCGATCAACCCCGGCCATGTCGGCAAGGAGCTGCTCGGAAAGCCGTTCGTCGCCTCGCTCTCCGACCTCGGCCGTCCCGTCGACATGATCGACATCTTTCGCAATTCCAGCCACATCATGCCTGTCGTCGAAGAGGCGCTCACGCTGGACCCGCTGCCGAAGGTGATCTGGATGCAACTCGGCGCGCGCGACGAGGCCGCGGCGGCAAAGGCGGAGTCGGTCGGCATCAAGGTGGTCATGAACCGCTGCCCGAAGATCGAGTATGGCCGGCTGTCGTCCGAAATCTCCTGGATGGGCGTGAATTCGCGCACGCTCAGTTCGAAGCGGGCGCCGGCACCGACGCAGGGCATGCGGCTATCCCTCAATCGGATGAGTGTCGGCGGTGGCGATACCGCAGCATCGGATCGCGCCGCGAAAAACAAGAGCGAACAGAGCTGACGCAATTGCGAAGGATTTCTTTCGCGAACGCGGCAATGCGTAGCACGATCATTCCGATGTGAAGCCGCGCCTTGACGGCGAGCGCGGCGCCGATCAGCATGCCGCGCGATTTCAGACAACGAGAAACAGGACGCCCAAATGAGCGATCGCCTTCCGGGATTTTCGACTCTTGCCGTGCATGCCGGTGCGCAGCCCGACCCCACCACCGGTGCGCGCGCAACGCCGATCTATCAGACGACGTCCTTCGTCTTCAACGACGCCGACCATGCCGCCTCGCTGTTCGGCCTGCAGGCGTTCGGCAACATCTATACCCGCATCGGTAACCCGACCAATGCCGTGCTCGAAGAGCGCGTCGCCGCGCTTGAAGGTGGCACGGCCGCGCTTGCGGTGGCCTCGGGCCATGCCGCGCAGGTCGTGGTATTGCAGCAATTGCTGCAGCCCGGCGACGAGTTCATCGCTGCGCGAAAGCTCTATGGCGGCTCGATCAATCAGTTCACGCACGCCTTCAAGAGTTTCGGCTGGAATGTGGTGTGGGCCGATCCCGATGACATCTCAAGCTTCGAGCGCGCGGTGACGCCGCGCACGAAAGCCATCTTCATCGAGTCCATCGCCAACCCCGCCGGCAGCATCACCGACATCGAGGCGATCTCGACGGTCGCGCGCAAGGCGGGCGTGCCGCTGATCGTCGACAACACGCTGGCTTCGCCCTACCTGATCCGCCCGATCGACCACGGCGCCGACATCGTCGTGCACTCGCTGACGAAATTCCTGGGCGGCCACGGCAACTCGCTCGGCGGCATCATCGTCGACGCCGGCACCTTCGACTGGTCCACGGGCGGCAAATACCCCATGCTGTCGGAGCCGCGCCCCGAATATCACGGCATCCGCCTCCAGGAGACCTTCGGCAATTTCGCCTTCGCGATCGCCTGCCGCGTGCTCGGCCTGCGCGACCTCGGCCCGGCGCTGTCGCCTTTCAATGCCTTCATGATCCTCACGGGAATCGAGACGCTGCCGCTGCGCATGCAGAGGCACTGCGAAAACGCCAAGGCGGTCGCCGAATTCCTCGCCGGCCACCCCGCGGTGGCCTCGGTGAGCTATGCCGGCCTTCCGAGCGACAAGTACAACCAGCTCGCCCGCAAATATGCGCCGAAGGGCGCCGGCGCGGTGTTCACCTTCAGCTTGAAGGGCGGCTATGACGCCGGTGTCAGCCTGGTGTCGAAACTGCAGCTGTTCTCGCACCTGGCCAATGTCGGTGACACCCGCTCGCTGGTGATCCATCCGGCCTCGACCACGCACAGCCAGCTCGACGACGCCGCCAAGATCAAGTCCGGCGCCGGCCCCGACGTGGTGCGGCTCTCGGTCGGCATCGAGGACAAGGAAGACCTGATCGCCGATCTGGAACAGGCGCTGGGAGCTTGAACTTGGAGTCGTTCCGGGGCGGTGCAAAGCACCGAACCCGGAATCTCGATATTGTCTGGTCATCTCGAGATTCCGGGTTCGGTCCTATGGACCGCCCCGGAATGGCTGGACTCGGTTAACAGTCGTTAACCACATCTGCCCCATACATCGTCCTTGATCGCCCCTTTTGATTCGGAGCCGACGATGCTGCGCTGGATGGTGCCTGCCCTTGCGGCGATGCTGACGGTATCAGGCGCGCTGGCCGCCGATCTGCCGGCGACGCCGAAGCGGCGCGCCGCCGTGCCGCCGCAGGATCCGCCGCAGGTCTATGTCGAAACCGATCCGGATGCGCTGATCTCGCCGGCCTATGGCATCGGCAGCTATATCCGAAACCTGCCGGGCACGCCGCTGCTGCCGGGCTCCCACGCGCTGCCGGGCTATTACGGCCGTCCCTGGAGCTACGATTATCAGGGCGCGTATTACGGCGGGAAGCAGGTCGATTATTTCTGGCGCCTGCCCTACGCCTGCGGCGTTTACGGCTATTGCTGATCCATGATCAGCCGGGCTGATGGCGATCAGCCGGGCTGACTGACCGGAACCGCGCGCGGCTGTGCTTGCGCAGATTGTCGCGAGGCCAGCCGTTCGACCTGCATCACCGCAAGCGTCAACACCACGATCGCGACCGCCTGGTGGGCGAGCGCGAGATCGACCGGCACCTGGTTGAGAAGCGTGAGGATGCCGAGCACCGCCTGCAGGCTCACTGCCGCAAACAGCCACAGCGCGCCGCTCGCCGCCGCCCCTGCGCGCGAGCGCACCGCGTCAATTGCGTGCAGCGCCGCCAGCGCGAACAGCAGATAGGCGGTCATGCGGTGCTCGAACTGCACGGTCAGCACATTGTCGAACATGTTGCGCCACCATGGCGTCTCGAACCACAACCGCTCCGCCGACGGGATGAACGCGCCGTCGATCTGCGGCCAGGTGTTGTAGGCACGCCCGGCGCGCAGGCCCGCGACCAGCGCGCCGAAATAGATCTGCACGAAGGTCACGACGAGAAGCAGCGCGCTCGTGAGCCGCAGCCTCGCGGGCGCTGAGATCTGCGGCCGCTCCTTGAGCCGCCGCACCGTCCAGACGATCCCGGCGAAAATCAGGAGTGCGAGCACCAGATGTGTCGCCAGCCGATATTGCGAGACCTCGACCCGCTCGGTCAGGCCCGAGGCGACCATCCACCAGCCAACCGCACCCTGCAGACCGCCGAGAGCGAACAGCAGCCACAGCCGCCGCTTCAGTTCACCGGACAGGCCGCCGCGCCAGAGGAAGAACAGGAACGGCAAGAGATAAGCGATACCGATGAAACGCCCGAGCAGCCGGTGGCTCCACTCCCACCAGAAGATCTCCTTGAACTCGGACAGGCTCATGCCCGCGTTGAGCTCGCGATATTGCGGGATCTTCTTGTAGGCCTCGAATGCTTCGGTCCACTGCGCCTCCGAGAGCGGCGGAACACTGCCCGTGAAAGGCTTCCATTCGACGATCGAGAGGCCGGATTCCGTCAGCCGCGTCGCGCCACCGACCAGCACCATCAGTGCGATCAGCGCAGCCACGGCGATCAGCCACCAGCGCACGGCGCGATGCGGCTCGGACGGGGTGGAAATCGTCGTCATTCGGGGCAAAAACCAGGCTTGAACCGGACTGCGTGCCCCTTATAGTCCCCCGCTCCCTCAGTGCAAGTTACGCGAAAGCAGCAAGCTCCCGCCATGACGATCCGCACCCGTAAGTTCCTCGGCGCCATCCTGCTCCTGGTGCTGGCCACCGTCTGGGCCCTGCTCGGGATGGCCGCCGCGCAGATGCCGTGGATCGCCGAGTCCGGCTGGCGGCAGGCGATCTACTACGTCGTGGTCGGCATGGGCTGGGTGCTGCCCGCGATGCCGATCGTGAGCTGGATGCAGCGGCCCGACCGCGTCAAGTCCACTCGTTAAGTCTGGCCCATCGCGCTGCCCGTCGGTTTCACCGGCGCAAAGGCGACACCCGACGCCAGCACGCGCATCATCCGCAGCGAACGCACCCGTCCGTCCCAGGAAATCCGCGGCAGCGCGCGCAGATTGGTGCGTCCCTCCGCGTCCACGATGCCCGGGATCGTCGACACTGCGCTGGCAAATCCGGCCTCCTCCGCCATCACGACGTGGCTGCGCCGAAACGAAGAGCGATCGCCGAACGGGAAAGCGAAATGCCTGATCTCGCGGCTGAAAGCCGCTTCCGCGACGGCCTTGCCCATCGTCATCTCGCGCAGCGCGGCGGCATCCTTCATGTTGGCGAGAACAGGATAGTTGACGGTCGCGCTGCCGATCGTCACGAGCGGATCGGCGGCCAGCTGCGCCAAGTCCTCCCAATCCATCGACGCCTCGCGCGAGAGCGTGGCGAGGTCGATCCTGTAGCGCGTGCAGAGATCGGCAATCGCGGCCGACAGCTCCGCGGGCGGCAACGAGCGCAGCCAGCTCTCGATATACGAAAACAGCGCCTGCTTCTCGGCATTGTCCGTGACGGTGAAACGCTGCTCCCTGTCGCCCATCATCAGGCTGATCCGGCTCTCGCGCGCGATCACCTGTTCGAGACCGAGCCACCAGGCTTCGCCGACGCCGTCGGGAAAGGCGGTGGGCACATAGATTGTGAAAGGTACGGCATGGCGCGTCAGCACCGGATAGGCGAAGTTGATGAGATCCTTGGGCGCACCGTCGAAGGTCAGCGCCACGAAACGACGCTTCTCCGGCAGCGTCACGGCACACCGGCAGACCTCGTCCATGCCGAGGAAATCGTACCTCCACCGCTTCAGCGCGCGAATCGCGCGATCAAGAAATTCCGACGTGATCTCGTTCGCGCGCAGCGGCTGAAATCCGCGCCGCCGCGGCCGCACATGCGCAAAGCGCAGGATGACGCCGGCACCGCGACTGTGCAGCATGGCCCGGCCAGTGAACCAGGCCAGCTCGAGACGCAGCCGTTCCACCCATCTGTCGTCGGATGCCAAAATCCCATCCTTCGCGCTCGCCGGCGCCCGTTCCCTCTCCCATCGTCATTACCCTTTGTTGACCTTTGTTTGCAAAGGTCGGCAACAGGCCGAAATACGTATTTTCGATTTCTCGACAGGTTTCGCGAATGACCATGGCTGCGGCGATGCAAAGCCGGACGGCAGAAGCGCCAGCGCGGTCGAAAGCGAGCCGTATCGCGCAGGTCGATATCGTTACCGATCTCGCCGATGCCGAGGCGATCTGGCGTGCCTTCGAGGCGAACGGCCATCTCTTCACGCCTTACCAGCGCTTCGACCTGCTCAGCCCGTGGCAACGCCTGGTGGGCGCCCATGAAGGCACCCGACCGTTCATCGTGATCGCCCGCGACGCCGAGCGCCACCCGCTGCTGCTGCTGCCGCTCTCGCAACGCCAAAGCCACGGCGTGCGCACGGCCTGCTTCATGGGCGGTAAGCATACGACCTTCAACATGGGCTTGTGGAACGCCGAGTTCGCGGCGCAGGCTGGCATCACCGATCTCGACGCACTGCTTGCGCCGCTGCGACAGCATGTCGACGTGCTCGTGCTGACGCAGCAGCCGCAGCGCTGGCACGACCAGCAGAACCCGTTTGCGCTACTGCCGCGACAGAGCGCGATCAACGGCTGTCCGCTGCTGGTGATGGAGCCTGGCGGCCCGCCGGCATCGCGGATCAGCAATTCGCTCCGCCGCCGCCTCAAGAGCAAGGAAAAGAAGCTTCAGTCGCTCGCCGGCTATCGCTATCACCTGGCCACGTCCGACGCAGACATCACCCGCCTGCTCGACTGGTTCTTCCGCGTCAAGCCGGTGCGGATGGCGGAACAGAAGCTCCCGAACGTCTTCGCCGAGCCCGGCGTCGAACAGTTCGTCCGCAACGCCTGCCTTGCGCCGCGCGATGAAGGCCGCGTCATCGACATCCATGCGCTGGAATGCGACGAGGAGGTGATCGCGATCTTCGCCGGCGTCGCCGACGGCGAGCGCTTCTCGATGATGTTCAACACCTACACGATGTCCGAGCACGCCCGCTACAGCCCGGGCCTGATCCTGATGCGCTACATCATCGATCGCTGTGCCGAACACGGCTACCGCTCGCTCGACCTCGGCATCGGTTCGGACGACTACAAGCGAATGTTCTGCAAGGACGACGAGGACATTTTCGACAGCTTCGTGCCCCTGACCTCCCGCGGCAAGCTCGCGGCGATGGCGATGTCCTCGCTCAGCCACGGCAAGCGGCTGGTGAAGCAGAACCACATGCTGTTCGATATGGCCCGACGGCTGCGGCAGGCGTTCGGCTAAGAACTCGCGGCCAGCGAGTTCCCCTTCCGGGCAATCGCATATCGATATTCACGAGAGGTCGTCGTGCCCGGGCTTGTCCCGGGTATCCACGTTCTTCGCACCACTGGGCAAGGCGTGGATGGCCGGAACAGGCCCGGCCATGACGCTGTGGAAGCTCCAGCGCCCAAAGTTCTGACGTCCAATACGAGCCGTGCCATCCCTCCCCTCTCGTGGGAGGAAGGCGGAGGCTACGCCGCCACGACGCGCGGCGCTTCCATCGCATCTGACGGCTGCACCGGCTTGCTCAGCATCGTCACCTCGCTGAAGCCGACCTCCCTCAGCTGCTCGCACATCAGCGTGCGGGCATCAGGTGCCATCGACGCATCGGGCACCACGACGGCGCGGGCATGCGCCGTCAGCAGTTCGGCCGGAAGATCGGAGGCGCTGCCGGCATCGATCAGCACGTGGTCGTAGGCGCGCAGCAGCGCGTCGATCGCGAGCCCCACGCGCGGCGATTGCAGCAGGCTGCGGTCGAAGCCGGGACGGCCGGCCATGACCAGATGCAGTCGCGAGAGCTTGTCGCGGGTGATGATCTGGGCGAACGAGGCTTCACCCTGCATCAGCTCGGCGAGGCCCGGCGCCGACGCATCGACGGAGACCGCGGCAATCGTCGGCGAGGACGCGGCGAGATCGACGACGACGACGCGGGCATCGCGCGCCAGGTGCCGGGCGAGCGTCAACGTCGACAGCGTGATGGCTTCGCCGGGCGCCGTGCCGAGCACCGTGACCTTTTTCGCCGCCGCGCCCGCGGCACGCAGGCCGTCGGCGAGGTGCTCGATCTCGGCGAACTCCGTCACTCCGGCATCGGCCGCCATCTCCGGCTGAAGCGGCGCCGGCTCTTCTGTGACGGGTTCGACGACCGGCTCCACCACCACTTCTTGCCGAGCCACCGCCGGCTCCCCCCGAACCGCCGCCGGCATAAACACAGCTGCCGCGCGCGGCGCGGTCTGGCGCAACAGCTCACCGGTGACGACGACACCGGACGAAAGCAGCAGCGTCGCGATGGTCGCGATCAGCACAATCGGCAGCTTCTTCGGATATGCCGGCGTGTTCGAGACGATGGCGCGCGAGATGATGCGGCCGTCCGTCGGCGCGGTGTCGATAGTCTCGCGGGTATTGGCTTCGCGGTACTTGGCCAGATAAGTCTCGAGCAGGTCGCGCTGCGCCTTGGCTTCGCGCTCCAGGGCGCGGAGCTGGACATCCTGACCGTTGGTCGAGGCCGCCTGCTTCTTGAGCTGCTCGAGGCTCACGGTCAGGCCATCGACCCGACCGCTGGCGATCCGGGCGTCGCTTTCGAGCGAGCGCGAGATCTTGGCCGCTTCGTCGCGGATCTGATTGTCGAGATCGCCAAGCTGCGCCTTCAGCTCCTTGATCCGCGGGTG
Source organism: Bradyrhizobium sp. CCBAU 25338 (assembly GCF_028128965.1). Taxonomy (NCBI): domain Bacteria; kingdom Pseudomonadati; phylum Pseudomonadota; class Alphaproteobacteria; order Hyphomicrobiales; family Nitrobacteraceae; genus Bradyrhizobium; species Bradyrhizobium sp. CCBAU 25338. The sequence goes on from NZ_LFKY01000037.1 coordinate 119,194, forward strand.
ATTGCCGAGCAGCGTGGATGACTGTTCGGCGAGCTGCGCGCGCAGCGTCACCCTTTGCTCCGACAGCCGGCGCATCAATTCGGAGTTCACGACCTCGGATGCCTCGATCGGCTTGCCGCTCTGGAGCATCTCCTTGATCAGCCGTGCCTTGGATTCCGCATCCGCCTTCATCGAGCGCGCATTGTTGAGCTGGGTGTTCACCTCGCCCATCTGCTGGTTCGACAGCGTGGTGTTGTTGGTCCCGATGAACAGGCTCGACTTGGAACGGAAGTCCTCGACCCTCGCCTCGGCGTCCGAGACCTTCTTGCGCAAGCTCTCGATCTCGCCGGCCAGCCACTGGCTGGCGTTCTTGGCCTGCTCCTGGCGCACGCCCTGCTGGAGCACGAGATAGCCGTCGGCGATCGAATTGGCGACGCGGGCGGCAAGCTCGGGATCGGCGGACTGGAATTCGATCACGATCACGCGCGACTTGTCGACCGCATAGGCCTGGAGGCGTTCGTAATAGGCATCGAGCACGCGCTCTTCCGGCGTCATCGAGAACGGATCACGGCCGATACCAATGAGCGCGGCAAGCGACTTCAGCGGCGAGACGCCTTGCAGCACCGGGTCGAATTCGGGGCGCTCCGCGAGCTTGTTCTTCTTGATGATCTCCCGCGCGAGATCGCGCGACAACACCAGCTGCACCTGGCTGGTGACGGCCTCGGCGTCGAGAGCCTGCCGCTCCTCGGTGCGGTCGCTGTTCGGGCGCAGGAACACATTCTCGCGGCCGTCGATCAGGATGCGGGCTTCGGACTTGTAGCGGGGCGTGACGAGATTGACGACAGCGAGAGACGCAACGAGCGCCAGCACCGTCGGCACGATGATCCAGCTGCGCTTGCGCGCCAATGCCGTTCCGAGCGCGCGCAGATCGATGTCGCCGGATTCGACTTGTGCCTGCTTCGCGACGACGGGCGCATGGCCCGCTTTGACCTCGGCTTCGACCTTGGCTTCGACCTTGGGCGCGGGCTTGGGCCTCGACCTCGAGACTGCCCGCTCGATCACCGCCTTGGCCTTGCTGTCACGCCAGAACGCTAAACGCATCGAACACTCCCGCAGGGCAACGCTGCGACTCTACCTCAACCGGGGCGATTACACTCCATTAAGGTTGCCGCTGGGTTAATCGCGACGGCCGCGGCCGGCCCTGGCGCGCTCGTCACCGTTTGTTAACCACGAGGGCCCTTAATCCCTCACGATTATTTCGTGAGAATTGTTCGGCAGTCGCCGTCGAGCTGGTTTCGATCATGTCCCCCTCTCCCGACCGGCCACTTCGCATCCTGCACGCCGTGCGTGCTCCGGTCGGCGGCATCTTCCGCCACATCCTCGACGTCGCCAACGGCCAGGTCGACCGCGGCCATCATGTCGGCATTCTCGCCGACAGCCTCACCGGCGGGGAGCGTGCCGACAAGGCGCTTGCCGAGCTCGCGCCTCGGCTGAAGCTCGGCGTGCACCGGCTCGCAATCCGCCGCGAGCCGTCGCCCGACGATGTCCTGGTATGGCTTCGCATGCGGCGCCTGATCGCCACGCTCAAGCCCGACGTGATGCACGGCCACGGCGCCAAGGCCGGCGCCTTCATCCGCATGCGGCGGCGCTCCGACGACACCATCCGCATCTACACCCCGCATGGCGGTTCGCTGCACTATCCCCTCAACACCTTCAAGGGCGAGTTCTACGCGCGGCTCGAGCGCGCGCTCATGGATTCGACCGACCTGTTCCTGTTCGAGAGCGCATTTGCCCGCGACACCTATCAACGCATCGTCGGCACGCCCAAGGGCGTGGTGCGTTGCGTCTTCAATGGTGTCACTCCCGAGGAGTTCGAGCCTGTCGTAACGGCCGACGATCCCACCGACCTCGCTTATGTCGGCGAGTTCAGGCATATCAAGGGTACGGATCTGCTGGTCGATGCCGTGGCGCAGCTGCATGCGGGCGGCAGGAAGGTCACGCTGACGCTCGGCGGCGACGGCGAGGAAACGGCGGCGCTGAAAGCGCAGGTCGAGAGGCTCGGCCTGTCCGACGCAATCCGCTTCATCGGCCACGTCAAGCCGCGCTATGGCTTCTCCAAGGGGCGGCTGCTGGTCGTCCCCTCGCGCGGCGATTCCATGCCTTACGTCGTGATCGAGGCGGGTGCCGCCGGCATTCCGATGATCGCGTCCCGCATCGGCGGTATTCCAGAGATCTTCGGCTCCGACAGCCCCGCCTTGTTTGCGCCGAGCAATCCCGAAGCCATGGCGGAGGCGATCGCCGCGGCGCTGGACGATCCGCAAACGACCACGCAGCGCGCGGCGTCCTTGCGTGAGCGCATCTCGGCACATTTCTCGCAAGCCGCCATGGTCGAGGGCGTGCTCGCCGGCTATCGCGATGCGTTTACCAATCATTAACCATCCTTAAGCTCGCTTTAGAAAATCTTCCGATTTGTTCGATAATCGAAGCGCCAGGGGATGCTTGCCCGGGGCGCGCAAGACCGTGCCGCAAGTTTTGGAATGGACGTGGACGCCCGTGGAACCGCTCAACGCACGCTCGATGCTCGATGCCGCGACCAGTGCCGCGGCAAAACCTGTTGACCAGCCCTTCGTGGAGCGCCGTCGCCGGCTCTCGCCTGCCGCGCTCGAAGTGGTCAACCAGAAGGTCGCCCGCGCCTATTCGCCGGTCGTGATCACCGGTTTCGTCCGTCTGGCCGATTTCGTGCTGCTGAGCCTCGTCGGCATTGCGCTCTATGTCGGCTATGTCATGCCGCTCTCCGGCGCCTTCAGCTGGATTTATCCCGCCGAGGTCGTCGCCGTCGCGGTCGCCGCCGTGGTCTGCTTCCAGGCCGCCGACATCTACCAGGTGCAGCTGTTCCGTGGTCAGCTCCGGCAGATGACGCGGATGATCTCGTCCTGGTCCTTCGTCTTCCTGCTGTTCATCGGCATCTCCTTTTTCGCCAAGTTCGGCAGCGAAATCTCGCGGCTCTGGCTTGCCGCCTTCTACTTCCTCGGGCTCGCCGCGCTGATTGCCGAGCGTCTGGTGCTGCGCGCGCTGGTGCGTGGCTGGGCGCGCCAGGGCCGGCTCGACCGCCGGACCATCATCGTCGGCTCCGACAGCAGCGGCGAGCAGCTGGTCGAGGCGTTGAACGCGCAGGAAGACTCCGACATCCACGTGCTCGGCGTGTTCGACGACCGCAACGACAGCCGCGCGCTCGACACCTGCGCCGGCGCGCGCAAGCTCGGCAAGGTCGACGACATCGTCGAGTTCGCGCGCCGCACCCGCGTCGACCTCGTGCTGTTCGCGCTGCCGATCTCGGCGGAAACGCGCATCCTGGAGATGCTGAAGAAGCTCTGGGTGCTGCCGGTCGACATTCGTCTGTCCGCGCACACCAACAAGCTGCGCTTCCGTCCCCGCTCCTATTCCTATCTCGGCGAGGTGCCGACGCTGGACGTGTTTGAGGCGCCGATCACCGACTGGGATCTGGTGATGAAATGGCTGTTCGACCGCGTCGTCGGCAGCCTCGCGCTGCTCGCAGCGCTGCCGGTGATGGGACTGGTGGCCCTCGCGGTGAAGCTCGACAGCCCCGGCCCGGTGCTGTTCCGCCAGAAGCGTTTCGGCTTCAACAACGAACGCATCGACGTCTACAAATTCCGCTCGATGTACCACCACCAGGCCGACCCGACCGCATCGAAGGTCGTGACCAAGAACGATCCGCGCGTCACCCGAGTCGGCCGCTTCATCCGCAAGACCAGCCTCGACGAGCTGCCGCAGCTCTTCAACGTGGTGTTCGCCGGCAATCTCTCGCTGGTCGGCCCGCGGCCGCATGCGGTGCAAGGCAAGCTCCAGAGCCGTCTGTTCGACGAAGCCGTCGACGGCTATTTCGCCCGCCACCGCGTCAAGCCGGGCATCACCGGCTGGGCCCAGATCAACGGCTGGCGCGGCGAGATCGACAACGAAGAGAAGATCCAGAAGCGCGTCGAGTTCGACCTGTATTACATCGAGAACTGGTCGGTGCTGTTCGACCTCTACATCCTCCTGAAGACGCCGGTCTCGCTGCTGACCAAGAACGAGAACGCGTATTGAGTTTCCCTCATGCCCCGGCTTGACCGGGGCATCCAGTACCCCACAGCGCCAGCCGTTTTCCGCAATGGGCGCCGCAGAGTACTGGATCGCCCGGTCAAGCCGGGCGATGACGGCGTGTTTTGTGGCGTAAGAGTTGCGTGAGCGTATGAGCGTGCGATGACGTATGCGGCGACAGCCGGGGAGATGAATGCAGCGGTCCGTGCTGCGCCCGGCGTGCTGGCGCTGCAGCGCGCGCTGGTGTGGCTGGTCGGCGCCTCCGGCGCGATCGTTTTCATCGAGCCGAGCCCCTACGAGATCGCGACGCTGCTCGCCACCGTCACCTTCTTCGCCACCGGCCTGCGCCTGAAGCTCGTTCTGATGCCGCTGGTCGCGCTGCTGGTCCTGCTCAATGTCGGCTACACCATCAGCGCGATCCCGCTATTCGATAAGCCCGAGGTGGCGAGCTGGATCGCGACCTCCTGGTACATGGCGGTGACCGTGGTGTTTTTCGCGATGGTCACGTCCGAGGACACCGCGGCGCGGCTCGACATGCTCCGCCGCGGGCTCGTGGTCGGCGCGATGGTTGCCTCGCTGTTGGCGATCGCCGGCTACTTCCACCTGATTCCCGGCGGCAACGACCTGCTCACGCTCTACGGCCGCGCGCGCGGCACCTTCAAGGACCCGAACGTGCTCGGTGCCTTCCTGATCCTGCCGGCCCTGTTCGCTCTCCAGAGCGTCGTCTCTGACAAGTTCGGCAAGGCGTTCCGCAACGTCTTCGCCTTCGGCATCATGTCGCTCGCGATCCTGCTCGCCTTCTCCCGCGCCGCCTGGGGCGGATTGGTGCTGACCTCCGCCTTCATGCTGGCGCTGATGGTGCTGACCAGCCGCACCAACGCACAGCGTTCGCGCATCATCGTCATGGCGATCGTCGCCGCGGTGCTGGGCCTCGCGCTGATCGCGGTACTGCTGTCGTTCGATTCCACCGCCGAGATGTTCAAGCAGCGCGCGAGCTTCGACCAGAGCTATGACGAAGGCCGCTTCGGCCGGTTCGGCCGGCACATCCTCGGCGCGGAGATGGCGCTCGACCTGCCGTTCGGCATCGGGCCCCTGCAATTCCACCGCTACTTCCCCGAGGACACCCACAACTCCTACCTGAACGCCTTCATGTCCGGCGGCTGGCTTTCCGGCGTGTGCTATCCCGCGCTGGTCTTCACCACCGTCATCATGGGCTTCAGGCACATCTTCGTGCGTGTACCCTGGCAGCGCGCATATCTTGCGGTCTTCTCCGCCTTCCTCGGCACCGTCGGCGAAAACTTCGTGATCGACACCGATCACTGGCGGCACTTCTGGATGATGCTGGGCGCGATGTGGGGCATGATCGCAGCGGCGCAGGCCTACAAGATCGAGGCTGACGACGAAGCTTCTTCAGCGTGAGAGCGGGACAAGAGGCCGCGGCGCACTGGATGCCCCGCCCCAGTGCGCAACTGCGCACAAGGCTGGACATGACAGCATCCGTGATGCCGCCGCCTAAGCCTCCACCCTGAACACCAGCCCGGCGTGATCGACCAGCCGCCTGATCAGCTTGTGCTGCATCGCCGCGCCCGGCGTCCAGAAGCCGCCCGGAACATCCGTCGCATCACGCAGCAGGCAGATCGCGCATTCGGAGATCATCTTGGAGGTCGAGCCGTAGCCGGGATCGCGGTCGCCGGTGACGCCGGCGCGGACCTGGCGTCCGTCCGGTGCGATCGCGACGTAGAGCAGATCGAACAAGCCGTTCTCGCGCTCCTCCTTCGACGGCCCTTCGCCCGGCTTCGGCGCGTTAGGACCGGTCTTCTCGGCGTTGACCGCCATCACGCGCTTTGCGTTGGCTTCGCCCTTCTCGCCGGGACCGGTCAGGACCATCTCGTCGTAGACGAAGTCCTTGCCGTAGGGAAAGCCCATCAGCATGTTGGAGCGATGGACGTTGCGGGTGTTGATCAGCGCCATCATGAACGGCGCGGCCCAGGATTGCAGATCCTCCTCGTAGGCCGCCCGGTTGCCTTTGGGCTGCTTCGGGCCGGTGAAATCAGGCGTCAGCGCAAAATGGTCGTTGAGAATGGCGACGAGGCTGAGGTCCTTGGCGACGGCATCGAAGGTCGCCTTCGCACTCGCCGCGGTGCCGCCTGACAGCGTGCCGCGCATGTCGCGCACACGGCCCTTCACGCGCGCGGCCGGCGCACCGAACACGCGCCTGGCCTCTTCCTGCACGAAGAACGTGCCGAGCTCGAACGGCACGGAGTCGTAGCCGCAGGAGAACACGATGCGCGCGCCGCTCGCCTTGGCCGCCGCCTCGTACTTGTCGATCATCTGCCGCATCCAGACCGGCTCGCCGCAGAGATCGAAATAATCCGCGCCCGCAGCGACGCAGGCAGCTAACAGGTCCTCGCCATAGAACTGATACGGCCCCACCGTCGTGATCACCGACCTCGTCTGAGCGACCATCGCCTTCAGCGACGCCGCATCCGACGCATCCGCCACGATCAGCGGCGTGTCCGCGGCCGCACCGATCGCGTCGCGCACCGATTTCAGCTTGTCGAGGCTGCGGCCCGCCATCGCCCATTTCAGCGCCTTGTCGTCCTTGTAATGCGTTGCCAGATACTCGGCGACGAGCTGGCCGGTAAAACCGGTCGCGCCGTAGACGACGATGTCGAATTTCGCAGAGCTCATGGTCGGCCTTTACTTCTTCGCGTAACTCACGCCCATGCCGGCACGGACGTCGCTTTGAATGCCATAGGGCGGGATCGGATAGCGCAGGCCGTTCCTGGCCAGCGCCTTCATGCCTTCAACTGCCTTGGCGAGATGCGACGGCTTCAAGGCCATCAGCATCTCCTCGTCCGGCACGCCGCCATAGCGCCGTTCGGCATAGCATGGCAAGGACAGGCTGGGCTCCCCGGTCTTGAGCGCCCGCCCCCAGGAATCGGCGCAAGCGGTCTCGCCGACCACGCCCCATTCGAACTTCCTGTAGCCGGTATATTGCAGCCCGTTGATCAGGATGATCATCTGCCCTGGCGTCGCATAGACCAGGCAGATGTCGGGCGGATCGAGCCGGCCGCTCGCCAGCGGACTGACGGCGAGCGCCTGATACTGCCCGAACGGAACCACATCCAGCGCCTCCTGGCGCTTGCGCGCATCCTCTGCGGTACCGTGCCAGACGCCGACATAACTTTCGCCGGCGAGCCATTTCTCGTCCTGCGGCGCAAGGCCGATCACCGCGCGGCATTGCGCGCCGACGAGGTCGTCGGCGGTGATGCCGACGGTCCATCCGAGGCGCGCGGCCATGCTGACGATCTGATCGGTGGTGTGAATTGCGTTCGGACGGCGGATCTTCGGGATCGCCTCCATATCCGCGGCCGTTGCGAACAACTTCATGCCGATCACCGTCGTCTTCAGCCGCAGCAGGCTGTTGAGGTCGGCGACGAGGCCGGCAAGATCGATCCTGTCTACGCTCTGCTGTTGCATGGCGGTCCCTCCCGGCCGGCGATCGCGCGCCGTGTGTTGTTGTTTTGCGCCCCTCGTTCTAGTCCTTGCCCGGTCCCGGAAGCAACTCGCCGGTCCGGCCCATCAGACGGTAGACCACGAGGCCGATCCACTCGCGTACGGCCACATCAGTTCGGCGGAGCCCATCCGCGCCGATATTGGTGAAGGAAAAAAGATCGTCTCGTCCCCCCATCCGCCAGTCCACGGGATAGGCCTCGACGTCAAATCCGGCCTCGCGGAAGATCCCCATCGAGCGCGGCATGTGGAAGGCCGACGTCACCAGGAGCCAGCGCTCGCCCGGCTTTGGAGCCACCAGTTGCTTTGTGAAGATCGCGTTCTCCCAGGTGTTGCGGGAATTGCGCTCGAGGATCAGGCGCTGCTTCGGTATGCCGAGATTCTCCAGGATCGGTGCGGAGTAGTCGGCCTCCCTCGCCTCGGTCGAAACCAGGTTCGCTGAGCCTCCGGTGAAGACGATGCGCGCGTTCGGATAGCGCCGCGCGAGCTCGGCCGGCGCGAACAGACGATCGGCCGCGTGCGCGACGACGGGCGTATGGTGCGCCGCCGAAAGATCGGTGTCGACGGAGCCGCCGAGCACGATGATGCCGTCGGGCGCGCCGCGCGAGGGATCCCACGCCGGAAAGCGCGACTCCAGCGGATAGATCAGGAGATTGCCGAGCGGCGAGAACGCAGCGAGTCCCAGCACCACCAGCGTGATCACCGCGAGCCTGCGGCCGAGCGCGGCAAAGCGCGTCGCCATCAGCACGACAGACAGGATGCCGAGCTCGACCAGGAGATTGATCGGCAGCAGCGCGACGCCGAGGGTCTTGGAAAGAACAAAAAACAGGGGAGCCTCGCTGAAATCATCGTGCATGTCTGTGCAGGGCTTGACCGGCCCCACCATCTTCAGAAATCTTCTTGAAAGAGGATCGATCGTTGGGTCAAGCCCGCGGCCGACGAAACCAACCGGACGCGGCAAATGACCCATCATCACCTGCATTCCAGCCCCGAAACCTGCCATTGGGGCTTCTTCGAAGCCGCGCTTCAGCCCGTCCTCACCATCGCCAGCGGCGACGAGGTGACGATCGACACCATCAGCGGCGGCCCAGACATGCTGCCAGACCGGGACAAATTTCACATTCCACCCGAGATGCACGAGGTTCATGCGAAGAACGAGCGCATGCTGCCCGGCCACATCCTCACTGGCCCGGTCGCGGTCGAAGGGGCCGAGCCCGGCGACGTGCTGGCGGTCGAGATCCTCGACGTCCAGCTCCGGCAGGACTGGGGCTGGAACATGATCAAGCCGCTGTCCGGTACCCTGCCCGACGATTTCCACGAGACGCGCATCCTGAACATCCCGCTCGACCGGTCGCGGATGACCGGCCGCATGCCGTGGGGCCTCGACCTGCCTCTCAAGCCGTTCTTCGGCGTGATGGGCGTTTCGCCGCCGCCGGCCTGGGGCCGCATCTCCTCGCTGATCCCGCGCGCGATGGGCGGCAATCTCGACAACAAGGAGCTCGGCGCCGGCGCGACGCTGTATCTGCCGGTGTTCGTTCCGGGCGCGATGTTCTCCTGCGGTGACGGCCATGGCGTGCAGGGCGACGGCGAAGTCTGCGTCACTGCGATCGAGACCGCGCTCCAGGGCCGCTTCCGCCTGACGCTGCGCAAGGACCTCAGGCTCGACTACCCCCGCGCCGAGACGGCGACGCACTACATGACCATGGCCATGGACCCCGATCTCGACCAGTGCGTGGTGCGCGCGCTGCGCGACATGATCGCACTGCTCGGCGAGACGCGAAATCTGTCGCGCGAGGACGCCTACACGCTGTGCAGCCTGGCCGCCGATCTCAGGGTGACCCAAACCGTCAACGGCGCCAAGGGCATCCATTGCATGATCGAAAAGGCGATCGTGCACGGCTGAGCCCGCCGGGCCCTTCCCCGACCTGCCGACACAAGCCGCCGCCCGGTCTTCCCTGCGGGACGCCGCGGCGTGTTCGATTCCCAAGCGATTCCAACAAGGTGAGCGGCTGCCCCGGCGCTGATTTGACTTCCACCCCCGAACCTAAATAGAGTCTTAATCGTTACTTTTATGTACCCGAGTAAGAGGCTAGCGTTCGGCCATGGCCACCGAAAAAGCCGAGACTGACCGCATTCCCGTTACCTTGGCGCTCTCGACCATCGCCTATCTGGAGAAGCTGGTGAGACAGGGCACCCACGGCACCAGCGTTCCCGGCGTCGCACGGACATTGATCGAGGAAGGCATCCGTCTCGCCATCAAGGACGGGCTTTTGTCGATCCGCGACAATGGCAGGACGTGAGCGCGCGCCCGACGTGAGGCGGACGGATCTCGAGAGGGCGGATGGCCGACATCTGCAACCTGGGATCGTTACACATGCCTGCTCTCTCACCGACCTCTTCACCGACCTGGACCGACGAACGCATTGAACTGTTGAAGCGGCACTTCGAGGCCGGCCTCTCCTGCCGCGAGATCGCCGCCGACATCGGCGTCAGCCGCAACGCCGTGATCGGCAAGCTGTCCCGGCTGAATCTGACGCGCGGCCGGGCGGTCGACGACCGCAAGGACCAGGACAGAGGCTTTGCGCCGGCGCGCACGCGGAGGGCCGTGCCGCGGCTGCAATATGAGATGCTCGCCACGATCTATGGCGAGAGCGACGGTCCCGCGGTCGCCGGCCCCATCGACGAGGCCAATCGCTGCTCTCTGCTGGAACTATCCGAGAACCGCTGCCGATGGCCGATCTCGACCCCGGGCGAAGACGATTTCTGCTTCTGCGGCAACACGGCTCCCGACGGCCAGCCCTATTGCGCCGGTCACAGCCGCCTCGCCTACCGGCCGAACGCGCGCGCTCGCGTGATGCGCGGCTGATGCCGCGCCGTGCTCCGAAAAACGAAAAACCTCCGGCGGGGCATCACCGGAGGTTTCTGGAGGCTTAGCGTGAAGCTAAGAGCCGCAACTTTCGTATTTGGCTGGCGGGTATATAGCTTAGTAACTCAGGTAAGTAAATAAGTTTGAGGCGATCGAATCGCATGGCTCGTCTTCGTCGCCTGCAAAGGCCACCGATTTTCCAAATTCTCTTCCTTGCGAAAAAGCCCCGGCGGTTTCCCGCCGGGGCTTCGTCAAGTCCGAAACCTCGAGCTTACCAGTTGCGCTGGGCGCGCAGCAGGAGACTGTAGGTGTCCTGGTCCTTCAGCTCGTAGGTCGCAGCCGGCTTGGCGACGTTCGTCAGCGCTCCGGTCGTGATCACGCCCGAATACTTCTGGTCGAGATGGCTGTAGGTGAAGTCGGCCGAGAAGGTCAGGTTCTTCACCGGCGTCCAGCGGGTGATGACGCCCACCTGGCCGATGTTGAAGTCCGGATTGCAGGTGCCGGTCAGGGTCGCGAACGCGGCGCTGCCGCAGATCAGGCCCTTCGCCGCGCTGTTGTAGTTAACCGCAGCCCACGCGCCGTACAGCGCCGTATTCCAGTACGGGCTCCAGTTGTGGGTGTAGGCACCACGGAAACCGTAGGTCTTGGTCAGCTCGAGCTGGCCGCCCGGGCCGAACACCGCGTCAGAGACGCCGGCGAAGCCGATGCTCTGGTAGGCGGCGTTCGAGCTGCCGAACATCGAGTAGCTGGTCGCGGCCAGCTCCTGGAAGTTGTAGCGGCTCGCGCCTTCGGTGTAGACGCCCGAGACGTTGATCACGTCGCCGGCGCCGGTCGGAATGTTCTTGATCGAGAGAGCGAGCTGAACCGCCCAGCCCCACTTGTCTTCGGGATGACCGGTGACTTCGGTCGCACCGTAATAGCCGGCATGGTTGTCGTGCGCAGCGACCGACGCCTGGAACAGGCCCCAGGCCTGGTCGACACGGACCGCGCCGACGATGTCGGGGGCCCGGGTGCCGCCGAAATTGCTCGAGCCGTAGGCGCCGCCGAGAACGCCCGAGGTCGTCATGCCCGCGGTATTCCAGAGGTTGGTCTGGAAGATCTGCGTCTGATCCTGCGCCGAGATCGTCGCCGTCACGCCCTGGCCGAAATCGGCCGTGTAGCTGATCTGGGGGACGCCGTTGGTGGTGCCGCTGCCGCCGACGAGCTGGTCGAAGTTGTTGCCGGGATAGTTGATCCAGGGAGCGTCGAACTGCGACACAGACTTGCCCAGGGTGAAGCCGGCGAACTGGATGAAGGCGTAGTAGACGCCCAGCGAGCCGCCCGAGATGCCGCCGTCAGACGCATTGGCGACGGGGGCTGCCCCGGAGTAGGTGGTCGCGCCCGTGCCAGAGCCGGTGCCGACATAGCTGCCGGTCGTCCAGGTGAAGACCGCGTCGAAATAGGTGCGGACGACGCCGTACTCGGTCGCGGTGCGCGTGTCGATGTTGAGATCCTCACGAGCGCGCATCGAGTAGTAATTGGTGAGGCGGTTGTTGGCCGCGAACACGCCGTTGTACTGGGCACTGTAGTTGCCGCCGGCGTTCAGCGCCACTTCGGCACGCAGGTAGCCGCCCAGCTTGATGCAGGTGTCGCTGCCCGGGATGTAGTAGAAGCCGGCGCCGTACAGCGTGCAGATCTTGACGTACTCGACCGCCTTGGCCTTGACCGGAAGATCGGCCGCCTGGGCTCCACCGACGGCGATCAGACCCGCCGTAGTGCCGAGCAAAAGGCTCTTCACCACTTTCATTTAAAACCTCCAAGTTGCTCATTTTGCGGAGACCGGACCGTGAGGCCCCCCAGATCCCCGTCTCTCTCAAATCCGCTCGGCCGCTTTGCGCTTTCGGACACACCCGCTTTCGAGGCGAGGGACGTGAGCGAACCACCTGCAACGGGACGATCGAGTACCCCCCACCGTCGCGGCCAATATGCCTGCGCTGTTCCGCTAATCAAAATAGTTTATTAGATAATGTTACTGGTTTCGCTAAACCTGTGCCCCGGGCGCAACACCCGGGCCAGGCGAATCTGCTGAGCCGGTCATCTTTGTGGTTTTGGTGACAAAATTACCCTGCTCTGCACTTGCGTCAGAGCAGGCTTGCGTGGACTATGACGTTCCACGAACACCGACCTGAACAATCGGTTCACGGAGTGACGCTGTGTCCGCGACGAGGAAAGAGGGAGCGCGCCTGCGCACCATCGGCAATCTCGATATCATCAGGCGCTTCACCTGGGAGATATCGTCGATCAACCTGTATCTTGAGGAGCTGCGTCAGTTCTGGGCGAGGACGCTAGGCATCAGCGGGCCGCAATGGCTGATCCTGATGGCCATCTCCGACCTCGACAAGGACGACGGCATCCCGGTCAACGTTGTGTCCAAGCTCCTCCACGTCGATCCGTCCTTCGTCACCACCCAGTCCAAGCTGCTCGAAAAGAAGGGCCTGTTGCGCCGCCGCCCCTCGCCGACCGACGCCAGGGTCGTCCGGCTGTCCCTGACCGACAAGACGCAGAAGCACCTGGCGAGCCTCAATGAGCAGTACAAGACCATCAGGGAATTCGTCTTCCAGGAATTCGACGAGGCCGAGCTCACCGAATTCACCACCAAGCTCGCGACGCTGAAGACCCGTCTCGAAAAGGCCTGCGTCCGTCTGAGCCTGGACTTCTGACGCCCGGCCTGATCCGGGCCACCGCCGCTAGATGCGCCCGGCGGCACCGAGCCGTGATTCGAGCCAGTCGAAGATGTATTCGTTGGCAAGGCTGGGATTGTCCGCATGGCCCTGTGCCGCGCCGGTCTCAGCCGCAGTGAACACCTTCAGCATGACGTCCGAACCGCCGAGCCTGGAGTTCCGGACGATCTGACGCGCCCGATCGGCCTTGAGCCAACCGTCCTCGCCGAGCGTGATCAGCACCGGGCACTCGGCGCTGGAGGCCATGAGCGGCGCATGCGGCACGGGGACGATGCTGACGTCGCTCATCGCGAATCGGCTGGCAAAAAAGGCCCGCTCGTGCAGGTCCCACAGGCCGCCGTCGCAGACGGCGGCGGCAAGCCGCGGCTCCTGCAACACCGCGCGCGAGACGAAGGACGAGCCCCAGCCATCGGCGATGATCCCGACGCGAGCGAAGTCGACGTCACCGCGCGTCTCCAGATAGTCCATGACGCCAGGGATCGCGCTCTCGAGATCCCGGCGCCGCAACAGCGCGTCGAGAAAATCGTCGCGCTCGTCGCCGAACAGGTCGATGGCGAGCATCGAGAAGCCGCGCTCGCGCGCATGCGGCACGAGCTTGATCAGGAACTCTTCCTTGCGGTGACCGGGCTCGCCGATGCAGATCACGGTCGGAGCCCGCCCGCCGGCTGACGGCGCAGGAAGGAAGTAGCCCTGCAGCGAATGCCCGTCGAGCCAGGGTATCGTCACGACCTCGCCGGCCGGGCTGCGCGCGGCGAGGTAGCGGCGGGCGCAGTCCTGCATCGCCAGCACCGCGACCCAGCGGCGCTCATCCGCCGGATCGAGCGGCATCGCCGCGGCACCATAGTAGTTCATCGCGCGCAGCCAATTGCGTTGCGCGCTCGCCATGTGGCCCTCCGCGAACGCGGCCTCGGCGCGCTGCCGATTGGTTTGCGCCAGCTTCTTCCACTCGCGATGCCAGGACCGGTCGTCGCCCCGCTTCAGCTGTCGCGCGATCATGAGGCATTCCGCGATCGTGGCGCCGCCCTCCTGGGCCGCAGTGAGCAGCCGCGTGAACTCAGCGGAAATGTCCTCTCGTTCCGGGCAAAAGGTCCAGTCGTCGGAGAGGCACGGTATCATCGGGAGCTACGCTCGATCGTCGCGTTACTCCCAATGACTAAACGATTTCAGTCCGCCAACCAAGCGGCCGTGCGCCCGATGAGAGGCGTTTCAGATCACCATCGCTTGAACATCGTCATGTCGCATGCGTGACATTCCGACAGGTCATGGAGCGGGCGAACATCGGCAAGCGAACATTGGCAAGAGGTGGCACGCAAAATTGCATGCGCATCTCTTGCCATGACGATCATCATACCCATATTCGCGGCCGCCCGGAGACCGCCTCAACCAAGCCGCCAGCCGACCTCCTGCGTGAAACTTTCGTAGAAGGCACGGTCGTAGGCCTGCTCAGGCGTGGCGCGCACGCGCTCGTCGAGGCGTTTTGCGTCCTCGCCGACGAGGATGCGCCAGCGCTCCGCCTTGACGCCGTCGAGGATGATCTTCGCCGCCTGCGCAGCCGTCGTCGGCGCATCCTCCAGAAAGCTGCGGGCGCGCTCGGCGAACACCGCCTGGATGTCCTCGTCCGACATCTTGTCCGCATCCGGCGCGCCGGCCGCCACCATGCGCTTGCGGGTCAACGCCACCTCGTCGGTGTTGAGCCGTTCCGAGCCGTCCGCGCTCTGCACCTTGCGCGAATTGGAGACGATCGAGGTGCCGATGTGACCGGGCATCACGACCGAGCATTTGACGTGCGGCGCGTGCAGGCGGAGATCGTTGATCAGCGCTTCGGTAAATCCCTTCACGGCGAACTTGGCCGAGCTGTAGGCTGTGTGCGCCTGGTTCATGCCGATCGAGGCCCAGAAGCCGTTGACGCTCGCCGTGTTGACGATGTGGGCCTCGTCCGCCGCCACCAGCATCGGCAGGAAGGTGCGCACGCCGAGATAGACCCCGCCCCAGCAGATGTTGAAGGTGCGCTCCCACTGCTCGCGCGTGTTGGTGAACAGGCTGCCGCCGCCGCCGATGCCGGCATTGTTGAACAGCAGATGGATCTTGTCCGTCTGCTGCTGCTCGGCGAGCTCGTCGCGAAAACGCTTCAGATGATCCTCGATCGCGACGTCGGCGACATGCGTCGTGACGCGCAGGCCCTGCGGCAGCTTCTCGGTCTCGCAGAGCCGCTTGGTCTCGGCCATCGCGGCCTCCGAGACGTCGCACATCGCGACATTGCAGCCCTCGGCGACGAGCTGCCGCGCGAGCTCGCGCCCCATTCCCGTGCCGCCGCCGGTGATGACCGCGATCTTTCCAGCAAAATCCTTCATGGGACTTCGGTCCCTCCCCTTGTCGGTATGTTTCTTCGTCACAGCGCCGCTCACCGGGGCGCGCGCAAAACTGTAGCAGCGCCGCATCCGCAGGTAAAAGCGCCGCGCGGCCGTGTTCGAGATCAGTTATTTCGGCGGACGGATTATTCCGTCCCGTCGCTTCGACGCGCGGCCGGCTCAATAGGCCCGGGCACGCCCCGTGAAGCCGCGGCGCGGCGCTGGTCCCACATGTCGGGGATGACTGCCCGCTTCCCGTATTTGTCCGGCTTCGGGTTAAGGGCAGATTTTTTACAATCCGAATCGACAGACGAGGGTGGACGTTGGGTTGAGTCGGCCGGGCCAGCATGTCGTTTGCGTGCAACAGGCTCTGGCACTCCGCTTGCATCCTCCTCGTGGTCAGAAACAACCGATGAGGTGACAGGAATGTTCGTGACCGTCGTTGCCGTACTTTGCCGGCTTGGCGCAGCCAGCTCAGGCAGTTGCGTCGAGGAGATCGTGACCGACAGCAACATGACGCCCGAGATTTCGATGATGCAGTGCGCGGTCGGCGCACAGGCGCCGCTCGCGAAATGGATGGGCGAGCATCCGATCTATCACGCCAACTGGCGCCTCGAGCGCTACAAATGCGTGCCGGGCCACTACGAGATCAAGGGCCACGCCTGACGGCCCCGCAAAACTACTGATCCAAGACTACCAATACGAGGAAACGCCCGGGGGCGCCTTTTCCCTGTGCGGCTTGCAGCGCCAGCCCCATTGCGGCCGCGCTCTGTGACAACGGTCACACCTTTCCTTCAAGCCACCGCACGCCAGATGATCGCACGCGCCCGCCGCCCTTCCGGTGTCGGCATCAGCGCGAAGTTGTGCGGCTGCTCGCGCAAAAGATGCAGCTCGACCGGCACACCCACCGCCCTCGCCTTTTCGGCGAGATCGACGCTGTCGGGATAGAGAAGATCGCGCGTCCCCGCGAAGATCGTCATCGGCGCGAGGGCGCGGAAGGCGCCGTTGAGCGGGCTAACGAAGGGATGGCCGATATCGAGTTCGCCGGCATAGAGGCGTCCCGCCTCGACGATCCCCGGAATGTCCTGGATCGGATCGCGTGCGGCGATCGCCACCTGCTCTGGACGGCTGACCGAGGCATCAGCCGCCGGCGAGATCAGCACCATCCGGCTCGGCTGCGGATGGCCGTGATCGCGCAGCCACTGACACGCAGCGAGCGCGAGCCCCGCACCGGCCGAATTGCCGACCACCGTGACCTTCGCAGTGCCGGCGTCCTCCAGCAGCATCCTGAGCAGTTCGGCCGTCGCCGGCACGACGTCCTTCGCGGTCGCGCGCGGCGCCAGCGGATAGACCGGCACGACGCAACACACGCGCGCCTGGCGCGTCATCTGGCCAATGAAGCGCCAATGCGCCGGCACGATCTCGTTGATGTAACCGCCGCCATGCAGGAACATGACATAGTTGCAGCCTTCATGGCCCGACGACGGCGCGGTGTAGTACACCGGCCATCCGCCCATCTTGGTCAGCGTCGCCTCGACATCGCGGCCGAGCCCCGTCGGCTCGAACGAGGCCGGCTGCAAGGCGAGCTTCTGCACATGCTCCTGCACCGCCTCGGCTGAGGCCAACCGCTCCTTGTACGGAAGCAGCCCGAGCAGCAGGTTGAAGGCGCGGCTCTGCAGGCTCGGCGCGGGATCGCGCGAGGCTCGCGCACCGAACACGCAGCCGCCCGGGCAGAACTGCAAGGCCGACACGATCCTGGCAACGCTCATCGCCACATCCCCATCTCGCTCTTTTCGATACGGCGACAAAGAGGCTTGCCGACCCGCCGCCACTTGCCGATATAATGTGAGCATTCACTCGCTTTTCCTACTCGCATTCAGATCACAAAGCCGTGGCCCGCAAACCGCCCACAACACCCCGAAAAAATGCCTCGCAGGAGCGATCCCGCGCCACGGTGGACGCGCTGGTCGAGGCAACTGCTCGCATTCTGGTCAAGGAAGGCTTCGAGAAGGCCAGCACCAACCACATCGCCGAGATCGCCGGCGTCAGCGTCGGCTCGCTATATCAATACTTTCCGAGCAAAGAGGCGCTCGTCGCCGCAGTGATCGACCGTCACAACGAGGAGATCATGGCCATCGTCCGCACGGCGCTCACCGAAATCGCCGACACGCCGATCGACAAGGCCGTGCGACAACTCGTCACCGTCGCCATCGACGCCCACCGCATCAACCCGAAACTGCACCGTGTGCTCGCCGAGCAGATCCCCCGCACTGGCCAGCTCAAGGATGTCGAAGCATTCAACCGCGAGATCCACACCTTGGTGCGCGCCTATCTCGAAAGCCGGCGCAAGGAGATGCGCAAGCTGGACCTCGATGTCGCAACCTTCATCTGCGTCAGCGCGATCGAGTCGGTCGCGCACAACACGGTGCTGAACGACGCCGGGACGCTGTCGGAGAAGATGGTGCGGACGCTGGTGGACGAGATGACGCGGATGGTGGTGGGGTATTTGAGGTAAGCCTCGTGGCCGAGGGGCTGCCATCCGCCGGGCACACCATCATTGCTTCAACATCGTGAACGGATGATCGAGTGCGATATCGAGCGAACTGCTCACCCCTCTCGTGAGGACATCCTGAATGCGTTGCCGGCCAAGATCGGCGTGAGAACGTCCCAGGGCATCCGCCTTGTCGGCATCCCGGTCCCTGATGGCCGCGACCATGGCGATGTGCTCGGTCAGGATCGTATTCATGTGCTTCTGATACGCGGCTTTCGAAACGAAATGCTCGACGTTGTAGGCGAGATAGGAAATCCGCAGCCCGAGGGTGAGCAGATGAAGATAGTTGCGTTCGATGAGCTTGTTGCCACAAGCAGCAGCGATCAGCGCGTGAAACCGCCAATTGCTCTCGTTCATGTCATCCGCTCGCCCCGCCGCCTCCAGGCGTTCGAACGCAATCCGCTCCGCTTCTATCTCGGCAAGCTGTGCATCGGTTCGGCGTAGCGCCGCCCATCTGTTGACGACGCGCTGCGCGATATCGAGTGCCTCGAGCATTTCCCGGACATCGTCCCAATTGAGACTTGCAACGCTGGCGCCGCGGTTCGGCAGCAGCACCACCAGCGATTCCGAAGCGAGCCTGACGAGCGCTTCGTGCACGGGTGTTCGCGAGAGCCCCAGCCTTGCGGCGAGAGCAGCCTCGTCGAGCGGGGTCCCGGGCCGCAGGGTGAGCGAAACGATCTCGCGCCGGAGCGCAGTGTAGGCGAATTCGACGCCCTTCCCTTTGCCCGGCGGCGGCGGTGGTCTGCTGGCCATCATGAAATATCTTGCCTTGCTTTATTCATCGTGCATAAACTGTGCATGCACGGCCAAACCTTGTCACGGGGGCCGCGCAATGCGGGGGCGTCTGCCGGGGCGTTTTCGCGCAAGCAAAGGATCTCGTCCATGAGCATCACCGCCCAAGGGCTCGTTGCCCGAATCGACCGGCTACCTCCCTCTCGCTTTCACATTCAAGTCCTTATCATTGCTGGGCTCTCACTGTTCTTCGATACGCTGGACACGGCTGTCACCGGCTTTGCCTTCGCAGCTTTTCGGACCGAGTGGAACCTCGGCCCGCTCGCTCTCGGCGTCACGTCGGCGATCGGACTGAGCGGCTATCTCCTCGGATCCGTTCTCGTCGGCTTCGTCGCCGACCGGTTCGGGCGCAAGGCCGTCATGACCTGGAGCCTCGCCCTCTACTCCCTGTTCTCGGCCTCCCGCGCGCTCGCCGGCGGCATCGAAGTTTTCTGCCTGCTGAACTTCTTCACATGGGTCTTCGTGGGAATGGAGAGCTGCGTGGTGCCACCTTATCTGGCGGAGCTGTGGCCCTCGCGGCTTCGCGGCCGCTTCAACGGCTGGATGATGGCCTTCTTCGCGGTCGGCATCGCCCTGTCCCCCGTTTGGGCCCTCCTGCTAATCCCGACAGTCGGCTGGCGCTGGACGCTCGCGCTCACCTTCCCGTTTGCACTCCTGATCGGCCTGATGCGGATCTACCTTCCGGAGAGCCCGCGATGGCTCGTGAGCCAGGGCCGCGCCGAGGAAGCTGAACAGATTGTCGCGTCAATCGAAGCGCAGGTGGCCCGGTCAAACGGCGGAACTCTTCCACCGATCGTTCCGATTCCGGCACCCGTCACCCGTCCAGTCAGCAGGCGCGAGATTGTCGCTCCCGCCATCCTGCCGGTCACCATCATGCTGTGGCTCGTGTGGTTCACCGAGTACGGAGTTCTCTACACCTTCCAATCCGTGCTTCCGACATTGCTCGCCATGGATGGTTTTTCCATCGTGCGATCGACCGAATTCACTGTGGTGATTTTTTCCGGCTTCATCCCCGGCTATATCGGCGCGGGCTACTTCCTCGATCTCGTCGGCCGAAAATTCTGGCTGATGATCTGCTTCGCCGGGATCGGGATCTCCAGCACGCTGTTTGGCCTTGCGAATACCCCCATCACGATCATGGCCTGTGCATGGTTTACCGCCTTCTTCCTCGGTAACGGTTCGACCTGCATCTACACCTACACGCCCGAACTCTATCCGACCGAGATCCGGACGACGGCGATGGGAATGGCCTCGGCCTGGGGCCGGGTCGGCGGCATCCTCCTGCTGCTGGCGTTCGGGATCTTCGCCGTGCTGCACGGGCGGCTCGCACTCTTCCTGGTGAGTGATGGCCTGCTGATCGTGAGCATCATCGTGGTGGCGCTGGTCGGCCCCAACACGAAGGGCAAAACGCTTGAGGCAACGTCGTCGGCGCGCGACGTTGCAGCATCGGCAAACGCCGTTGAGGCACCGGCCGAATGACGCGGACAGCAGTGATTGCCGGGGCCGGCTATGCCGGCCTCGCCGCGGCGGCCGTACTTGCGCGCGCGGGATGGCGTGTGACCGTGCATGAGGCCGATCCCCAGCCAAGAAGCGTCGGAGCCGGCCTCTATGTTCACGGCTTCGTCCATGACGCCCTTCGCAAGACCGGTGCCTACGACGATTTCACGACTGGGGCTTTTAAACCTGCCGCGCATTGCGTCTACATCGACGGCGCACGGCAATCGAATGCCTCCACAAACGGAAACATCGTCACCACGACTCGGGCGCTCCTTCATATTGCGCTGATCAATGCGGCAAAGCGCGCCGGCGTTAGCATCGTCGGCGGATCGCAGGCCGTTGCGGCTGAGCCGTCTGGCGTCCTGATCCTCGCAGACGGCACGCGGCTCGAAGCCGATCTGGTCGTCGCCGCCGATGGCGTGAGGTCGACCATCGCGAAAGCGCTGGACATTCCGATCACGCGCGTCGCGCACCAGGACGGCATCACGCGCATCCTTCTCGATCGCGACGGACTGCGCGACGACAAATGGAACGACATTCACGACTACTATGATTACCGCGGGCGTCCGTTGCGGGTGCTCTACACGCCGTGCGGCCCGGACGCTTTCTATTTCTGCCTGATGGCGCCCGTTACCGATCTCGAGGCGACCTCCGTTCCGATTGCCGGCGCGCTTTGGATCGCGCGATTTCCTGATCTCGCGCCGACATTGCGGCGGGTTGGCAACGCGGGCCGGCACGACCGCTACGCGACGACAACGCTGTCGACCTGGTCGAAGGGACGCGCAGCGATCGTCGGCGATGCGGCACATGCGATGCCATCGAGCCTGGGGCAAGGCGCCGGCGTCAGCATCGTCAACGCCGTCGCGCTCGCGGAAACCGTTGCGCACGCCGACGACATCGATGCCGCGCTTGGCACCTGGGAGGCCGCAACGCGCCCGATGGTCGAGGGGTGGCAGCGCCGGGTCGAGGACGTCGCAAGCCAACGCAGCCTCAGTCGCTCCGTTCGCCCGTCCGAGCAGCGGCTCGTCGAACTCTCGTCCGAGGATTCAGATCGCAAGCACGCAAGGCAAGAAGGGACCAACGCATGACGCTCGTTCCAAGCGCATCCTGGTACACTGACATCATCGCCGCTGTGGACCAGCAGCAGGCCGGTATCAAGGATCATCTCGGTCGCCCCTGGGCGCAGCATTTCGAGCGCGTGGCGCTCCGCCTGATCTTCCGCAAACCGGACGCGACCCGCGCCCATATCGAAGCTGCTCTCTTGCACGATGCGATGATGGAGCGCGGCGGCGGACGCGAGATGCTCGACTCTCTTGGGGTCAGCCGGGAAGCCCGCGAGATCATCGAGATCCAGACCCCGCCGCCGAATGCAGACTACTATCGTCGTTTCCAGGACGTGGGGCCCGCCGAATGCGCGATCTATCTCGATTACATCCGCAAGCTCTGCGCTTCCGGCAATCAGGCCGCGATCCAGATGAAGCTCGCCGACATCACCGATACCATCGAGGCCTGCCGCACCGGGCGAACCCCGCTGCTGATCGACCAGTTCGTCAATCGCTACGAGCCGAGCCGGAAGCTGCTTGAGCAGGCCTTGGGGGCGGATCTGGGTTAACGGGTGACGCCGCGGGTGGTCACCGTGCGCGGTGGCTGCCGGAAGAACAGGCACCTATTCTTCTAGGAAGTCGACTGTCCGACGCGTCAAATCGATTCGGAAAAACATCATTCCGCCAATAGCTTCGCTACTGTGCATGGGGTTGTTTTCGGCGTCTTAGTATAACTACCGAACCAGCCTTTCGCCGCTGGCCGCCGCGCATGCAACGCTGGCGCGAACAGGCCCACGCCAACAGTCAATCCACCCGAAAGATGAGTTGAAGAAAATGGTCGGAGCGAGAGGATTTGAACCTCCGACCCCTAGTCTCCCAGACTAGTGCGCTAACCGGGCTGCGCCACGCTCCGAACGTCGTTCCATTAGCTAGGATCGCCGCTTTGCGCAAGGCGAGGCCGCAGCATTTTGGTGTATCCGCCCAAAGCGTGCGGAACTGCCCGCCAAGCCGGTGGGCCACCGCCCCTACCCGTCCTTCAGCGCCTGCTCGAGCATCTCCTTAGCTGCGACGAGGTCGGCGAGCGCCCGACCCAGGCGCTCCCGGTCCAGCGCGCTGGGGCCGGCGGGCGCAGCAGTGGCGCCGCCCTTGCGGAAGGTGGTGAGGATCTCCTCGTCGTCGATCTCGCTGAAGCGGAAGTCGATGCCTTCCTCTTCGTTGCCCTGGTAATCGTCATCGTCGGTGTCGGTGACGCCCTTGATGAGCGCCTCGTCCTCGGGCTCGATCAGGCTCGCGCCGATGGCGTCCTCGATGGCCCCGAACGAGACCGCGGCCGCGCTGTCGGCGAGGCCCTGCACCGATTTGACGCCGTGCTCTTTCAGGATCCGCTGCACCCCGCGAATGGTGTAGCCCTCGCCGTAGAGCAGCCGGCGGATGCCCTTGAGCAGGTCGACGTCGTCGGGGCGGTAATAGCGGCGGCCACCGCTGCGCTTCATCGGCTTGATCTGGGAGAACCGGGTCTCCCAGAACCGCAGCACGTGCTGCGGGATGTCGAGTTCCTGCGCTACTTCGCTGATGGTTCGGAACGCATCCGGCGCCTTGTCCAAATGCCAAATCCTTTGCGAAAGGGTTACGCCTCTTGTTGAGCCTTGCTGGTGGCGTCGCCATTGGCGCGGTGCTGGCCGTTGATCCGCTGCTTCAGGATCGCCGACGGCTTGAACACCATGACCCGGCGCGGCGAGATCGGCACCTCGGTACCGGTCTTCGGGTTACGGCCGATGCGCTGGCCCTTCTTGCGGACCATGAAGGACCCGAAGGAGGACAATTTCACCGTCTCCCCCTTTTCGAGGCAATCGGTGATCTCCTTCAGCACGAGTTCCACGAAAGCGGACGATTCCGTGCGCGACAGCCCGACCTTCTGGTAGACGGCTTCGCACAGATCAACTCGCGTTACGGTTTTACTTTGATCGGTCATCGCCCTGCCCCACATCACGGCGAACAATTGTTGTCTGAAATTATGAGGTTACGATACGGCGGTCAACAGCGCTCATCAATGCATACGCATCGATTATCGGCGCGAATTCCGGCAAAATTTTACCGACTGTGGCTTACCAGCGCAGCAGCGCGGAGCCCCAGGTGAAGCCGCCGCCCATCGCCTCCAGGAGAATCAGGTCACCCTTCTTGATGCGGCCGTCCTTGCGCGCCACCGCCAGCGCCAGCGGGATCGATGCGGCGGAGGTGTTGCCGTGACGGTCCACCGTCAGCACCACCTTTTCCGGCGCGATGTGAAGCTTGTGGGCGGAGGCGTCGATGATTCGCTTGTTGGCCTGGTGCGGCACGAACCAGTCGATGCTTTCGGCATTGAGCCCGGTCGCCTCGAAGGCATCGACGATGACGTCGGTGATCATGCCGACCGCATGTTTGAAGACCTCGCGGCCTTCCATGCGCAGATGGCCGACGGTCTGGGTCGAGGACGGGCCGCCGTCGACGAACAGTTTTGCCTTGTGGCGGCCGTCGGAGCGCAGATGCGTGGTCACGACGCCGCGATCGGTCGCGGCATTGCCGGGCTGCTCCTGCGCCTCCAGCACCACCGCCCCGGCGCCGTCGCCGAACAGCACGCAGGTGCCGCGGTCGTTCCAGTCGAGGATGCGCGAGAAGGTCTCGGCGCCGATCACCAGCGCGCGCTTGAAGGCGCCGGTGCGCAGGAAATTGTCGGCAGTGGCAAGCGCGAACACGAAGCCCGAGCACACCGCCTGGAGGTCGAAGGCCGCGCCATGATTGATGCCGAGCCCGTGCTGCACGGCGACAGCCGTCGCGGGGAAGGTGTTGTCCGGGGTCGAGGTCGCCAGCACGATGAGGTCGATCGACTGCGCGTCCATGCCGGCATCGCTGAGCGCGGCCTGCGCCGCCTTGATCGCCAGGTGCGAGGTGAATTCGCCCTCAGCCGCGATGTGCCGCTCGCGAATGCCCGTGCGCTGAACGATCCACTCGTCGGAGGTGTCGATGCGGGCCGCCAATTGGGCGTTGGTCACCACCTGCTCCGGCAGATATGAGCCGCAGCCAAGCACGACCGAACGAATTTGAGTCACGAAACATCCTCCGGCGCGGGCTGCACGAAACTGAGTGCACCACCCTCGCGGTTGAGCATCTGATTGATCTTGTTCAGGAGATCGTAGTGAGCCATCTCATAGCCAACATCGATCGCATAGGCAAAGCCTTCGGCGTTGGTTCCGCCATGGCTCTTGACCACCACCCCCCTCAGTCCCAGCAGCACGCCGCCATTGGACTTGTTGGGGTCCATCTTGTCGCGCAGGGCCTGGAAGGCGCTGCGGGCGAAGACATAGCCGAGCTTGGAGAGCCAGCTCCGCTGCATCTCGTTACGGAGCAATTCCGCCATCTGGCGCGCGGTTCCCTCGGCAGCCTTGAGCGCGATGTTGCCGCTGAAGCCCTCGGTCACGATCACGTCGGCCAGCCCCTTGCCGATGCCGTCACCCTCGACGAAGCCGATATAGTCGAGCTCCGGCAGGTTCCTGGCCCGCAGAATCTCGCTGGCCTCGCGGATCTCCTCGTGGCCCTTGATCTCTTCGGCGCCGATGTTGAGCAGCCCGACCGTCGGTCGCTTCTTGTTGAACAGCACGCTCGCCTTGGCTGCGCCCATGACCGCCATCGACACCAGATGGTGCGCATCGCCGCCGAGGGTGGCGCCGAGGTCGAGCACGACGGATTCGCCGCGCATGGTCGGCCATATCGCGGAGATGGCCGGGCGATCGATGCCCGGCAGCGTCCGCAGGTGGAAGCGCGCCATCGCCATCAGCGCGCCGGTATTGCCGGCGGAGATGGCGACATCCGCCTCGCCCTTCTTGACCGCATCGATCGCGAGCCACATCGAGGAGGTCCTGCGGCCGCGCCGCAGCGCCTGGCTCGGCTTGTCCTCCATGCTGACGGCGACGTCGGTATGGACAATCCTGGAGGCGGCTCTCAGCTTCGGGTGCTTGTCGAGCTCCGGCTCGATCCTGGCGCGGTCGCCGACCAGCAGGAACTCGGTATCGCGATGCCTGCCTAGCGAGATGGCGGCGCCCGGAATGACCACGGCGGGGCCGACATCGCCCCCCATGGCGTCCAGCGCGATGCGAACCTTGCTTGGCATAAAAGTCCTGGAAACCTGGTCTGGTGCGGTGTTGAGCTAGCGGGGCCGCAAAATGGGTTCGCCACGGACATGGCGATCGGCCAAGCGCCACGCCGCACCCGGACCGGGGCGCGACAATAGCGTTTTGTTACCCCGAAACAACCTCTTGCCCCCAGCCTTTTGCATTTGGGGCGATGCGGCCGCGAACCCCGAATTTAGCAGGAAATACATTGAAATCAGAAGGATAAATGCTTCTTTCAAACCAACAAGGAAAATGCCTCACGTCCCCTCGCAAGGCGGGCACGAGCGGACAATGCCCTATTGGCCCTTCTTCTTGTCGTGAAGCGCCTTCAGCACCGCGAAAGGATGGTCCTCAGGGTCGGGGGCGGTGACCTCCGCCTCGAACACGGCCCCCTCCTTGCGCGGATACGGATCGATCGCCAGGAACAGGACGTCGGTGGCGAGCCGGCCGAGGTCGATGATGCCACCGGCGATCGGCTCGGGAGAATTGGCGACCTCGGACGGCCCGTCATCGTCCTGCCCCTCCTCGATCAGATCGGCCAGACGCCGCGCCTCGGCCTCGGGGGCGAACATCAGGTCGACTTCCTCCTCGATCTCGCTCTCGATCGGATCCAGCGTGACGACGCAGGTCTGGCCGATCCGGCCGCGAACAAGCCCCGTGACCTGGACCCGCCCACCGCTTTTCGGCACGACATCGAAGCTGGCATGCGCGGACAGGATCTCCCGCACGCCCGCGAGCTCCGCCATGGCCTGCCGCTCGGCCGCTGTAGCCTCGAGCTCGCGATGCAGGCCTGCTTCGGGGATCTGCGCAACGATGACGGGCGCCCGCCAGGGATCGGGCTCGGATCCGGCATTCGGTCGGCTCATGGCGTGACATCCTCGGGGAGTGCTGGAGGAAACTTGAAGGAGGCGCGCAGCAGCGCGGCCTCGTCGGTTCGGCCAAGATCGGCCTCAGTGGCCCGGGCATAGGCCGCGAGCTGCTGCGCCTGGCCGAAGCCGGTCCCATTCAAGATATTCTTGCAGATCGCCGATGCCAGCGCTTCGCCGCCGCCTTCCATGGCCTGGTCATAGGCCTGGACGCGACCGTAGAACGCCTCGCCGAAGGCCCGCATCCGCTTCGGCACGGTCTGGTCGCCCACCCCCATCTCGCGCAGATTGTCGTCCATGTCCTCGCAGAAGCGGTCGAACAGCGCCTGGGACAACTCCGTGGCGCCTCCAGTGCCGCCTTGGACCGCGCGCAGGCGGCGCAGCAGCAGCCAGAGATGCAGCAGCAACAGGTCGAAACGCCCGTTAACCGTATCGGGCACGCCCAAGTCACGGTAAAATATGGGTTCTCGCGCCTGCGTCACGATCATGCCATAGATGGCTTCAATGGTGCCCGGCGGGGTTAGTCGGGGTTTCCTGAAGTGATTGAACGGCCAAAGCATTGTGGTTTCCGCAAGCGGGCGCGCGCGTGTTGCATTCAGAGCCTCCGCCCGGTACTTCAGCGCCTCGCGCGACGCAAGGGGACGGAATCAGTTCCGCTATGACGACAACGAACCAGACCAGCCTGCGCGCGGATCAGCGGCGCGGCCTTCACGCATGCTGGCGCGGCTTGCGCATGCTCGCAGCTGCCGCCGTGGTCGGCGCGGCTCTTGCGGGCTGTACGGGCGAGCAGTTCCAGAAGGGTTACATCCTGCCGCCCGGCGCGCTCGAGCAGATTCCGATCGGCGCAAGCCAGGACCAGGTGCTGATCGTGATGGGCACTCCCTCCACGGTCGCAACCCTCGACGGTGAGGTCTTTTACTACATCTCGCAACGCTCGGAGCGCCCGGTCGCCTTCATGAACCAGAAGGTGGTCGACCAGCGCGTCATCGCGATCTATTTCGACAAGAACCGGCGCGTGCGCCGGCTTGCGAATTACGGTCTGCAGGACGGCAAGATCTTCGACTTCATCAGCCGCACCACGCCGACGTCGGGTCAGGAGATGAACTACCTCACACCGCTGTTCAAGCTGCTCAGCTTCAACTGAGACTCCAGAGCGCTTTTCGCGCGGAGTCGATAACGGCTCGCGCGGAAAAAAATGCGTCCAACACACAGCCAGAGCCCTTCCAATTCCGTCGGAAGGTAAATTGCTCTGAGCTGCGGCGTCGTGCCGCTCTGCGCGCGCCACATGCCGTCGCACGCGACTTGCGGTCGCACGAGCGGTTCCGTACGGTCCCTGCAAAGAAAGAAGCAGGGAGTGGATTCGTGCCTAAGCCTTTGTTGTCCCGCCGTCGCGTGCTCACCGGCGCTGCCGGCCTTTCAGCCGCAGCCATACTGCCGCGATCGAGCCTCGCCGACTGGAAGCCCACCGAAAACGTTCGCCTCGTCGTGCCGGCTGCGGCCGGCGGCTCGACCGACGTGATGGGCCGGCTCTTGGCCGCGCATCTGCAAACCGCCTGGGGCCAGTCAGCGGTCGTGGAAAACCGCTCCGGCGGCGGCGGCACCATCGGGACTGCCGAGGTGGTCCGCGCCAAGCCTGATGGTCACACCATCCTGGTCGGCAATCCCGGTCCGAACGCGATCGCCTACAGCATCTTCAAGAACCTCACCTACAAGCCCGACCAGCTGCAGCCGGTCTCGAACATGATCCGGATCCCGAACATCGTCTCGGCGCATCCGAAGACCGGCATCAAGTCGATCCCCGAGTTGATCGCCTACCTCAAGGCCAATCCGGACAAGCTCAGCTACGCCTCTTCGGGCGTCGGCCAGAGCCCTCACCTCACCGGCGCCTGGTTCCTCCAGCTCACCGGCCTGAAGATGACACACATCCCGTTCCGCGGCGCCGGACCCGCGCTTCAAGCGGCCCTCGCCGGCGACATCCAGATCCTGTTCGACAATCTCTATCCGAGCCTGCCTCAGGTGCAGAACGGCACGCTCAACGGTCTCTGCGTCACCACGACCGAGCGCAGCGACCTCGCGCCGAACCTGCCGACCATGCGGGAGAGCGCGCCGGAACTGGCGAGTTTCGACATCTCGTCCTGGTTCTCGGTGTTCCTGCCGAAGGGGGTTTCACCCGAGGTGCTCAACGCGCTCAATCTCCAGATCAAGGCGATGCTGGAGCGCGAGGACATCAAGAAGCAGATCGCCGCCATGGGCGCCCGCGCCGATTACGGCACGCCGCAGCAATTTGCCGCCTTCGTGGAGGCCGAGACGAAGAAGTTCGCCGGCATCATCCAGAAGGAAGGGCTGCAAATGGACGTGCAGTAGTTTCTCGTGTCCCGGATGCCGCCTGCGGCATCCGGGACTTGAGCAACTGCTATCCGGTCGTAACCCCGTCGATCGGACTGATATCTCCGACGAAGCGCAAGAGATCGCTCATCAGGAACGTGCCCGGGGTCTTCGCCGGCAGCGTCGGCTTCCAGTTCCGCTGGCTGAGATAGGATTGGTTATCGCCAGCGACGATTCCAATGAACACCTCAGCCACGATGCGCGCGCCGACCGGACCGAGCCGAAGACCGCCGGTCTTCACCTGAGCCTCTTTGAGGATGTAATACCAAAGCGGCGTCTTTCGATCGAAGCCGTGCGCGGCCGCAACCGCGCCGTCCGTGCCGGTTGCGATCTCCGCCGGCTTGAGCGCTGGAATCCCCATCGCACGAGCCACATCTTGACCAGACGGCAATCCGAGATTGACTCCGCGCTGCAGGTTGCGGAGCGGCAGGCTACCGCCGCCACCTGGAAGATCGTGCAATTTCGGAATGAGGAATGGATCGATCTTGCGCGAATGGTTGAACAGGAAGTTTGGCGTCGGCGCAATCGCCGGATCGAATTCGTAGAAGCGGCTCCAGTCGATGATCCAGTCCGTGGGCAAGGTGCTGACGTTGGGTGGGGAATTGGGCGCGTTGGGAGTGGTACCGGCGATTTCGCCCAGGATGCGGCCGGAGAGCCCGGAGAAGAAGAACTCGAGGTTGAGGGTCGCCGCAGCAAAGCCGCCGGGCTGCGTGAACACATGGTTGTGGCTATAGGTCTCGCGAACCATGCTGTGTCCGAGTCGGTAGGCTGCCGCCGAGAACTCGACCGGCATATAGGGCACCTTCTGGAATCGATAGAACTTCCGGCCCTCGTGCAGAATCCTGGCGACGATGCCCTTCTCCGTTAGGCGCTCGACGAAATCGTGCAGCACCATCCATTGATAGTGCCAAGTCACCAGCTTTCGTGATTCGGAGAAGAGCTTGTCGGGCGCCGGCGCATTGGGGCCGGCCGCGAGCATGTCGACGACCTTGTTGTGGAATTTCAGGAACGCAAGGTGCGTCTGTGCGACTAGCAGATTCTCGTCATTGCGATGGTCGCCGATCAGGGCCCGCCCTTCCGAATTCCTCGTCAGATCATTCGGAAAGACGCCGGCCGCGCGCGGCGTGGGCTCTGTCTTGCCGAGCAGGAACTTCGGCCCGGGCTGTGCGACGTTGTTGGTGTCGCGAGCGTAGAGTTGGGGACTGCCATCCGGTCCCAGACCGTAGATGCTGTCGAGATCGAGCCTCGGCGTGCGGAAGTTCGTGGTGGCGTTGGGATCCTCCTGCTTCTCGGCAAGCGAAGTGAGATCAAGCGTAATGTCGTGATCGACGAATTGGCCGAGATAGGTAAAGCCCGACGGAATGTTGGAATTGTCACCGGTCACATCGTCCGGACTGGCGTCCTTCATCGCGGTCGCAAGCGCCCGCAGCGCAGCCTCCGGCACCGTGAATGCCGGCAAGTCAAACATCCGGCCGAACAAGCCGGGGTCTGCATTGGCGCTGGGCGGTTTCAGACCGGCCCTGGTCGGCTGGCGTCCGGCTTTCCCGTGTCTTGGGTTCAGGTTTACAGCTTGCGTCATTCTTCCCTCCAGTGGGTGAGACAGCAGCTGCACGGTAGTCCCCGGAGGGAAGACACTTTGTAATTGACGTCACAGTTCCCCTGCGACAAAGCAGCCGCGAAGGAACGATATCGTGAAAGCCAAAACCCCGCGGCTCACACCGCGGGGCTCGTCTTGCAAACTCGTGACGCCGCTCAGTGCGCCAAAATCGCCAGCAGCAGCAAGGCCACGATGTTGGTGATCTTGATCATCGGGTTCACCGCGGGGCCCGCCGTGTCCTTGTAGGGATCGCCGACGGTGTCGCCGGTCACGGCGGCCTTGTGGGCATCACTGCCCTTGCCGCCGAAATGACCGTCCTCGATGTACTTCTTGGCGTTGTCCCAGGCGCCGCCGCCCGAAGTCATCGAGATCGCGACGAACAGGCCCGTCACGATCACGCCGAGCAGCATCGCGCCCACGGCCGAGAACGCCGCCGACTTGCCGGCCGCGCCGCCGCCCGCGATCGCATAGATCACGAAGTAGACGAAGATCGGTGACAGCACGGGCAGCAGCGAGGGGATGATCATCTCCTTGATCGCCGCCTTCGTCAGCAGATCGACCGCCTTGCCGTAGTCAGGCTTGTCGGTGCCCTGCATGATGCCCGGCTTCTCGTGGAACTGGCGTCGAACCTCCTCGACGATCGCGCTTGCCGCACGGCCCACGGCCGTCATGCCCATGGCGCCGAACAGATACGGCAAGAGGCCGCCGAACAAGAGGCCCACCACCACGTAGGGGTTGTTGAGCGAGAAGTCCGGATTGACGCCAGCGAAGTAGGGATGCTGCGCGGAGCCGGCAACGAAGAACTTGAGGTCCTGGTTGTAGGCCGCGAACAGCACCAGGGCGCCGAGACCGGCGGAGCCGATCGCGTAGCCCTTGGTCACCGCCTTGGTGGTGTTGCCGACCGCATCGAGCGCGTCGGTCGATTTGCGCACCTCCTTCGGCAGGCCCGCCATCTCGGCGATGCCGCCGGCGTTGTCGGTGACGGGGCCGAAGGCGTCGAGCGCGACGATCATGCCGGCCAGCGCCAGCATGGTGGCGGTCGCGATCGCGATGCCGAACAGGCCGGCGAGGCTGTGGGTGACCAGGATGCCGGCGATGATCACGATCGCGGGCAGCGCGGTCGCTTCCATCGAGATCGCAAGGCCCTGGATCACGTTGGTGCCGTGACCGGTCACCGAGGCCTGGGCGATCGACTTCACCGGACGGTAGTCGGTGCCCGTGTAGTATTCGGTGATCCAGATGATCAGCGCGGTGACGACGAGGCCGACCACGCCGCATTCGAACAGCGCCATGCCGGTGTAATCGACGCCCTCGAGCTTGCCGAAGCCGATCAGGTAGTAGATCACCAGCGCGATGCCGATCAGGGACAGGATGCCAGTCGCGATCAGGCCCTTGTAGAGCGCGCCCATGATCGACTGGCTCGGCCCGAGCTTGACGAAGAAGGTGCCGATGATCGAGGTGATGATGCAGATGCCGCCGATCGCGAGCGGCAGCGTCATCATGTTGGCGAGGATCGTCGTCTTGGCGAAGAAGATGGCCGCCAGGACCATGGTGGCGACCGCGGTCACCGCATAGGTCTCGAACAGGTCGGCGGCCATGCCGGCGCAGTCGCCGACATTGTCACCGACGTTGTCGGCGATGGTCGCCGGGTTGCGCGGATCGTCCTCGGGAATGCCGGCCTCGACCTTGCCGACGAGGTCGCCGCCGACGTCCGCACCCTTGGTGAAGATGCCGCCGCCGAGACGGGCGAAGATCGAGATCAGCGAGGCGCCGAAGCCGAGCGCCACCAGGGCATCGACCACGACGCGGCTATCGGGCGCGAGCTTCAGCGAGTGGACCAAAAAGCCGAAATAGAGGGTCACCCCCAGCAGCGCGAGACCCGCCACCAGCATACCGGTGATCGCTCCCGCCTTGAAGGCGAGTTCGAGCCCGCCGGCAAGCGACGTCGTCGCGGCCTGGGCGGTACGCACATTGGCGCGGACCGAGACGTTCATGCCGATGAAGCCGGCAGCGCCGGACAGGATCGCGCCGATAGCAAAACCGATCGCGACATAGAGCCCGAGGAAATATACAAGCAGCACGAAGATGACGATGCCGACGAGACCGATCGTGGTGTATTGGCGCCGCAGATACGCCTGTGCGCCTTCGCGCACGGCTCCTGCGATCTCCTGCATGCGCGGCGACCCCGCATCCGCGCTCAACACCGAAGACGTCGCCCAAATCGCGTAGACGACGGAAAGCACTCCGCAGAGCACTATCAACCATAATGCTGTCATGTGATTTTTGCCTCAGATCCTTGATGTACCCCCGGCGCCTTTTGTTGTCCGTCGTGCGGTGCGGCGCCTTGATTTCGAACAAGGCCGCCCCCTTGCCCAAAAAGGGGCGGCCTCAGTCGGTCGCAAGCTTGCCAAAATCAAATAGAGGGTGCAACGCCGGATAAGGCCGAAACCGCCGATCTCGGCAGGTATTTAGGACCAAGTGCTGAGAACTAAGATGCCGGTTTGGAGCAATTCTCACAGCTGATCCGGAAAAGTGCGCAGCGGTTTTCCGAAAAGATCATGCTCGAACAGTGACCTCAAGCGCGATGGCGATTCATCCTGATCGCATCGCGCTTCAGAAGTGGCTGTAGGACAGCCGCGTCAAGAGCAGTTCCTGGCCCTGCCCATCCAGGAAGCGCGGCCGCTCATGACCCTGCACGATCCTGCCGATCGCGGTCACCGCAACGCCCTCGGCCCGCCCGGCGGCCATCAGCGCGTCGCTTTGCGCCGGCGGAACGCTGCACAGCACCTCGTAGTCATCGCCCCCCGCAAGCAGCGTCTCGACGCAAACGACGTTGCTTGCGAGCAGGCCGGCCGCCGCGGCCGAGAGCGGCACGCTTGTCACGTCGACCGAAGCCGAAACCCCGGACGCTGCACAGAGCTTGGCCAGATCGCCAGCGAGACCGTCGGAGACGTCCATTGCAGCGGTCGCATGATCGCGCACCGCCCGCGCCAGCACGTTGCGCGGCTGCGGCACCCGATAGCGTGAGACCAGGGCTTCCCTCGCGGCAGGATCGGACGCGAGCGCTGCGGCAGCGGCACCGCCTTTGAGCACATCGAGGCCGAGCGCGGCGTCGCCGATCGTGCCCGTCACTAGGATGCGGTCGCCCGGCCTTGCGCCGGTACGGCCGATCATCCGCCCCCGCGGCACACGGCCGAAGGCCGTGATCGAGATCATCTGCGGACCCGGCGTCGACACCGTGTCGCCGCCGAGCAGAGGACAAGCGTAATGCTTTGCGTCCTCTCCCAGCGCGTCCGCAAAGGGACGGAGCCAGGCATCCTCTTGACCGCGCAGCGCGAGCGTCAGCACGAAGCCGGCTGGCAGCGCGCCCTTGGCGGCGAGATCGGACAGGTTCACCCGCAGCGCCTTGCGCGCGATGGTCTCGGGCGGATCGTCGGCAAGATAATGCACGCCCTCGACGACGGCATCGGTGGTGACGACGATGTCGTCGCCGGATGAGGACAGGACCGCGGCATCATCGACCAGACCGAACGCGCCGGGGTCGGTCGCCAGCGGCTTGAAGTAGCGCGCGATGAGGGCGTCTTCGCCCGAGCTGTCCTGTGCGTTCGTCATCGGCGCCACTCCACCCTCCGCTGTCCGGCCAGTGCGCAATTGCGCACTAGGACCGGGCAATCCAGTACGCCGAGACGCCCGATATCAATAACCGCTGCCGCGGCGTACTGGATCACCGGCTTTCGCGGGTGATGACAGCGGAATGTGTGACCTACCCTCGCCCGAACTCGTCGCCGCGAAACTGCCGGCCGATCTGGTCGAGCACCGCGTTCACCATGCCGGTTTCCTCGCGGTCGACGAAGGCATTGGCGACGTCGACATATTCCGAAACCACCACCCGGCCCGGCACATCCTTGCGATGCTGGAGCTCATAGGCTCCGGCGCGCAGCACCGCTCGCAGGATGGCTTCGATCCGCTTCAAGGGCCAGCCCTTCGACAGCGCCTCGTCGATCAGCGGATCGAGCTTCTTCTGGTCGCGCACGACGCCCGAGACCACGTCGCGGAAGAAGGCGGCTTCGGCCGGCAGGTAAGTGTCGCCCTCGACCTCGTTGCCGAGCCAGTGGCTCTCGAACTCGGCAAAGATGTCGTTGATACCGGCACCGGCGATATCCATCTGATACAGCGCCTGCACGGCTGCGAGCCGCGCCGCACCGCGCCGGTTCGCTTTCTTCTCGGTTCCGAGCGGCGGCTTTCTGGTGTTGTCGGCCATGGCTTCAGGCCTGCGCCAAGCGGCGTTTGATGCGCAGCATCGCCAACGCGGCGCGCGCGGCATCGCCGCCCTTGTCGAGTTCGCTGGCGCGCGCCCGCGCCCAGGCCTGCGCCTCGGTGTTGACGGTGAGGATGCCGTTGCCGAGCGGCAGTTTTCGCGAAACCGCAAGGTCCATCAGCGCGCGCGAGGATTCCTGCGAGACGATCTCGAAATGAATGGTGTCACCGCGGATCACACAGCCAAGCGCGATCACCGCGTCATAGGGCTTGCCGTTCGCCGCCGCGGCATCGACCGCGATGGCGACTGCCGCGGGGATCTCCAAAGCGCCGGGAACCGTGATGACATCGTGGGTCAGGCCGGCCGCCTTCAGCTCGGCGACCGCGCCGTCCAGCAGCGCATCCTGGAGATCGTCATAGAACCGCGCCTCGACAATCAGCGCGCGCGCGCCGGAAATGTCGGTCTGGTCCTTCAGGGGTGCGCGCCGCGCGTCTGCCATCGTTCAATCCGTTTTACAGTCGTCGGCGCGTTATGTAGTCGCCGCCGGCGGGTTAGCCAAGTTGAAAGACACTGTCATTCCGGGACGCGGAGCGAACCCGGAATCTCGAGATTCCCCGGCGCGCAATTGCGCACCTGTGGTCTGGTCCTTCGGACCATCCCGGAGTGACCGGCTTCGCCGGTCACTTCATTTCCGTCAGCCGCGCCGCATAGCGGGCCATCAGGTCGACCTCGATATTGACCTCGTCCCCCGCCTTCCAGTCGCCGATGGTCGTGACCGTCAGCGTGTGCGGGATGATCAGCACCGAAAAACTCACGTCCTTGACCGTATTGACCGTCAACGACACGCCGTCGAGCGT
This sequence comes from Bradyrhizobium sp. CCBAU 25338, assembly GCF_028128965.1. Classification (NCBI taxonomy): domain Bacteria; kingdom Pseudomonadati; phylum Pseudomonadota; class Alphaproteobacteria; order Hyphomicrobiales; family Nitrobacteraceae; genus Bradyrhizobium; species Bradyrhizobium sp. CCBAU 25338. The sequence continues at coordinate 154,712 of NZ_LFKY01000037.1, forward strand.
GATCGAGCCCTTGGTGGCGATGAACCGCGCCAGCTCCCGCGTGGTGGAAAGCTCGAACCGCGCCATGTCGGGCAGATCCTCGCGGCTGAGAAGCGTCGCGATGCCGTCCGCATGGCCGGCGACGATATGCCCGCCAAGCTCATCGCCGATCTTCAGGGCGCGCTCGAGATTGAGTCTCGTTCCCACCTTCCAGTGCTTGGCGGTCGTCAACGCCAGCGTCTCGGCGGCGGTATCGACGTCGAACCAGGTCCTTTGAGCAGAGCCCTTGCCGCCCTCCACGCCCGAGCCAACCACCGTCAGGCAGACGCCGTTGCAGGCGATTGAGGCGCCGTCGGCAATCGTGCTCTGATCGTAGCGGCAGGCGATGCGCAGGCGGTGCAGCTGCCCCTGCGCCGTGGGCGTGAAGCTGACGATCTCGCCGATATCGGTGACAATGCCGGTGAACATTAGGCGCGCTCGTAGATGGTGAGAGTATCCTTGCCGAAGGTCTCGCTAGCATGAACCTTGTAGGCCGGCGACTGCGTGATTTTCGACAGGGGCAATGCATCGAGCGCATCGACGCCGCCACTGCCCACCGCTTCCGCCCCGCGGAACAGCCAGATCTCGTCCACGAGATCGGCCGCAACAAAGGACGCGGCGACACGGCTGCCGCCCTCGACCATCAGCCGCGTGATCCCTTTCTCGGCCAGCGCGCGCAGCACGGCCGGAAGATCGAGCCCGGACGTGCCCCCCGGCGACACGCGAATGATCTGCGCACCGGCCGCGCCGAGCCGCATGGCGGCGGCAGCCTCGGCGAGCTCGGACCCCACCACCCAGAGCGGCGTCTCGCGCGCGGATCGCACGAGCTGGCTCGATGCGGGAATGCGCAGGCTCTGGTCGAGCACCACGCGCACCGGCGAGCGCACCGCCATGCCCGGCAGGCGGCAGGTGAGGAGCGGATCGTCCGCCAGCACCGTTCCGATGCCGACCAGGATCGCATCGCTGCGTGCGCGGAGAAGATGCACGCGGTCGCGCGCGGCTTCACCCGTGATCGCGAGCGGCTCGCCGCCGGCCGCGCCGATCTTGCCGTCGGGCGAAACCGCGAGCTTGAGGATCACATGCGGGCGGTGATCCCTGATGCGGCGGAAATGGCCGGCATGGCCGAAGGCGGCCTCCGCCGCGCAAAGACCCACGTCCACATTGATGCCGGCGGCGCGCAGACGGGCGTGCCCCTGGCCTGCGACCTCAGGATTGGGATCCTCGATCGCCGCCACGACCCGCTTGATGCCCGCTGCGATCACCGCATCGGCGCAAGGCGGCGACTTGCCGAAATGCGAGCATGGCTCCAAGGTGACATAGAGCGTGGCGCCGCGCGCCGCCTCGCCCGCGCGCCGCAGCGCCTCGGGCTCACCATGCGGCCGTCCTCCAGGCTGCGTCCAGCCGCGGCCGACGATGACGCCGTCCTTGACGATGACGGCGCCCACGGCCGGATTCGGCCAGGTCCGCCCCTGCCCGCGCTTGCCCAGCGAGAGCGCCAGCTCCATGAATCGGCGATCGGCGTCCTTGGCCTCGCGGGCCTTCTGCGCGAACTGGTCTTCCAGGATGCGGAAGATCATTTGCGGATCGCGGCGAGCCGCGCTTCCTCCTCGCCGGAGAGCTCGCCGAGGACGTCGGCGAAATCCTTGGCCTCGCGGAAATTGCGGTAGACCGAGGCAAAGCGCACATAGGCGACGTCGTCGAGCGTGCGCAGATGCTCCATCACGGTCTCGCCGATCACCTCGGAGGAGATCTCGGCTTCGCCTCCGGTCTCGAGCTCGCGCACGATGGTGGAGACCATCTTCTCCACCCGCTCCGGCTCGACCTGCCGCTTGCGCAAGGAGATCTGCACCGAGCGCATCAGCTTGTCACGGTCGAACGGCACGCGGCGGCCATTGCGCTTGATCACCGTGAGCTCGCGCAGCTGCACGCGCTCGAAGGTGGTGAAGCGGAAATTGCAGGCGACGCACACGCGCCGCCTGCGGATCACGGACGAGTCCTCGGTCGGACGCGAGTCCTTTACCTGCGTATCCAGACTGTTGCAGTTCGGGCAGCGCATCCGCTTGGCCTAGCCTTACTGGTAGATCGGGAACCGGTCGGTGAGCGCCTTGACCCGTTCCTTGATCGCAGCTTCCACCAGCGGCGCCTTGCCGTCGGAGGACTGCGCGATCGCATTGAGGACCTCGGCGATCAAGCCGCCGACCTGCTGGAATTCGGCCACGCCGAACCCGCGGCTGGTCGCCGCCGGCGTGCCGAGCCGGATACCTGACGTGACGAAGGGAGACTCGGGGTCGAACGGAATGCCGTTCTTGTTGCAGGTGATGGCCGCGCGGACCAGCGCCTTCTCCGAGACGTTGCCTTTGAGGCCCTTCGGCCGGAGATCGACCAGCATCAGATGATTGTCGGTGCCGCCGGAGACGATATCGAGACCATGGCCCTTCAAGGTCTCTGCCAGGGCCTTGGCGTTCTCGACGACGTTCTTGGCGTAGACCTTGAAGTCCGGACGCAGCGCCTCGCCGAAGGCGACCGCCTTGGCCGCAATCACGTGCATCAGGGGACCGCCCTGAAGGCCCGGGAAGATCGCCGAGTTGAGCTTCTTGGTCAGCGTCTCGTCATTCCACAGCATGAGGCCGCCGCGCGGACCGCGCAGCGACTTGTGCGTCGTCGTCGTGGTGACGTGCGCGTACGGCACCGGCGAAGCATGCACGCCGCCGGCGACGAGCCCGGCGAAATGCGCCATGTCGACCAGGAGGTACGCTCCGACGCTGTCCGCAATCTCGCGAAAACGCTTGAAGTCCCAGGCGCGCGAATAGGCCGAGCCGCCGGCGATGATCAGCTTCGGCTTGACCTGCTCGGCCTGCTTGGCCACCGCGTCCATGTCGATGATCTGGTCCTCGCGGCGCACGGTATAGTGCGCGGCCTTGAACCACTTGCCGCTCATGTTGACGGGCGAGCCGTGTGTGAGATGGCCGCCGGCGGCGAGATCGAGCCCCATGAAGGTGTCGCCGGGCTGGAGCAGCGCCAGGAACACCGCCTGGTTCATCTGGCTGCCGGAATTCGGCTGCACATTGGCGAAATTGGCGCCGAACAGCTTCTTGGCGCGATCGATCGCAAGGTTCTCGGCGACGTCGACCCACTCACAACCGCCGTAATAGCGCGCGCCCGGATAGCCTTCCGCGTACTTGTTGGTCATCACCGAACCCTGCGCTTCCAGCACGGCCCGGCTGACGATGTTCTCGGAGGCGATCAGCTCGACTTCATGGCGCTGCCGGCCGAGCTCGCCCTTGATGGCGGCGGCGATTTCCGGATCGGCCTGCTCGAGCGAGGCGGTGAAAAACGAATCGGGCGCGGAGGCGGTTTTGGGTGCGGTCATCTTGCGAATATCTCCACCGCCGCAGCCTTTTGGCGGGCTACGGACGGGTCTGGTGTGGCGATCGGAAGCGGCGAGCGCGATCTACCACATCGCCCGCAACAGGCCAAGTAGTTGCGGGTCGAGCCTGATATTTATGCAAGATGTGGTGGCGGATTGGAGATTTCGAGCGCGGGAGCGGTTCTATGGAACCACTCCTCTGCACTATCTCGACGGGCCGCTGCGGGCCTCATCTCCACCAACAGCCACCGGCTCAAGCCGGCGGCGTTTCACAGCCCCGTATACCCCGCCTTCACCGGATCGACGCTGCCGTCGAGCTGGCGCAGATAGGTCAGGCCGCAAACCGTCAACCTGTGAGGGTCCTTCTCGCCGGCTTCCATCAACGTATTGAGATAGTTCGTGACCTTGGCCCGGGCCTCCTCGCTGGCCGCGGCGGTGCGGTTGGCGAGCAGGTCATAGGTCTGCATGATGCGGTCGATGGCAGCTTCCATGGCATCCTCTGGTTCGTCGCGATTTTGGGAGTTTCGATCAGGCAACCGCCTTGGCCTCGATCTGCGCCTGGAACCGGGCAATCGCCTTGTTGGCCAGCCTGATCTTGTTGAATTCGCCTTGCTGGAGCAGCTTGACGATGAGGCCGAGCAGGCGCTCGTCAGTGACGAGCGTGTCGGGGATCGCGCCGGAACGGCGAAGGTAATTCGCGGCAATGCCATAGGCCTCGCTGACGAGTTCCACGTTCATCGCCCGAAGCCCGCGCTCGACCAGCATCGACATCTCTCCGATCCGAAAGAGATAAGCGCCCAGCCCGGAACTGGTTCCTCACGGCCGGCACATTTTTTCGCAGGTGCGAGAACACAAAACGCACCGGTCCGGAAAATCCGGGCCGGCGCGCTTGGGGAGGTCAGGCACGTTCGGGAAGGCTGCCGGTCTTGTTGCGGGCCGGCTTGGCCTTGATCCCTTCAGAAAACTCAGAGGCGATAGAGGATCTGGTCGGTCCAGAACCGCTCGAGGCGGTGCAGCGACTTGTTGAGGGTCGCAAACTCGTCGCCGGAGATGCCGCCGACCTGCTCCACCGTCTTGACGTGCTTCTGGTAGAGCGCGTCGACGATGCGGCGGACTTCCTGGCCCTGCGGGGTCAGGCGGATGCGCACCGAGCGGCGATCAACGCGCGAGCGCTGATGATCGAGGAAGCCGAGTTCGACGAGCTTCTTCAGATTGTAGGAGACGTTGGAGCCGAGATAGTAACCGCGCGTGCGCAGCTCGCCCGCGGTCAGCTCCTTGTCGCCGATGTTGTAGAGCAAGAGCGCCTGGACCGAGTTGATGTCCGCACGGCCGCGGCGATCGAATTCATCCTTGATCACGTCGAGGAGCCGGCGATGCAGCCGCTCCACCAGAGTCAAAGCTTCCAGATAGAGCGACTGCACCGAACCCTGCTGGCCGGAGACGCGCTCTGCGGTATCTGCCGCAGTTGCGACGGCTTTCATCATGACACTTCCCCTGTTGTCGTTTTTATCGACACTTATTCGACGAAACTTGTGTCCCGCCTGATAGGTGCAACTTAAGGGGCGCGTTTGAAGATCGGCTTAAATAAGAGAATAAAGAGATCATGAATTTAAGACAGTGAATTGCGGATTAAGCCTGTGCCACAAGCACTTTTCGCAACCGTCTGTTGACCTTCGCAAGGTCCTGTTCACCCTCCGTCCGCCCCTGTTGTCGCATTCCAGAACAGCCCCGCCCCGTTTCGAAACGCGCGCGTAAGAGCTGTGGCGAAAGCGGCTGGTTAGCGAAAACTTACGTCGAATTTTACGCAACCAACGGTCAACCAAGAGCAACACTCTCATGTCCCGGACAAGCGCCGCGAAGCGGAGCGCAGAGCCGGGATCCGGATGTCGCAAACTGAGATCGCGGCGAAATGGGCCCGGCTCAGCAGAGCATCACCATAGCGCATTGACGACGCGCGCAAACACGCTGCTGATGCTGCGCTGCGTCCGGGGCACGAATGTTCGCGCGTCGAGAAACGCTGCTACGGCGGCCGTTCGCGCGCGGCCATCCAGGCGAGCGCGAGATAGGCGGCAAGCATGAAGACCTCGACGCCGACCACGACGAGGCTGCCGCCGTAGATTCCAGGGAACATCAGCTCGATCACGGCCATCGACACCACGGTCGTGAGCCACACCACCGCGCCCCAGGGCGTGGCGAGCCAGAGGCCGACCGCGGCCACGAGCTCGATCACGGCGAAGTAGACGGTCGCGGCCTGCCAGGCCATCGACTGGTTCTCGAACGCCTCGTCCTCGCCGCCGACGAACCCCGTCACCTGGGCCCAGTGATAGAGACCCTTCAGGATCGAGAGCAGCGCCATCACCCGCAGGAACAGCACCAGCCGGCGCGTCCAGACATTGTCATCGGACTGGGTGCGCTCCGACGAGATCGCCGCCACCGACAACGCGCTCTCTCTGGCATTGTCTCGGGCGGCGTCCCTGGCCTGGGCGCCGTCGCGGGCCGCATCGCGGGTGGAGATCTCGGACATGGCCCCTTCTGGCTGCTTCGCCCCGCAAAATCAATCGGCTGCCATCCCTTGCGGCAGGTCAAGCCGCGGTGACGGGAACCATGCGAGCTGGTATAAGAATAATTCCAGCCGGAGGAAGAGTGATGGCGATCAAATACGGACGTCCGATCGAATTGCGCGAGGTTTCGCGCCGGGATAGCACGGCAGTGCCCCATGCCCTCGATCTGACCGTCCGTCCGCGCCGTAACCGCAAGGCCGAGTGGGCCCGGCGCATGGTGCGCGAGAACATCCTCACCACCGACGATCTGATCTGGCCGCTGTTCCTGATCGACGGCCACAACAGGCGCGAGCAGGTCGCCTCGATGCCGGGCGTCGACCGCCTCAGCGTCGACCAGGCCGTGCGCGAGGCCGAGCGCGCCATGAAGCTGACCATCCCCTGCATCGCGCTGTTTCCCTACACCGACCCCTCCTTGCGCGACGAGGAAGGCTCGGAGGCCACCAACCCGGACAACCTGGTCTGCCAGGCGGTGCGCGCGATCAAGAAGGAGTTTCCGGAGATCGGTATCCTCTGCGACGTCGCGCTGGATCCCTTCACCAGCCACGGCCACGACGGCCTGATTTCCGACGGCAAGATCCTGAACGACGAGACGGTGGCGGTGCTGGTGCGCCAGGCGCTGGTGCAGGCCGAGGCCGGATGCGACATCATCGCGCCCTCCGACATGATGGACGGCCGCGTCGCCGCGATCCGCGAGGGGCTGGATCGCTCAGGTCTGCTCGACGTGCAGATCATGGCCTATGCGGCCAAATATGCCTCCGCCTTCTACGGCCCGTTCCGCGACGCCATCGGCTCGGCCAAGACGCTGACCGGCGACAAGCGTACCTATCAGATGGACAGCGCCAACACCGACGAGGCGTTGCGCGAGGTCGAGCTCGATATCGCCGAGGGCGCCGACATGGTGATGGTGAAGCCCGGCATGCCCTATCTCGACGTGGTCCGCCGCGTGAAGGATACGTTTGCGATGCCGACCTTCGCCTACCAGGTCTCCGGCGAATACGCGATGATCGCGGCCGCCGCGAACAACGGCTGGCTCGACGGCGAACGTGCCATGATGGAGAGCCTGCTCGCCTTCAAGCGCGCCGGCGCGGACGGCGTGCTGAGCTATTTCGCGCCGAAGGCAGCAGAGAAGCTGCGGACGCAAGGGTAGCCCCCACTGCATCTCCAATGTCGTCCCCGCGAACGCGGGGACCCATACCGCGCGATCTCTTCGTGATGCGCGTTGTTCGTACCGGCGAAGGATCAACCGCTGATCTTCGCCAAACCTCTCCCTTGGGATTATGGGTCCCCCGCGTTCGCGGGGACGACAGCGGGATGTCGCGCCAGCGCGTCTCTTCGACCACCAGCCCGCCCCCGAATCGCCGGAATATTTCGGTTTGCTGACGCCCGCGCGCCCTTGGCACGGGCATGGTCTGTTCCCATGTCGTGCCACGAGGGTTTTTCCTCCTGGGAGGACGGACGATGTCGTACGACTCGAGTGATTCAGGCGTCTGGCGCAATGACGGCGGGTTGCAGCCGCACGCCTACGACCCCTACCTGCATCCGGAACTGTTCCGCGGCGTGGCGACGCGGCGGGTGTTCGCGTTCCTGATCGACATGGTCGTGATCTCGGTGCCCGTGATCCTCGGCTACGTCTTCATCGCATTGTTCGGCGTGGTCACCCTCGGCATCGGCTGGGCCCTGTTCTGGATCGCGTGGCCGGCCTCCGTCATCTGGGCCATCGTCTATTACGGCGCCTGCATCGGCGGTCCGTCGTCCGCGACGATCGGCATGCGGGTCATGGACCTGGAATTGCGCACCTGGTACGGCGCGCCCGGCTACTTCGTGCTCGGCGCCACCCATGCCGTGCTGTTCTGGATCACGGTCTCGTTCCTGTCGCCCTTCGTGGTGCTGGTCGGCCTGTTCAACGGCCGGCGTCGCCTGCTGCACGATTTCGTGCTGGGCACGGTCGTGATCAACAATTCCGTCCGCGCTCCCGTGCCTCAAGCGGCAAGACCGTACTGATCAAGAACCTATCAACCAGGACGGACTAAGCTGAGTGATCTGACCTGCCGAGCAGACCGATTGACCAGGGGCTTTCGTAGCGCGATGCTGATGCTCAGTTCGGAGGCCCACGACGTCCCTTGACCCAGCACTCGCGCGACACCCCCCAATTTTACCTCACGGCGCCCTCGCCGTGCCCCTATTTGCCCGGCCGGCATGAGCGCAAGGTGTTCACGCACCTCGTCGGCGACCGCGCCGGCGACCTCAACGACCTCCTGACCCATGGCGGCTTCCGCCGCAGCCAGTCGATCGCCTACCGGCCGGCCTGCGACCAGTGCCGCGCCTGCGTCTCGGTCCGGGTGATCGCCAACGAGTTTCGGCCCTCCCGCAGCTTCCGGAAGGTGATGGCGCGCAACGCCGACATCATCGGCGAGCAGCGCAGCGCGGTGCCCACCTCCGAGCAATATTCGGTGTTCCGCGCCTATCTCGACGCCCGCCACCGCCACGGCGGCATGGCCGACATGACCGTGCTCGACTACGCCATGATGGTCGAGGACAGCCACGTCGAGACCCGCATCATCGAGTACCGCAAGCGCGGCCCCGACAGCGGCCTCACCGGCCGCGGCGAGGAGCTGATCGCGGTCGCCCTGACCGACGTGCTCAGCGACGGCCTGTCGATGGTCTATTCGTTCTTCGAGCCGAACCAGGTCAGCCGCTCGATGGGCACCTTCATGATCCTCGACCACATCGCGCGCGCCCGCCGCCAAGGCCTGCCTTACGTCTATCTCGGCTACTGGATCGAAGGCTCCAAGAAGATGGACTACAAGGCCCGCTTCCTGCCGCAGCAGCGCCTTGCACCCTCAGGCTGGCTGCGCATCGACGCGCAGGGCGACGTGGCATCCGAGCCGCAGGATTGAAGGAGCGAATGGTGAATGGCGAATAGGAGAAGCACGCTCCATTCGCTACTCGCTATTCGCCACTCACCCGAACAGCGTATCGGCGAGCAGCTTCAGATTCAAAACCACAATGACACCCGCCACGATCCAGGCGATCGCGGCGACGGATTTGGGTATCGCGAACTGACCCATCTTGCGGCGGTCGGAGACGAAGCGGACCAGCGGGATGACGGCGAAAGGCAGTTGCATCGACAGCACGACCTGGCTGAACACCAGCAGATCCGCCGTGCCGCGCTCGCCATAGATCGCCGTGACGATGATCACGGGAATGATGGCGATGCCGCGCGTCAGCAGGCGGCGCGCCCAGTTCGGCAGGCGCAGGTCGAGAAAGCCCTCCATCACGATCTGCCCGGCGAGCGTCGCCGTCACCGTCGAATTGAGGCCGGAGGCCAGCAGCGCCACCGCGAACAGCGTCGAGGCGATGCCGAGGCCGAGCAGCGGCGACAGCAGCTCGAAGGCCTGACCGATCTCGGCCACATCGGAATGGCCGCTCTTGTGGAAGGTCGCGGCAGCGACAACGAGGATGGCGGCGTTGATGAACAGCGCCAGCATCAGGGCGATGGTGGAGTCCGTCGTCGCCCATTTGATCGCTTCGCGCCGGCCCGTCTCGTTGCGCTCATAGGCGCGCGTCTGCACGATCGAGGAATGCAGATAGAGATTATGCGGCATCACGGTCGCGCCGATGATGCCGATCGCGATGTAGAGCATTTCCGGATTGGTGAAAATCTCGGTCTTCGGCAGGAAGCCGTGCAGGACCTCCGCCACCGGCGGGGCCGCAGCCACGATCTGGATCGCGAAGCAGACGGCGATCACCGCCAGCAGCGCGATGACGAAGGCTTCCAGGAAACGGAAGCCGCGGTTCATCAGGAGCAGCAGCAGGAAGGCGTCGAGCGCGGCGAGCAATGCGCCGCCGATCAGGGGAATGCCGAACAGGAGTTTCAGCGCGATCGCGGTCCCGATCACCTCGGCGAGATCGCAGGCGATGATCGCCGCCTCGCAGGCAATCCAGAGCAGGAAGTTCACCGCCGGTGAATAGGTGGCGCGGCAGGCCTGCGCGAGGTCGCGGTCGGTGACGATGCCGAGCCGCGCCGCCAGCGACTGGAGCAGGATCGCCATCAGGTTCGAGAGCAGGATGACGGACAGCAGCGTGTAGCCGAACTTCGACCCGCCGGCGAGATCGGTCGCCCAATTGCCGGGGTCCATGTAGCCGACCGAGACGAGGTAGCCCGGACCGACGAAGGCCAGCAGCCGCCGGGACCAGTGGCCTCGCGGGATCGCGACTGTGGAATTGACCTCGGCGAGGCTCTTGGTGGTGGGCGCGTCGGCACGCCAGGCGGTGGCGTCGGGAGTCAGGTGGGGTGATCGGGCATCCATGCCGGCAGAATAACCAACTTTGTTCTTATTGCAACTCATTTGCAACTGCATCTAGCGGCACCGTTCCGGCGCGGACCGCGGGGGATTTGCCTCTTGTCGGGAAGCGGGTGGGTCTGGTGGTCGTCGGGGGCGAACATTGGCGAAATTCGCCTTTGCAGGATATGAGCCATGTCAACGCCCGCCCGCCTCCCTGACACCTTCAATCGCCTCGCCTGGTCGAACCTCGCGGCGCAATCGGCCGAGCAGATTGCGCTCGCCGCTGCTCCCATCGTCGCCGTGCTGACGCTGGGGGTTGCCGAAGGTCAGACCGGCCTGCTCCAGACTGCGCTCACCTTGCCCTTCGTCCTGTTCGCCATTCCCGCCGGCGTGCTCGCCGACCGCATCTCCCGCCGCCGGCTGATGGCGGGCGCCGAGGCGTTGCGGGCCGCCGCGCTCGCCGCTATCGTGCTCCTGCTCGCGGTGGGGGCCCTCGACTTGCCGCTGCTGGCGCTGCTCGGCTTCGCTGCCGTGTGCGGCACCGTCGTCTACAGCGTCGCCGCGCCGGCGCTGGTGCCCTCGCTGGTGAGCTCGGAGCTGTTGCCGGCGGCGAATGCACGGATCGAGCTCGCGCGCACCATCGCCTTCGCCAGCGGCCCTGCGCTTGGCGGCGCGCTGGTGGGATGGTGGGGCGCCAGCCCGGCCTTCGGCTTTGCCGCGGCACTCTCGGCCATCGCCGTCGTGCTGCTCTCCGGCATCTACGAGCCCGCGCGCGGGCCTGCGCCGCGACGTCATCCGTTCCAGGAGATCCGCGAAGGCGCGGCCTTCGTGTTCCACCATCCGCTGCTGCGGCCGGTATTCATCACCCAGTTCATCTTCAACACCGGCTGGTTCCTGCAGATCGCCGTGTTCGTGCCCTATGCCGTGCGCCATCTCGGCTTGACGGCGGCCGGTGTCGGCGCGGTGCTGACGATGTACGGTGTCGGCATGGTGATCGGCGCGCTCCTCGCCACGCGCGTGATGAAGCGCATTGCCTTCGGCACCGTCGTCGGACTCGGCCCCGTCACCGGCTTCGTCGCCGCATTGGTGATGGCGCTGACGGTGCTGCTGCCCTCGCCGTGGCTCGCGGCCTTGAGCTTCTTCCTGCTCGGCGTCGGTCCGATCCTGTGGGTGATCTCGACCACGACGCTGCGCCAGTCGGTGACGCCGCCGCGCCTCCTGGGACGCGTCTCCGCCATCAACATCATGAGCTATGGCGCCCGTCCGCTCGGCTCGGCGCTGGGCGCGATCGTCGGCGGCCTCTGGAGCGCGGAAGCGTGCCTCTATCTCGCCGCCGCCGTATTCGGCCTGCAGGCGCTCGTGATCCTGCTGTCACCCGCGGTGGCGCTGGACCGGCAGCCGGACATGGTGGGGGACGAAGTGGCAGCGCAATGCTAGCCACGTCGTTGCTGGTTCAATTCGCCAGGTAGCGTTCGTAGCTCCCCGTCACCGGCTCGTTCGCGTCGACCTCCGGATCGAGCGTATAGAGATCCTGCGCGCGGCCGATGCCGCGTAGCGCGTAGCGGCCAGTGGAGACGAGATAGCGGCGGCCGGCGGCATCGAGGCCACTATAAAACTCGGATGAGGCCAGCAGCTCGCGGTCGACCGAGCGGCTCATCGAGGCGATGCGGCTGACCTCGTTGACGGTCGGGCCGACCACAGTGAAATCGAGCCGGTCCTCGCTGCCGATATTGCCGTAAAAGACCTCGCCGACATGCAGGCCGACATAAGCCGACGTGGTCGGACGGCCCTCCGCCGCACGACGCTTGTTCAGCGCGGCGACATTCTTGCGGAACAGGTGCTCGGCCCGTAGCGCGGCCCGCCGCGCATCCGCCATATCCTCGCCCCAGAACATCGCCAGCACGCCGTCGCCGATCAGTTTCAGCACGTCGCCGCCGGCGTGGTGGATCGCGTCGATCACCGTCTGCGCATAGTCGTTGAGGAAGGGAATGATCTCGTCGGGGCCGATGCTCTCGCTGATCCCGGTCGAGCCACGCAGGTCCGAATACCACAGCACCGCGTTGATGCGCTCGGTGACGCCGCGGGAGATGCGCCCGCGCAAAACCTGTTCGGAGGCATCGCGGCCGAGATAGACCCGGCCGAGCGTGCGCACGATGTCGACCTGCTGTGCCGACTTGATCGCCAGACCCAGCACCGGCACCAGATCGCGCAGCGCCTCCAGCTCCAGTCCGGAGAAACCGCTCTCGCGGCGGGTGGTCCAGCAGGAATAGAGGCAATCCATCAGGCCGAGCGCGCCATTCTCGCCGAACCGATGCACGAAGGCGAGATAGTGCTTGTGGCCCTTTTCGGCGAGCTCGCCGATTTGAGAGAAATCCATCGACGGGGCCTCCGCGAGATCGATCACCATCTCGTCGTGGCCATTCTCGAGCATGTGGAAGAACACCGAGCGGCGCCAGCTCTTTGCCGCGTCGCCGTCGGCGGTCGAGCCGTATTCGAACGCATCGCTCTCATTGCTGGGCCGGTCGCTCCAGCGGAAGCCCCTGCCCTCATAGATCGGATGCAGCGTGTCGATGACGACGAGCCCGCGCGACAGTTCCAGCCCCTCGGCGCAGCAGCGCTCGCAGAAGCCGCGGAGCAGCTCGTTCTCTGGCAGGCCCGTGAGCCCCTGGCCGGTCACCCAGTTCATCAGCGCAAGGCGCGAGGTCAATTGCATGCGCCATTATGGCGTGCATTCGTGACGAGCGAAAGGCGCAGGCCCGGCGTGTGCACCAGGCTCCCGTCCCCTGCAGGTCGAATATGTCGCGGCGCCGGTTGACGCCCTCGCCACGCGAACGGCAAATATCGGCGATGATGACTTCGTCGGCCCAAATCGGAAGCCCGCGCGGATGACCCAGCGCCAGCTCCCGATCATCCTGGCGCTCGGTACCACGCAGACCCTGGCCTGGGCCTCGAGCTATTATGTGCCGGCGCTGCTCGCCGATCCCATGGCACACGACCTCGGCGTCTCCTCCAACTGGATCTTCGGCGCGTTTTCGGCCGCGCTGGTGATCTCGGCCATGCTCGGCCCGCGCATCGGACGGCAGATCGATCTCGTCGGCGGCCGTCAGGTGCTGTCGGCCTCGAACCTGATCATCGCCGCCGGCCTCGTGCTCCTTGGGTTCTCGCAATCGATCGCCGTGATGGCGATCGCCTGGCTCGTGCTCGGCATCGGCATGGCGATGGGGCTCTACGACGCTGCCTTCGCCGCGCTCGGACGCATCTACGGCACCGAGGCACGCCGGCCCATCACCGGCATCACGCTGATGGCGGGCTTCGCCTCCACCGTCGGCTGGCCGCTCACGGCCTGGGGCATCGCCCATATCGGCTGGCGCGACACCTGTTTTGCGTGGGCCGCCGCCAACGTCCTGATCGGCCTGCCGCTCAATTTCTTCATGCTGCCGGTGATCAAGGGCGCGAAGCAGGCCGCGGCCACGGCCGAGAAGCCGCACGTGCCGCTCGACCGCACCATGCTCCTGCTGGGCTTCATCTTCGCGGCGGTCTGGACCGTCACCGGCGCGATGGCCGCGCATTTCCCGCGCATCCTGGAGGCGACAGGGGCCACGCCTGCCGAAGCCATCGCCGCCGGCGCACTGATCGGCCCGGCGCAAGTCGGGGCGCGCATGCTCGAAGCCGGCTTCCTCAGCCGCTTCCATCCGCTGTGGTCGACCCGGCTCGCCTGCCTCACCCACCCGCTCGGAGCCATGATCGTTGCGATCTTCGGCGGCGCAGCGGCGAGCGCGTTCGCGCTGTTCCACGGTTCCGGCAACGGCATTTTGACGATCGCGCGCGGCACGCTGCCGCTGTCGATCTTCGGCCCGAAGGATTTCGGCTATCGTCTCGGCATCATCGGCGCCCCGGCACGGATGGCGCAGGCGGTGGCGCCGCTCGCCTTCGGCCTGCTGATCGACCTCATGGGCGCCAAGGTGCTGATCGTCTCGTCTGCGCTCAGCCTTTCGGCGCTTGTGGCGCTGTTCCTGATCCGCCCCGAGCGGCCGCCGGATTGACGGCGCAGCCGCTTTCGCGCAGAAGCGAGCCATGAGCGACGATGCCGGCCCGCCCCGCACATTCAAAGGCCTCCTGCGCTGGGCGACCACGCCGCCGCAGGCCTGGGGCGTCTACCTCCTCGCCGTCCTCTTGGTGTGGCTGCTCTCGTTCTATGCCGGCACGCTGAAGCCGAAGAAGACCCCGGACGCGAGCCCGCCGCCGGTGACCGCGCCGAAAGGCTGATCCGCGCTTCGGCCACAAAGCCTCCGCACCCCGTCTGAATTCCAGTAAGGCCCGTCAATGCGGGCAGGTCTCGACCTCAACCGTGACGTGGCTGAGGCCTTTCAGCCCCGCGAGCCGCCGCTTGTAGACGGCCGGCTGCTTCGGCTTGTCCGACACCACCGAGAGCAGCACGGCACAATGGCCGGGGCCGACCTGCCAGAGATGGAGGTCGGTCACGCGATCGTCGCCGACCTCCATGCGGGCCCGGATCACCCGCTCCAGCTTCTCGTCGGCGCGCACGTCGAGGAGAACCGCCCCCGATGACTTGATCAGGCCGAACGCCCAGCTCGCGATCACGACGCTGCCGATCAGGCCCACCGCCGGATCGGCCCAGACCCAGCCCGAGTACATGGCGACGGCGAGCGCTGCGATCGCCAGCACAGAGGTCGCGGCATCGGTCATGACATGAACATAGGCCGCGCGAAGGTTGTTGTCGTGGTGATGGTGGTGATGATGATGGCCGTGATGATCGTGGTCGTGGTCGTGGTCATGATCGTCATGGTCATCGTGCGCATGGCCATGGTCGTGACCGTGATGGTGATGATCGTGGCTATCGCGCAGCAGCCACACACTGGCGAGGTTGACGCACAGGCCGAGAACAGCCACGGCCATGGCCTCGCCATAGACGATCGGCACCGGCGTGATCAGCCGCAGCACGCTCTCATAGGCGATCTCGACCGCAATCAGGCCCAGGATGATCGCGCTGGCAAAAGCGGCAAGATCCCCGAACTTGCCCGTGCCGAAGGTGAAATGCGCATTCCCCAGATGCCGTCGCGCGAAACGATAGGCGAAGGCGGCAATGCCGAGCGCCGCCGCGTGCGTACCCATGTGCCAGCCGTCGGCCAGCAGCGCCATCGAGCCGAACAGCGAGCCTGCCACGATCTCGCCGACCATCATGACCAGCGTCAGGACGACCACGAACCAGGTGCGGCGCTCGTTCTCGTCGTGCTTCTCGCCCAGGAATGCGTGGTCATGGGTCCATTGCTCGACGGAATGGGAATGCATCGAATTCTCCCGAAGATTCAGGTCTGTCGGCGTGCAATATAGACGGCGGGCACCAATTTTCTAAGGTCCAATCGTCCCGCGGATTGACAGTGCAACTTAGTTTCGCTGTAATCTGCGCCATGGGGATTTGAGCGATCTCCCCACGAGGCGACAGGCCCAAGCATCGCGTCCCGTTCGTTTCTTGCGAGGACGCATCATGTCTACATTCACGACCATTTCGTCTGACAAAATGGCACGGCTGATCGGCACGGCGAACGCGCCTGCACTGATCGATGTGCGCACCGAGGAGGATTTTGCCGCCGACCGGCGGCTGATCCCCGGCTCCATCAAGCTCAGCCACGACAATGTGACGGACTGGGGCGGCGCCTTCGCCGGCCGCCGCGCCGTCGTCTCCTGCTTCCGCGGTGAGAAGCTCGCGCAAGGCACCGCGGCCTGGCTGCGGCAGCTCGGCGTGCAAGCCGAAACGCTGGAGGGCGGCTTCGAGGGCTGGAAGGCGGCCAGGCTGCCGCTGGTCGACGCCCGCAAGCTGCCGCCAAGCGATGCCAAGGGCCGCACCGTCTGGGTCACGCGAGCGCGACCGAAGGTCGATCGCATCGCCTGCCCGTGGCTGATCCGCCGCTTCGTCGATCCCAATGCAGTGTTCCTCTATGTGGCGCCATCCGAGGTGGTCGCTGTCGGCGAGCGCTTCGGCGCGGCCCCCTTCGACATCGAGAACGTGTTCTGGAGCCACCGTGGCGAGCTCTGCACCTTCGACGTGATGATCGAGGAATTCGGGATCGCAACGCCGGCCCTGCTTCGCCTCGCGACGCTGGTGCGCGGCGCCGACACCGCGCGGCCGGATCTGGCGCCGGAGGCTCCGGGCCTGCTCGCGGCCTCGCTCGGGCTGTCCCGGATGTACGACGACGACCTCGAACAGCTCGAGGCCGGCATGCTGCTCTACGATGCCTTCTACCGCTGGTGCCGCGACGCCACCACCGAGACGCACAACTGGCCGACCAACAAGGTGAAGGCGTAAATGGACACCCGTAACGTTCAAGCAGGAGCTGACGCCGGTCACGGCGTCAGCTTCGATGAGGCCTTTCGCGTCTGGCTGCGCGTCGCCTGCCTCAGCTTTGGCGGGCCCGCGGGCCAGATCGCGGTGATGCACCGCATCCTGGTCGAGGAGAAGAAGTGGATCTCCGAGGGCCGGTTCCTGCATGCGCTGAATTACTGCATGCTGCTGCCGGGACCTGAGGCGCAGCAGCTTGCGACCTATGTCGGCTGGCTGATGCATCGCACCGCCGGCGGCCTGATGGCGGGCGGGCTTTTCATCCTGCCCGGCATCATCGCCATCATGGGCCTCAGCTACGTCTATGCCGCATTCGGCAATGTCAGCTTCGTCGAGGCGCTGTTCTTCGGCCTCAAGGCCGCCGTGCTTGCCATCGTCGTCGAGGCCGTGGTGCGCGTCGGCAAGCGCGCGCTGAAGAACCGCATCATGATCGCGCTCGCGGCCGCGGCCTTCGTCGCGATCTTCTTCTTCGCCGTCCCCTTCCCCGTCATCATCATCGCCGCCGCCATCATCGGCTATGCCGGCGCGCGAGCTGGCCGTCCGGAGTTCGCGCCGGCCGGTCACGGCCATGGCGGCAGCGGCGCCGTGATCGACAGCATGCTCGGCGATGCCGTGCCCGAGCACGTGCGCCCCGACACGGCGCGCGCGATCCGCGTCGGCGCACTGTGGCTCGCGCTCTGGCTTGTCCCGGTGATCGCGCTGCTGTTATTCGTCGGACAGGCCAATGTGTTCAGCCAGATCGCGCTGTTCTTCTCGAAAATGGCGCTCGTCACCTTCGGCGGCGCCTACGCCGTGCTGGCCTACGTCGCCCAGCAGGCGGTCGAGCATTATCACTGGCTGAAACCGCACGAGATGCTCGACGGCCTCGGCATGGCCGAGACCACGCCGGGCCCGCTGATCATGGTGCTGCAGTTCGTGGGCTTCATGGCGGCCTACCGCGATCCCAGCGGCCTGTCACCGTTGCTCGCGGCCACGCTCGGCGGCCTGCTCGCGACCTGGGTCACCTTCACACCCTGCTTCCTCTGGATCTTCGTCGGCGCGCCCTATATCGAGCGCCTCCGCGGCAACATTGGCCTCGCCGGCGCGCTGAGTGCGATCACTGCCGCGGTGGTCGGCGTGATCCTCAACCTCTCGATCTGGTTCGCGCTGCACACGCTGTTCCGAGAGACCGTGCCGGTGCACGCGTTCCCGCTGAACTTCGACATGCCCGTGCTGAGGAGCATCGACATCCCCGCGTTCGTGCTGTCCATCGCGGCGGCGACCGCGATCTTTCGGTTCAAGCTGGGCATGCTGACGGTGCTCGCCGGCAGTTGCGCCGCAGGCGTGGCGCTGCGGCTGGCGGGAATCATCTAGGACGTATGGTGGCCACAAAGGCACGGTTCTCGGGAGAGCGCAGAGGACCAATCGTTGAAGCCTGATGTGCTTCTCTCCGGGAACCAGCATAAGGTGGCTGATCATCTGCGAGCTGGAGGGCGAAGCTCCGCCGATCTTTCAATCGTGTAAGGCCGCCGCGAATCCGAGCGTCATTTTGATAACTTCGGACTTTCCACATCCTTGAGACAGATCAAGAGACATCGATCTGGACTGCGGCATAAATTGCCAGGGGCTGTCCAACCTCGGAGAGTATCATGCGAGTTGCACTCTTCTGGCCAACCATTGCCGTTGCATCGACTGCTGCGGCAGCAGCAGCCGCCGCTGCTACCGAAAATCTCAAGGGGACTTACTCGCTGGTCGGTGCTCAAACCTGCTTGGTCGCACCGGCCGGGTTCAAGCAAGACAGCATGGGAAACTTCACAATCCCAATCGGCGAAACCAACCTCAGCCATCTCACCACCGAAGGTCAGGTCATCTACCATGGCGACGGGACCGGCGAGGCGAGACAGACGTTCGTGACCATCGTTCCGCCCCCCAATCCTTTGGGAGCGGCAGTAAGCGCGGGCACACTCTCTTACTCGTTCACTTACACAGCCGAGGGAGAGCACGCTTATCGTATGGCCCTCAAACCCGGCACCTTTCAGGGCAGGCTGAATGCCGGGCCAAATGCCGGCCAGCAATTCTCCATAGAGGGAGACAGCAGGCTGTTCCATGTCTCTGATGACAGAAAGAAGATTACGGTTGCGATAGACAAGCCATACGTTCAGAAGATCACCTTTTCCGGATCATCCCAGCCTGTTCAACGAGTATGCACGTCGATCAGCAACCAGTTGCTAATCGACGAATCCGCTACAGTGGGGAAGGTCAAGTGACCGAGTGGATTGCGATTGGCTAGAGTCCTCCTTCCGGTCGCAACATCGGCGCAAACTTTGCTCGGATTTCGGAAGCTTGCGCCGATGATGATCAACCGGCGACTTCCGCTGTGCCCCGCGGAAGCTGCCGTTCATGAGTTCACGTCCTTAAGGCAAAAGCACGTCGCCAATGCCCGGTCGACCATTGGCGCGGTCGCGCGCAAAACAGCCGCACGCCCTGACCTCAAGCCTTATCAAGGCCCGACAGTTCAAATATTCCACTTTCTCGAAATTCGGATTTGTCGTAAAACGAAACACCCTGGCCCGAGACAAGGGGCGGATCGCGATCGTCACGAGCCGCGGGCCGGGCAGCGATGGACGCGACGGCGTCGGGCGTAACAAGCATTGCAGGGCGGCTTCGGCTGTGAGCAACTTGCCGTCGCGCATACGACACGACGCTGACAGCGTCTTCGCATGGCTTCGGGCGTGAGCACACGCCAGCCCTCGAAGCGACATGCGAGGACGTGCGCGGACGGAGAAGTCGTGTGGTCCTGACGCCCGGGGTCTGTGCGTCAAGTCCTGCGGTGATGCCTGCGGCCCAACCGGGTCCGCACATCAGCCATCCGCAGGGCGACGGGGGCAATAGTGCATCGCTCCCCGAGGAGAGCACGAAGGACACCGTTAAAACCATTTGCGCAGGGAAGGCCGGGCGACCGGCATCACCTGTGGTTCACCCCGTGTGCATTTTTCGGCGCACGGATCTCGGGTGCCAGCCGGCGCCCGAGATCCGTGCGCCCTCGTCATTTTCGAGGGCGTGCGAGAAGCAAAACTCGGGCGACATGCGCCGCGGGAAGACGATCGTGCGTCTGCCGTTTGAAGCGTGCAACGAGCGATGACCTGTCCAGCTTCACACTCGGTGTCGTCGCCGGGCTTGACCGGGCGACCCAGTACTCCGAGACGGTCGTGTTTGATCGATAGGCCGCGGCGTACGGGATGCCCCGGTCAAGCCGGGGCTTGACACCATCGTTGTGCCTCTACCGCATCATCATCCGCGCGATCGCTTCCCCAATCACCACCGTCGTGAAATGCGTGTTGGCCCGGCAATCCGACGGCATGATCGAGGCATCGGCGACGCGCAGGCCGCTTATCCCCTTCACCGTGCCATCCGGATTGACCACGCCGTCGGCATCCCCAACGCCGCTCATGCGACAGCTGCCGGCGGCGTGCTGGATGTCGCCGGTCTCTCGCCGCAGCAGCGCGTCGAGCTCGTGATCCGGCAGCGCCGCGGCCTGCGGCAATGTCAGGTCGGTGTCGGTCAGCCGGATCCAATCGGCGATACCTGATAGCGCCGGCTGGGACGTGATCACCGCGAGCCGCTTCACCGCATCCATCATGCGCAGCATGTCGCGGGGATCGGCCAGCATGTTCTCCTCGACGACGGGATCGATCGCAGGATCGGTCGAGGCCAATTTGAGGGTTCCCCGCGAATACGCGTTGAACAGCCCGGCGCCAATCGCCCCGGACACGCCGACGCCGCGGTGATTGAAGGCAATCAGGATCATGTCGCGCTTGCCGCCATTGGCAAGGCCCGACGAGTAGGTCACGCAGCAATTGGTGTGGCGCGTATCGGGATCGGTGGGACGAAGCTCCTCCCGCAGCTGGATCGTGGCACGAAACAGCGGGTGATCGAAGAAGTGGCGGCCGACCGGCAGATCGCGAGCGACCGCGATCCCCATCGCCCGCAACTCCTCGGCCGGTCCGACGCCCGAGCGCAGCAGGATCGCCGGACTGTGAATAGCGCCGGCGCAGAGCACGATCTGCCGCGCGCTGATCTCGCTGGTGCCTTGCCCCTCGACATGAACGCGGACGCCGGTCGCGCGGCCGTCGCTGATCAGCACGCGATCGACCAGTGCATGTCCGCGGATCTCCAGATTGGCGCGGCCACGCGCGGGCTCGAGATAGCCCTCGTTGGTGGTGATACGGCGGCTGTCGCGGCTGTTGATGGGATAGCAGGCGACGCCCTCGCCGTCCGGGCCGTTGACATCGGCACACCAGGGATAGCCGCTCGCCAGCGCCGCGTCGCGCAAGCCGCGATCGATCGGGCCCCATTTCTCCGGCGGCGCGCGATAGACCGGCAACGGCCCGCCGCGTCCGTGGCCCTCGGCATCGCCGAATTCCAGATCGTCCTCGATCACCGAGAACAGCGGCATCACCTCCTTCGCCGACCAGCCGGTGCAGCCATTGGCCGCCCATTCGTCGAAGGCGTCCGCAACGCCGCGGATGGCGATCTGGCCGTTCATCATCGATGAGCCGCCGAGCCCCTTGCCGCGCCAGTAGAAGCGTGGCTCCTGCCCCGCCACTCGGCGCGTCAAGAGGTCAGGCCATTGCCATTTCTCCTGGTATTCGCGCTTGTGGATGATCGGAATGGGATTGGGCGTCCGCACCTCCCAGGGCGCCTCGTCGGCGCGCCAGTCGCGCCCCGCTTCGAGCAGCAGGACGCGCCGTCCTGGATCCTCGGACAGCCGTGCCGCAACAGCGGCGCCGGCGGAGCCGCCGCCGACAACAATGACATCGTACATCGCGTTACTTCTCAACGTTCCAGAACACCGGGATGGCGGACGGTATCAGACCGCGCAAGGTCGCGCGATAGGCGGCCGGCTGGGCGAACTGGCCCCACGGAATCGCGGGTGCCTGATCGTACATGACGGCCTGGATCTCGCCCGCGATCTTCTTGCGGTCCTCCTCGGCCGGCGCCTTGGCGAAGGCTTCCATCAAGGGCGTGATGCGTTGATCGCATTGCCAGCCGGTGAAGTCGGCGCAGTTGAAGGCAACCATGACGTTGGTCAGCGGCGACCCCAGATCGAAACCGCCGGCGTGAACGCCGTAGACGCTCCAGCCTTCCTTCTTGGCGCGGCGCGCCAGCACGCTCGCCCAGTCCATCACCTGCAGATCGACGTTGAAGCCGGCGGCCTTCAGCCGCTCGGCGAGCACCTGCGCCGAGACGCGCGGCGCCTCGAGATCGTTGGCCTCCATGACGACGACGGGCTCGCCGGCGTATTTGGTCGCCTTCAGCGCGGCCTTCGCCGCCTCGATCGAGGGCTTTGCCGCCGCTTCGGTGCCGGCCTTGCTTTCATAGGTGGTGCCGCAGGTGAAGAACGTCGCGCACGGCGTGGCGTATTTGGCATCGAGCCCGAGCGCATCCAGCACTTCGCGCTGATCGACCAGCTTCCACAGCACGCGCCGGATCGCGGGATCGTCGAACGGTTTCGACGCGGCGTTGAGGCGGTAGGCGCCTGCGAACATGTTGCCGCCGGTGAAATTGACCAGCTTCACGCGGGAATTCTTCTCCAGCGTCGGCAGCAGATCGAACGGCGCGTATTGCATGAAATCGACCTCGCCGGCCTGGAGCGCGGAGGCTGCGGTCGCACCGTCGGGAATGACGCGGATCTCCAGCGTGTCGACATTGACGCGCTTGCCGCCGGCGAGGAAGTCGGCGGGCTCGGGGCGCGGCACATAGTCGGCGAATTTCTTCAGGATCATGCGATCGCCGGTGCGGTGATCGGCCTTGCTGTAGACGAACGGGCCCGAACCGATGATCTCGGTGATGCGCTGATCGCCGGGCGTCTTGGCGATCCGCTCGGGCATCATGAAGGCGACGGGGCTGACGGGATTGCCGAGCGCGTCGATAACGAGACCGGACGGCTCCTTCAACGTCAGCACGAAGGTTTTGGCATCGGTCGGCTCGAGCGATGCGGTGATCGCGAAGATGCGGCGGCCGAGCGCGCTGCGGGTGCCCCAGCGGCGCAGCGAGGCCACGCAATCGGCCGCCGTGACCGGCTGGCCATCATGCCACTTCAGGCCATCGCGCAGGGTGAAACTGTAGGTCAGGCCATCGGGCGAGACCTTCCAGTCCTGCACCATCTGCGGTTTGACGTCGCCCTTGGAGTCCTTCGCAAACAGCGTATCGAACACCATGTAGCCAAACGTGCGCGAAATATAGGCCGTGGAGAAATGCGGATCGAGGGTGACGATCTCCGCCTCGAGCACCGCGACGAGATTGCCCGCCGCATGCGCCGGCGCCGCCTGCAGCACAAGGGCGAACAGCGCGGGGATCAAAGACTTGAGTTTGAACATTGGTTTCTTCTTGCCTTGGCGAAACGGTTACGGTCGCCAGCAAAAAGCAATGTTCGTGCCCGTTCGATCGGAGCACGTATGCGCACACGGCTATCAGCCGCGCGTTTGTGCACCACACCGTCGGTGTCATCGCCCGGCTTGACCGGGCGATCCAGTATTCCAGAGACTATGCGATGATAAAGGCCGCGGCGTACTGGATGCCCCGGTCAAGCCGGGGCATGACACCAATGGTGTGGCGACGGCCTGCGCCCCTACCCGATGCCCCGGCCGAACTTGTTCGACTTCGGAAAACCCTTCGGAGGCAGGCGGCCGGCGTCGGCGCGGGTGCCTTGCCACTCGGCGAGTTCCTTCATGGTCGCGGAGAATTCGCGACCGGCGGAGTCCTTCCAGGTCAGGCCGGCCTTGGCGTCGAACACGGCGACATCCGAAAGGCCGCCATCCTTGTACTTCTGCAAGCGAACGCCGCGGCCGCGCGCCATTTCCGGCACCTGGTCGAGCGGGAAGACCAGCATCTTGCGGTTCTCGCCGATCACCGCGACGGTGTCGCCGAGCACCTCGGTGATCGCGCGCGCCTCGTTCGGCATGTCGACGTTGAGGACCTGCTTGCCCTTCTTGGTGGTGCCGACGCAATCGTCCTCGTTGACGACGAAGCCCTGGCCCTCGTGGCTCGCGACCAGGAATTTGCGTCCGCCCTTGTGGACGAACAGCGCGACGGGCGCGGCTTCCTGCTCGAGGTCGATGAACAGGCGGATCGGCTCGCCGTGACCTCGGCCGCCCGGAAGCTTCGCGACGTCGAGCGAGTAGAACTTGCCGTTGGTCGCGAACAGCAGCAGCTTCGAGGTCGTCTCCGCGAAGAAGGCGAAGCCGAGCTTGTCGTCCTGCTTGAAGGCAAGGCCCGAGAGATCCTCGACATGGCCCTTCATGGTGCGGATCCAGCCCTTGTCGGAGACGACGACCGTGACCGGCTCACGCTCGACGAAGGCCTCCTCGATCGCGGCGAGATCGTGCTCGGGCGCGTCGGCAAAGGTGGTGCGGCGCTTGCCGAGCGGCGTCTTCGGCCCGAACATCTCGCGGACCTTGCCGACCTGCTCGCCGACCTTCTTCCACTGTTCGGCCTCGGAGGCGAGCACCGCGTTGATGCCCTTCAGCTCGTTGCGGAGGTTCTTGTCCTCGGTGCGGATCTCCATTTCCTCGAGCTTGCGCAAGGAGCGCAGGCGCATGTTGAGGATGGCTTCGGCCTGAACCTCGGTGAGCTTGAACGCCTTCATCAGCTCGGGCTTGGGCTCATCCTCGGTACGGATGATCTTGATGACCTTGTCGATGTTCAAATAGGCGATCAGGAAGCCGCCAAGCACTTCCAGCCGGTGCTCGATCTGCGCCTTGCGATAATTGCTGCGCCGGATCAGCACGTCGCGCAGATGGTCGAGCCATTCGCGCAGGGCTTCGGCCAGGCCGACCACCTTGGGCACCCTGCCCTTGATCAGCACGTTGAGGTTCAGCGGTATCTTGCTTTCCAGCTCGGTGAGCCGGAACAGCGATTCCATCATCAGCGCCGGATCGACGTTCTTCGATTTCGGCTCGATCACGATGCGGACGTCTTCGGCCGACTCGTCCCTGATGTCACCGACCAGCGGCAGCTTCTTCTGGTCCAGCAGCTCGGCGACCTTCTCGATCAGGCGCGACTTCTGCACCAGGAAGGGAATCTCGGTGACGACGACGACCCAGCTGCCGCGGGCGCCCTCTTCCTGCTCCCATCTCGCACGGACACGGAACGAGCCGCGGCCGGTCATGTAGGCTTCCGCAATCGCCTGCTTGGAATCGACGATGATGCCGCCGGTCGGAAAATCCGGTCCCTTGACCCACTTCAGCAGCGCCTTGGATTTCGCGTCGGGCTTCTCGATCAGATGCAGCGCGGCATCGCAAAGCTCGGCGGCGTTGTGCGGCGGGATCGAGGTGGCCATGCCGACCGCGATGCCCTGCGCGCCGTTGGCGAGCAGGTTCGGGAAGCCGCCGGGCAGCACGACGGGCTCTTTCGACTGGCCGTCGTAGTTGGCGCGGAATTCGACGCCGTCCTCGTCGATGCCCTCGAGCAGAAGCCGCGCGACGTCGGTCATGCGCGCTTCGGTATAGCGGTAGGCGGCGGGGTTATCGCCGTCGATATTGCCGAAATTGCCCTGGCCGTCGACCAGCGGATAGCGCGAGGAGAAGTCCTGCGCGAGGCGCACCATGGCGTCGTAGATCGCCTGGTCGCCATGCGGATGGAACGAGCCCATCACGTCGCCGACGATCTTTGCGGATTTCTTGAAAGCCGTGCCGGGGTCGAGCCTGAGCAGCCGCATGCCGTACAGGATGCGCCGGTGCACCGGCTTCAGGCCGTCGCGTGCGTCCGGGAGCGCGCGGTGCATGATGGTGGAGAGCGCATAAGCGAGATAGCGCTCTTCCAGCGCCTCGCGCAGCGGCACATCGTGGATTTCGGCCGGTTCTTCCGGCGGAACGATTCGTTTTCCCATGCTGCCCGGTTAAACCGTGGAAGCGAATCGGGCAAGGATCGAATGGTTCCCTGTTGGTGGCCTACTGGCCTGCCCAGCCGGCCGTGAATGTCTGGGTTTTGGCCTGACCAGGCGTTTGGGCGGGTGCCCGCGCATTGGCCACGCAGCGGCGGGCGGCCTCGATCTCAGCCTCGGTCGCGCCGTGGGCCCTCGCCCATGTCTCTGCGGTGGCAGCGGAATATTTCGCCACATAATACCGGACGACCGTGCAGGAAGCCCGGCGAAACAAGCCGGGTTGCGGCTCGCCGGCCATTGCATCGGGCGCGAACGTAAGCAGCGCCGCGGAGAAGGCGAAACCCCTGATCAACATTTAGGCTGTCCCCGTTGTGGAACCTCAAGGCGAACTCGACCGGCCCGACTTCGTTCCGGGGAACTCCATGCCAAGTGGCAATGCAGAGTCCCGATGAACTCATGGCGCGGGAATCGTTGCCCTCGCCTGCTGTCGTATCAGGGCATTGATGAAGCCGGCCCGCGCATCGGAATGGCCCTGCCCGCGCGGCTCCAGCACGTGACGCAGCAGGAACAAGCCGGTGAGCCGGAAGCCGTCCTGGAGATCCTGCTCGGTGAGATCGCTCGCGGTTTCGCCATGGCGCAGAAAGGGCGGCAGCCGCAACAGCCGGTCGCGCCACGGCTCGCCCGCGCCGCGCGACACCGCACCGCCGGATTTCGGCGACACGTAGATCAGGTCCGTGGTCTCGCCGGTCACCGCGCAATTGTCCAGCGCCAGGCCGAACCCCAGCTCGGCGAGCATCGCCAGCTCGAAATGGATCAGATGCACGGCGGCGCTGCCGATATCCTCGAAATCGTCGAGCGAATGCTCGAGCAGCGCAAAGATCTCTTCGTGCGGATCGCGCTCCGGCAAGAGCCGCGCAACCGAGGCGAGATGGGTGACGCCATAGACCCCATGGGACGATGCCAGCAAGGTCGCCGCACGCAGCTTCAATCCCTCGACGGCATAGGTACCGAGATGCTCGTCGAGCCGCGCCCGCCACACCGCGCTAACGCTGTTGCCGGGCTGCAAGAGGGGCCGCATCCGCGAGCCGGCGCCGCCGCGGACGAGGCCGAGATGCCGGCCATGGGCGCGCGTCAAGAGCTCGACGATGGCGCTGCTTTCGCCATGCCGCCGCACCCCCAGCACGATGCCCTCGTCGGTCCATTCCATGGGAGAAGTCTACAGGATTCCAGCTCAGCGCGCAGCGCTCCATCCCGTCATTCCGGGCGATGCAAAGCATCGAACTGGGGTGCGCCCTTGCGCACCCGAGAATCTCGAGGTTCCGGATTCGCCTCTTCGAGGCGCTCCGGAATGACAGAACGTATCAACTCACGCGTTGAACCAGCCCTGCGCATCGCCGGTGAAGGAGAAATAAAGGCCGATCGTGGTCAGTGCGCAGGAGACGATCTCGATGGCGCTGTCGAACTCCATGCCCTTCTCACCGATGATCTGACCGAGCGAGATCACCGACAATACCAGGGCCGCAGCCAGCACCCAGCGCGGCCAGTTCTTGCGCCGATGCGCAGCGAGCCAGACGAAATAGACCAGCAGCAGGATCATGCCGCCGGCGAGCAAGGTCGCCGTCATGATCATCTGCTCGGTCATCTCGGCATTGGGCGTGCGGTCCTGCACCGCGACTGAGAGGGCATCCAGCATCAACGATGCATAGAGCAGCGCTTCGAAGCGCCGGACGTTGCTGGGCACGCTCATCGGATACCGATCTTTTCTTGGTTATTCCCTGGGGAAGTCCAGGCCCATCTCGCGGTAGCGATCGGGATCGTCGCCCCAATTCTCACGTACCTTGACGAACAGGAACAGATGCACCGGCACGTCGAGGATCTGCATCAATTCCTTCCGCGAATCCGCGCCGATCGACTTGATGGTTGCGCCGCCCTTGCCGAGCACGATCTTGCGCTGGCTTTCGCGCTCGACGAAGATCGTCTGCTCGATCCGCACCGAATGATCCTTGCGCTCCTCCCATTTGTCGGTCTCGACCGTGGACTGGTAGGGCAATTCCTGGTGCAGCTTCTGATAGATCTTTTCGCGCGTGATCTCGGCCGCGAGTTGCCGCATCGGCGCGTCCGACATCTGGTCCTCGGGATAGAGGAACGGGCCCGGCGGCACCATTTCCGCGAGCGTCTTGCGGATGTCGTCGACCCCATCGCCCGAGATCGCCGAGATCATGAAGGTCCGCGCGAACTTCATGCGCTCGTTGGCGGCTTGCGCCAGCGCCAGCAGCTTCTCGCGCTGGACCAGATCGACCTTGTTGATCACCAGGATCTTCTCGTGATTGACGCTGGCGGCCTTGGCGAGGATCGCCTCCGCTTCCTCGTCGATCCCGGTCTTGGCATCCAGCAGCACGCAGACGAGGTCGGCGTCATGCGCCCCGCTCCAGGCGGTCGAGACCATGGCGCGGTCGAGCCGGCGCTTGGGCGAGAAGATGCCGGGCGTGTCGACCAGGACGATCTGCGCATTGTTCTCGATGACGATGCCGCGGATCAGCGCGCGCGTGGTCTGCACCTTGCGCGACACGATCGTGACCTTGGCCCCGACCAGCGCGTTGACCAGCGTGGACTTGCCGACATTCGGCGCACCAATCAGCGCAACGAAGCCGCAGCGCGTACCAATGGGCGCTTCGCCGCTTGCTTCAGCCGTCATTGCCGCCGCCAACACCTTCGCGTTCGATCATCACTGAAGCTGCCACCTTCTCTGCCGCGCGCTTGCTGCCGCCGACGCCTTCCGCCGGCGCCAGCCCCGGCAGATCGACCGCGACGCGGAACTGCGGATCGTGATGCGGGCCGGTACGCTCGACCTCGCGGTAAACAGGCGTCGGCAGTCCCTTCCCTTGCGCCCATTCCTGCAGCACGGTCTTGGGGTCGCGCAAGGGACGGCGCGGCTTGTGCATGCGCTCGGTCCAGTTGCGCTTGACGAATTCGGCTGCCGCCGCGTGGCCGCCGTCGAGGAAGATGGCGCCGATCACGGCCTCGCAAATGTCCCCCAGCACGCTCTTGCGCAGGCGCGCGTCGGCGCTGGGGCCGACCGAGCCCAGCTTGATGTCGTCGACCAGACCGAGCGACTTGGCGACGTCGGCGCAGCTTTCCTTGCGCACGAGCTCGGCCAGCCGCTTGGACAGCTCGCCTTCGTCGGCGTTCGGGAAGGCGTGATAGAGCATGTCGGAGACGACGAGCCCGAGCACGTGGTCGCCAAGGAATTCCAGCCGCTGATAGCTGTCGCCGCGCTTGCGTCCGGACTTCAGCGCCGAGACATGCGTGATCGCCTGCATCAGGAGGTTCGGGTCAGCGAAGCTGTGACCGATGCGCGCCTCGAGCGCCGCGTTCGCATCCGTGGCCTTGGCCTTGCTGCTCCGCACCCGCTTCTTCTTCGCAGGCGCCTTGTCTGCAGCTGTCTTGGTCGCAGCTTCCCCTTCGGGGCCCGCTTGCGCCTCGATCGGTTGGGTCGCGATGTCCTTGGCTTCGTCTTTCATCGGACGATTTTGAAGAAACGATTCCAGCGTACCGCCCACGGCCAGCGCCAGAACATCCAGGCATGCTCGCCTTCGGCGATAGAGAAGAAGATCATCTGGGCGCGGCCGATCAGATTCTCCTGCGGCACGTAGCCGACCTGGCCGAGGAAGCGGCTGTCGGTCGAGTTGTCGCGATTGTCGCCCATCATGAAGAAATGGCCGGGCGGCACCGTGTAGACGTTGGTGTTGTCCATGTAGCCGTTGTCGGCGCAGTCCAGCGTCTCATAGGACACGCCGTTCGGCAGCGTCTCCTTCCAGCGCTTCACCCGGGAGATGCCGCCGCCTTCCGAGCCACAGGGGTCTTCGCCGACATATTCGCTCATGCGCTGCCGCTCGACGGGCGTGTCGTTGATGTAGAGCAGCCCGTCCCGCATCTGGACGCGGTCGCCGGGAAGGCCGATCACGCGCTTGATGTAGTCCGTGGAATCGTCCTTCGGCAGGCGGAACACGACGATGTCGCCGCGGTTCGGATCCGAGCCCCAGATTCGCCCCGAGAACAGCGGCGGCGAGAACGGAATCGAATAGTGGCTATAGCCGTAGGAATATTTCGAGACGAACAGATAGTCGCCGACCAGCAACGTCGCCTTCATCGAGCCCGACGGGATGTTGAAAGGCTGAAACAGGAAGGTGCGGATCACCAGCGCGATCAGGAGAGCATGAATGACGACCCGGATCGTTTCACCGACGCCGCTCTCAGTTTTCGTTCCTGAAGTCACGCTCATTGCTCTCTCAATTCCGGCCGGCGGTCACAGAGCGCCCTCCTGGCGCGAACAGCCCATTGCTTCGCGGCCCATGGAGATTGTCCTGATTCTGATAGTGAGGGCCAATTCCGGCGTAAAGCCGAATTCGCCCAAGCTGATTTGCGACGGCGGACTTTTAGACGGTTGTCGGAGGCCACGCAATCAAGGATCGCATCAAAACTGCTTAAGATATTGATTTCACATACGAATTATAAAATAGAACGGATATCCTCAGGGCTTCGCAGGTGGCACGGCGGAAATGATGACAAAGGCCTGCGCCAGCGGCCAGTCGTCGGTGATCGAAACGTCGATCCGCGCCTCGAATCCGTCCGGCGTCAGGGCCTGAAGCCGGGCCAGCGCGCCGCCGGTCAGCTCCATGGTCGGCCGTCCCCCCGGCAGGTTGACCACGCCCATGTCGCGCCACCAGACGCCGCGCCTGATGCCGGTGCCGAGCGCCTTGGAGCAGGCCTCCTTGGCGGCGAAGCGCTTGGCGTAGGTCGCTACCACCATCTTCTCGTTCTTGGCGCGCCGCTCCGCCTTCGCCCGCTCGGCCGCGGTGAAGATGCGGTCGAGGAAGCGCTCGCCATGACGTTCGATCACCTTGGCCACGCGGGTGATGTCGATCAGGTCGGAGCCGATGCCGATGATCATGCCCGGCTCCGGCCACGGTCCATCGCCGCGCGCATGTTGCGCACGGTCTCGCCCAGACCCACGAACAGCGCCTCGCCGATCATGTAGTAGCCGATATTGAGCTCCATGATCTCGGGCAGGGCCGCGATCGTCTCCGCCGTGGCATAGTCGAGCCCGTGCCCGGCATGGACCTCGAGCCCCGCATCCTTGGCCAGCTTCACCCCCGCCACGATCCGCCGCCATTCGGCCTCGGCCTTGTCGGTGTGGCCGTCGACGACGGCGTCGCACCATGCGCCGGTGTGGATCTCGATCACGGGCGCGCGCAGCCGTGCCGCCATTTCGATCTGGGCGGGATCGGCGGCGATGAACAGCGAGACCCGGATGCCGGCATCGTTCAGCCGCGCGATATAGGGCGCGAGCGCGTTGTGCTGGCCGACCACATCCAGCCCGCCTTCGGTCGTCACCTCCTGGCGCCGCTCCGGAACCAGGCAGACCGCATGCGGCTTGGTGGCGAGCGAGATGCGCAACATGTCGTCAGTCGCCGCCATCTCGAAATTGAGCGGCTTGGAGATCTCCGCCTTCAGCCGCGCCATGTCCTCGTCGCGGATGTGCCGGCGATCCTCGCGCAGATGCGCGGTGATGCCGTCGGCGCCGGCCTCGATCGCGAGCAGCGCCGCGCGCACCGGATCCGGATTGCGGCCACCGCGGGCGTTACGCAGGGTCGCGACATGATCGACATTGACGCCGAGGCGGAGCGGAGTTGCGGGCATTTCAGGACTCACGAGATCAGGACGACAGGCGCATACGCAAAGCGCCTATCCATTAACACGTTCGACGCGGGCGACGACCGCCTTCGCGCGCAACTGAGCCAGGATCGCGCTCAGGTGCTTCAGATCGTAGACTTCGAGATCGATCGTCGTCTCCGTGAAGTCGGGCGAGCGGCGCTGCATGCTGATGTTGTCGATGTTGCCGTCGTGCTCGGCGATCACGGTCGCGATCTGCGCCAGCGCGCCGGGCTCGTTGACGTTCTCGACCCTGATACGGGCCGGGAAGCGCTGCGGCGCGGAGTCCTCGATGTCCCAGCGGACGTCGAGCCAGCGCTCCGGCTCCTCCTCGAAATCCTTCAGCGCCGGCGCCTGGATCGGATAGATCGTGATGCCCTCGCCCGGCGTGACGATGCCGACGATGCGGTCGCCGGGCACGGCGCCGCCGTTCGGAGCGAACTTCACCGGAAGGTCGGAATTGATACCGCGGATCGGGATCGCAACCGGGCTGCGCGGTTCCGAGGACTTCTCCTTGAACTTGGCCGCAAGCCCCTTCTTGACGCCGTAGCGCGCGATGCGCTCCTCCTTGTAGTCCGGGTACATCGCACGCGCGACGTGGGATGCCTTGATCTCGCCGCGGCCCACCGCCGCCATGACGTCCTCGATCGAAGTGCGCGCGAGCCGCGGCAGCGCACCCTTGAGCTTGTCGTCGGCGTATTCGATCTTGGCGCGTTCGAACAGGCGCTCGACGATGCGCCGGCCGAGGCCGACATATTGATCGCGCACCGCGGTGCGCGTGGCGCGGCGGATCGCGGCGCGCGCCTTGCCGGTGACTGCGAGCGTTTCCCAGGCCGACGGCGGCGCGGACTGCGCCTCCGAGGTCAGCACCTCGACCTCGTCGCCGTTCTGGAGCTCCGAGGATAGCGGCGCGAACTTGCCGTTGATCTTGCAGCCCACCGCGCTGTTGCCGACGTCGGTGTGCACCGCATAGGCGAAGTCGATCACGTTGGCGTGGCGCGGCAGCGCGATCAGCTTGCCCTTCGGGGTGAAGCAGAACACCTGGTCGTGGAACAGCTCGAGCTTGGTGTGCTCGAGGAATTCCTCGGGATTGGCGCTCTCGGAGAGAATTCCGATGGTGTGGCGCAGCCAGGCGAACGCATTGGACTCACGCTTGAGGTATTCGGTCGGCGAGCCCACGCCTTCCTTGTAGAAGACATGCGCGGCGATGCCGCGCTCGGCGATCTGGTCCATCGCCTCGGTGCGGATCTGGAGCTCGACGCGCTGGTTGCCGGGGCCGATCACGGTGGTGTGGATCGAGCGGTAGTCGTTCTGCTTCGGCGTCGAGATGTAGTCCTTGAAGCGCCCCGGCACGACCGGCCAGGTGGTGTGGACGATCCCGAGCGCGCGATAGCAGGCCTCGATGTCGTTGACGACGAGGCGGAAGCCGAAGATGTCGGACAATTGCTCGAAGCCGACCGACTTGCGCTCCATCTTGGTCCAGATCGAGAACGGCTTCTTGCGGCGGCCATAGACCCGCGCGCCGAGGCCCCTGTGCCGCAGATTGTTGGAGAGCTGGTCCTCGATCTCGCCGATCAAGTTGCGGTTGCGCTCGGCAAGCGCGTCGAGCCGCTGCATCACCACCGAATAGGCTTCGGGATCGAGGGTGCGGAAGGACAGATCCTCCAGCTCCTCGCGCATTTCCTGCATGCCCATGCGCCCCGCCAGCGGCGCGTAGATGTCGAGCGTCTCCTCGGCGATGCGCCGGCGCGATTCCGTCGGCACGAATTCCAGCGTGCGCATGTTGTGCAGGCGGTCGGCGAGCTTGACCAGAAGCACGCGGACATCATCAGCAATGGCCAGCAACAATTTGCGCAGGTTCTCGGCCTGCTTGGCCTCGCGTGACACCAGCTCGAGCCGCTTCAGCTTGGTCAGGCCCTCGACCAGCGCGCCGATCTCCGGCCCGAAGATCTGGTCGATCTCGGCCCGCGTCGCCTCGGTGTCCTCGATCGTATCGTGCAGCAGTGCTGCCACGATGGTCGCGTCGTCGAGCTTCAGGTCGGTGAGAATGGCCGCCACTTCGAGCGGATGCGAGAAATACGGATCGCCCGAGGCGCGGGTCTGCGAACCATGCGCCTTCATGGCGTAGACATAGGCGCGGTTCAGCAGGTCTTCGTTGGTGTTGGGATTGTAGGACCTGACGCGCTCGACGAGGTCATATTGACGCATCATGCGCGCGCGGGGCCTGGCGGGGCGCGCGACCGGCGCAGTCGGGGCCACGGCAACCGATTCGGTTGCGGCCTGCATCTGCGTGGATCTGCGGCGCCGATATACCATTCCGTCCTGCTTTCAAACGGGCCCGAGCCGGTCCGTTGTATGCATCCTAGCTCCGATCGCGCGTGTGTCCGATCAATTCAGTGACAGGCGCAGCGCCAACCGGCAACACTATGGTAACCACGAAAACGTCAACAAAAGCAAAGGCCCGAACAAGGGTTCGGGCCTTTGATAAGATCACAAGCAGTCGATGATCACGATGGAGGAATTACTCGTCTTCCTCGGGCTGCTCCTCGGGAGGCGCGAGGCCTTCCAGACCCTTCAGCAGCTCCTCTTCGGTCATGCGCTCCACGGCGACTTCGGTGTCGTCCGCATCGACGCTCGCCCCTGCGGAACCGATCAGCGGCACCGTATCCGGCTCGGGCTCGTCCACCTCGACGAACTTCTGGAGCGAGTGCACCAGCTCCTCGCGGAGATCCTCCGGCGAGATCGTCGTCTCGGCAATTTCACGCAGAGACACAACAGGGTTCTTGTCGTTATCGCGGTCAACCGTTAGTTGTGAACCGGACGAAATCATGCGGGCTCGGTGGGCGGCCAGCAGGACCAAGTCAAACCGGTTGTCGACCTTGTCGATACAATCTTCTACGGTGACGCGAGCCATGGACTGTCGCTCCGTTGTGGGTGGGACGAAATATGTGGATGATGGGGGCTAGTTATAGGGGCCGGGACGATTTCGCAAGGCTAATTTGTGATTTGGTCTCGCCAAACGGCTCTGCTAACGCCACATTGGGGCTGGGACGGGGTTTTCTGGGTTGCCATCGAGGGCAGCCCCGGGTGTATGCAAGTCCGCCATAACTATACCTTGATTGCCCCGACTTCTCCGGACTTGCGGTTTCGACGGGTCTCAGCGGCACTTTAGAACTGCGCGGCTTGCTGTCGCCGCGCCAACAAAAAAAACGATCAATCACGAACACTACGCGAGCAAACTGAATGTCACCTTCTCCTACCAACAAGATCGCGCTCTTCATCGATGGGGCCAATCTCTACGCGACCGCGAAAACTCTGGGCTTCGACATCGATTACAAGCGTCTACTGAAGGAGTTTCAGGGCCGCGGGACGTTGTTGCGGGCGTTCTATTACACCGCCATCATCGAAGACCAGGAATACTCCTCGATCCGCCCGTTGATCGACTGGCTGGATTACAACGGCTACACCGTCGTCACCAAGGCGACCAAGGAATTCATCGACGCCTCCGGCCGCCGCAAGGTCAAGGGCAACATGGACATCGAGCTTGCCGTGGACGCCATGGAGCTCGCCGAGCACATCGACCAGATGGTGCTGTTCTCGGGTGACGGCGACTTTCGCTCCCTGGTCGAGGCCGTGCAGCGCCGCGGCGTGCGGGTCACGGTGATCTCCACCATCGCCAGCCAGCCGCCGATGATCGCCGACGAGCTGCGCCGCCAGGCCGACGTCTTCACCGACCTCGTCGAGCTGCAATCCAAGCTCGGCCGCGA
Organism: Bradyrhizobium sp. CCBAU 25338; assembly: GCF_028128965.1. Taxonomy (NCBI): domain Bacteria; kingdom Pseudomonadati; phylum Pseudomonadota; class Alphaproteobacteria; order Hyphomicrobiales; family Nitrobacteraceae; genus Bradyrhizobium; species Bradyrhizobium sp. CCBAU 25338. Next base: position 189,644 of record NZ_LFKY01000037.1, read on the forward strand.
CCCGTCCGAGCGCCCCGCCCCGCGCGACCGCGGCGAGCGTGGCGAACGCCACCACGCCCCGCAATTCCTCCAGCGCGCAACCACGATGGCGCCGAGGGGCGATGAAGACTTCGAGGAGTAAGGCGGCCCGGTCAAGCCGCCAGCCTCTCGCCGTCGTTCCCGACCGTGACTGTCCGCTCTGTCCGCGCCTGGTCGCCTTTCGCGAGGCGAACCGCGCACGCGAGCCGTCGTGGCACAATGCGCCGGTTGCGCCCTTCGGCGACCTCGAGGCGCGCCTCCTGATCGTGGGCCTCGCGCCGGGAATGCAGGGCGCCAACCGCACGGGACGGCCCTTCACCGGCGACTATGCCGGCGACCTGCTCTACAGCACGCTGATCGAATACGGCTTTGCCAGGGGGACCTATCAGGCGCGCCCCGACGACGGCCTGAAACTGGTCGACTGCCGGATCGCCAATGCGGTGCATTGCGTGCCGCCGCAGAACAAGCCGCTGCCGGTCGAGATCAACACCTGCCGCCAGTTTCTCGTCGCGAATCTGGCGTCGATGCCGAACCTGCGCGCGATCGTCGCGCTCGGGCGGATTGCGCACGACAGCGTGCTCAAGCCGCTGAATCTGAAGGGCTCGCAGGCCCCCTTCGGCCACGGCGCAGTGCATCAGGCAGGCCGGTTCAAGCTCTACGACAGCTATCATTGCTCGCGCTACAACACGAACACCGGCGTGCTGACGCCAGACATGTTCCGAAGCGTGTTCGCGAAGGTGAAGGCCGGTCTCGATTAGGGCCTGATGGAGTCAGGCGGTTGTGATCCCCGCAGCTGGCTCGCATCGGTTCGACCAAGATCATTCACCCTGGCGGGCGATCTAGGCCTTGGCGGGATTGGCCTTCAGCCAGTCGAGCACGTCGCCGGCGTTCCGGTCGGGTGGAAATACCGGATAGAACACATGGGTGATCCTGGCGTCGTCGACGATCAGCGCGAGGCGCTTGATCAGCGTCAGGCCCGCGACCTCCATGGTCGGCAGGTTCAAGGCGCGCGTGAGCGCCAGCTTCTCGTCCGAGAGCACCGGGAACGGCAGATGCAGGCGCGAGGCCATCTCGGTCTGGTAGGCGTTGCTCTGGGTCGAGAGGCCGAACACGTGTGAGGCGCCGGCGGCTTTCAGCTCGGCGAACAGATCACGAAATGCGCAAGTCTGGGGCGTGCAACCGCGCGCCCCCGGGATCATGTCCCAATCGTCGACCAGCGCGATCTTGCCGGGCTCGCCGGTGCGGGGATAGGCGAACACGACGGTGCGGCCGCGCAGCGCCGACAGCGTGACCGACGTGTCGTCGGTCGCGAGCAGGCTGATCGGGGGCAACGTCAGGCCCTTGAGATGCGCGGCGCCGCCGTCGTCGGAGGGCGCGGGAATCTGGCTCCAATCGACCTCGAGCAGGTTTCGTTGGTTCATCGCGTCATCCCCTCGCCCGCATCAGCCGGCCCTTCTCCCGGCTCCAGTCGCGCTTCTTCTCGGACTCGCGCTTGTCGTGCAGCTTCTTGCCCTTTGCAACCGCGAGCTGCAATTTGGCGCGACCACGCTCGTTGAAATAGAGCTTGAGCGGGATCAGCGTCATGCCCTCGCGGTCGACCGCGCCCATCAGCTTGTTGATCTGCCGGCGGTGGAGAAGCAGTTTGCGCGGCCGCTTGGGCTCGTGATTGAATCGGTTGCCCTGGAGATATTCGGGAATGGTGGCGTTGATCAGCCAGATCTCGCCGTTCTTGGAATCGGCGTAGGATTCCGCAATCGTGCTCTTGCCGCTGCGGATCGATTTGACCTCGGTGCCGGTCAGCGCAATGCCCGCCTCGATCGTGTCCTCGATGGCGTAGTTGAAGCGGGCCTTGCGATTTTCCGCCATGACCTTGATCGGACGTTCGTTCTTATCGGCCATGTCGGGCAAACCTGCTTGTGAGATGCGCGCGGAATCTAACAGTTCGGATGAAGCGCGCGCGTCACTTCTTGAGGAGATCGCGGATCTCGGTCAGCAGCTCGACCTCGGCCGACGGCTTCGGGGGAGCGGCCGGCGCCGCCTCTTCCTTGCGCTTCAGCGTGTTTATGGCGCGGATCACCAGGAACAGCACGAAGGCAATGATGATGAAGTTGATCGTCAGCGTGAGAAAGCTGCCCCAAGCCAACACGGCGCCTTGCTTTTTCGCATCAGCTAAGTTGGTGGCCGTGACCTTCGCCGACAAGGGGGTAAAGTAGTTCGAGAAGTCGAGGCCGCCGGTGACGGCACCGATGATCGGCATGATCACGTCGCCGACCAGCGAGTTGACGATGCCGCCGAAGGCCGCACCGATGATGACGCCGACCGCGAGGTCGACGACGTTGCCTTTCATGGCGAACTCGCGGAACTCCTTGAGCATCCGCCTGCCCTTTTCCTCGACCGCGCTCATGAACGCCCCCCGGAAAAGCTAACGCCTCAGTTGATCAGACCCGCGTGCACCATTGCGCTGCGCACGGCAACGCGGGTCGGTTCGGAGACCGGCACCATCGGCAGCCGCAGCGTCTCGTCCAGCTTGCCGAGCAGCGACATCGCGTACTTGATCGGCGCCGGATTGCTCTCGATGAAGAGGTTGTTGTGCAGCGGCATCAGCTTGTCGTGGATCGCGAGCGCCGCCTTGGTGTCGCCCTTCTGCCAGGCGGCGTGGAACTCCGAGCACAGGCGCGGCGCGACGTTCGAGGTCACCGAGATGCAGCCATGGCCGCCGTGGGCCATGTAGCCTATGATGGTGGCGTCCTCGCCCGAAAGCTGGTTGAAATCCTCGCCCATCGCCGCGCGCTGCTGCGACACGCGAACCATGCTGGCGGTGGCGTCCTTGACGCCGGCGATGTTCTTCAGCTCCCACAGCCGCTTCATGGTGTCGACCGACATGTCGATCACCGAGCGCGGCGGGATGTTGTAGATGATGATCGGAATGCCGATCGCGTCGTTGATCGCCTTGAAGTGCTGGTACATCCCTTCCTGGGTCGGCTTGTTGTAGTAGGGCGTGACGATCAACACGGCGTCCGCACCTGCCTTTTCGGCGTGCTGGGAGAGCTCGATCGCTTCCTTGGTCGAGTTGGAGCCGGCCCCCGCGATGACCGGCACGCGGCCCTTGGCTTCAGCGATGCACCATTCGACGACCTTCTTGTGCTCGTCATGGCTCAGTGTCGGGCTCTCGCCGGTGGTGCCGACCGGGACCAAGCCATTGGTCCCCTCCGAAATCTGCCAGTTGACCAGGGAGCGGAACGCCGCCTCGTCCAGCGAGCCGTTCTTGAACGGCGTGACCAAGGCGGTGAACGACCCCCGGAACTTTGTCTTGGCTGCCATGGACTTCCTCCGTACGCGGCTATCTCTTGAGCAAGCCCATTCATATCGGGTCTATCCTGCCGGTAAAAGGCCCGCTTCCGTCCGAGGCAGCGTTTAGGCCGCGATTTTGCCGCGGTGATGGTGCAAATCGGATCGTGGTAAGCGGCTGTTGGTATTTTTCCGCATATTCAATCAAATTCAGCTAGCTCTTGAGCCACTTCACTGATTCGGGGCGACGAAACGCCGTGACCTCCTTTGCTCGTGCCGCATGGCGATCCACCGGTCTGGCCGTGTGCCTGATGGCAGGGCTGTCGGTGGGCTGCGCTGCCCTCGCCAAGTCCAACGAGACGGCCGCGGAGACAGGCAAGGATATCGCGAAGCCAGCGGCCAAGGACTCCGCGAAGGGACCGGCCAAGGACTCGAGCAAGGGCTCGAACCAGGGCTCCAAGGAAACAGCGAAGGAAACAGCCAAAGGCACGGTCAAGGGAGCCGGCAAGGACGCAGCGAAGGGCGCGAGCAAGGGTGGCACCCCGGCCAAGGAAGCCGCGAAGACGCCAGCCAAGGATGCTGCCGCCAAGGAACCGGCGAAGGACAAGCCGAAACCCGCGGCAGCGGTCTCCTCGCCGAAATCTCACCCGGCGAGCAACGGATCGCCGCCCAAGCCCGCAAGGACCGCACCCGCGCCGGCCGTGACGGCCACCGTCAGACCCACCGCCCCGGCCGCCAGACCGCTCGCAGCTCCCGTGCTGGCCCCTGCGACCCGCCAGCATGCGGCGCCACGCAAGCCTGTCATCCCGGCCGCGGTCGCGGCGACATCGTCAACGTCGCAGGCCGACAAGGACACGCTCGAGAGCGTCATCGAGCTCGTACGCAAGCGCAAGGCTGGCGAGGCCACCAGTGCCGCCGCCGGCATCTCCGATCCGGTCGCGCGAAAGCTCGCCGAATGGATCATCCTGCGCAGCGAGGACAACGGCGCGACCGTGGAACGCTATCGGGCCTTCATCTCCGCCAATCCGACCTGGCCGTCGCAGACCTTCCTGCGCCGGCGCCTCGAGGCCGCGATGTGGGACGACAGGCGCGACGATTCGGTCGCGTGGTCGTGGTTCGAGAACGAGTCTCCGATCTCCGCCAAGGGCCGCTTCACGCTCGCCAAGGCGATGCTGGCGCGCGGCGACCGCGCCAATGCCGAGCGGCTGGTGCGCGAGGCCTGGCGCAGCGATCCGATGTCGGAAGACACCGAAAACAACGCGCTCGACCAGTTCGGTGCCCTGCTGACGCCGGGGGACCAGAAGGCGCGGATGGACACCCTCCTCTACGGCAGCGAGACCGAGGCGGCGCTCCGCGCCGCAAAGCGCCTCGGCGCCGGCTATGTCGCACTTGCCAAGGCCCGCATCGCTGCGGTCAAGAAAGCGCCGAACGCGCGGGCGCTGCTCGACGCGGTGCCGCGTGAGCTGCACAATGACCCCGGCTACATCTTCAGCAAGATCCAGCTCCTGCGCCGCGAGGAGAAGTTCACTGAAGCCGCCCAGCTGATGCTGTCGGCGCCCAAGGATCCGGGTCGCCTTCACAATCTCGACGAATGGTGGATCGAGCGGCGCCTCCTGGCGCGCAAGATGATCGACACCGAGGAATTCCGCACGGCCTATCTGATCGCGCGCGATGCCGCCCTGCCCTCGCGCGACATCTACAAGACCGAGCAGGAGTTCACCGCCGGGTGGATCGCGCTGCGATTCCTCAACGACCCCGCGACCGCCACCCAGCATTTTGCCCGCATCGGCGTCGGCAGCGTCAATCCGACCGCGCTGGCGCGCGCCGGCTATTGGCAGGGCCGTGCGGCCGAAGCGATGGGGCGTCAGCAGGAGGCGCGCAACGCCTATGCACGCGCCGCCGAACAGTCGACCAGCTATTACGGCCAGCTCGCCCGGGCCAAACTCGGCCTACCGCAGATCGAGCTCAACAGCCAGCCGCGCGGGCGCGGCGCCGAGCGGCTTGAGATCGTGCGCGCTGCGCATCTGCTCTACGAGCTCGACGAGCGCGAGCTCGCGGTGCCCATGCTCGCCGACATGGGCGAGAACGGCGATCCCGAAGCGCTTGCGGGCCTCGGCGAGCTCGCCCAGCGCTACGGCGATGCGCGCGGCATGCTGCTGGTCGGCAAGGCTGCCCTCAACCGCGGCCTGCCATTCGACTTCTACGCCTATCCCGTCAACGGCATTCCGCAGTTCACGCCGATCGGCCCCGACGTCGAGCGCAGCATCGTCTATGCGATCGCGCGACAGGAGAGCGCGTTCAATCCGCGCGTGGTTTCGCCGGCGCAGGCCTATGGACTGATGCAGGTGACGCCGGACGCCGCCCGCTACGTCTGCAAACGCCACGGCGCGACCTACGACCTCGGGCGGCTGAAGAACGATTCGGTCTACAACGCCGCGCTCGGCTCGGCCGAGCTCGGCGGATTGCTCGAGGATTATCGCGGCTCCTACATCATGACCTTTGCCGCCTACAATGCCGGCCGCGGCAGCGTGAAGAAGTGGGTCGAGCGTTACGGCGATCCGCGCGACCCGAAGGTGGACGCGGTCGACTGGGTCGAGCTGATTCCGTTCTCCGAGACGCGCAACTACGTGCAGCGGATCATGGAGAACCTTCAGGTCTATCGCGCCCGCTTCGGCGGCGGCACGCGCTTGCAGATCGAAGCCGATCTGCGTCGCGGCGCCGGAAGCGTGGAATGACGCTGCCCCGTTCCGATTCGCTGCCGGGCATGGGGGCGAGCGCCGCCCTCGTCAGGACCTGAGTCGCCGAGGCATATTGGGCGCCGGCCACGATCCTCAGCGAGCCCTTTCGACGCGCGCCGTGAGCGCTGCGACGGTTGCGGCCTGGTCGGCACGTTCACCGGTGCCGCGGCTGGAAGATGAAGGCGTGATCGCTCCTGCTTGCGGGGGCCGGATCGTGGGGGCGCTGTGCGGCTCGGCGGAGCCCACGGCAGGCCTTCGCTGCGCGCCTCTGTCGGAGACCGCTTGCAGCGCGCTCCCGTCCACAGTGACTTCTTCCATCAGGTCGCAACGAGGAACGACGAAATCAACGGAGAGCGGCGCACCAGCTCGTCCCAAACGCGCGAAGCGAGAACCGGCACGGCCGGGGCAAAAGAAAAACCCCGGCAGTTGCCCGCCGGGGTTCTCTGTCAGGTCGTTAGACCGGAACTTACCAGTTGCGCTGAGCGCGGAGGAGCAGGGTGAACGAGTCCTGATCCTTGAGCTCATACACTGCGGTCGGCTTGGCGACAGCAGCAGCCGGAGTGATGACGGCAGTGCCGGCATACTTCTGATCCAGACGGGTCCAGTTGAAATCTGCCGAGAAGGTCAGATTCTTCACAGGAGTCCAGCGGGTGATGACACCGACCTGGCCGATATTGAAGTCCGGATTACAGCTGGTGACACCGGCCACTGCCATGACACCGACGAAACCGCCGCCGCCGCAGATGGCGTTCTTGGCCAGCGAACCAAACTGGGCCGATGCATAGGCACCATAGAGCGCCGTGTTCCAGTAGGGATCCCAGTTGTGGGTGTAAGCGCCACGGAAGCCCCAGGTCTTGACGCTTTCCTGCGAGCCGCCGGTCACGAACACCGTGTCCGGAGCATTGGCGAAACCGATGCTCTGATAAGCGCCGGCGACGCCCGTGCCGCCAAACATGGAGTACGAGCTACCCGCCAGGTTCTGGAAGTTGTAGCGGGTTGCACCATCGGTGTAGACGCCCGAAATGTTGATCGTGTCACCCGCGCCGGTCGGGATGTTCTTGATCGACAGAGCGAGCTGAACCGCCCAACCCCACTTGTCGTCGGGGTGGCCAGTGGTCTCGGTCGCGCCGTAATAGGCGACATGGTTGTCATGCGCAGCAACCGACGCCTGGAACAGACCCCAGGCCTGGTCAACGCGGACCATACCGACGAGGTTCGGCGAACGCGAGCCGCCGATGGCGTTGGAGCCGTACGAACCGCCAGCGATGCCAGCAACCGTGGCGCCCGTCAGGTTCAGATTGCCTGCCTGATAATAGGCAGTCGCATCTTCCGCCGAGAACGACGCCGTGATGCCCTGACCGAAGTCAGCGGTGTAGGTGAACTGGTTGACACCAGTGACCGTGCCGCTGCCACCGACGAGACCGTCGAAGTTGTTGCCGGGATAGTTGGTCCAGGGCGCGTCGAACTGCGACACGGCCTTACCCATCGTGAAGCCGGCGAACTGGATGAAGGCGTAGTACACACCGAGCGAACCGCCCGAAGTGCCGCCGTCAGACGGGTTGCCGACCGGGGCAGCCCCGGAGTAGGTCGTAGCACCCGTGGCGGAGCCGCTGCCGGAGTAGTTACCAGTGGTCCAGGAGAACGTCGCATCGAAGAAGGTGCGGACGACGCCGTATTCGGTCGCGGTGCGCGTGTCGATGTTGAGATCTTGACGAGCGCGCATCGTGTAGTAGTTGCTGAGACGGTTGTGCGCCCCGCCGGTACCGCTGAACTGGCCGCTATACACGCTGTTGGTGTTCAGCGCGACTTCAGCGCGCAGATAACCACCCAGCTTGATGCAGGTGTCGGTGCCCGGGATGTAGTAGAATCCGGCTCCGTACAGGGAGCAGATCTTCACGTATTCGACCGCCTTGGCCTTCACGGGGAGATCGGCTGCCTGCGCTCCGCCCACGGCGATCAGACCCGCCGCTGAGCCGAGCAAAAGGCTCTTAACCAACTTCATGTTAAACCTCCAAGTTGCTCTTCAGGGAAGGTCACTGACCGGACGGCCAATTCCCAAACCCCCTCTAAATCACCGCTTTTGGCCCCTTCGCGCCTTCGGACACACCCGCATGAACGCGAGGGACTTAAGCGAAAGACCTAAACGGGACGACCTCGGGATGCCCCCCTCCGTCGCTCAGCCACAATTACCGAACGCCCTTGCACACACAACAAGAGAACGCTCCGAAACGGACCGATGAAGCGTGTTTTCCAACGGGTGTTGCACAAATAACACGTAGATGTGATCGTAACGCCCTCGCAACACATTGTTTACATTGACGTTTTTTCGACGGTTCCATTTGCCATCAAAGTTCCCCACATGAGGCGCCCAGCCGAGACATCGGCCTGGAAGGGGCTTTGAGGGGCTCGAATCGTGGAATCAGAAACGAGACTCAATGAGGGGTATCAACCGCCTCCGCGGTATCAGACAGTCTGATGCAAGCAGGGCCACTGCTACACTTGGGGTGTGCGGCAAACACTCTTTATGAAGGCGGGATTCTGGAGTCGGGCCGGCAGCTCGGCTAGCCGAGGCGCAGGTTGCCAAGTTTCTGTAGCCCCTTCTCGCGAGCCGTTGAATTTCCTAGCAAATCGGCTTCTGACATGAGCAAGGACGCTTCTATGCGCGGAACTCCCTTGCGCAGCGTGCCTTAGGTTCAGGCTTCGCGTCCGCTCGCGCAGCGCCACACTCTGGCCCGATGACAGGCCGCCTTGTGTCGAAAATCACTGGGAATATTCGAGCGAAAACACACGCTTCCAAATTGACCGGCCCGAGTAATTAGAGGCATAAGGCTCGCACCGGAGAGGTGGCCGAGTGGCTGAAGGCAACGCTTTGCTAAAGCGTCATACGGTCTCAAGCTGTATCGAGGGTTCGAATCCCTCCCTCTCCGCCACCCAGCAGCAGAATCAATCACTGCGTTCTTTCACCTGAAAGCGATCGTGAAGCCGGTGCAGAGCCTGGCGCACGGACAAGCCATGGGGAGCTCAGCCCGATCGCGTGCTCCTTATATATGTGAGCGCACACCTAGACACCGGATCGCCATATCCGCCAATGCGAGGGCGATATCAGCACAGCCTCGCCGGCCCAGACATTGAACCAGACGCCGCCCTTGCGCCGGCACGGAAAGGACCAGGGCTGAATTCCCGTCTTGTGAAGACGTCCGAGTTCCAGGTCGCACTCGTCGGGAGCGATCTGGATCGGAAGCCATCGTCCATTCGTGTTTTGGTCGCCCATGCCATGCGGTTTTATGCGGCGGCACGACGAGCAAACTTGATTCAGCGCAACCGGACCCACCCGTGCAAACACGGGTCGGCAGCGGTTCTCATCTCAGTGCGCGGAGACCCAGGCCCTCGCCTCGCGCTGGGCGATGGAGATCTCGGCATCCGACATCTGCCCGGCGACTTCCTGGCGCAGCGCCACCGCGTCCTTGCGGCCCTTCAACGCCGCAAGGTTGAACCATTTGTGCGCGGCGACGAGATCGACGATCCCGGAGCGGCCGCTCGCCCAATAGATCCCGCGCTCGAACAGCACGTCCGACAGCGCGCTCGCGTCGATCGGCGTTGCCGTCTCCAGATCGAAAGTACCCTGAAACATCACGCATCCCCTTTATTCTTATGCCGTCCTGCTCCACCGAGCGCGGCTCCCGTCCAAATAGCTGTTCAACTCTTCCCCATGCCGTTTGCCGGCTTGTTGGAGGCGATGATGGCGGGCAAATTTGAATGGCAGTTTAAGTATCGCGATGAAGCAGACGTAAACGCGAGCGCGCGAGGCGCGTACGGGAAATTCAAAAAGTCCCTGATTTGCAGGCACTTCTGCAATTCGTCAGATTCGGTTTACCCTGAGATCTTGGGACATCGATAACCATCGCGCGCGGTGGCGCGTCTCATGCGCCGCCCCACCCTCCGTCGTCACCCGCGACCCGGCTACGCTAAGGCTTCGCCGGGGCACGCGGTCTCGGGTCGCCGAAGCTTCAGCGACGGCGACAGGCGACTGACCTGTCCAAGAGGCAGCAGTGATCCGCGGAGAAGCTGCGTGCGCACTGGATCGGCCCGGTCGAGGCCGGGCGATGACACCGCGCACGTGGAACCACGCGCGGACTGCAGCAGGCAGCCAAACGCGCACAGCCCTCGCCTGCACCAAGGCAGCGCGGCCACGTCGCAGTCAGATCAGCGATGTCGGGGGGAAAGGAATGCCGGCAATACCCCGGCCTCATGAGAACGAGGGCGTCGGCGAACACGTCAGGACCAGATTCCACTTCGGCCCGAAGGCCTCTCGTGAAATTGCGGAGCTCCTTCCGGAGAACCGCACCGAACGAAGAAAACTCGTTTCTTCTGCCGGACCGCGAAAGAGAACGGTCCGACCGTTGACCTGATGTCTCGCCGACACCCTCTATCGTCGACCAGAACCCTCTAGGAGGCGCTGATGACGTGCCGGCTAACTGAAGCCGGCAACTTCAGAAGCGAAGTTACTTCTTCTTCTTCGCGACCTTGCGGGTCTTCTTCGCAGTCTTCTTCACTGCGCTCTTCGCCTTCTTCGCCTTCGCCTTCTTCGCTTTCTTGGCCATGTTGCCCTCCGATGTGTGAGATGGCTTTAATCGCTGCGTGCACTCGGGGATCGAATGCACTTCATCCCGAATACACCAACACGAAGAAAAAAACAGCGTCTCGCTTAAAGAAGTGTTGACGGCGCAACGCGCGTGCGCTTGGCGGGCGCGACGCAAGTGCACCGCACGACGTGCACCTGCGATCACGGAGAACAGGCGCATCGTCGACGTTCGCGACTGATGCGATTGCAGAAAAACACTATGCAGCAAGTATTTTTCTGCACGCGCGTATCGCGCGCGATCGACGCGACGATGCGCATCGCCATTCCTCCGATCACCTCGCAAGGGCGCTTTGCGGACTCTGAGTCGCGAATTTTGGCAATGAAAATATTTTCATGCTTAACGGCGCGAACGCTCGTCTGAGCGTGTGCAAGCCGCCGTTTTGCGCGAATCGCGTGACGGCGATTCGGTCGCCGCGGCACTGTCGATCGGGATGAAGTTTGCTGCCGAAGATGCGCGCGAACGTCGCAGCGAGAACGGAAAGCGAGGTGACGAAGCGTGTCCGTCACCTCGTTCGAACGCGTGAGGCTAAAAGCCGAGCTTGGACTTGAGCAGATCGTTGACGCTCTGCGGGTTGGCCTTGCCGCCGGACGCCTTCATCACCTGGCCGACGAACCAGCCGAGCGACTGCGGCTTGTCCTTGACCTGCGCGGCCTTGTCGGGATTGGCCGCGATGATGTCGTCGACCACCTTCTCGATCGCCGAAAGATCCGTCACCTGCTTCATGCCGCGGCTTTCCACCAGCGCGCGGGGATCGCCGCCTTCCTGCCAGACGATCTCGAACAGATCCTTGGCGATCTTGCCGGAGATCGTGCCCTCGCCGATCAGGTCGATGATCGCCGCCAGCTGCTCCGCATTGACCGGAGAGCCCGTAACATCCCGGCCTTCCTTGTTGAGACGGCCGAACAGCTCGTTGATCACCCAGTTCGCCGCCATCTTGCCGTCGCGGGCGCGATTGGCAAGCTTGTCGAGCACCGTCTCGTAGAACACCGCGCTCTCGCGCTCGGCGACCAGCACGCTCGCGTCGTAAGCCGACAGGCCGAAGTCGGCGACGAAGCGCGTCTTCTTCTGATCCGGCAGCTCCGGCAGCTTCGCCTTCAGCGCGTCGACGAATTCCTGGCTGAATTCCAGCGGCAAGAGGTCGGGATCGGGGAAGTAGCGGTAGTCATGCGCCTCTTCCTTGGACCGCATCGACCGCGTCTCGCCCTTGTTGGGATCATAGAGCCGCGTTTCCTGGTCGATCTGGCCGCCGTCCTCGAGAATTTCGATCTGCCGCCGTGCCTCGTACTCGATCGCCTGGCCGATGAAGGTGATCGAGTTCATGTTCTTGATCTCACAGCGGGTGCCGAGCGGCCCACCCGGCTTGCGCACCGAGACGTTGACGTCGGCGCGCAAGGAGCCCTTCTCCATGTCGCCATCGCAGGTGCCGAGATAGCGCAGGATCGAGCGCAGCTTGGTGACATACGCCTTGGCCTGCTCGGCGTCGCGGATGTCCGGTTTTGACACGATCTCCATCAGCGCCACGCCGCAGCGGTTGAGATCGACATTGGACATGGTCGGCGACCGGTCGTGCAGCAACTTGCCGGCGTCCTGCTCCAGATGCAGCCGCTCGATGCCGATGGTGACGCTGCGGCCGCCGTCGAGCTCGACCAGCACCTCGCCTTCGCCGACCACCGGCGACTTGTACTGGCTGATCTGGTAGCCCTGCGGCGAGTCCGGATAGAAATAGTTTTTCCGGTCGAAGACCGAACGCAGATTGATCTTGGCGTTGAGACCGAGCCCAGTCCGGACAGCCTGCCTGACGCATTCCTCGTTGATCACGGGCAACATGCCCGGCATCGCCGCATCGACCAGCGACACATGCGTGTTCGGCTCGCCGCCGAATGCCGTCGAGGCGCCGGAGAACAGCTTCGAGTTCGAGGTCACCTGGGCGTGGATCTCCATGCCGATGACCATCTCCCAGTCACCCGTGGCGCCCTTGAGAAGCTTGTGCGTGGCCGTGCTCATGTCCTGCTCCCGAGCAGCGTGGCAGCAATCCGCTCCCACTCCGCCTGTAATGAATCCTTTGCGGCCGGCTGACCGGCCTGGCGGTACCAGTAGCCGGCATTGCCGAGATCGCCTTCGACGCGGTGCAAGTAAGCGTGCACCCAGGCGGCGTCACGGCCGTTGTCGTCCTGAACGATCTTGTGCGCGCGGTCCCAGTCCCCCTTCGCGGCCCACCAGAGACCGGCGAGCGGCGCGTTCAAATCCGGCGCGGGCGCCGCGCTGTCGAGGCTCGCGATGAACGCGGCGACATTCACCACCACCTCGCGGGCGTGAAGCGGCCAGCGGCCTGCTCGATCACCTCGCCGAGCGAGAACAGCGTCTCCTCGTCGAAGGGCCGTCCGATCAATTGCAGGCCGAGCGGCAGGCCCTGCGCGTCCTTGCCGGCGGGCACGGCGATGCCCGGAAGGCCCGCCATGTTCACGGTGACCGTGAAAATGTCGTTGAGATACATTTCGACGGGATCGGCACCGCCCTTCTCTCCGATACCGAAGGCCGCCGACGGCGTCGCGGGGGTGAGGATCGCGTCAACGCCCCTCGCGAAGCAATCCTCGAAATCCTTCTTGATCAGCGTCCGCACCTTTTGCGCGCGCAGATAATAGGCGTCGTAATAGCCGGCCGAGAGCACATAGGTGCCGATCATGACGCGGCGCTTCACCTCGGCGCCAAAGCCCGACGCGCGGGTGTTCTCGTAGAGCTCGATGATGTTCTTGGCCTGCTCGCGCAGGCCGTAGCGCACGCCGTCATAGCGCGCGAGATTGGAGGAGGCCTCCGCCGGCGCCACGATGTAATAGGCCGGCAGCGCATATTTGGTGTGCGGCAGCGAGACCTCGACGAGCTCGGCGCCGGCGCTCCTGAGCCAATCCGCGCCCGCTTGCCACAGCTTCTCGATCTCGGCCGGCATGCCGTCGAGCCGATACTCCCTGGGGATGCCGATCTTCATGCCCTTCACGGACTTGCCGATCGCAGCCTCGTAGTCCGGCACGGGAAGGTCGACCGAGGTCGTGTCCTTGGGGTCATGACCGGCCATCGAGCGCAGCAGCATCGCGGCATCGCGGACGCTGCGTGCGATCGGACCGGCCTGGTCGAGCGAGGAGGCAAAGGCGACGATGCCCCAGCGCGAGCAGCGGCCATAGGTCGGCTTGATGCCGACGGTGGCGGTGAACGCCGCCGGCTGGCGGATCGAGCCGCCGGTGTCGGTCGCGGTCGCGCCCATGCACAGCAGCGCCGCCACGGCCGAGGCCGAGCCGCCGGACGAGCCGCCCGGTACCAGAGTGGTGTTGCTGCCGTCGCGCCGCCAGGGATTGCCGACGGGCCCGAAGCAGGAGGTCTCGTTCGACGAGCCCATCGCGAACTCGTCATTGTTGAGCTTGCCGAGCATCACCGCGCCGTCGCGCCACAGCTGTGAGGTGACGGTGGACTCATAGGTCGGCACGAAATTGCCGAGGATCTTCGAGCACGCCGTGGTGCGCACGCCCTTGGTCGCGAACAGGTCCTTGATGCCGAGCGGAATACCCGCGAGCGGGCCCGCATCGCCCTTGGCGATCTTGCCGTCCGCCTCGCGCGCCATCGCGCGCGCCTGGTCGGGAGTCTCCATCACGAAGGCATTGAGCACGCGCGCGGCCTCGATCGCGCTCAGATGCGCGTCGGTCAGCTCGAGCGACGTGAAAGTCTTGTCGGCGAGACCCTTGCGGGCCTCGGCGAGCGTCAGCGATGTCAAATCGGTCATTTATTGATCGGGCTGCAGAAGAACGGAGACAGGGTCTTGTCGTTGGCCGGGTCGTCTTTTTTGGCGGCGGCTTTCGCAGCGGCCTCGATCTCGTCGAGCACGGCATTGACGGCGACATTGGGGTCGGCAGCCTTGCCCTGCCGCTCCATCTTGTCGAGGTAATTCATGTAGGCCTGATAGGCCTTTTCATCGTCGCAAAGCAGACACATCGGACCACGTCCTAAGACTCTTTGATTTGACGCGTTGTCTTCGCGCGAACCGCTTCCGCTTCGCTCGAAAACGCCATTCTATTCGACGACCTTGGGCACCAGGAAGAAGTGACCTTCGGTCGCGGGCGCGTTGGCAACGATATCGTCGGCGATCTCGCCGTCATTGACCACGTCCTGCCGCTTCTTCATCTGCATCGGGGTGACCGAGGTCATCGGCTCCACGCCCTCGACATTGACCTCCGAGAGCTGCTCGACGAAAGCGAGCATGGCGTTGAGCTCGCCCTGCAGATGCGGAACTTCGTCCTCGGAAACCGCAATGCGCGCCAGATGCGCGATGCGGCGGACGGTAGCGGCGTCGACGGACATTATATAAGGCCTCTCACGGCAAAACCCATGTGCCGTATAGCAGAGGCCGGTTTTGCGCCGCAACCGGCGCTAGCGCATGATCCGGAAAAGTGTGAAGCGGTTTTCCGAAAAGATCATGCGCAAACAAGAACCTGGAGGCTTATCCGGCCAGCGCTTTCAGGCGAGCCAAGGCCGATTTGGCGAGATCCCGGGTCAACTCGGCGGCGGGGACCTCGCGGCCCAGCGCAACGGCCTGTCCCGCCCAGAGATTGGTGAAATCCACCCTGCCCTGCTTTTCGGCGGCGGCCTTCAGCGGCCCCAGCGCGGTCGCGGCATGGGGAAAAGGCGGCGCATCCGGCGAGACCGGGCCGGCCTCGCGCATCAGGCGGTTTTGGACGCCGCGCGCCGGACGGCCAGTCATGACATTGGTGATGACGGTGGAATCGTCCCGCGCTTCAGCGAGCGCCTTGCGGCCGCCCGCGCTGACCCTGGATTCCGGACAGCGCAGATAAGCGCTGCCGATCTGCACGCCGGATGCGCCGAGCGCGAAGGCCGCGGCGATGCCGCGCCCGTCGGCGATGCCGCCCGCCGCGATCACCGGCACCTTCACGGCATCGGCAACCTGCGGCACCAGCGCGAAAGTGCCGGGCTGTTCCGCGATCCTGTCGGTCAGGAACATGCCGCGATGACCGCCCGCCTCGGCGCCCTGCGCGATCACGGCGTCGACGCCGCGCTCTTCCAGCCAGACCGCTTCCTTCACGGTCGTGGCGGACGCGATGACGAGGCAGCCGGCCGCCTTGACCCGCCCGAGCAGCGCCTGCTCCGGCAGGCCGAAATGGAAGCTGACGACCTCCGGCTTCAGCTCTTCGACAACTTCGCAGAAGGCCGCATCGAACGGCGCGCGGTTGGCCGCGGCGATCGGCGCTGCCGGATCGAGACCATGCTCGGAGTAATAGCCCGCGAGCCGCTGCTTCCAGCGTCCGTCAGCCTCCGCCGTGAGCTCGACCGGCGTGTGGCAGAAGAAGTTGATGTTGACCGGCGCCTTCACGCGCTGACGGATAAGACCGACCTGCTCGCGCGCTTTCTCGGCCGAGATCATCGCGCAAGGCAGCGAGCCCAGCGCGCCGCCTTGCGCGGCCGCAATCACCAGCTCCGCATCCATCACGCCGGCCATCGGCGCCAGCACGATCGGAAATTCGGTCTTGAACAGATCGATCAGTCGACGGTCAGGCCACATGGTTGTTCTCTCGCGTTCTTTCTTACCCTCCCCTGGAGGGGGAGGGTCGGTTCGCATGCAGCGAAGCGAAATGCGAAGCGGGGTGGGGTGATCTCTCCACACGGGCACCGCCTCAATGGAGAGACTGTCACCCCACCCCGCTCGCGCTTCGCGCGATCGACCCTCCCCCTCCAGGGGAGGGTAAAAAGTCTACGCCGCTATCACAGAATTCCGCCGCCCTTCCAGCAACTGCTCCGCCTCCACGACAATCCGCTCGACGATCTCCGCCGCCGGTGGAATATCATGAATCAGCCCGACCGCCTCGCCCGCGATCACGGCCGCGACGTCGAAATTGCCCGCCGCTTTTGCCGCCGCATAGTCCGCCGCGACTGCGGCAACATTCTGCATCAGTTCGACCTCGCGCCCGATCCAGCGCCGGGCATGGTCGTTGACCAGACACCGTCCCGTGAACGGTGCCGGCCAGACATTGTTTCGGGAGAGATCGAAGATGATACCACGCACCGTGGAGCCGCTGTTCGCCGTACAGATGCGCCGCTTCGCTTCCTCCGCGCCGTCGGCCTCCCGACTCGCATAGAAGCGCGTGCCGAGCAGCACGCCGCTTGCGCCCAGCATCATCATGGCGGCAAGCCCGCGCCCGTCGGCGATGCCGCCGGCCGCCACCACGGGAGCACGACCCGCAATGAGATCGACGATCGCCGGTACGAGATCGACGGTGGTGCGCGAGGCGCCATGACCACCCGCCTCCGTCCCCTGCGCGACCAGGATATCGGCGCCGGCATCGAGCGCCTGCCGCGCCATGGCCTCGTCCTGCACCTGGCAGATCAGGCGTGCGCCGGCGGACTTGATCTTGGGTGCAAACGGCGCGGGATCGCCGAACGACAGCATGATCGCCGATGGCTTCACGCCGAGCGCAATGTCGAGAAGCTCGGGCCGCATGGCGAGGCTCCACGTGATGAAGCCGATGCCGAACGGCGCACGCAGTTCGGCGAGCTTCGCAGTCTCCTGCTCCAGCCACGCTCGCTCGCCATAGCCGCCGCCGAGAATGCCGAACCCGCCGGCGCGGCTCACAGCCGCGACCAGGCGGCTGCCGGCGACGACATCCATCGGCGCCAGCAAGATCGGATGCGCGATCTCCAGCAGCGTGGTCAGCGACGTCGTCATCGGCATGGCTTCTCCCCGATCTGGACAGCGAGACTAGGCGCGACTAGCATTCTCCAGAAATGAATTGTTGCGAACGCTGCCATCTCGAAAGCGGAACGACGCCATGGAACTCAGCGATCTCCAGACCTTCGCCGCCGTCGCCCGCACGGGCGGCATCACCCGCGCCGCCGAAGAGCTCAACACGGTGCAGTCGAACGTCACCCAGCGCGTGAAGGCGCTGGAGGCGGAGATCGGCACGGCGCTGTTCGAGCGCCACAGCCGCGGCATGACGCTGACCGGCGCCGGCAAGCGCCTTCTCCCCTACGCACAAAGAATGGCGGCGCTGTCGCGTGAAGCCTTGCTCGCCGCACGTGACGATGGCGCGCCGAAAGGACCGCTTGCGATTGGATCGATGGAGACGACGGCGGCCGTGCGCCTGCCGCCGCTGCTCGCCGACTTCCACCGCCGCTTCCCCGCCGTGCGCCTTTCCTTGCGTACCGCGCCGACGGCCGACCTCGTCACCGGCGTGCTCGAAGGCTCGCTCGACGGCGCCTTCGTCGCGGGTCCCATCACGCATGCCGATCTCGTCGCGACGAGCGCCTTCCGCGAGGAGCTGGTGCTGGTCAGCGCACGGCGCTGGGCCTCGATGGCCGAGCTGCGCGCAGGAACGCCGGAGTCCGGGCCGACAGCGCTGGTTTTCCGCACCGGCTGCACCTACCGCCAGCGGCTCGAACAAGTGTTCGTCGAGTTCGGCTGGCCGTCGGCCGCGCGCTTCGAGCTCGGCACGCTCGACGGCATGATCGGCTGCGTCGCCGCCGACATGGGCGTAACGTTGCTGCCGCGCGCGGTCGTCGAGCGTAGCGCGATGAACGGCAGCATCGCGATCCACTCTCTGAGCCCGGCGCACGCGCGCGTCGAGACACTGTTCATCCACCGCCGCGCGGGCCATCAAACCAGCGCGCTGAGCGGTTTTGCCGACTGCCTGAAGAAGGACGACGACGTCATCGCGGCCTGACGCGACGCAGCGTTCCACTCCACGAAATTCGTCACAAATCCATCGCGCTTCCACGCTGCCTTCCGCGGCAACGCAGCACATCAAAAAGCTTTGAAGCCCGCGATCATTCTACGTTAGGATGACTGACTGGCCAGCGCAAAACCATAACGAAGCCAAACATCGGCAAGAACATCGGGAGGACTATCGATGCGCAATACGCTCGTGTTGTGCTGTGTCGCTGTGTTGTCGGCGATATCAGGAACTGCAAGCGCACAAGACTGGACCAAATCGAAATGGGGGCCGAACGACGAGGTCGGCGCCGCCAACTACATGACGCCCGAGCTCGTGGTGAAGGCGGCATCGCTGGTGAAGACCGGCAAGACCTACGCCCTCGGCATTCCCGTCACGTCGCAGACGCCCGCCTATCCGCCGCGCACCTACAAGATCACGGTGGTGCAGCCGGGACAGGCCGGCAGCCCTGGGCTTGGTCCGAACAAGGCCACCTATAACGATGACATCCTCGACACCTGGGTCGGCATCGGCAGCCAGCTCGACGGGCTCGGCCATCTCGGCGTCGAGCACGTCTATTACAACGGCAACAAGCTCGCCGACTTCGCCGATCCCAACGGTCTGAAGAAGCTCGGCATCGAGAAGGTGCCGCCGATGGTCACCCGCGGCGTCCTGCTCGACATGGCCGCCTATTTCAAGACCGACGTGGTGAAGGAAGGCACCGCCTTCAACGTCAAGGAGATCGAGGAAGCCGCCAAGCAGCAGAACGTCGAGATCCGCCAGGGCGACGTCGTCATCTTCCACACCGGCTGGCTCAGCCTGGTCGGCAAGGACGACAAGCGCTATTCGGCCGGCGAGCCCGGCCTCGGCGTCGAGGGCGCAAAATATCTGACTGGCAAGGGCGTCGTCGCCGTTGGCGCCGACACCTGGGGACTGGAGGTGCTGCCGTTCGAATCGAAGAACGTGTTCGAGGTGCACCAGATCCTGCTCGCGATGAACGGGACCTACATCCTCGAAAACATGGACACCGCCGCGCTCGCCCGGGACAAGGGCTATGAATTCCTGTTCGTGCTGGGACAGCCGCGCTGGACCGGCGGCGTGCAGGCGATGATCAACCCGATCGCGATCCGCTGACGCGCGGCCCGCGTCGCAAACGCACCGGGTGAGGGCCGTCAGTGTCTCGACAGAGCACACCGCTCCCCTCACCCGCCCCCGTGGTTCCGCTACTCCGAGAACAAGGCCCTAAAGCATGATCCGGAAAAGTACGCAGCGGTTTTCCGAAAAGATCATGCTTAAACAACAAGCTAAAGAACGATGACGATTCATCCTAATCGCATCGCGCTTTAGATCCGAATGTCCTCATAGGATTCGATGCGTCGCGGGCCGACCGAGGTCGTCTCGTGCGAATCCGCGTCAGCGAGATTGCCGAAGTCGAGCTTGGTCAGTTTCGTCAGATCCGCGATCGAGACCTGGAAGACGCTGACATCCTCCTCGGACATCCGCTCGAGCAGATCAGCCTCCTGGATTCGGTCGATCTCCATCACCTGCTTTCGCTGGCTCATCAGGAATGCCGCCGCCTTGAGAGCGTCGTCATCCTCGTTGCGGCGGATCAGTATCTTCCAGAAATACTTCGGAATTTGAACGCCCCCGAAGCTCGGATCCTTGTGCGGCCGGCCGGCCGGATCGGGCAGATCGGATCCGTCGGCATCCGGCCCATCGAACACCGGGCCATTCATGACGATGCCCTTCTCCTCCCCTTCGAGCAGGACATCGCGCGTGTAATCCTCCAGTCCTGCCCAGAGCTGCTTGCCCTGGTTGAACGAGAAGAACTGCGGCGAGCAGTTGGTGAAATGGAAGGAGTCGTCGCCATGCTGCTTGGCCGCGGCGACGGTGTCGCCCCAGGTCGCATCGAGGCGGCGCACCAGATGACCGCGGTCGAACGGATTCTTGCTGCGGTCCGCCTCGAAAGTGGCCTGCTTGCGGTAGAACTCGTCGCCGATCTGGGCATCCTCGTCGATGCGCGGATCGCGCAGCCAGGAATCACCTTCACGCTTGCCGACGTCCTGCTGCTTGCCGCCGTCGATATTGACGCAGCTGAAGAAGGCGAGCCTGCGCTGCTTGTTCATGACGACGCTGTAGTTGAAATATTTCAGCTCGGATTGCCTGGAGCGGCCCTTGAGCATCGCGATCCTCGACTTGAGGGCGGCCGGAATCTTCGGCAGGGGGACCGAGAACTTGCCGGTGCCCAGAAAATTCGCCTTGTAGCCGGGACGCGATTTCAGCGTGCTCTGATCGATATGCACGGCCTCCATCGGCAGGCCGTTCCTCGCACTGATGTGAGACAACAGGCCGGTCGGCGGAACAATCAATGGCGTACCGCCGTTGCGCATGCCGCCGTCCGTGCCGCCGTTCGGCGTCCGGCCATTGCCATGACCTCCCGCCGGGCTCGGTAGCGGCGCCGCTGGAGCGAGAGGAATCTCCTTCCTGAACATCGGAAGCGGAACGCGGATCGGGACCACCAGAGACGTGCCGTCGACGGATTGCTCGACCCAGACATTGGCGCCGTAAGGAGTTGCGTCTACCGGCGGCCGGGCTCGCTCGATTTCGTGCCGGCCTGGCGGGTCCATCTCGTCCAGCACCGGCCTGACCAGAGGGTGAGAGCCGACGGCCACCTTGAGATCGGCGACGATCGCGCTGATCCGGATGCCTTCGTTGGCGATCCAGTCGATCAGGGATTCGTCCATCGACGGCTTCCACACCTTGCCGTCCTTGGTCAGGGTGCGACCCTGCGCATTCTTCCGGGGAACACCGCTGTGGTGCAGCGCGACCACCTGCCAGAAGCGGTTGAACGCCGGCGCACCCGACGATCCGGCCGTCGTATCGGTATTGTACCAGAGGAAGTCGCCGACATATTTGAGCAGCTTGTTCTCGCGGACGCAGACCTGCTTCATCTGCCCGCTGGGATGCTGCACGATGGTGAGATACTCCCCCGGATCCGCCTTGCCGGGCGCGCTACTGAGCGGCAGCCATCCCCAATCCTCGAGTTCCTCGTGGCCTGACAGCGAGGTCGGCGCCACCGCAACGACCGAGAAATCCAGCCGGTCATTGGTGTAGAAGAATCTGCCCGGCTCGAAGCCGAACCGCACCGGCGCACGCTCCTGTCCCGAAACGTCCAATTCGTAGTTGAAATCGGCGATCGAATTGGCTGCGTCGGCGGGCCGGCCGAAGACATGATGGTTCGTCAGCAGCAGGCCGGGCCCGATCAGAAAGCCGGAGCCATAGCCGAGCAGATTCGACTTGAGATCCCTGAGCTGAATACGACAGACCGAGCGCGCGGCGGCGGTCCCCTTGGCGAGATAATTGATGCTGTCGAGATCATTGCCCTGGATGATCCGCTCCAACCCGATCTCGGCCGCTTGCATGTCGTGCGTCTCGGCCAGAAGCTGGCGCTGGCGCTGGCGCATCTTTTCGACGGTCATCTCGATCGGGCCGTCGCCCAGTTTTCGGTTCAAGGCATCGGGTGAGAACTCGGCTTGCTTGAATCGCCTTTCTGAGCCCGCGATCAGGCTTGGGTTGATGAGCATCATGACCTCTCAAAATGAAGGGCGAGTATTGGACGTGGTCGGCGCCTGAATATCTGCACCAAGGTTGCAGCGCGGGCCGGACTGCCGGTCGCCGCCGATCGTTCTAAAAATCGGGGCACGCGCCCCACACTACCTTAGACCTATATATCTATCGCTCGGCAACCAGAGCGTCAATCGACGTGCGCTGCCGGGGACGCGACATCATGCCATGGCCTGCAACGTCGCCCGTGTGAGATTCGCCACAAATGATCGTTGCATTTGTGCGTGGCCATTCTCACACGCTTCTTGCTGTCGCCTTCAGGTGCCACCGCCGCAGCGCCACGACGGACCAGATCGCCTCGACCAGCCCGAACGGCCAGGCGCCCTGGAGAAAACCGTAGACCGAGCCGAGCGCGCAGGACGCGGCGAACAGCAGCACGAACCAGTGGCTGCGATCCTCCAGGGCGTAGGTGACCAGCATCGCCGTGACGGCGAACAGGCCGAATAATGTCAGCACGTCCATCTTCCGGGTTCACTCCGCTGCGTGACGCGTGATATGCGCTACGCCATGCCGGCTCTTATCCTGCCCCTCGTCGATGCTGCAACCCACTGGCCCGTGCGCGGCGCGCTGGTCGGGCTCGATCTCGGCACCAAGACCATCGGCGTTGCCGTGTCCGACCCCGATCGTCGGCTTGCGACCGGCGTCGAGACCATCGCCCGCAAGGCGTTCAAGCAGGACGCCGCCCGGCTGCTCGCGATTGCGGCCGAGCGCAAGGTGGTCGGCTTCGTGCTCGGCCTGCCCATCAACATGGACGGCAGCGAGGGCCCGCGCGCGCAATCCACCCGCGCCTTCGCCCGCAATCTCGCCGGACTGACCCAACTCGCCATCGGCCTCTGGGACGAGCGCCTCTCGACGGCGGCGGTCGAGCGCGAGCTGATCGGCATGGACGTCAGCCGCGCCAAGCGCGCCGAAGTGATCGACGAGCATGCCGCGATCTTCATCCTGCAAGGCGCGCTCGACCGTCTGGCAAATCTGCGCGCGGCGCCGGGGACGGACTGATCCATGCCGGTCGTGGTCGCGGCGCTGCTGCCGGTCTTCATCCTCATCGTGCTCGGTGTCGTGCTGAAGCACAGCCTGATGCGTCTCGACACGCAATGGCACGGGCTGGAGCAACTGACCTATTTCGTGCTGTTTCCGATGCTGCTGATCCAGACCCTGGTCAAGGCCGACCTCTCCAGGGTGCCGGTCGCCGGCGTCGGAGGCGCGCTGCTGCTGTCGGCGCTCGCGATGTCGCTGCTCTGTCTCGCGTTGCGGCCGGCCCTGTCGCGGCTCGGCATCGATGGCCCCGCCTTCACCTCGATCTTCCAGGGCGCAACGCGCTGGCAAACCTTCGTTGCGCTGTCGATCGCCGCCAACATGTTCGGCGATCTCGGGCTGGCGCTCGCCTCCGTGGCCATGGTCGCGATCATCCCGCTGGTCAACGTGTTCAGCGTCGCCGTGCTCGCCCACTACGCCGCAAAGGAGAAGCGATCCCCGCGCGCCATCGCCATGACGGTGATCCGCAATCCACTGATCTGGGCCTGCGCGATCGGCCTTGCCGTCAATCTGATGCACCTGCCGCTGCCGAAAATCTGGCATGAGGTGGCGGACGCGCTGAGCCGGTCCTCGCTCGCCATCGGCCTGCTCGTGACCGGCGCGGGCCTGCATCTGAAGGGCCTGTTGCGCCCCAGCCTGGGCGCAGCCATCGGCGTCGGCCTGAAGCTGGTGCTGATGCCTGCGCTCGCGCTGGGGCTCGCGGCCTGGTTCGGCATCACCGGCAACAGCCTTGCGATCGTCGCGATCTGTGCGGCTGTGCCGACCTCGCCCAGCGCCTATGTGCTGGCCCGCCAGATGGGCGGCGACGCGCCGTTGCTGGCGCAGATCATCACGCTGCAGACGATCCTGGCGGCAATCACCATGCCGATCGCGATCGCGCTGGCCTAAGATTCTGGACTGCTTCGCGGAGCCTGTCATCGGGCCGCGCCTTGCGCGGCCCCGGTGGCTCGCAATGACGGAGTATGAGGCCTAAAGCGCGATGCGACTAGGATGAATCGTCATCGCGCTTTCGGTTGTAGTTTAAGCATGATCTTCTCGGAAAACCGCTGCGCACTTTTCCGGATCATGCTTCAGCTCCCCACCCACATCGTCAGCACCACCGCGGTCAGATTGTTCAGCGCGTGGAGCACGATGGTGAGCCAGAGCGAGCCGGAGCGATAGCGCATGTAGCCGAACCACAGGCCGATGGCGAGGACTTCGGTGAGGAAGTACACGTCGTATTGCAGGTGCACGACCGTCCAGATCAGCGACGACAGCAGGATCGCGCCGGGCACGCGCAGGAAGCTCGCCGACCAGCCGCGATAGAGGAAGCCTCGCGCCAGAATCTCTTCCGACATGGGCGCGGCCACGCTGAAGGCGAACAGGAGCAACAGGGCAGCGCCCTTGTCGCGTCCCGATTTCAAGAGATCGGTCATGGAGCCCGGCGTCGCCTCGCGCCCCAGCGCGCGCGACATCGTCTCCCACACCAGCACGATCAGGATGAGGCCGACGGCGCCGAACAGCAGCTGCTTCCAGGAAGGCCAATGCAGCGCGAGATACTCGACGAAGGACGCCTTCTTGATGCGAATGGCGAGCCAAACCGCAAGAAGCGTCGCCGGCAGGCCCGTGATGACCGACAGCGCGAGCGTCTGGGGCTCGCGGCCGATGAGCTGGAGCGAAGGGAGGTCCATCGGAAGACCGCGCTGCGACGCCAGCAGAACGACGGCGCCGATCTGCCCGACGAACATCGCGGCGAAGATGAAAAGGCCCCACAGCGCCGTGCCCCAGAACTTCCAGACAGGTGGCGCGATGTCCGCAGGCGCCGCTGTAATCGGCGGATGGTCGGGATTGAGGGAGTCCATCAGTGGGCTTTCGTTAGAACATAACCGTCATTCCGGGGCGGTCCGAAGGACCGAACCCGGAATCTCGAGATTCCGGGGGCGCCCGTTGGGCGCCCCGGAATGACGGGAAAAACCATCACGGCAGCGCCCGCTCCAGCAGCGCACGCACCTCGCCGCTATCCAGCTCCACCGCGCCATACATGCTGGCGTGATTGGCCGCGAGACGCGTGCTCGCGAACAATTCGGCATTGTGCGGCGACACGCCGTTGAGCGCCGCGGCGGCGGCAAGCAGCGCCAGCTTCTCGACGGCAAGGCGCGCGACGCGCTCGCCGTCGGCGCGGCGGAAGGTCTTGCCGATGAACGCGACCGCCTCACCAGCCCCCGGCAGGCCCTTGGTCTCGGCCGCCAGCGCTTGCAGCACCGCCATCGCCGCCTCCGGCTCGCGCGAGAGCGCGCGGAGCACGTCGAGGCACATCACGTTGCCCGAGCCTTCCCAGATCGCGTTGACCGGCGACTCGCGATAGTGGCGGGCCAGAATGCCGTCCTCGACATAGCCGTTGCCGCCGAGGCACTCCATCGCCTCGTAGAGGAACGGCGGCGCGCTCTTGCAGGTCCAGTATTTGATCGCAGGCGTCAGCAGCCGCATGTAGGCGGCCTCCGCGGCATCCTGCGGCGTATGGTCGAAGGCGCGGCAGAGCCGCATCACCAGCGCCGTGCTCGCCTCCACATGCAGCGCCATGTCCGACAGCACAGCCTGCATCAGGGGCTGGTCGGCAAGATGCTTCTGGAACACGCTGCGGTGCCGCGCATGATGCAGCGCATGTGCGAGCCCCGAGCGCATCAGGCCGACGGACGCAATCGCGCAATCCTGCCGCGTCAGCTGCACCATCTGGATGATGGTGCGAATGCCTTTGCCCTCCTCGCCGACCGCTTGCGCATAAGCGCCGACGAACTCGACCTCGGACGAGGCATTGGAGCGATTGCCGAGCTTGTCCTTGAGCCGCTGGAACTGGATGGCGTTGACCGAGCCGTCCGGCGCGAAGCGCGGCATGAAGAAACAGGTCAGCCCGCCATCTGCCTGCGCCAGTACCAGGAACGCATCGCACATCGGCGCCGACATGAACCATTTGTGACCGGTGATGCGATAGCCGTCCCCGTCGCGCACGGCCCGTGTCATGTTGGCGCGCACGTCGGTGCCGCCCTGCTTCTCGGTCATGCCCATGCCGACCGTCATGCCGCGCTTCTGCCACCACGGCGCAAAGGTGGGATCATAGCTCTTCGTCGACAGCACCGGCATCACGCCCGCGAGCAAGTCAGGCTGCATCGCCAGCGCCCCCACGGAGGCGCGCGTCATCGTGATCGGACAGAGATGGCCGGTCTCGACTTGCGCGGCAATATAGAATTTCGCGGCACGAATGACCTCGGCGGCATCGCCAGCGGATCTTCCATCTGCCGTCCAGGTCGAATTGTGCACGCCCGCATGCGCACTGTGCGCCATCAGCTCGTGATAGGCGGGATGAAACTCGACCTGGTCGCGGCGATTGCCCTTGGCATCGAAGGTGCGCAGCTTCGGCGTGTTCTCGTTCGCTATGCGCCCGCGATCGGCCATCGCCGCCGAGCCCCATTGCTTGCCGAACTCCGACAGCTCCCGCTCCGCCTTGGCCCCGCCATTGGCCTTGACCGCTTCGACCAGCGGCAGGTCCACCGCGAACAGGTCGACGTCCTCCAACGGCGGCGACTGGTTGAAGACCTCGTGGGTCGCAAAGCTCGGCTGGGTCATCAGGTTTCCTCGGCGCGTAATCAGTTCCGGCGCGGCTGGATCGGGAAATCATAGGCTGCCCCGCCTGCTCCCGGCAGGGAAAAATGCCACCACTCCTTCGAATAGTTCACAAAGCCTTGCCTGGCCATCGCAGCGACCAGCCGCTTGCGCCAGGTGCGTTGCTCCGGATTGATCGACGTTACAGCGGTATGCCCCTTCACGTCGGTACAGTCGTAGCCTGTGCCCATGTCGACGCTGCCTTCGGGCGCGCGCATCGCGACCGGCGCCGTGCAGTCGGCATAGGTCTTCGACGGATCGAATGTGGCGGAGTTGTCGGCCTTGAGATCGACCAGCGTGAGATCGAGCGCCGCACCCGTGGAATGCTGCGAGCGGCTCGCAATGTAGCCGAGGCGGAACAGCTCGGTCTTCGGAATGTTCGGGTTGTAGCGCCGCTCGGCCGCGGTCTCATGACCGTTCTGCGACCACTTCACCATGTCGAGCGAGGCCCGCGCCGGCCGGTAGCAGTCGAACATTTTCAGCGACAGGTTCTGTGCGGCCAGTTCCTGCTGAACCGCCTTCAGCCGCATCCCGACCTCGCGCTTCACCACGCATTCGCCGGCGCCGTAGCCGGCGAGCGGACGGCCGACGAAATTGTTCGAGGTGGCGTAGCGGATGTCCTGGATGATGCTTGGGTCGATATCACGCAAATGCACGAAGCCGCCGGGGAGAGCTTGCGCGTGGGCCGACGAGACTATGGTTATCGCTATGGCCGCAATTGGAAATGATTTCACGAGATGCCTCCGCATCGTCATGGCCGGGCTGTCCCGGCCATCCACGCCCCTTTTGCGGCGAGCGTGCAAGAGCGTGGATGCCCGGCACAAGCCCGGGCATGCCGGTAAGAATGAGCCACCATCGACAGATCAGGGGATAACTCACATCCTCGCCTTTGCCCCTTGCTCCCCCCGCCATCCGCCCCTATAGCTCTGCTTTTAATGACATCGAAATCGACCTTCGTCCTCGGCCACCGGCATTTGCTGGGCATCGAGGGCCTTTCCGCGGCCGACATCACCGGCCTCCTCGACCTGTCCGAAGAATATGTCGAGGTCAACCGCCAGGTTGACAAGAAGCGCACCGTCCTGCGTGGACGGACCCAGGTGAACCTCTTCTTCGAGGCTTCCACCCGGACCCAGTCCTCGTTCGAGCTCGCCGGCAAGCGGCTCGGCGCCGACGTCATGAACATGTCGGTATCATCCTCCTCGATCCGCAAGGGCGAGACCCTGATCGACACCGCCGTGACGCTGAACGCGATGCACCCCGATATCCTGGTGGTGCGCCATCATGCCTCCGGCGCGGTGGAACTGCTGGCGCGCAAGGTTGACGGTTCCGTGATCAATGCCGGCGACGGCGCGCACGAGCATCCGACGCAGGCGCTGCTCGACGCGCTCACCATCCGCCGCAACAAGGGCCGGATCGAAGGCCTCGTGGTCGCCATCTGCGGCGACGTGCTGCATTCGCGCGTCGCCCGCTCCAACATCATCCTGCTCAACACCATGGGCGCCCGCGTCCGCGTCGTCGGCCCTTCCACGCTGCTGCCGACCGGCATCGAGCGGATGGGCGTCGAGGTCATGCGCGACATGCGCGAGGGCCTGGAAGGCGCCGACATCGTCATGATGCTGCGGCTGCAGCGGGAGCGCATGAACGGCTCCTTCGTGCCCTCGTCATCGGAATATTTCCATTATTTCGGGCTCGACCAGAAGAAGCTCGCCTACGCCAAGCCGGATGCCCTCGTGATGCATCCGGGTCCCATGAACCGCGGCGTGGAGATCGACTCGATCGTGGCCGACGGCGCCCAGTCCCTGATCCGCGAACAGGTGGAAATGGGCGTCGCCGTGCGCATGGCCGTGCTGGAAGCGCTCGCCCGCAACCTGCCCAACGCGTGATGCCGATGCTGACCGATCGCCGCCCCATCCTGCTCGCCAATGCCCGCGTCGTCGATCCCTCCCGGGATTTCGACGGCATCGGCGACGTTCTCATTGCGGACGGCACCATCCGCGAGACGCGCCGCGGCATCGGCGCGGCCGGCGTCCCCGAGGGCACCGACATCGTCAACTGCTCCGGCAAGATCGTGGCGCCCGGCCTGATCGACATGCGCGCCTTCGTCGGCGAGCCCGGCCTCAGCCATCGCGAGACCTTTGCCTCCGCGAGCCAGGCCGCCGCGACGGGCGGCATCACCACCATCATCTGCCAGCCGGCCACCTCTCCCGTCATCGACAATTCGGCAACCGTCGACTTCGTGATGCGCCGCGCCCGCGACACCGCGATCGTCAACATCCAGCCGATGGCGGCGCTGACCAAGGGCATGCACGGCGAGGAGATGACCGAGTTCGGCCTCCTGAAAGCCGCCGGCGCGGTTGCCTTCAGCGACGGCGACAAAAGCGTGACCAACGCCCTGGTGATGCGCCGCGCGCTGACCTACGCCCGCGACTTCGACGCGCTGATCGTGCATCACACCGAGGACCCCGATCTGGTCGGTGAAGGCGTGATGAACGAGGGCGAGTTCGCGACCCGGCTCGGCCTGATGGGCATCCCCAATGCCGCCGAAGCCGTGATGCTGGAGCGCGACCTGCGCCTCGTCGCGCTCACCGGCGGCCGCTACCACGCGGCCTCACTGACTTGCATCGACTCGCTCGACATCCTCCAGCGCGCCCGCGACGCCGGGCTCGCCGTCAGCGCCTCGGTCTCGATCAACCATCTGGCGCTGAACGAGAACGACATCGGCCCCTATCGATCCTTCCTGAAGCTGTCGCCGCCGCTGCGGACCGAGGACGACCGCCGGGCGCTGGCGGCGGCGATCGCCTCCGGCCTCCTCGACGTCATCATGTCCGACCACAATCCGCAGGACGTCGAGGTCAAGCGCCTGCCGTTCGCGGAAGCCGCGCCCGGCGCCATCGGACTCGAGACCATGCTGCCGGCCGGCTTGCGGCTGGTGCATAATGGCGAATTGGAGCTGAAGACGCTGATCCGGGCGATGTCGACCCGGCCAGCCGAGCTGCTCGGGCTGCCAGGCGGAACCCTGCGCGCCGGCAGCCCCGCCGACGTCATCGTGATCGATCCCGATACGCCCTGGGTGGTCGATCCCGCAGACCTCAAATCGCCCTGCAAGAACACCCCGTTCGACGAGGCCCGCTTTACAGGCCGGGTGGTGCGCACCATTGTCGGCGGCCGGACGGTCTACGAGCATGTCTGACATACGCGATCGTTCGACATGGGAATCCTGCCTTTGGAGCTGCCGCCATGGGGCTTGAAGCATTTTTGCCCGTAGCCTTCGTCATCGGCTACCTCCTCGGCTCGATTCCGTTCGGGCTAGTCCTGACCAGGCTCGCGGGCACGCAGGATATCCGCTCGATCGGCTCCGGCAGCATCGGCGCCACCAATGTGCTGCGTACGGGACGCAAGAGCCTTGCCGCGGGCACCCTGCTGTTCGACGCGCTCAAGGGCACGGTGGCCGTCGTGATCGCCGGCTACATCGCGGGCCCCAATGCCGCGATGGTGGCCGGGCTCGGCGCCTTCCTCGGCCATCTCTTCCCGGTCTGGCTCAAGTTCAGGGGCGGCAAGGGTGTTGCCGTCTATATCGGCGTCCTGCTTGGCCTGTTCTGGCCGGGCGCAGTGGTGTTCTGCCTGCTCTGGCTAGCCACCGCCGTCACCACCCGCTACTCCTCGCTCTCCGCGCTGGTGGCGGCATTCATCACGCCGATGTTCCTGTGGTGGTTCGGCCACCTCGCATTGTCGGCGCTGACAGCGGTGCTGACGCTGCTCTTGTTCTACGCGCATCGCGAGAACATCAAGCGCCTGCAAACCGGCAAGGAAAGCCGGATCGGCGAAAAGGCCTGAAGCCGGAAAAAGTACGGATATCGCCGCACACCTTCCGCATTATACGCCAAATCCTGTTCGCAACTTCCGCACCGCTCGGTGCAGACAGTAGCGAACGGGTTCCATGCCTGTCATCCTGACACAGGAAACGGCGTTACGCGGTTGCTCAGAATGAGCCAGATGATTGACGACGCGCATGACCGGGTTGGTTCGCTCAGTGCTTCCGGCAGCGCAGCAAGCCGGCTGCTCTCGGCGACCAATATCTGGTCCGATGCGCCGCCGCCCGCCCCCGCGCCCGTTTCGCCGCAAGTGCCGCAGCCCGAGCCCGTCGCGCAAGCCGACGCTCCGCTCGACGTCGTGGTCACCAAGGCTGCACCGTTCGCGCTCCCACGGGCGCGTTCCGACCAATGGCCGCCGCGAAAACTCTCGCTGGCGCTCCAGGGCGGCGGCACCTTTGCCGCCTTCACCTGGGGCGTGCTGGAGCGGCTGCTGGAAGAGCCTGACATCGCGATCGACACCGTCAGCGGCGCCAGCGCCGGCGCCATCAATGCGCTGTTGCTCGCTTGCGGCCTTGCCGAAGGCGGCCGCGAGGGCGCCCGCAGCCGGCTGAGCCGGTTCTGGATCCGACTGATGCACGAGGCCTCGTTCCGCTCGCTGATGCTGGTCGGCGGCTTTTCGCCGGCGGGAAGCTCGGTCGCGTTCGGCCCGACGCTGCGCTCCGGTCAGTTCGATCCGTTCGATCTCGACCCGCTGCGGCAGGCGCTGGCGCGCGACATCGACTTTTCCATCTTGAGCGACGCGCGATGCCCGAAGCTGCTGATCGCGGCGACGCGGATCCGCGACGGGCAGCAGCAAATCTTCCCCAACGACGCCATCACCGCGGACGTCGCGCTGGCCTCGACCTGTCCCCCGCTGGTTCACTGCGCCGTCGAGATCGACGGCGAGGCCTATTGGGACGGTGGCTTCGGCGGCAATCCGCCGCTGTTGCGGCTGGTCCAGGAAACGGCGGCGACGGATCTGCTGCTCGTCCAGGTCACGCCGACGCGCGACAGCTATGTACCGATCACGCTCGCCGCGATCGACCGCAGGCTCGACCAGATCATGGCCAACGCCGCGCTCAATGCCGAGATCGCGGCGATCGAATGGGCGCAGTCGTGTGCCACAGCCTCGCTGCGCCTCACCAGGATCGCGGCAGAAGACTCGGTTGACGGCCTGGCGCAGCGCTCATCGACCGATCTCGGCCGCGGCTTCATTCGCCTGCTGCACCGGAGCGGTCGCGAGGCCGCCGAGCGCTGGCTCGGGCAAGATGCACGGGCCGGCGCAGCGCCCTCTGCGCCCGCTCAGGCCCTTGCTTCTTCCGAACCTGCGCTAGCCTGATTTCGACAGCGCATCCTCCAGGAACCAGGCCGCCGCAAGCGCGAGCGGATCGTTGCCGAAGCGGGCGATCACCTGCACGCCGATCGGCAGGCCGCCGACCTTCAGCACCGGCACGTTGACGCAAGGATTGCCCATCAGCGTCCAGAGCCGGTTGTAGCGGGGGTCGCCGGTGGTCGCGAGCTCCTTGGCCGGCGCCGCGCCCGGCGCCGAATAGGTCAAGAGCACGTCGACGCCCTCGAACAGCTCGCCGAGCTCGCGGCGGCCGCGACGGCTGATGCGGCGCGCCTCGTCGTATTCCTTCGGCGTCAGCCCGACCGTCGCATCGAGACTGGCGCGCAGCATCGGCGCGATCTCGTCGTGACGCTCGGAAAACTCCCAGGCCAGCGCGCGATGCGCCTCAAAATCCTGGACGATGGGATGGATGCGCCAGGCTTCCTGCACCGCCTCAGGCAGATCGATGGTCCGCACGCTGGCACCGGCGCGCTCGGCCGCCTTGATGGCGGCCAGCAGCCCCTGTTCGGCCGCCGGCTCCACCGCGCCTGCGAACTCCTGCCTGACCACGCCAATCCGCGGCGATTTCGCCGCGACGATGCCGGAGAACTCCGTGCGCCCGGTCATCGCGAGCAGCCCACGCGCGAGATCCTCAGCGCGCGCGCCGAACAGGCCGACGGTGTCGAGCGCCCACGAGTAGCACTTCACACCGACTGTCGGCAGCATCCGGAACGACGGCTTGATCGCTGCCGTCCCGCAATAGGCGGCGGGCCGGATCACCGAGCCGCCGGTCTGGGTGCCCAGCGCCAGCGGGATCATCCCGGCGCCGACGGCCGCCGCCGAGCCCGAGGAGGAGCCGCCCGGCGAATGGCCTGTATTGTGCGGATTGCGCGTCGGCGTCGGATCGCGCGAGGCGAACGCGGTCGTGGTTGTCTTGCCGATGATGGTGGCCCCTGCCCGCTTCAGCATCATCACGACGGGTGCGTCAGCGCGCGGCTGCCAGCCACGATAAATCTCCGAACCCATCTCGGTCGGCATATTGGCGGTGTCGATGATGTCCTTGATCCCGACCGCAATGCCGCGCAGCGGCCCGGAGCCTTGCGCCTTCGCCGACTTGTCGTGGCGGACGAAGGCGTGGACGTCCTTCTCCTTGGCTTCGATCGCCGCGTGCGATTGCGCGATGGCGGCGTCAGGCGACAACTCGCCCGCTTCGATGCGGCGCTGGAGGTCGGCGAGTGAGATCATGGCAAAACCCTTCTTATTGGGATCGCTTTTAGCATCGCAGCAAGGCCGCGCAAGCGCAGGTGACTGTTGCGCAACGCCCTCAGGTTGTTCCATGCTGTCCCTGCAAGGAG
The DNA here is from genome assembly GCF_028128965.1 of Bradyrhizobium sp. CCBAU 25338. NCBI lineage: Bacteria > Pseudomonadati > Pseudomonadota > Alphaproteobacteria > Hyphomicrobiales > Nitrobacteraceae > Bradyrhizobium > Bradyrhizobium sp. CCBAU 25338. The sequence continues at coordinate 222,865 of NZ_LFKY01000037.1, forward strand.
ACACCGTGGACGCTAGCAATCCGAGCGTAGAGCTGACCGAGCCTGACAGGATCGACCGCCTGCGGCTGATCCGCTCCGACAATGTCGGCCCGCGCACCTTCCGTTCACTGGTCGATCATTTCGGCACGGCGCGGGCCGCGCTGGAGCGCCTGCCTGATCTGGCGCGCCGTGGCGGTGCGCAGCGAACGGGCCGCATCTGCAGTACGGATGAGGCGAAGGCCGAGCTTGCCGCGAGCCGCAAGTTCGGCCTCGCCTGGCTGGCGCCCGGCGAGGACGGCTATCCGGCGCGACTGGCGATGATCGACGACGCACCGCCGCTGCTCGCCGTGCGCGGCGACACGAAAACCCTGATGCGGCCGATGATCGCCATCGTCGGCTCGCGCAACGCCTCGGGCGCCGGGCTGAAATTCGCCGGCCAGCTCGCGCGCGAGCTCGGCGACGCCGGCTTTGTCGTCATCTCGGGCCTCGCCCGCGGCGTCGATCAGGCCGCGCATCGCGCGAGCATCGAGAACGGCACGATCGCGGTGCTGGCCGGCGGGCATGATTGCATCTATCCACCCGAGCATGGCGATCTGCTCGCCGCGATCCTCGGTCACGCGGGCGCTGCGATCTCCGAGATGCCGCTCGGCCACGAGCCGCGCGCCCGCGACTTCCCCCGCCGCAACCGCCTGATCTCCGGCGCCTCGCTCGGCGTCGTCGTGGTGGAAGCGGCGCACCGCTCGGGCTCGCTGATCACGGCGCGCATGGCGGCGGAACAGGGGCGCGAGGTGTTCGCGGTGCCCGGCTCGCCGCTCGATCCGCGCGCGGCCGGCGCCAACGATCTGATCAAGCAGGGCGCAACGCTCGTCACCGAGGCCGCCGACATCGTCAATGCGGTTCAGCCGATCATGGAGCGGCCGCTGATGCACCCCGCAGGCGAGCCCGACAGCGAGCCGTTCGAGAGCGATCCGCAGGGCCATGACCGCGATCAGATCACCAACCTGCTCGGCCCAGCCCCGATCTCGATCGACGATCTCGTGCGAATGTCCGGCGCCTCGCCTGCGATCGTGCGCACGGTGCTATTGGAGCTCGAACTCGCCGGGCGCCTCGAACGCCACGGCGGCGGGTTGGTGTCGCTGCTCTAGAGAGCTTACCCTCCCCTGGAGGGGGAGGGTCGATCGCGCGTAGCGCGAGCGGGGTGGGGTGATCTCTCCACTCGGGCAGCGTTCGATGAGGAGAGACTGTCACCCCACCCCGTCTCACATTTCGCTGCGCTCAATGTGAGCCGACCCTCCCCCTCCAGGGGAGGGTAAAGCGCGTGCCCCTCAGGGGGAGGTGACGGTCGGCTCACATCGGTGAACCGAGATTGATCACGTCCTAATCCTCGTTGCGCTCGTCGAACCGCGTGCGCGCGGCCGCGATCTGCTCCTGATGTTCGATCGCCCACTCCCCGAGCGCCTTTACGGGCTGCTGAAGACCGCGGCCGAGGTCGGTCAGCTCATAGTCCACCCGCGGCGGAATGGTCGGGAAGATCGTGCGCGTGACGAGGCCGTCGCGCTCGAGACCGCGCAGCGTCAGGGTCAGCATCCGCTGCGAGATGCCGTTGATCATTCGCTTCAGCTCGTTGAAGCGCTTCGGCCCGTCGCTGAGCATCATGATGACGAACACGCTCCATTTGTCGCCGACGCGGGACAGGATGGAGGCGACCCCACGGCAGTCCGCATGGTTGGGATCCGGCAATGGATCAGGCCTCATGTCCGGCCTTGGATTTGCCCTCGGCGGAGCAGGCAAATCGGTGTTCTCAGGTTTCAATGATGTGCCCATGGCTCAAAAAAGTGCGTTCTTGCGGGGATTTTGACAGTCACTCATGTAGCTCTGGTTACAAACCTATACCAGGGTGACCTCAAATGAAACTGCTCCACATCGACTCCAGTGTCCTCGGCCCCCACTCCGTCAGCCGGCAGGTCTCCGCCGCCATCGTCGACCGGCTCCGGCAGACGACGCCCGGTCTCGACGTAACCTATCGCGACCTGACCCAGACCCCGCTTGCCCATCTCTCCGGCTCGCATCTCGCGGCCGCGCAAGGCGCCCCCGCGCCGGCGGAACTCGCGCCCGATCTTGCCGCAAGCGCGGCCGTGCTGGACGAGTTCATGGGCGCCGACGTCGTCGTCGTCGGTGCCCCCATGTACAACTTCACCATTCCGAGCCAGCTCAAGGCCTGGATCGACCGCATCGTGGTGGTGGGGAAGACTTTTAAATATGGCGCGGCCGGGCCGGAGGGGCTGGCTGGCGGCAAGCGGGTGATCGTCGCGATCTCGCGCGGCGGCTATTACGGCGCGGGCTCGCCCGCCGCAGCGCTGGAGCATCTCGAAAGCTATCTGCGCGGCGTGTTCGGCTTCATGGGCATCAGTGATGCCGAATTCATCATCGCCGACGGCATCCAGGTCGGACCGGATCACCGCGAGAAAGCGCTCGCGGACGCGCTTCAAGCGGCCACCAGCCTGCGGGCGGCCTGACGCCGCGCCGAGATCGGCCGCCGCCGAAATGCGCGGCGGCTGACGGCTGCACGATCTGCAAAGCTGGAACCAGACGCCCTAGATGCCCAGGATCACGGCAACGAGCGAGACGAACAGGCCCATCCCGGAAAACAACGCGATGGCGACCAGCTCGGATGTGTCGGAGCGCTTGGCCGGAACGGCGGATCGTTCGGTGAAGATGCGCGGCGATGAAAGCGACGAGAAAAAGCGGGCTGCTTTCGGCATGCTAGACTCCATATAAATAACGAGTCTGCCCCGCCCCATAAGAGGGTCTTCGCAGCTTGCGCGAAGGTTCAATATCTCACGCAAAGGTTCGGTCAACGCACCTCACGGCACGTCGGAACCGACCGGCGCAACTGCATGGACCGCGCCGGCCAGTTCGATTTGCGCTTGGTTTGATCAGCCGCGATAGATCGGCGCGCCGCTCGGGGAGGCCACCGCGCCGCCGTCGACGAAGATTTCCTGGCCCTGCACATGCGCGGAATCATCGGAGGCGAGGAACAGCACCGTCTTCGCAACGTGATCCGTTTCACCGATGCGGCCGAGCGGCGTCGATAGCGCGATCCGCTTCTCGAACGCCTTCTCGGCTTCGGGCGTCGCGGTCGCGGGCCCCCAGATCGGGGTGCGGATCGCGCCGGGCGCCACGACATTGACGCGGATTCCGCGCGGCGACAGCTCCGAGGCCATGATCCGCGCCATCGCCCGCACACCGGCCTTCGCGGCACCGTAAGCGGAGTAACCGGGAATGCCGAGCACGGAGATCACCGAGCCGTTGAGGATGATCGAGGCATTGTCGTTGAGATAGGGCAACGCCGACTGCACGGTGAAGAACACGCCGGTCAGATTGGTGCTGATGACCTTCTCGAAGACCTCGGGCGTCGCCGAACCCAGCGGCGTGCCGCCGGCGATGCCGGCATTGGCAAACACGATATCGAACTTGCCGAACTTTTCCCCGCCCTGCTTGATGGCAGCTTCGGTCGCGGCGATGTCGGTGGCATCGGCGGCGAGTGCGAGCGCGTTCGGCCCGAGCTCCTTCGCGGCAGCCTCCAGCGTCTGCTTGTTGCGCCCGGTGATCACCACCTTGGCGCCTTCGGCCGCGAACAGCTTTGCCGTCGCAAGCCCGATGCCGCTGTTGCCGCCCGTAATCAATGCCGTCTTATCTTTCAGTCTCACGCTCGCCTCCAGTAGTTGCATGATGAAACTATGTTGCCATCTAGGGCATATGGTTTTATGATGCAACCACACAAGCGCGTGATCGGCGCCGGCGCCGTGCGAACGCGATAGGACAGACCGCGATGGTGAAACGAACCAGCTTCGAGGGCGATTCCTGCCCGATCGCACGCTCGCTGGAGGCGCTCGGCGACTGGTGGTCGCTGCTGATCGTCCGCGAGGCGCTGTTCGGCGTGCGCCGCTTCGGCGAATTCCAGAGCAGGCTCGGCATGGCCAAGAACATCCTGTCGGCCCGCCTGCGATCGCTGGTCGACCACGGCATTCTCGAGACCGCCCCCGCCTCCGACGGCAGCGCCTATCAGGAATATCTGCTGACGCCGAAGGGCCGCGGCACCTTCCCGATCCTGGTCGCGCTGCGGCAATGGAGCGAGGAGTTCGACGATCACCCCGAGGAGATCGCGACCATCCTGGTCGATCGTGCGAAAGGCCGCCCGGTGAAGAGGCTGGAAATGCGCGCCGAGGACGGGCGGCTGCTCAGTCCCGCCGACACCACGCTGAAGCCGCGGCCGGCGCGACGGCGGTCGGCCTGATTGCGACGGCGAGCTGCCACCATACCGTCAATGCAAGTGGAGCGAACCCTGTCTAGCATCCGACCAGGGTAGCCCTGCGAACCATTTTCAGCCGATCCGCGCGCTGGCGCCGGCCGAACCCGACCTCGTAGTTCAGATCGTAAACACAGCCGGCCTTCATGGCGGCAAAGTCTGCATTCCGCTCGATCGTGTAGTGACCGGAAGGCTCCGTCTTGAGATGGACGCGACCGGGCTCGGACCAGGCTTGATCGACGCCACGATAGAGCACCCGATCGGTCGAGCCGACGGTCGCGAACCATAGGATCAACCCTCCGATCAATGCCACCATGATCACGAGGCTACGAACATCGTTGCGGAGCTTGTCCGCAAGGCTCGAGAGATTGGACGCGTTCTTCACATTGGCTTTGTCGTCGGTCGAACGCGACAGTTCACGCCAATCCATCTAGCCTTGTCACGACAGCTTGCGCTTGGTCCGCAGCCGCAGATGCTCGTCGGCCTCCAGCTTGGTCATGCCCAGGAGATAATACAGCACGTCGAGCTTGTGGCGCTCGGCGAGCTTGCGCAACGCTCCGGTCTGCTCGGCGATGAAGGCCACGGCCTCGTCCGCGCCGCCCTCCCCTGGTTCCTCGTGACGCGAGCCTCCCCGCGCGCCCGATGCGGCACGCTTCCGTTTCTTTGGCTTAGTCACCAAGACCCCACCCGAATCCATGGTCCCAACAGCAACATTACGCCCACATCGACCGCAACTCCAAGGTGGTATTCTGCAACTTTCTCGATATGAAACTTTTCCCATCGAGGCGGCTTTCAACACCCCTCGATTTGACAGCGGAGGCCGCACCACCCATGTTCGGGTCGAAACGGCCGACCCGAGTCCTTTCGTTTTCGGCCCAAGATTTTCCCGTAAGTTACTGGAACTACATGAATATCGTCATCGTGGAGTCGCCGGCGAAAGCCAAGACGATCAACAAATATCTGGGCTCGTCCTATGAGGTTCTGGCCTCGTTCGGCCATGTCCGCGACCTGCCCGCGAAGAACGGCTCCGTCGATCCCGATGCCAATTTCAAGATGATCTGGGAGGTCGATCCCAAGGCGGCCGGCCGGCTCAACGAGATCGCCAGGTCCCTGAAGGGCGCCGACCGCCTGATTCTCGCCACCGACCCTGATCGCGAGGGCGAGGCCATCTCGTGGCACGTGCTGGAGGTGCTGAAGGAAAAGCGCGCGCTCAAGGACCAGAAGATCGAGCGGGTGGTGTTCAACGCCATCACCAAGCAGGCGGTCTCCGACGCGATGAAGCATCCGCGCCAGATCGACGGCGCGCTGGTCGACGCCTACATGGCGCGCCGTGCGCTCGACTACCTGGTCGGCTTCACCCTCTCCCCCGTGCTGTGGCGCAAGCTGCCGGGCGCGCGCTCGGCCGGCCGCGTGCAGTCGGTGGCGCTGCGCCTCGTCTGCGACCGCGAGCTCGAGATCGAGAAGTTCGTGCCGCGCGAATACTGGTCGCTGATCGCGACCCTGCTGACGCCGCGCGGCGACGCGTTCGAGGCCCGCCTCGTCGGCGCCGACGGCAAGAAGATCCAGCGCCTCGACATCGGCACCGGCGCGGAGGCCGAAGACTTCAAGAAGGCGCTGGAGGCAGCCAGCTACACCGTGACCGCGGTCGATGCCAAGCCGGCCCGGCGCAATCCGCAGGCGCCCTTCACCACCTCGACGCTGCAGCAGGAAGCCAGCCGCAAATACGGCTTTGCGCCGGCGCACACCATGCGCATCGCCCAGCGCCTCTATGAGGGCATCGACATCGGCGGCGAGACCACCGGACTCATTACTTATATGCGTACCGACGGCGTGCAGATCGATCCGTCCGCGATCACCCAGGCCCGCAAAGTGATCGGCGAGGATTACGGCAACGCCTATGTGCCGGATGCCCCGCGCCAGTACCAGGCCAAGGCCAAGAACGCCCAGGAAGCGCACGAAGCGATCCGCCCGACGGATCTGTCGCGCCGGCCGGACAGCCTGAGCCGCAAGCTCGATGCCGATCAGGCGAAACTCTATGAGCTGATCTGGAAGCGCACGATCGCGAGCCAGATGGAATCCGCCGAGCTCGAGCGCACCACGGTCGACATCGCGGCGAAGGCAGGCTCCCGCACGCTGGAGCTGCGCGCCACCGGCCAGGTCGTCAAGTTCGACGGTTTTCTGGCGCTCTACCAGGAAGGCCGCGACGACGAGGAGGACGAGGATTCCCGCCGTCTGCCCGCCATGAGTTCGGGCGACGCGCTGAAACGGCAGAGCCTGTCCGTCACCCAGCACTTCACCGAGCCGCCGCCGCGCTTCTCGGAAGCTTCCCTCGTCAAGCGCATGGAAGAGCTCGGCATCGGCCGGCCCTCCACCTACGCCTCGATCCTCCAGGTCCTGAAGGACCGCGGCTACGTCAAGCTGGAGAAGAAGCGCCTGCACGGCGAGGACAAGGGCCGCGTCGTGATCGCGTTCCTGGAGAGTTTCTTCAGCCGCTATGTCGAATACGATTTCACCGCCGCGCTGGAGGAGCAGCTCGACCGCATCTCCAACAACGAGATCTCCTGGCAGCAGGTGCTGAAGGATTTCTGGCGCGACTTCATCGGCGCCGTCGACGACATCAAGGATTTGCGCGTCGCGCAGGTGCTCGACGTGCTCGACGAGATGCTGGGGCCGCACATCTATCCGCCGCGCGCCGATGGCGGCGACGTCCGCCAGTGCCCGAACTGCGGCACCGGCCGGCTGAACCTGAAGGCCGGCAAGTTCGGCGCCTTCGTCGGCTGCTCGAACTATCCGGAATGCCGCTACACCCGTCAGCTCGCCGCCGACAGCGAAGCGACCGCCGATCGTTCGCTCGGCCAGGACCCTGATACGGGTCGCGATGTCTGGGTCAAGGCCGGCCGCTTCGGCCCCTATATCCAGCTCGGAGAGCAGAAGGATTATGAAGAAGGCGAGAAGCCCAAGCGCGCCGGCATCCCGAAGGGCACCTCGCCCAGCGATGTCGACCTCGAGCTTGCGCTGAAGCTGCTGTCGCTGCCGCGTGAAATCGGCAAGCATCCGGAAAGCGGTCTTCCGATCACCGCCGGCCTCGGCCGCTTCGGCCCGTTCGTGAAGCACGACAAGACCTACGCCAGCCTGGAAGCCGGCGACGAGGTGTTCGACATCGGCCTCAACCGCGCGGTGACGTTGATCGCGGAAAAGGTCGCCAAGGGCCCGAGCCGCCGCTTCGGCGCCGATCCCGGCAAGGCGCTCGGCGATCATCCAACGCTCGGCACCGTCACCGTCAAGAGCGGGCGTTACGGCGTCTATGTCACGGCCGGCGGCGTCAATGCGACGATCCCGGCCGAGTTCGAGAAGGATACGATCACCCTGCCGCAAGCGATCGCGCTGATCGACGAGCGCGCGGCCAAGGGTGGCGGCAAGAAGACCACCAAGGCGGCGAAGAAAGCAGCGAAGCCGGCCAAGGCCAAGAAAACTTCGGCCAAGAAAGCTGCAGAGAACGCTGCGGACGGCGAAGACGGCGCGCCAAAACCGAAGAAGCCGGCCGCGAAGAAAGCCGCGGCCAAAACCAAGTCCGAATCCACCAGCAAGGCGCGCGCCGCCGTGCCGTCGACCGCCAAGACGTCGCCGACCAAGGCCGCCGCCACCAAGAATCCTGCAAATACTCCGGCCAAGAAGAGTGCCGGCAAGAGTTAGAGGTTAAGTGAAACGCAAGAAAGACCATGGCTTTCCCGACAGGAGCGCCATCGTCGCCTTCATCAAGGCAAATCAGGGAAATGTCGGGACCCGCGAGATTGCGCGCGAGTTCGGCCTGAAGAACGCCGACCGCGTCGAGCTCAAGCGCATGCTGCGCGAGCTCGCCGACGACGGCATCATCAAGAAGAAGCGTCACAAGGTCTCGGAGCCGGACACGCTTCCGCCGACGCTGCTCGCGGACATCACCGGCCGCGACTCCGACGGCGAATTGATCGCCTCTCCCGCCGAATGGGACGAGGTCGAGAGCGGCGAGCCGCCAAAGATCCTCATCGAGATGCCGCGCCGGCCGAAGCCCGGCACCGCGGCCGGCGTCGGCGACCGCGCGCTGCTGCGCGTCGAGCGCTCGGACGAGACCGAAGGCCCCGCCTGGCGCGGCCGCATCATCAAGGTCATCGACAAGGCCAAGAGCCGCATCCTCGGGGTGTTTCGCGAGCTTCCCGAAGGCGGCGGACGGCTTGTCCCCGTCGACAAGAAGTTCGCCGACCGCGAGCTGAATATCGCCAAGACCGATACGCACGGCGCGCAGGACGGCGATCTCGTCAGCGTCGACATCGTCCGCTCGCGCGGCTTCGGCCTCGCCTCCGGCCGCGTGAAGGAGAAGCTCGGCTCGGTCAAGTCGGAGAAGGCGATCAGCCTGATCGCGATCTACGCCCACGACATCCCGCTGCAATTCTCCGCCGCCGCCGAGCGCGAGGCGGAGGCGGCCGAGCCCGCCAATCTCAGGGGACGCGAGGACTGGCGCGACGTCCCGCTGGTCACGATCGATCCGCCGGACGCAAAAGATCACGACGACGCGGTCCACGCGCAGCCCGACGACGATCCCAACAACAAGGGCGGCTTCATCGTCAACGTCGCCATTGCCGATGTCAGCTTCTACGTCCGCCCGGGCACTGCGCTCGATCGCGACGCGCTCGACCGCGGCAACTCGGTCTACTTCCCCGACCGCGTCGTGCCGATGCTACCCGAGCGCATCTCCAACAATCTCTGCTCGCTGGTGCCGGGCGAGCCACGGGGCGCGCTCGCGGTGCGGATGGTGCTCGGGCCCGACGGCCGCAAGCGCTCGCACAGCTTCCACCGCATCCTGATGCGCTCGGCGGCCAAGCTGAGCTATGCGCAGGCCCAGGCCGCGATCGACGGAAAGCCTGACGATATCACCGGCCCCCTGCTCGAGCCGATCCTGAAACCGCTCTATGCCGCCTATGCCTGCGCCAAGCGCGCACGCGACGAGCGCGATCCGCTCAATCTCGATCTGCCCGAGCGCAAGATCCTGCTGAAGAGCGACGGCACGGTCGATCGCGTCGTCGTGCCTGAGCGGCTCGATGCGCACAAGCTGATCGAGGAGTTCATGATCCTCGCCAACGTCGCGGCAGCCGAGATGCTGGAGAAGAGATCGCTGCCGCTGATCTACCGCGTGCATGACGAGCCGACGCTGGAGAAGGTCCACGCTCTGGCGGAATTTCTGGAGACGCTCGACGTCCCCTTCACGAAATCAGGCGCGTTGCGCCCGACGCTGTTCAACCGCGTGCTGGCCCAGCTCGAAGGCCATGACTACTATCCGCTGGTGAGCGAAGTCGTGCTGCGCGCCCAGGCGCAGGCCGAATATTCCTCCGAGAATTACGGCCATTTCGGCCTGAATCTGCGCCGCTATGCGCATTTCACCTCGCCGATCCGCCGCTATGCCGACCTCGTCGTGCACCGCGCGCTGGTCCGCGCGCTCGGCCTCGGTGAAGGCGCCCTGCCCGACAGCGAGACGCCTGAGACCTTGAGCGAAGTCGCCGCCCACATCTCTGTGACCGAACGGCGCGCGATGAAGGCGGAGCGCGAGACTGTCGACCGCCTGATCGCCCATCACCTCGCCGATCGCATCGGCGCAAGTTTCCAGGGCCGCGTCTCCGGCGTGACGCGCGCCGGCCTGTTCGTCAAGCTGAGCGAGACCGGCGCCGACGGGCTGATCCCGATCCGATCCCTCGGCACGGAATATTTCAACTATGACGAGAGCCGTCACGCGCTGGTCGGCACACGCAGCGGCACGATCTATCAGCTCGGTGACGTCGTCGACGTCCGTCTGATAGAAGCAGCCCCGATCGCGGGCGCACTGCGCTTCGAATTGCTGTCGTCGCAGAGCGAGAGCTCCCCAAGGGAGCGCAGGCCGTTCCGCCCGCAACGCAAATCGTCAAAGGCCCATCCCGGACGCAGCCCAGAGAAAAAACGCAAGCCGGAGACACAGAAATCCGGCAAGGGGAAGAAGGGTCAGGGGAAAAACCAGACGAAGAGCAAGGGAAAAGGCAAGGGACAGAAGGGCAAGGCATGGTGACGATGAGCACGGCCCCGAAGATCTGGACGCGCGAGAGCGGCCTCGTCGAGAAGCGCGATCTCTGGACGGCGATGAAGCGCGGCTTTCGCGGCCGCTGCCCGCGCTGCGGCGAGGGAAAGCTGTTCCGCGCCTTCCTGAAGACGGCGGACAATTGCGCGACATGCGGCCTCGACTTCACGCCGCACCGCGCCGACGATCTGCCCGCCTATCTCGTCATCGTCATCGTCGGCCACATCGTGGTGCCGGCGGTTTTGTGGATCGAGACCAACTACACCACGCCGGTCTGGATCAGCTTCGCGGCCTATCTGCCCTTCACCTTCGTCGCCTCGCTCGCGCTGCTGCAGCCGGTGAAGGGAGCTGTGGTCGGCTTGCAATGGGCTCTGCGCATGCACGGGTTTGACGAGAACCCTCCGGATGGTATTCCGCCCGTGTAAGCAAATAAGCAAGAAGCGGTTTGGGTGAGGACATGACGGATATTGCGCAGGCAGCGGAGAAAACCAAGGTCCATGAGGAGAAGGAAGCCGACCATCATCCCTATTTCCGCCCACGGGATGCGGCGACACTGATCCTGATCGATCGCAGCGGCGCCAGTCCGAAAGTGCTGGTCGGCAAGCGGCACGACAAGGTGGTGTTCATGCCCGGAAAATTCGTCTTCCCGGGCGGCCGCGTCGACAAGGCCGACCATCGCGTGCCGTGCGCTGCGCCCATCACCGCGGAGTTGGAGACCAATCTCGCCAAGGGCAGCCCGAAGACGCCGGCCTCCCGCGCGAAATCGCTCGCCATTGCCGCGATCCGCGAAGCCTGTGAGGAAACCGGCCTGTGCCTCGGCCGCAAGGCTGAGGGCAAGGTGACGAGGCTCGACGGCCCCTGGAAGCCGTTTGCGGATGCGGGCCTGCTGCCCGATCCCTCCGGCCTGTTCCTGATCGCGCGCGCGATCACCCCGCCCGGCCGCGTCAAGCGGTTCGACACGCGCTTCTTCACGGCCGACGCGTCCGCGATCACCCATCGCGTCGAGGGGGTGATCCATGCCGATGCGGAGCTGGTCGAGCTGGTCTGGGTCGAGCTCGGCTCGAAACCGCTCGCCGATCTGCATCCCATGACGCGCAACGTGCTCAACGAGCTCGACACCCGCCTTGCCACCGGCCCGCTCCGCCACGATGCGCCGGTGCCGTTCTTCCATTTCTACGGCGGCAAGATGCAGAAGGATATTTTGAGCTAGGCTCAGGGCCGCCACGCCCTCGTCCGTCATTCCGGGGCGCCGCGTCAGCGGCGAACCCGGAATCCATTGGGCCGCCGAGACTGCGGGGAGATGGATTCCGGGTTCGCGCCAAGTGGCGCGCCCCGGAATGACGTGCTGAGAGATCTGCAAAAAACAAAATAATCTTCCCGCCGCCCCCAATGGCGGAGTTTCGTCGCGTCCCTATGTCTTCCCGAGCGACACCAAGAACGGACACCGGGCGATGGCACAACGGCAACTCAAGCTTGGCGCGTTCATGCGCCCGATCAGCATCCACACCGCCGCCTGGCGCTATCCCGGGGCCTGGCCCGACGCCAATTTCAACTTCGGCCACATCAAGACGCTGATCCAAAAGCTCGAGGCCGGCAAGTTCGACGCCTTCTTCATGGCCGATCACCTCGCCGTGCTGAACATGCCCATCAACGCGCTCAAGCGCAGCCACACCGTGACCTCGTTCGAACCGTTCACGCTGCTGTCGGCGCTCTCGGCCGTCACCGAGCGCATCGGCCTGATCGCGACAGGCTCGACCACCTTCGACGAGCCCTATCACGTCGCCCGCCGCTTCGCCTCGCTCGACCATCTCAGCGGCGGGCGTGCGGGGTGGAATATCGTCACCACCTCGAACCCGGACGCGGCGCTGAATTTCGGCCTCGACGATCACATGGAGCACGCCGAGCGCTACAAGCGCGCCCGCGAGTTCTACGACGTCGTCACCGGCCTGTGGGATTCCTTCGCCGACGATGCCTTCGTTCGCGATGTCGAAAGCGGCCTGTTCTTCGATCCCGCGAAGATGCACACGCTCGACCACAAGGGCAAATATCTGAAGGTGCGCGGGCCGCTCAACATCGCCCGTCCGGTGCAGGGCTGGCCGGTGATCGTGCAGGCCGGCGCCTCCGAGGACGGCAGGCAGCTCGCGGCTGAGACCGCGGAAGCCGTGTTCACCGGCGGCGGCAGTCTCGCCGACGGCCAGAAGCTCTACGCCGACATCAAGGGCCGCATGGAGAAGGTCGGCCGCGATCCCGAGCACCTGAAGATCCTGCCCGGCGCCTTCGTCGTGGTCGGCGACAGCGTCGATGAGGCCAGGGAGAAGCGCGCTTTGCTCGACAGCCGCGTGCACTACGACAGCGCCATCGCCTCGCTCTCCGTCATCCTCGGCACGGATGCCTCCGGCTTCGATCCCGATGGCCCCCTTCCCGAGATCCCCGAGACCAACGCCAGCAAGAGCGGTCGCCAGCGCATGGTCGATCTCGCCGCCCGCGAAAAGCTCACCGTGCGCCAGCTCGCCCAGCGCGTCGGCGGCTATGGCGGCCTGTCGTTCGTCGGCACCGCCAAAACCATCGCTGACCAGATGGAGGAATGGCTGGTCGGGCGCGGCTCCGACGGGTTCAACATCATGTTCCCGTTCCTGCCCGCCGGCCTCGACGATTTCGTCGACAAGGTGGTCCCGGAGCTTCAGAAGCGCGGGATTTTCCGCAAAGAGTATGAGGGTGCCACTTTGAGGGAGAATCTGGGGCTGCCACGGCCGAAAAACCGGTTCTTCGAGGCCTGATCGGCCCGTTTTGAGTGGTTTTCCGGCCCTAGAGCTCCCTTCGGGGCTCTAGGTTGTTGTTTTTGACGCGTTTTCTTGACGCGAACCGGTGCTCACTTCGCTCGAAAACGCTTCGAAACCTTGACATCAGGCGGTTTCTGGCTAGGTTGCCGGCCAACGCGGGCCGTTTGGCCGGCTCCAGATTCCCCGATATTCTGAGGTTCAGAACATGGCCAAAGCGGTCACCATCAAGGTCAAGCTCGTGTCCTCGGCCGACACCGGCTTCTACTATGTCGCCAAGAAGAACTCGCGCACCATGACCGACAAGCTGGTCAAGAAGAAGTACGATCCGGTCGCGCGTAAGCACGTCGAATTCCGCGAAGCCAAGATCAAGTAAGATCGCGGGACGTTGAAGACTTTGACGGGGCCCTCACGGGCCCCGTTTTCATTTTCTCCGCTGCATGTCCCGGACGGCTGCAGCGTACAACGCTGCTGCGCAGAGCCGGAATCCAGAAAGCAACACGGCACACCGCGAAGACATGGGTCCCCGGCTCTTCGAGCCTAACAGGCAACGATGGACATCAACGCCAGCCTGTGTGCGAGCGGCCCGCGCAACGACGCTAAGCGCATCTATGGCGGCGGAACCAGGCCCTATAAAGAAGGTGAGCGAGCCCACAGATTTTCGCTCGGAAGTATGTCAAGCTAGCTAACAGGTTTGGCGATTGGGGTGGGGTAGCATTCATGGAAACCGTGAAACATTGTCGTGCCCAGTCCACTGAATGCCTCAGCTTGATGCAATCAGCGCGGGACGAGACTGAAGCAAGACTCCTCAAGTCTCTGTCGCAAAGCTGGGTCCGCCTCGCAAACCAGATTGATCGGTACAAATCGTTTCGTTCGACGCGTGACAAGCGGCCTGCCGCTTAGCTACACGCGCCGCTGCACGATCCACTCTGAGCCAGGAAATCCGCGAGGCGATAAGCCTGAAGCGCCCGGCGTCAGACGTCGGAGATGACCGTCGTCTAGCTCGAGGACAAGTTTGCTCGGCGACGAGCTCACCACCCAGGTGCTGATGATAGTTGCATCACCGAGTATGATCGGCAGGTCGGTTCCTGCCGGTGGATAGTCGTGCGACACGGAATTGGTCCTCAGCCACACCTTAACTCCGGTCTCAAGTGTCCAATGCGTCGTATGGCCCGCCCATTCCATGTCTTAGTCCCTGTGGCGAGGGGCGTGCTAGCGGTTTTGCGACGAGACGACTTGACGTCCGACAACTCCAGCAGGGCAGACTGCAACATGGCTTCGATGGGTTGGCCTCGTCCCGCTGAACCCTTCTCGGGAAGACCTGGGTGGCTAGACTGGGGCGCCGTTCCCTGCCGCACTAATGAGCAGGTTTCTGTGGCTCGTATCCCGACAAACGTGATCGGCCGGTCCGGGTCACGACCTCAACCGAAGCCCTGGACGTTCGCTCTGGGTCAGATGCACCCACTGAGGTAGAGCGATCAACGTCCGCTCTACTGCTACAGCAGCCCTATGCGGCTTCCCGAACCTCTTCGCCTTCGGGCCACAACCCGACGTCGTCCGCTCGCTCACAACCGCTCACACGTGGCCACGCGCGCGCGTGGCCACGTTCAAGTCACTGCGTGCGTCCTTGATGATGGAAAACGCCGATTGCAGGAACAGGCCAGCGATGATGACCGCTACCACCAGGTCCGCCCACGGCGTTCGCGTCCAAGCGACGAGTAAGGCCGCGATGACGACAGCCACATTCCCGATAGCGTCGTTCCGGCTGAACAGCCACACTGCGCGCACATTGGCATCGCCATGTCGGTGTGGAAGGAGAACAACAGCCGCAGCTATATTCACGGCAAGAGCGATCAGGCCGAGCACGCCCATCAGTTGCGCTTCCGGCTGCTGAACGACCAACACGCGATAGACGGTTGCGACGAGCACACTTATGCCCAGAACGCCCAGAAAAATTCCTTGCAACATTGCCGCCTTGGCCCGTGCGGCCAGCCCCCACCCCACAGCAATCAGCCCTAGGAAAGAGATCATTCCGTCGCCAAGAAAGTCTAGCGCGTCCGCCTTGAGCGCCTGAGAGCCAGCGATAAACCCGCCGATGATTTCGATGACGCCATAACCGGCATTGAGCAGAACCACAATCCATAGGGCACGCTTGTAAGCGGGCGTGACATGGGAGAGGTCCATAATCTTGTCGTCGGCATCGTTCGCGTCTAGACGCGCGAGCATATAGCCCAGCCCAGCGACCGTTCGCTCAAGCTCGGGCAGCGGAGCCGCCTTTTCATCAATGTGGAGCGTCATTTCCTGCGAAGCAATTGAAACTCTTGCTTCCAGCACGCCCGAGATTGCACGCGCCGCCGTTTCGATTTTCGCGGCACACGACGAACAATCCATGCCCGTGACGCGATAACGCACTGGCTCAACTAGTTCTGCCGTCTCCATATCGAGGCATCCTTGGTATCGAGCATCCTTGTTATTTGGCTCGCCACTCTACGTCCTGTAGTTACTACAGGAGCCAGTACCATGTTGCCCATCTACCGGATCGTCGAAATCTTCTTGCACCGCACGGCCGGACCATACATCTGGGTCGGATGCGCCCATTGACGGCAGAGCGATCAGCGTCCGCTCTACCTGCTACAGCAGCCCTATGCGGCTTCCCGAACCTCTTCGCCGTCGGGCACAAGCGGAATTACCCGGCACGGGTTGGTACTTCGCGCTTTGGGATCGAGCGCGACCTCGTCCATCGAACAGGGCGATGACGTTGCTGCTAACGCGCAAGCGTATCTTTGTAGATAATTCCATCTTTCATGATGATCTTGAAATTGTTGGCGGGGTCGGCAAGAAGGCCGATATTGTCCAGGGGATTTCCGTCGACGAGCAGCAAATCCGCGAGTGCGCCCTGTTCCACGACGCCGAGTTTGCCGGGATAAGGATTCCGCTTGCCCGATAGCGCCAGCAGTTCGGCGTTCGTCGATGTCGCCATGGTCAGCGCTTCGGCAGGCGTGTACCAGCGAGCGAGTGAGGCCAGGATGGCCCCCTGTTGACGCGCGAGCGCTGCGGAGAACAGGACGTCGGTGCCCCACGCCGTCTTGATCTTGTACTTCCTCGCCAACTCGTAGGATCTGGCTATGCCGGGCCAGACCTCATCCGCCTTGGCTCGCTGGATGGAGCCTACGGGAAAGCCCAGCCTCAAGTCCTCGGGGAGAGGCTGTATGCTCAACCAGACACCCTTCTCTGCCATCAGTTTCGCTGTTGCGTCGTCCATCAGGAAGCCGTGTTCGATACACTTCACCCCAGCCGCAATGGCTCCCCGAATCGCAGCAGACGTAAAGGCATGCGCAGCGACGTACGTGCCCCAATTCTCAGCCGCTTCAACGGCGGCGCGTATTTCGGGTTCGGTGAACGTGGTCACGTCGATCGGACTGAAAGGCGACGACACTCCGCCGCCAGCCGTCAACTTGACCTGGGAAGCGCCTTGCATGAGCTGCTCGCGGACACGGACGCGGACCTCGTCGGGGCTGTCCGCAATCATTGCCCCACCGGTCTGTTCCATGCGGGTGAGCATGCCGCCGATCGTCCGCGGCAGGTCGGTAAGCTGGCGGAAATCCCCGTGCCCACTCGTGACAGTAATGACCGCGCCGGACGGATAGATGCGCGGACCCTTGATGATACCTTCGTCGATGGCGCTCTTGAGCCCGAACACCGGCCCGCCCACATCTCGAACGCTGGTAAAGCCGCGCATGAGAGTGTGCGTGGCCTCGTCGCCAGCGACAAGATTGACGTAGCCGACGTCGCCGAACGACTGTGCCGGCGTGACCCGGATCAACATCGCATGCCAATGGTTGTCGATGAGGCCGGGCATCAGTGTGCGTCCGCCGCCTTCGACAATGCGAATGTCCGCCGGGATATCCACCGCTATCGGCTGTAGCGAGATTGATTCTATCTTGTTGCCGCGCACCAAGACGTTGGAGGAGGCAGACAGCGTGGCGCTCTTCCCATCAAAGATGCGGACGTTCTGAAAGAGCGTGGCCGCGCCATCTGCCTGAAGCGCTTGCTGCGCCAGGCTCGCTCCACCGAGCCAGGTCGAGAGCACCACCGCGATCGACAGCGAACGGCATGTTCCGCTCATCGACGGTCGGATCCGCCGCGCACTGTACAATTTGTTCAAGAGAGTTCCTGACATCATCGCGCACGGTCCCCCTCGTTGCGTATCGGCTGCGTTCGGTTGAAGCGGCCAGACCTTCGCGATTGCGATGCCGTGCGTGGCTCTTGCAGCGACAGGCCGATCTCGCGGCCTCGGTCAGAGCGGATCGCCCTGGTTGCGCCTCATGATCTTGAGAACCAGGAAGATCGCGCCGGCAACCAGGAAGGCAACACCGATCGCGGTGACTCCGCTGGACTCGCTGCTCAAGCCGAGCGCCGTGAATAGCAAGCCGAAAAGCAGGAGAAGGATACCCGCGAGTTTCTTGATCAGGAGGATTGGTCTTTCAGCTGCGATCGCCATCAGCGCACTCCCTTTTATCGACTCGTTTCCACTATGCCGTTCTCGTCGCCGGCGGCCATGCATAGGTCAGCCAGGCTATGCCGTGAGAGATCAGGTCGACGACGAGCACAAATCCGAGCACCCAAAGGCCTGTCATCGGGAACCCCGTGAGAATAACGAGGCCAGCGAGAATTCCGAATGCGCCGCAGCATCACCCAGCCCGCATCCTTCCAGTGAGGCCCAGAAAGAGGCGGACAAATCCGGATATCGGCAGCAACAAGCCCACTACGAAGGTGAGGTCGCGCAGCCCTTTGAACGCACTGTAAAAAACGAGGCCATCGCTTCTCGTTCGCGAAGAGCTACTGTAGCGTGCAACTATTCACAATGAAACGACAGGTGATCTGACACAACGGAGCTGTAGAAAGGCATTGCCGGAGCTTTGCGGCAGGAGCAGCCAGGTGATTTCAGTGCGTAAATTCGTATCAATGTTGGTCAGATGGCCGGGAAAGCCAATTGGCTCTCTCATTCGGATCATGCTCGTCACATGGGCCGTACTGGCCATCTACTACTCGAACTTGCCTTGGGGTGGGCTGCGTACGATTTCGGCCGGAGCGTTTGCGGGCTTTGCGATTTGGGCGCTCTGGCGTTCGCGCCAACGGCGCACGTCCGTTCTCTTCCTCGTCATGTTTTTCGGTGTCGTCGCATGGTGGATCTCAATCCCTCCATCACACGATCGCCATTGGCGACCGGAAGTCGCGGTGATGCCGCGGGCGGCCATCGACGGCGACCGCGTGCGCCTGACCGGTGTCCGTAACTTCGACTACCGAAGTCGAAGCGACCTCACGGTCCGCTACGAGGAGCGCGAGGTGTCGCTGTCGCACTTGATAGCCCTCGATTTCTACGTTTCCTATTTCACCGAGGGGCCAGTCGGACACACGTTTGTGAGTTTTGTCTTCGACAACGCGCCACCACTGGCCATCTCCATCGAGACGCGTCCTGAGGTCGGCGAAGGCTTTGCGCCCGTCGCCTCATTGTTCAAGCAATTCGAGCTCATCTACGTGGTGGGTGAAGAGCGTGATGTTGTGGGCGTGCGCACCAACCATCGCCACGAGCCGGTGTACCTGTATCGCCTCAATACATCGGCTGACGACGCGCGCCGGCTGCTAACGATCTATTTGACGCGCATCAACGAACTCGCCGATCAGCCGGAGTTCTACCATCTGTTGACCAACAGCTGCACGATCAACATCGTGCGCTATGCAAATGCGGCGGGCCGACGGGGGCGCTTCGACATTCGACATCTGTTCAATGGACTGATCGATAGCTATCTCTACCACTCCGGCCGGATAGAGGCGACGCTGCCGTTTGATGAACTGAGGCGCGGGTCCTTGATCAACGAAGCCGCACAGGCGGCCGATGGCGCAGCCGATTTCTCACAGCAGATTCGCTTATCCTTGCCGACAATGATGCGACCCTAACCGCAGTGGGCTCACAAGGCTTGTGAGGAGCCGTCGCCGATCCGCCGGGCTCTCCCTCTTCACCCGCCCATGTCCATCTCGGGTCCTGCTTGTCTACGAAAGTTGGCAATGATCGGAGGCGGCGAGCGACCTCTGCCCGGCTTGAACGGAGTGGTAGTCTGCGCTGGGTCACAATCGGCCCATGACGACTAAACAGCGCGGCGTCCGCGGTAAGCTCCCAAGCTGACGAAAGCGACCAGTCGCCCCTGCTACGCCGTCCGCAACACGGGCGCCGGCGGCTGCGACGGGCGGATCAGCGCGAACGCGACCTGCACGATGCCGCCGGCGAGGCCGAGCGCGACGCCGATGCGCCAGGCCATGGTGTAGGAGCCGAGCGCGTCGTAGAGCACCCCTCCCCCATAGGCGCCGAGGAAGCTGCCGATCTGGTGGCTCATGAAGGCGAGGCCCTGGATCATCGCCTGCCAGCGCAGGCCGAACATCTCGGCGACCGCGCCCGCGACCAGCGGGCCGACGCCCATCCACAAAAAGCCCATGATCGCGCCGAACAGCAGCGTCGAGAATGGCGTCGCCGGCAGCGTGAAGTACCAGGCGAGCGCCAGCGAGCGCAGGATGTAGATGCCGCCGAGCAGTGCCAGCTTGTTCCAGCGCTGGCCGGCCCAGCCGAAGAACAGCGAGCCCAGCACGTTGAAGCCGCCGATCATGCCGAGCGTCTGCGCGCTCAGCATCGGATCGAGGCCGCAGATCGCCAGATACGACGGCAAGTGCGTGGTGAGGAACACCAGCTGCATGCCGCAGACGAGATAGGCGCAGGTCATCACCACGAAGGACGCATTGCCGAATGCTGTCCTCGCCGCCGTCGCGGCCGTGGCATCTCCGATATCGTCGGCCGCCGGCTTCGGCAGCGGGATCCTGTCGACACGGCCGGCATACCAGGCGGCGGGGATCATCAGCACCGACATGATCACGAAGCCGGCAAGCCCGATGCGCCAGCCGAAACCCTCGTTGAGCATCTGCCCGATCGGCGCCGACAGGAGCGCGCCGAGCGAGCCCGCGCCGGAGACGATGCCGAGCACGGTGGAACGCACCGTTTCCGGCACCGCGCGCGCCGCCACCGACATCGCGATCGCCGCGGCAGTGCAGGCCAGCGACGTGCCGATCAGCACGCCCGCTCCGACCATGATGCTGACGAGCCCGTTCGCGGTTGCCATCAGCGCGAGCCCTGCAATGTACATCAGCGCGCCCGCAATCATGATCGGGCGGAAGCCGTAGCGCACCGTGAGCGCGCCGGCGGGTGGCTGGAGAAAGCCCCAGGCGAGGTTCTGTACGGCCAGCGCCAGCGTGAAATCCGAGATCGAAATGTGGATGTCATGCGTCAGCGGCTGCATGAAGATCCCGAGGCTCTGCCGCAGCCCCATGCTCAGCGTCAGCATGATCGATGCGCCGATCAGGATCGGCAATGTCGGACGCAGGACCTGCAGCAGAGGCATTTTCTTCTCCCTCGTCGGCACGGCGCAAATGCCGTCGTCTGTTTTTGCCGTTGATTTTGGGTACACAGATCTGTTTACATAGGCTATGGATGTCCGGTGCTGTCAAGCGAACAGGACGCGTGCTACCGCATGGCTCCCCCGCCCAAACAACAGACGATGAAAGAGCGGATCCTCGAGACCGCCGACAAGCTATTCTATCTGCAAGGCATTCGCGCCATCGGCGTCGACACCATCGCGGCCGAGATCGGCATCTCCAAGCGCACGCTCTACAACCACTTCCCCTCCAAGGACGCGCTGATCGCGGCCTATCTCGAGCGCCGCTTCGTAGCTCAGCGCCCGTCCGACAAGCCGCCGGCCGAGCAGATTCTCGCGACGTTCGATTCGCTGGAGCGGCGGTTTGCGGCGAAAGATTTTCGCGGCTGCCCGTTCGTCAATGCAGTCGCCGAGCTGGGCCCCACCGACCGCGCCGTGAAGAAGATCGCCATCGCCTTCAAGGAAAGCCGCCGCATCTGGTTTCGCGAGCGGTTGACCGAGCTCGGCGTCGCCGATGCCGATGCGCTCGCGACGCAGCTCGTGCTGCTGGTCGACGGCTCCATCGCCCAGGACCTCGTGCGCGACGATCCGGCGATGGCGCGCGCAGCGAAGGAAGCGGCAAAGGTGCTGCTGCGCAATGCGGGCGTGGATGTGGGCGATGATGCGGTGAAGCAGCACAAGCGCGCGCCACAATAACCACTGTCGTCCCGGACAAGCGCAGCGAAGCGGAGCGCAGAGCCGGGACCTATAACCACAGGGAGAAGTTAGGCGAAGACCCGTGGTTGCCAGCTCACGCCATAACCGCTCCCTGGGGTTATGGGTCCCTGCGTTCGCAGGGACGACAGTGAGGATGTGGAGGAAGCGTCGACACCTAACTACACGTCAGGACCATTTCGCGATGTTCGCAAAATGCTCCTGTTTTGCCCGACAAGTCAAACGGCTTTGCCGGCCGCCTGCGCATGCCTCTTTGCCACCCGCGTAAGTCCTTGATCCGACTGGCGCCGGCTACTGTGCATGGGGTTGTTTTCGCAACTTTTGTGTCGTGGCGGCCTCAGGCCGCCTGCGACACCACGCGATTGCGGCCGTCGTGCTTGGCGCGATAGAGCGCCGTGTCGGCGCGCTTGAGGACGTCGGCGACCGCCTCGCCCTTCCGCTCCAGCGTGGTGAGCCCGATCGAGATCGTGACCTCGATGCGCTTGGTGCCCTTGTGGATCGCGAACGGCTCACCCGCGATCGAGCGGCGCAGGCGCTCGGCGACCATGCCGGCGACGTGAAGATCGGTCTCCGGCATCACGATGACGAACTCCTCGCCGCCGTAGCGGCAGGCGAGATCGATGCCGCGGATCGACTTGCGCACCCGCACCGCGAACTCGCGCAGCACGTCGTCGCCGGCGTCGTGGCCGTAATTGTCGTTGATCGACTTGAAGTAGTCGATGTCGAGGATCATCAGCGCCAAGGGCTTACCGCGGATCGAGGCCTGCTCGGCGAGGGTCGCGAGATGGCTCTCCATGTAGCGGCGATTGTGCAGGCCAGTGAGCGCGTCGGTGATCGCCATCTCGATCGAGTTCTGCACGTTGTCGCGCAGATGATCGGTGTAGCGGCGGCGGCGGATCTGGGTGCGGGCGCGGGCCAGCAGCTCGGTCTTGTCGATCGGACGCAGCAGGTAGTCGTTGACGCCGATCTCGAGGCCGCGGAGCAGCCGCGTCGAGTTCTCGGGGTCCGCGATGGCCAGGATCGGCACATGCCGCGTGCGCTCCAGCGAGCGCGCCTGGCTGCACAGCCTGAGGCCGTCGAAATTGTTGAGGTCGAGCGAGACGATCAGGAGGTCGTAATTGCCCTCGGCGGCGTGGAACAGCGCCTCCGTCGGGTTCGGCTCGACATCGATGGTGTGCTCGGCAGCGAGGATGGTCGCCAGCCGCTCGTAGGAGGACTCGCGGTCGTCCACCAGCAGGATGCGGCCGCCCTTGCCGGTGTCGGCCACGGCGCTGCGCTCCGGCGTCTGCATGCCGATCTCGAGCGAGGTGATGGCGCGCATGCGCAGCTCGTCGGTCATCATCTTCAGCCGGGTCAGCGAGCGCACGCGCGCGATCAGCACGACGTCGGAGACGGGCTTGGTGAGGAAGTCGTCGGCGCCGGCTTCCAGGCCGCGGTTGCGGTCCGCCGGGCTGTCGAGCGCGGTGACCATCACGACCGGAATGTGGTGCGTGGCGGGATCGGTCTTGAGGCGGCGGCAGACTTCGAAACCGTCCATGTCGGGCATCATCACATCGAGCAGGATGATGTCGCATTCGGCGCGCCGGCTGATCGCCAGCGCCTCGGTGCCGTTCGAAGCGGTCATGACGTCGAAATATTCGGCGGAGAGGCGGGCTTCGAGGAGTTTGACGTTGGCAGGAACGTCATCGACAACCAGGATACGCGCGGACACTTTGAACTCACTTCCTATCCGATAAAACGCCGGACCGTCTCGATGAATTTGCCGACCGAGATCGGCTTGGACAAATAGGCCTCGCAGCCGCCCTCGCGGATGCGCTCTTCGTCACCCTTCATCGCGAATGCCGTGACCGCGACGATGGGAATGTTGCGCAGCTCCGGATCGTCCTTGATCCAGCGCGTCACCTCGAGGCCGGAGACCTGCGGCAACTGGATATCCATCAGCACGAGGTCGGGCCGCATCTTGCGAACGAGATCGAGCGCCTCGTAGCCGTTGCTGGTGCCCGAGGTCTGATAACCATGCGCCTCCAACAGGTCGCGGAAGAGCTTCATGTTGAGCTCGTTGTCTTCCACGATCAGGACGGTCTTAGCCATCCCGTCCTCCTGATTGGCACGAAGCCGGATACATGTGACGCCTCAGGCGCCGCTTTCCGGCGCTTCGAAAACTGGATTCAAACTAGCCTCAGATTCGCTCTAGTTTCGTTAAAGCCGAGGGGCCACTTTCTGCGATGTGGTTTCCAGTTGCTTGCCCCGGGTCGCAAGACTCAGGCACGAGACTCGGGCATGATGCAAAGTAGACACCGAAAGTTAACGGAAAGGCAAACCGGGCCCGTGAAAAAGCCTGTTCACAACCCCCGCGAAGTCGCTGAAATCGTTGCGATTCAGGCGCTGTCCTTCGTCGCGAGCGAGCCCGAGCGGCTGGGCCTGTTCCTGGCCGAGACAGGTGTGGGCCCGGAGACCCTCCGGAACGCCGCCTCGGACCCGAATTTCCTCCTCAACGTGCTGGATTTCGTGCTGCGCGATGACGCCACCGTGAAGGCCTTCGCGAGCGCCTCGGAGCTGCATCCGACCAACGTTGCCGCAGCGCGGCAGGTCCTCGGGGACGCGCTCGGCGACCGCTCCTGGGAGCGCGACGTGCCGTGACCGCCCCCGACCCGGCCGGGCCCCGCTGCTTCTGCCGGGATTGTCTGGCCGATCTGGATATGGGGGTGCGGCGCTGCTCGGCCTGCGGTTCCCCTCGCCTCGTCCGCCACCGGGCGCTGGCTGGCCTGACCATCGCCCATATCGACTGCGACGCGTTCTACGCGACGGTCGAGAAGCGCGACAATCCTGACATCGCCGACAGGCCCGTCATCATCGGCGGGGGAAAACGCGGGGTGGTGTCGGCCGCCTGCTACATCGCACGCACCTATGGCGTGCGCTCGGCGATGCCGATGTTCAAGGCGCTGGAGGCCTGCCCGCATGCGACCGTGATCCGGCCGGACATGGCCAAATATGTCCGCGTCGGCCGCGAGGTGCGCCAGGCCATGCAGGCGCTGACGCCGCTGGTCGAGCCGCTCTCGATCGACGAAGCCTTCCTCGATCTCTCCGGCACCGAACGGGTGCACGGCATGATCCCGGCAAAGGTGCTGGCGCGCTTTGCCCGCGACGTCGAGCGTGACGTCGGCATCACCGTCTCGGTCGGCCTGTCCTGCAACAAGTTCCTGGCCAAGATCGCCTCGGACCTCGACAAGCCCCGCGGCTTCGCCGCGCTCGACCAGGAAGAAGCCCGTTCAATGCTGGCGGAAAAGCCGGTCGGCTTCATCTTCGGCGTGGGACCAGCGACGCAGGAACGCCTCGTGCAGCGCGGCTTCCGCATCATCGCCGACCTGCAGAAGGCCGACGAGATCGAGATGATGCGGCAGTTTCCGAGCGACGGCCGCCGACTGTGGCGGCTCGCGCGCGGCATCGACGACCGCCGCGTCGAGCCTGACCGCGGCGCCAAGACGATCTCCAGCGAAACCACCTTCGAGACCGACATCCGCGATTTCGCGACGCTGGAGAAGATTTTGTGGCGACTGTGCGAGAAGACGTCGTCGCGCTTGAAAAGCAGCGAACTCGCCGGCTCCACCGTGACGCTGAAGCTGAAGACCGCCGACTTCCGCCAGCGCACCCGCTCGCAGTCCATTGCGGCCCCGACCCAGCTCGCCGCAAAGATCTTCTCGATCTGCCGCGAGATGCTGGCCAGGGAGATCGACGGCACCGCCTTCCGTCTGATGGGCGCCGGCGTCAGCGCGCTGCGCGAGGGCTCGCCCGCCGACGACACCGACATGCTCGACCGCCGCGCCGCGCACGCCGAGCGCGCCGTGGACAGCCTGCGCAAGAAGTTCGGCAGCGCCGCGGTGATCCGCGGCATCGCCTATGACGGGCCGGAGAAGGCGCAGGAGTGATGACGGGTGAACGCGATCTCGATGCGCTGCTGAGTCACATGAGGCCGGAGATCCTGGACGGCATCTTCGTGTTTTGTACGCTTGCGCCGAACGCGAGCATTCCAGCCACCATCAGCCCGATGCTGACGTTCCGCGAACGCGAAGGAACAACGCTGGTGATGCTGCACGAGCAGGCCGAGCGTGCCGGACTACACCATGAATTTCCCTCGCGCCTGATCACCTTGACAGTTCACTCCGCACTCGATGCGGTGGGCCTTCTGGCGGCAATCACGGCGCGTCTGGCCGAAGCCGGCATCAGCGTGAACGCCGTGTCGGCCTTCCACCACGACCATCTCTTCGTGCCCGCCGACAGGGCCGACGAGGCGATGGCTGTTCTGCGGGAGATGTCCAAGGCGACGCACTCGTAGTCCAGATAGAGCGTAGCGAAATCAATCCGTGACCGCGATCGCCTCGATCTCGATCAGCCATTCCGGCGCGGCGAGCGCGGAGACGCCGACGAGCGTCGAGGCCGGCGGCTCCATGCCTTCGAAGAAGGCGGAGCGGGCCTTGCCGATGATCGGCCGCAGCTCCGGTTTGTAGTTCACGACGAACGTCGTGATCTTGACGATGTTGGCGTAGGTGGCCCCCGCCGCCTTCAAGGCGTGCCCGAGATTCTGCATCACCTGCGTCGTCTGCGCGGCGATATCGCCCTCGCCGACGATCCGCCCCTCCTCATCCACCGACACCTGGCCGGAGATGTAGATGGTCCGCGCACCGGTAGCGGTCACGACGTGGGAGTAAGCGGGATTGTGATGCAGGCCGCTGGGGCGGAGATGGTCGAGCTTGGGCATGGTGCTTGCCTCCCGGAGTTTGTGGTTGGGAGGAAGCGTAGCGGGAGACGGTGTCGAGGGCTAGATGCAACGAACCCTCAATTGCAGGGCTTGCTGTCCTTGACGTCGAACTTGCCCATCGAACCCGAGATCACAAAATCGTTGTAATCGAGCACGAGCTGGCGCGAGACGCCGTTCTCGTAGAGTTCGAACGACATCGCATAGACCGGCGTCTGCTCGCCCTCTTTCTGCTGGGCGTCGCGATCGAAATAGCTGACGGTGACGGGCCAGCGCTTCAGCGACTTCATGTGCTCGTCCGAGGTCGACGGATCGGACGAGGTGGCGCGGTCGGCGGGGATCGGCTGGCCGATCACGGTCAGCGTGTTGTAGACTTTCTGGCCGTCGTCCGAGCCGTCATAGACGGAGAGCTCAAGCAGCGACTTGCCTTCCTTCGCGGCGGCGATGATGCGCTGGATCTGCTCGGTCGGGAACACGATCTTGCCGTCGAGTGTAAAGCTCTTCGGCGCCGGCAGCTTCAGCTTGACGTTGATGTGGTCGCCGTCGCGCTCGGCCGAGCCGTCGACGCGGCCGGCATCCGCCTCGTTCATGCGCGTCTCGATCTTGAAGCGGTAGCTCTTGCCGGCGGCGTCCTCCCAGGAATTGGAGCGGAGATCGCTGAGCGTGACCTTGCCCTCGCCGCTGTCGAGCTCGGAGACCTGGCGGAATTCCGAGGTATAGCCCTCGCAGGCGTTCCCCGTGAAATTGTAGAGAATGCGGCCGCGGGCACTGTTGACCGAATTGGAGCGCGATTTGACGAGATTGAGGTCATACAGCGCCTGGTGCGCGAGGAACGGACCATTGGCGGCCAGCGCCCCGCCGCCGGGGCCGAAAGCGGCCGCCGCGAGCGCCATCACACCGAGCGAAGTCCGGAAAAGGTGCACCATGTCTGTTCCCTGAGGAAAGCGCAGAATCGACATTTTAATGACCGTTCCATTGCGTCGCAACTGAGGCCGTTTCACGTAAAGTTGCCCCTTCGCGTTGGTCCGCCTCGACAAAATGCGCCCCCCTTCCGGTTGCTTGCATGTGACGGCACGATGGGCGAAACAGGGCGCGCCCGGCCTTCAAACGGACGCGCCGGGGCAATGATTTTGGACAACGAGGTCGGACATGGCGGGCACGGTCGAGCAGAAACTGGCGGAACAGGGCATCAAGCTGCATGAGGCCCCCACCCCCGTCGCCAACTACGTCCCGTTCGTGCGGACCGGCAATCTGCTGTTCGTCTCCGGCCAGGTCTGCTTCGACCCCGCCGGCAAGCTGATCGCCAAGGGCAAGCTCGGCGCTGGGGTCTCCATCGAGGAGGGGGCGGCGGCCGCGCGTGGCTGCGCGGTGAACCTGCTGGCCCAGGTCAAGGCGGCGCTCGGCGATCTCGACAAGGTCGTGCGGGTGGTCCGCCTCGGCGGCTTCATCAACTCGGCGCCGGACTTCCTCGACGGGCCGAAGGTGCTCAACGGCGCTTCCGACCTGATGGTCGCCGCCTTCGGCGACAAGGGCCGCCATGCCCGGACCACCGTCGGGGTCGCCTCGTTGCCCGCCGATGCGGCGGTCGAGGTCGACGGCGTGTTCGAGGTCGCCTGACGCGAATGCGTGCTCCGGATTGGCTGACAGCCCGGCCGGTCGCCCACCGCGGCCTGCACGACATTTCGCGCGGCATCGTCGAGAACATGCCGGGCGCGGTGCAGGCTGCGATTGCGGGCAATTTCACGATCGAGGTCGATATCCAGCTCTCGGCCGACGGCGAGGCCATGGTGCATCACGACCACGCGCTGGGCCGTCTCACCGAGGCCACCGGGGACGTCATCTCGAAGACCGCGGCGGAGCTGAAGGCGGTCAGGTTCAGGGACACCGACGAGCGGATGATGTCGCTCAGCGACCTCTGCGCCATGGTCGCCGGCCGCGTGCCGCTGGTGATCGAGGTGAAGAGTCATTTTGGCGGCGACCGCAAGCTGGTGAAGCGGATGGCCGAAGTCTTGGCGTCCTATGACGGCCCGGCGGTCGGCATGTCGTTCGATCCCGACCAGGTGCTGGCGCTGCGCGAATTGCTGCCCTCCCGTCCGCGCGGCATCGTCGCACAACGGACCTATGAAGACGACTATTGGGCTGACCTGACGCAGCAGCAGCGCGACAGCATGCTGTACCTGCGCCACGGCTTCCGGACCCAGCCCCACTTCGTCGCCTTCAAGGTCGATCACCTCCCGGCCCCCGCTCCCTGGATCGCCCGCAACGTCTTCGGCTGCACCCTGCTCGGCTGGACCGTGCGTACCCCGGAGCAGCGGACGCGGGTCGCCCAATATGCGGATCAGATGATCTTCGAGGGGTTCGTGCCGTAGGGGAACGCCGCTGCACGGCGCCAGCTCTCGTGTCCCGGACGCGCGCGCTGCGAGCGTCCGGGACACGAGAGAGCTCAGTTTCCACCCCTTGAAGTCGCTGCTGCAATGCACGATCTTGGGCGCAATGGCATCATCCGACATTACGCTCGAGGCCGTACCATCCATCGGCGAAGTCTCGCCCGAGGATTGGGACGCTTGCGCCAATCCCGGCAAGGCTCTTAACGAAAAGGCTTGCAAGGGGCATGGCCTGGGAACCTCATCCGTCCTTCCAGGCGATTCCCTCGGCCTCTCAAGTCCTGCCTATAACCCGTTCGTCTCGCACGCATTTCTTTCCGCAGCCGAGAAATCGGGTTCGGCGACCATCCGCACCGGCTGGGGTCCGCGGCATCTGGTGGCCAAGCTCGACGGCCGCGTCGTCGGTGTCGTGCCCTGCTATCTGAAATCGCACTCGCAAGGCGAATACGTCTTCGACCGCGGCTGGGCAGACGCTTATGAGCGCGCGGGCGGGCGCTACTATCCAAAGCTCCAGGTCTCGGTGCCGTTCACCCCGGCCACGGGACCGCGGCTGCTGGTCCGCGACGACATCGACTGTGCGCAGATCACCGACGCCCTGGCGAGCGGCTTGGTGGCGCTGTGCGGCGTCAGCAAGGCGTCCTCGGTCCACGTCACCTTCGCGCGCGAGGCCGAATGGAAGCTGCTCGCAGAGCACGGCTTCCTCCAGCGCACCGACCAGCAGTTCCACTGGCACAACGAGGGGTTTACGAGCTTCGACGATTTCCTGGCGACGCTGAACTCCCGCCACCGCAAATCGATCAAGCGCGAGCGGCGCGACGCGCTGGCCGCGGGCATCACGATCCACTCGCTGACGGGCAAGGACATCACCGAGGATGCCTGGGATGCCTTCTTCGAATTCTACATGGAGACCGGCTCGCGCAAATGGGGCCGGCCTTACCTGACGCGCGAGTTCTTCTCACTGATCGGCGAGACCATGAGCGAGGACGTGCTGCTGGTGATGGCCCGCCGCAACGGCCGCTGGATCGCGGGTGCGATCAACTTCATCGGCTCGGACACGCTGTTCGGCCGCAACTGGGGCGCGGTCGAGCATCATCCGTTCCTGCATTTCGAGGTCTGCTACTATCAGGCGATCGACTTCGCGATCAGACACGGCCTGAAGCATGTCGAGGCCGGCGCGCAAGGCGAACACAAGATCGCGCGCGGCTACCTGCCGCGCACCACCTACTCCGCCCACTTCATCGCCGATCCGGGACTCCGCCGCGCCATCGACGATTACCTCAAGCGCGAGCGCGCCTATGTCGCGGAGGCCGGACGGGAGCTCGCCGAGCTCGGCCCGTTCCGCAAGGGCGCCGATGAGGCGCCTTGACGCCTCGCCGCCGCTGGTGACAGTAAGTGCAAAGTCTCGAGGAGCCGCCGAGGAGCTACCATGACCGCCTACGACACCAACAACATCTTCGCAAAGATTCTGCGCGGCGAGCTGCCCTGCTACAAGGTCTACGAGGACGAGCACGTCATCGCCTTCCTCGACATCATGCCGCGCACGCCCGGCCACACCCTGGTGATCCCCAAGGCCCCTGCCCGTAACATCCTCGACATCAAGCCGGACGACTACGCCCATGTCGCCCGCGGCGCGCACAAGATCGCCGCCGCCGCGATGAAGGCATTCAACGCCGACGGCATCACCGTGCAGCAGTTCAACGAGCCCGCCGGCGGACAGGTGGTGTTTCACCTGCACATGCACGTGATGCCGCGCCACGACGGCGTCGCCATGCTGCCGCCGGCGAGCCGCAAGGAAGACGCCAAGGCGCTGGAAGAGCACGCGGCCAAGCTGATCACGGCGTTGAAGGGCTGATCCTCATTCCGTCTGGAAATCCCCCGGCTGCGGCGCGGCCAATGGGGTGAACTCGCAACGATCCGGCTTGATGTCGATCAGCGGCGTGTTGTCGAGGCAATCCAGCCCACGCACCAGGATCGCATTACCCTCGATGCCGACCAGCTTCACGATCGACGTGCCGATCGGGTTGGGGCGAACCGGCGAGCGCAGCGAGAACGTGCCGCGGGTCTTCTCGTTGTTCTTCGGGCTTTGCAGGACGATGTCGCGGCGCGACTGGTCGAGCCAGTAGAGCACTTCGAGATTGCTGTAGAAATCGACGCCCTTGATCGCCGGCACGAACGGCTCGAAGATCTCGAGCCGGCATATCGGGCCGTCCTGACGCCCCTGCCGCGGCGTCTCCAGGCGCGACGTCCAGGGCGTGCGGATACGGCCGATGAAGACGAGCCCGGCATCTTGCGTCGGCGGCAGCTCGATGGCGACCTCGCCCCCGCGGAGCTCCTGTTCGCGAACCATATTTCAGTTCCTTGCTGTTCGCCGGCGGTTTTAGCCCAACCACCACTTGCCGGCCAGCATGAAGACTTCGCCCGTGACCACGCCGGCGAAGATCGAGCGGCGGGTCAGCAGGAAGACGACGAGTCCGGCACCGACCGCGCCATAGCGCAGCACGTCAGGCACAGTGGCAAGCGCCCCTGGCGGCTCCACCACGATCTGGGCGATGACGCCGGCCAGGATCGCGGTCGCGACCGCCCGCACCCAGACCAGCAGCTCGGAGCCCTCGTCGATGCCGCCGCCGAACCACAGACCCAGCATGCGCCAGATCTGGTTGGGAACGACGCCGGCGACGAACAGCACGACGAGCGCCTGCCAGTCGCCGATGAGCTGCGCGTAGCTCATGCGCGCACCTCCCGCCACCAATGCACGCCATAGGCGATCGTGCCGGCCGCCACGCCGCTGACGAGGATGTCGAGGCCGGAGTTCATCTTCGCGGCCAGCGGATAGAGCAAGATCCCGAGCGCCAGCGCGACGACGTCGGCGACCTCGCGGCTGTTGCGCGCGGTCGAGAACAGGAAGGACAGCGGCGTCAGCAGCAGGATCGCCGCTCCCAGCGTCTGCGTCAGATTGGCGGCGAGGAAATAGCCGACGGTGTTGGCGACGAGGCACACCGAAACGAGGCCACAGCCGAGCCCGTGGACGAAGGCGATGCGCCGCTGCCGCGGCACAAGCGGCAGGAAGCGATGGCATTCGACCCACAGCGTCACCGCGGTCAGATGCGCGGCGAAGACCAGCTCGCGTCGTTTCGTCGTCGGCGTGCGCATCAGCGGCAGCACCGACACGACCATCGGAAACAGCCGAATGGCGCTCACGGTCACCGCAATCGCGGACTGGATGATGGTCGCGCCGGAGCCGAGCGTGGTGATCAGGATGATCTGTGCCGGCCCGGCCCAAACGAACAGCGTCGAGCAGAGCGCCCAGAGCAGGCTGAAATGGGTGTCGTGGGCAAGCGCGCCGATGCCGAGATAGGTCACGAACAGCACGATGGTGAGGATCGTCTGCGTGATCGAGCGCAGTCCCCACGCAAACGCGCGCCACGGACTTTGCCATTGAGGGGAATCGAGTGGAGGAAGCGCCACGGAGAGCTTTGGCTGGTGAGGAATCCTGGCGGCATAACGCGCGAGACGGCGGCGCGCGTCAAGGAAGGGCACGGCGGGGCTGACATGCGCGAGGCCCAGGACCACCGTCGTCATTCCGGGGCGCGCCACTTGGCGCGAACCCGGAATCCATCTCGCGACGGTCTCTGTGGCCCGATGGATTCTCAGGTGCGCAATTGCGCACCATAGTTCGATGCTTCGCATCGCCCCGGAATGACGGCCAGAGCGAATGCGCTCTACCCGCTCACACCGCGGTTCTTCAGCACGAAGCAGGCGCCGCCTGCCTTGCGGATGCGGTTGCACAGATCATCGGCCTCGGCTCGGGTATCCGCGCC
The DNA here is from genome assembly GCF_028128965.1 of Bradyrhizobium sp. CCBAU 25338. Taxonomy (NCBI): domain Bacteria; kingdom Pseudomonadati; phylum Pseudomonadota; class Alphaproteobacteria; order Hyphomicrobiales; family Nitrobacteraceae; genus Bradyrhizobium; species Bradyrhizobium sp. CCBAU 25338. Next base: position 255,153 of record NZ_LFKY01000037.1, read on the forward strand.
GATACGGACCTGGTAGAAGGCGCGCGTGCCGCGGCTGCGCATCACCGAGCTTAGCAGGCTCGGGTCACGCTCGCCGATCACGGCGCTCAGTCTCGTGACCGCCCTGGAATACATCGCCAGCGCCTTGTTGCGGTCGAAGCCGGCCGCGAGCTGCACGCCCCAGATCTTTGCGGCGGCAAGCTCCACATGCTGCTCGAGCTCGGCGACGAACGGGTTCGGCGCGCGCTTCAGCAGCGCCATCAGATCACGGCAGCTCGTCGGCGGTGAACTCGGCGGCCCCTTGCCGGTGCTGCCGGCCTTGGCCCAGGCGTCGACGCTCGTGCCGGTGATGGCGAAGACGTAGTTGCGGGTCTGCTCCGGCATCGGGCCGGTGCCGGCGAGCCATTCCTGCACACGCCGCGGACCGGCATTGTAGGCAGCCGCGGCGAGGCCGAGATTTCCGAACTGGTTGCGCAGCTCGTTCAAGAACTCGGCCGACTTAGGCAGTGCCTGCACCGGATTGAACGGATTGAGCAGCCCACGCTCGCTTGCCGTGCCTGGCATGAACTGCGCGATCCCTTGCGCGTGCTCCCCGTTGCGCGTCATGGGGCCGACCGCATCGGCCTGGAAGCGGCTTTCCTGCCAGATCACCCGGGCGAAGAATTCGAGCGGGAGATTGGCATCGCGCGCAGCCGCCTCCACGATCAGGCAGATCGACTCCCGCGTGTCGCTCTCGCGCGCGTCCGCGGGTTTCTCCGCCGGCTTCGCGGGCTCCTCGGCATTCGGAGGCGCGACGGGAGGCGGCGTCTCCTCTGCGAGCGCCGGCGACAGCACGAGGGCGTGGCACAAGACTGCGATGACCCGAGCTATTCGCATGGCATTGACGCTATCGGACAAATCGGACCTTGACTTGGAACCCCAGCCAATTAGCACGAGCGGCAGTAACAACGCAGGTCCCGCCCGGATGGTGACAATCTTTTTTGATCTCGACGGCACGCTGACCAATCCCAAGCCGGGGATCACGCGATCCATCCAATACGCCCTGGATCGGCTCAACCAGCCTGTCCCGAGCGAGGACGAGCTGACCTGGTGCATCGGGCCGCCGCTGCATGCCAGCCTGAAAAAGCTCACCGGAACCGACGAACTCGCCGACCGCGCGCTGCTGCTCTATCGGGAGCGCTTCAGCGATATCGGCCTGTTCGAGAACGAAGCCTATGCCGGCATCATGGACACCCTCACGAGGCTTGCCGCGACAACACCGCGCATGTTCGTCGCGACCAGCAAGCCCGCGGTCTACGCCACCCGCATCGTCGATCATTTCGGCCTGAAGCCGTATTTCGAGCGCGTGTTCGGCTCCGAGCTTGACGGCACCCGCGTCGACAAGCGCGACCTGCTCCGCTATGCGCTCGACGAGGCCAGGGTCGAGGCGAACAACGCGATCATGATCGGCGACCGCAGCCATGACGTGGTCGGAGCCAGGACCAACGGCATGACCGCAATCGGCGTGCTCTATGGCTATGGCAGCGAGGCCGAGCTGCGCGATGCCGGCGCGCACCATATCTGCGCCGCACATCCGGAACTGCTCGGGCACTGCGTCGCCTAACGTAAGCCCGTCTTCGCGCGGCGACGCTCAGCTTGCCGCCGCCGCGATCTCCGTGGGCTCGACGGTGTCGACCGGCAGCGCGAACTGCTCGACGCGCTGGTACCGCTTCTTGTTGAGCAGAAGCCGCGTCACGTCGGGCCGCGAATAGTGGCCGGCCGGGTCAGCGGCGTTCTTGGCGACGCCGATGACGCCAAGGTCGATCTCGGCGATCAGCAGCCCTTCCTGGTCCGGCGCCAACTTCTCGCCGATCTGGCTGCCGTCGGGGCCGTAGATCGCGGCAAACCCGCCGCCGGCATGCAGCAGCGCATGCTTGTCCGGCCGGTCGCAGAGCTCGTCGATCATGGCCTGAGACACCGTCGCGCAAGGCGCCAGCACGAAGCAGGAGCCCTCCACCGCATAGACGCGCGAGGCGGCGTTGTTGACCTCGGCTCCCAGCGCTGGCGCGAAGGGATCGTAGAGCGAGAAGCTCGGCCAGGCCGCGACATGGACCTGCTCGTTCTGGGCATACATCGCGTATTTCGACAGCGGCTGGAGATGCTCCCAGCAGCATAGTGCGCCGAGACGGCCGATGTCGGGTCGCGCATGCACGGCAAGGTCGCTGCCGTCGCCCTCGCCATAGACGGTGCGCTCGGCATGGGTCGGCCGCAGCTTGCGGCGCTTTGCGATGGTCTCGCCGTCGGGCCCGATCAGCCATTGCGCGAGATAGAGGCTGCCGCCATCGCGTTCGGACAGGCCGACCACGGCGGTGAGCTTTGCCTTGCGCACGGCCTCGCGCAGCCGCTCGGCCTGCGGGCTGTCGTAGGACAGCGAATTGTCGAAATAGCGCTGCACGAAGCCGCGGCCGATCGCCCAGGCCGGCGAGTCCATCCAGATGTGCCAGGGGTAGCCGGGAATGAAGGCCTCGGGAAAAGCGATCAGCTTGGCGCCCTTTTCCGCGGCCTCCCTGATCAGCGCGATCGACTTGTCGATCGAGGCGTCGAGGTCGAGCCAGGCCGGCGCCGCCTGCACCACCGCGACCTTGTATTTCGGATGCTCGATGCCCATTCCCGCCTCCATTGCCGGTTGATCGGACGCCATGTCCGATGCAGTCTATTGGGCCAAGCTGGGCGGCCGGGCGCTCGACCACGGCGGAACAAAAACTCGACTGGGAAGGGACCGTCGGTCGGTACGGGATTTGCCTCCGGCAGGCTGGATCCCCGGCGATTGTGCAGGGTGTGAAAGGGAGGCTGTCCAGATGACAATCCAGTTCACGACAGACGGCAGCCCCGGCTATCGGCGGCTCGCGCTATGGCAGGACATCGTCTGCGACGTCTTCGTCGGCCTCGACTGCAAGTCCGATCTCGGCAGCGCCTTTCGCGGCTCGGTCACGCAGGCTTCGCTCGGCAAGGCGGCATGCTCCGTAGTCTGCTCGGACCGCCAGCACGTGTTCCGCACGCCATCTCGCATCGCGCGCTCGGACCAGGATTTTGTTCTCATTGCACTAGGCAATCGCGGCAGCGGTGGCGTTGTGCAGGACGGCCGGGAGACCGTGATCCACCCCGGCGAGTTCGCGCTCTACGACACCACGCGTCCGTATGAGTTGAAGTTCAACGACGCCTTCACGCAGACCATCTTCAAGGTGCCGCGCGAGATGCTGCGACGCCGGCTCGGTGGCACCGAGACGCTGACAGCGATGGCATTCGGGGCCGACGCACCGCTCGAGCGGCTCGCCTATGATTTCATCTTCCGGCTTTGCCAGAGCGCGGACGGGCTGGCCCCGGACACCGCCGCCGCGCTGTCGGAGCAGGCCGTCGATCTGCTCGCCATGGCGCTGAGCGAGCGGCTCGGCAGGACATCGCTGCCGTCCTCGACCCACCGCTCGGCCCTGCTCTACCGATTGAAGGCGCACATCCGCGCGCATCTCTCCGATCCCGACCTCTCACTCGCGGAGACCGCGGCCGCGCTCGGCATCTCGCCGCGCTACGTCAACGATCTTCTCGCCGACGAGGACACCTCCTTCCAGCGCCATGTTCTTGCCGAACGCCTCGCACGATGCCGGCGCGACCTCGCCTCGCCCGTGCTCGCCCATCGCCACATCAGCGAGGTCGCGTTCGGCTGGGGCTTCAACGACCTCTCACATTTCGGCCGCGTCTTCCGCGAGCATTTCGGAATGTCGCCGCGCGACTTCCGGCAGAGTCAGTTGCGACACTGAGATCTGGGTGTGACCGCGATTCGGTGCTGGTCGTGATGGCTGGAGCCTGACGCTTCCGCCGCGGCAGGCGGATGATGCGAACGCGCGCGCTTCCTCTCACCCGCAACGAGGCTCGAAGTTCAATCTTTGGTGACGACGTTCGGCGCGCGCGTTGCGAGGCTGCATTCGACGATATGCGCCTACCGAAGCAAGGCCGGTATGTGAGCGCGTGATAGGACGCAGCGCCTGCTTGCATTACCATCGGCCCGCAAGGCCGCATCGATCAACCGGCGGCCAGCCGAGGAGCACATCGATGGAATACCGACGCTTGGGCAGTTCAGGCCTCATGGTGCCCGCCCTCAGTCTTGGCACCGGCACCTTCGGCGGCGTCGGCCGCCTTGCGGCTTGGGGCAAGACCGACGCGACCGAAGCGCGGCGCCTTCTGGACATCTGCCTCGAAGCCGGCGTGTCGATGTTCGACACCGCGAATGTCTATTCTCTCGGCGAGTCCGAGCGGGTGCTCGGCGAAGCGATCAAGGGGCGCCGCGACAAAGTTCTGATCTCGACCAAGGCGACGTTCCGCTTCGGCGAGGGCCCCAACGATATCGGCTCGTCGCGGCAGCATCTGCTCGCGGCCGTCGACGGTTCGCTGAGCCGGCTCGGCACCGACTACATCGACCTGTTCCAGCTGCACGGCTTCGACGCCTTCACCCCGCCTGAAGAGGTGCTTGCAACACTCGACGTGCTCGTGCGTGCCGGCAAGATCCGCTACATCGGCGTCTCGAATTTCTCGGGCTGGCACCTGATGAAATCGCTTGCCGTCGCCGACAAGCACGGCTTTCCGCGCTACGTCGCCAACCAGACCTACTATTCGCTGATCGGGCGCGATTACGAATGGGAGTTGATGCCGCTCGGGCTCGACCAGGGGTTAGGTGCCGTAGTCTGGTCGCCGCTCGGATGGGGACGCCTCACCGGAAAAATCCGCCGCGGCCAGCCGAAGCCGGAAGTCAGCCGACTGCCCAAGACGGCCGAGTTCGGACCGCCCGTTCCGGACGAGCATGTCTACCGTGTCGTCGAGGCCATCGACGAAATCGCGAAGGAGACGGGCAAGAGCGTCTCGCAGATCGCGCTCAACTGGCTGCTCCAGCGTCCGACCGTTTCGACGCTGATCATCGGCGCGCGCAACGAGACCCAGCTGCGCGAAAATCTCGGTGCGGTCGGCTGGTCCTTGACCAAGGACCAGGTCGCAAAGCTCGATGCCGCGAGCACGGTGACGCTGCCCTATCCCTATTGGCACCAGCGCGTGACCTTCACCGAGCGGAATCCGCCGGCGGTGTAGGACACTTGAGCTGCATCAAGCCCGCCTGCGTCGGCCGTGACACGCTGCGGCACTCGCGATGCTGCCGCGCCGATTTGCCATGAAGGCCCTGCGCTGGGAATGATGGACATGAGCGATGAATAGGATCGCGCCAGCGCTGCTGGCCGTTGGCGTTCTGTGGAGCACGGCAAGTCAAGCCCTGGATCTCGAACAGCGGCGCGCCGAAGCACTGCTGCAACGGATGTGCGCGCAGTGCCACGCGGTCGGCAGGACGGACAAGAGCCGGAACGAGCTGGCACCGCCCTTCCGGAACCTCGGCGAGAACAAACTCTACGATCCCGACTTCATGCAGCGCCTCCAGGACGGCTACAGCAGCATCCACCGCTCGATGCCAACGGCTCGATTCGGCCGAGACGACGCCGAGGCCGTGGTAAGCTACCTCAGGGCGATTCAGGAGCCACGGAAGCCGAAATAGGACTGGAATCGTCCAGGCTTTGGCTGGAACCATCACGGGTCGGACCAGGTTGCGGACCAGCAACCGCGTCTCGAGCAAGCACGCTTCACGATGTCATCGACCACCATCGAGCACGCCGACGGCCTGCCGCAGCCACAGCGCAACCAGGCAGTGCTGACGATTGCGCTTGGCATCATCATGGCGGTGGTCGACAGCGCCATCGCCAACGTCGCACTGCCGACGATCGCGGCCGACCTCGATGCAAGCCCGGCCTTCTCGATCTGGATCGTCAACGGCTACCAGCTCGCGATCACGATCTCACTTCTACCGCTGGCTTCGCTCGGCGAGATCGTCGGCTATCGCCGCGTCTATCTGGTCGGACTGGTGCTGTTCACGCTGGCCTCCGCATTGTGCGCGCTGGCGCACACGCTGCCGCTGCTGACGGCCGCGCGCATCCTCCAGGGCTTTGGCGCCGCCGGCATCATGAGCGTCAACGCGGCGCTGGTGCGCTTCACCTATCCGCGCAGCCAGCTCGGCCGCGGCATCGGGCTCAACGCGCTCGTGGTCGCCTTCTCGGCTGCGGTCGGACCGACGCTCGCCGCCGGCATCCTGGCCATCGGAAGCTGGCCCTGGCTGTTCGCGATCAACGTGCCCCTCGGTGCGGTGACATTGCTGATCGGCCTGCGCAGCCTGCCGCACACCAAGCCAGCGAGCCGTTCCTTCGACTGGCAGAGCGCGGGCCTGTCCGCGATCACGTTCGGTGTCGGCATCGCCGCCGTCGACAGCGTCGGTCATGGTGAGGCCGCCATCACCTGCATCGCGCAATTCGCCATCGCCATCGTCGCTGGCGCGCTGCTGATCTATCGCGAAACCCATAAGAGCTCGCCGCTCTTGCCGGTCGATCTGTTACGCATCCCGGTGTTCGCGCTGTCGATTGCGACTTCGATCGCATCGTTCTGCGGGCAGATGCTGGCCTTCGTCGCGATCCCCTTCTATCTCCAGAGCCGCTTCGGCTATTCGGCGGTGCATATGGGGCTCTTGATCACGCCCTGGCCGATCGCGGTGGCATTCGCAGCGCCCCTTGCCGGCCGCCTCGTCGAGCACTATCCGGCGGGCCTGCTCGGCGGCATCGGGCTCACGCTGTTCGCCTGCGGTCTCGCCGCGCTGGCCTTCCTGCCCGCAAGCCCGACCCCGCTTGACGTGATCTGGCGCATGGCGCTGGCCGGTGCCGGCTTCGGCCTGTTCCAGACCCCTAACAACCGCACCATGATCGCGGCCGCCCCGCGCGAGCGCGCCGGCGGCGCAAGCGGGATGCTGGGCACGGCGCGCCTGCTCGGCCAGACCACGGGGGCAGCGCTGGTGGCGCTGCTGCTCGGACGGTACCCGGTTGAGGGCACCAGGCTGGCGCTCCTCGTCGGCGTCGGATTTGCTCTCTGCGGCGCGGTGCTGAGCATGCTGCGGCTGTCTCCCGTGGGCGCGCGAGGCGCCGAGCACGTTCGCGTCCAGGACGACCAGCGCCTGCGGGGAGACTAAAAGGAGCCAGGCCCAGTTCCCGCGGCCCTCGACGCCGACATCGGCGCCAACAAAAAGGCCGGCTTTGCAGCCGGCCTTTTCGATTTCATCGCGTGCAGATCAAGCCTTGACCAGCGGGCCCTTGGAGGTCGGCCCCTTTGAGCCGCCGGGACCGCCCGGCTTTGACTTGCCCGGCGGGCGCTTGCGAGCACCCGGGAGCTTCTCCTGCTTCGGCGTGACCGGACCTTCGACGAACTCGAAGCCGATCTTGTCCTTGGTCTCGTCGGCCTCGTCCTTCACCAGGACGACGCGGACGTGACCGCCACCCTTCAGCTTGCCGAACAGCACCTCGTCGGCCAGCGGCTTCTTGATATGCTCCTGGATCACGCGGGCCATCGGCCGCGCGCCCATCTGCTCGTCGTAGCCGTGCTGGACCAGCCAGGTCTTGGCCGGCTCGGACAGCTCGATGGTGACGTCGCGGTCGCCGAGCTGCGCTTCGAGCTGAAGCACGAACTTCTCGACCACGGTTCCGATCACCTCGACGCTGAGATGACCGAACGAGACGATGGCATCGAGACGGTTGCGGAATTCCGGCGCGAACTGCCGGTTGATCGCCTCGTGGTCGTCGCCTTCCCGCTTCGAACGTGTGAAGCCGAACGCCTGCTTGGCGAGATCGGAAGCACCCGCGTTCGTGGTCATGATCAGGATCACGTTGCGGAAATTGACCTGCTTGCCGTTGTGGTCGGTGAGCCGGCCGTGATCCATGATCTGCAGCAGCACGTTGTAGAGATCGGGATGCGCCTTCTCGATTTCGTCAAGCAGCACCACGCAATGCGGATGCTGGTCGACGCCGTCGGTCAAGAGGCCGCCCTGGTCGAAGCCGACATAGCCGGGAGGCGCGCCGATCAGGCGCGACACGGTGTGCCGCTCCATGTATTCGGACATGTCGAAGCGCAACAGCTCGACGCCGAGGCTTGCCGCGAGCTGCTTTGCGACCTCGGTCTTGCCGACGCCGGTGGGCCCTGAGAACAAATAGCAGCCGATCGGCTTCTCCGGCTCACGCAAACCGGCGCGCGCCAGCTTGATCGATGCGGCGAGCGACTCGATCGCCTTGTCCTGACCGAACACGGTGCGCTTCAGCGTCGTTTCGAGATGCTTGAGCACCTCGGCGTCGTCCTTCGACACGCTCTTCGGCGGGATCCGTGCCATCGAGGCGATCGTGGTCTCGATCTCCTTGATGCCGATGGTCTTCTTGCGCTTGTTCTCGGCGACCAGCATCTGCGCCGCACCCGACTCGTCGATCACGTCGATCGCCTTGTCCGGCAGCTTGCGGTCGTGGATGTAGCGCGAGGAGAGCTGAACGGCGGCCTCGATCGCCTCGTTGGTGTACTTCAGCCGGTGGTAGTCCTCGAAATACGGCTTGAGACCCTTGAGGATCGCGATCGCGTCCTCGACCGTCGGCTCGTTGATATCGATCTTCTGGAAGCGCCGCACCAGCGCGCGGTCCTTCTCGAAGTGCTGGCGATATTCCTTGTAGGTGGTCGAGCCCATGCAGCGGATGGTGCCCGACGCCAGCGCCGGCTTGAGCAGGTTCGAAGCATCCATCGCCCCACCCGACGTGGCGCCCGCACCGATGACGGTGTGGATCTCGTCGATGAACAGGATGGCGTTGGGATGCGCCTCGAGCTCCTTCAGCACCTGCTTCAGGCGCTCCTCGAAGTCGCCGCGATAGCGCGTGCCGGCAAGCAGCGTCCCCATGTCCAGCGAGAACACGGTCGCGGCCGCCAACACCTCCGGCACCTCGCTGTCGACGATGCGCTTGGCAAGACCCTCCGCAATCGCGGTCTTGCCGACGCCGGCCTCGCCCACGAACAGCGGGTTGTTCTTCTGCCGCCGGCACAGCACCTGGATCGCGCGGTTGATCTCGGAATTGCGTCCGATCACCGGATCGATCTTGCCGTCCCGTGCCTTCTTGTTGAGGTTGACGCAATAGGTCTCGAGCGCCTCGCCCTTCTTCTTGGCGTCCTCGTTGCCCTTGGTCTCGGTCTCCTCGTCGACGCCGCGCACGGGGCGCGCCTCGGAGACACCCGGACGCTTGGCAATGCCGTGGCTGATATAGTTGACCGCGTCATAGCGCGTCATGTCCTGCTCCTGCAGGAAATACGCGGCATGACTCTCGCGCTCGGCAAAGATCGCGATCAGCACATTGGCGCCGGTCACCTCTTCGCGACCGGAGGATTGCACGTGGATCACCGCGCGCTGGATCACGCGCTGGAAACCGGCGGTCGGCTTGGCGTCGTCGGCGCCATCCGTCACCAGGTTTTCGAATTCGGTCTCAAGGTAGTTGACGAGGCTCGTACGGAGCTTGTCGAGATCGACGCTACAGGCGCGCATGACGGCGGCTGCATCGGAGTCGTCGATCAGTGAGAGCAAAAGATGCTCGAGCGTCGCGTATTGGTGATGACGCTCGTTTGCGATCGCCAGCGCACGATGCAGGGATTGTTCAAGGCTTTGGGAAAAAGTCGGCATTCGCGTCCTCTATGGCCCCCACCATCATGATCGTCATCGCCCGGTCAGGCAACAACAACCTTTGTCACATATAGTTATACAAGATCGCGGCGAAAGACCGGTTCCGCGACTCGGCGGCGACACACCTGCGGTATTTTCAATGCAAAACCCGTTCCGATTTGGGCGGGATCGGCGCCGGCGCGGAATTCCGTAGTTTTGCCGGCAGCAACGGGACTCGCGCGCAGCCGTGACTGCAACAATCACGCCGCGACTTGCACAAGAGCCGGCTTCAAACGCGCGCCGCGAGGCGTCTTACTTCTTTTCCATCACGCATTGCAGCGGATGCTGGTGCTTGCGGGCAAAATCCATCACCTGCGTCACCTTGGTCTCGGCGATCTCATAGGTGAACACGCCGCACTCGCCGATGCCATGATGATGGACGTGCAGCATGATCTTGGTCGCCGCTTCGACGTCCTTGTTGAAGAACTTCTCCAGCACGTGGACGACGAACTCCATCGGCGTGTAGTCGTCGTTCAGGATCAGCACGCGATACAGGTTCGGCCGTTTGGTCTTGGGCTTGACCTTGGTGATGACCGAAGTGTTCGGACCCGAGGGGCTGCCCGAACGGTTCTCGTCATTGCTCATGCGAGGAGCGTCGGCAGCGGCTGGCGCGAACAGGTCGATACTGGAAGTCAATTGCGGCATGGCACAGGCGTTCAAATTCCCCACGGAAGCGCATGGCGGTCACCGCGCGACTCCGCCCTTCGGAGCCTGGCGCAGGCGCGCCGCCTTGTTGGATCGCCGCTCCCAACACATCCGGCTCGAGCCGGACCGTTCGCCAGCAATATGGGCCTGCCCACGGCTGGCCGCAAGCATGCGTAGATCGGGCCGATGCGGCGGTGGCAGTCCCGATTCCCGGTCCGGGCGATCCTCGTCAGGTTAATCAATCCGGACCGATTTGACAAAAATTTCCGCCCGGTAAGTTCAGAACATGTTGACCAGGAACCCGGCCGTTAACCGGCCTGCGACGGTTTTTCGCGGATGGCTCCGGCCTTCTACGGTCTGATTTACCTGCCGTTCAATGGCGTGCCGCGAAATCGGGCAGGACATAGATTTCGTGGACCGCCAAGTCTCGCCTGCCTCCTCAGCCGCCCCGGTCGACAGTTCGTCCGCTTTGCAGCGGCCGAGCAAGGCAATATCGGCACGATCTCCGCCATCGCTGGTGCCCGTGCTGAGTTTCATCGGCGCCGCGGTAAACTATAGCCGCGCAGTGCAAGCACGTACTTCGCTGCAGGTCGCGCTCGATTCGATCATCCCGTTCTCGAAGGACGTCAACGTCGGCACCACCAATGTCCGTGCCTCGATCAATTGGACCGAATGGGAGGCCGAGCCTCCGATTCTCGCGGACAACAAATCCAGCGCCTTCAGACATCGGACGCGTTCAAGAACATCTTGGCGCAGATTTCCAAGCCGCGGGTCGCGAAGTCATTCTCATCAGCATCCACAAACGAAAAGCCCGGCCAGATCTGGCCGGGCTTTTGATTCCAGGAGCGCGTTGAGCGGGTCAGTTCGCGGCCGGGGTGAACTTCGACACGATGGTCTCGACCGGCTTGAACGCCTGCTTGGCGAGATCGCTGTAGAGGCCGGCGATCTTCTGCGATTCCGCAACGAAGGTCTCGTAGGCGGAACGGGCAAAATCGGTCTGCGCTTCCATCGCCTTGTCCAGCGACTTCACACCGGACAGCTTCTCGACGAAGGACTTGGTGTCTTCGAACGACTTCTTCGTATAGTCGCCATAGGCGCTGGCGATCGCCTGGAGGCCGTGCTGTACCGAGGTCGCGGAGGCAACGCACTGCTCGAACTGCTCTTTCCCGTAGTTCTGAAAGTCTTCAACCTTGAACATGTCGGAATCCTTTTCCCTGGCTCGCGTCGGGAAGCCCCGGCTCCCTGACTTCGCCCAAAAATAGTGCAACGCACAAAAATGTCAAGAATCTTGTGCGTCGCACAAAAAATCAACGCAAATCGCGGAGATTCCCGGGGGTTCCCGCAAGGGTTCCTTAAGCTTTTGGAAACCGCGGCGCCCTACCCTGATTCCCTGGACGTGTTCACTTCCGCAGGCGGCCAAAGCCGTTTGAGAACATCACCTTAGCCAGAACAGCGGCTCGGGTCCAACGTCCCCCGCGGCGAACACCAGCGGAGGGACAGCCTGAGCAGGTAATGATCCCGGGACCATTGGGCACAATTTCGCCCCACGGGCCGGTGATCAAGTCAGAAACGGGGACGGGGTTCCATGCTTCGTAAAAACTTGTCTTCCTCGCGCTTGGCGCGGGTTGGCGTTTTGGGGCTTCTTACGGTCACCATCGCAGTCATCTTCACCGATGCAGCGGAGGCGCGGCGCCATCGCCGCCACCAGGTGCATCACCGCGTCCAGCGCGATGTGTCCGAGAGTTCGAGCCCGAAATTCGCGTCCATCATCGTCGACGGCAATTCCGGCGCGGTGCTCCAGGCAACAAGCCCTGACGGGATCCGCCATCCGGCGTCGCTGACCAAGATCATGACGCTCTATCTGCTGTTCGAGCGCCTCGAATCCGGCAAGATGAAGCTCGACACCGAAATGCCGGTGTCCCAGCACGCCGCCAATCAGGATCCGACCAAGCTGAACCTGCGTGCCGGCCAGACCATTCGCGTCGAGGACGCGATCAAGGGCCTCGTCACCCGCTCGGCCAACGATGCAGCCGTGGTGATCGCGGAAGCGATCGCCGGCGACGAGGACGACTTCGCCCAGATGATGACGCGCAAGGCGCGCTCGCTCGGCATGTCCAGGACGGTCTACCGCAACGCGAACGGCCTTCCCAACGACGAGCAGGTCACCACCGCGCGCGACCAGGCGACGCTCGGTCGCGCCATCCAGGAGCGCTTCCCGCGCTACTATCGCTATTTCGCGACCTCGACCTTCAATTGGCGGGGACAGTCGATCCGCAACCACAACCACCTGCTCGGCAGCGTCGAGGGCGTAGACGGCATCAAGACCGGCTACACCCGCGCCTCCGGCTTCAACCTCGTCACCTCGATCCGCCGCGGCAATCGCCACCTGATCGGCGTGGTGCTGGGCGGCCGCAGCGGCGGCTCGCGCGACGCCATCATGCGCAGCCTGCTCGCGGAGAATCTCGACAAGGGCGCGACTGTCCACACGGTCGCCGCGGTCACGGAGCGCAACGGCGCCGAAGCCAATACCGACGTCGCCGATGCCTCCGATGCTCCGGCACGCTCCGCGCCGCAGGGTCAGGCCACCGCCCCTGCTCCTGAAGCCGCCCCGTCGCGTCTCGCCTCGCGGCTGTCGACGCTGGCCGCTGCGGCTGCCGCGATGCCGCCCGCTCACGCCAGATCTGAAGCCAGCAAGCCTGAAGTTCGGCCGACTGAATCCAAGGTCGAGCCTGCGCCGCTCACCAATGGCGTGATTTCGAGCCAGCCGCTCTCCATCATCCCTGGCTCGTCCGAGCCGATGAAGCCGGTTCGGGTCAAGACGGTTCAGGTCAAGGCCGGCGCCGTGAAGGTCGCCTCCGCCGCCCCGACCCAGGTCGCCCCGCCGGTCACCAGCACCATCCCGCCCCGTTCCGACGTCGCGGAAACCTCCGGCGCCGTCGTCGCCCGGGCGGATCTCATCAACAAGCCCGAGGCGGTCAGCCAGCCGGAAGCACCGAAGGCCGAGATTGCCCGGACCGAACTGCCGCGGCAGCCGGCGGGCTTCGGCACCGGCAACGGCATTCTCGGTGTGTTGCCGGCCGCAACCGCCGCTGCGCCCGCTGGTCCGAAGCTCGCGTCCGCCGACCCGGCGCCGCAGCCGATCCAGATGAGCACCACCAAGCCGGCCGTCACTCACAGCGGTTGGATCGTCCAGGTCGGCGCGCTTGAAAGCGAGAACGAAGCCCAGCAGCGCATCGACGCTGCCCGCAGCTCCGCCCGCGGCCTGCTCAGCAAGGCCGATCCGTTTACCGAGCCGGTTGTCGCCAAGGACAATCGCAAGCTCTACCGCGCCCGCTTCGCCGGGCTCGAGCGCGATCAGGCCGAAGCCGTCTGCCGCACCTTGAAGCGCGCCGAGATCTCCTGCATCACCGTGCGCAACTGATCTCCCTTCTCTTCGTTCCGAGCCAAATGCCCGCGCCCTTGCGCGGGCATTTTCGTTTTGGGGATGCGGTGATGCCGAGGCTATTCCTGACAAGGCCGTTCCACGACAACCTCTCGTCAAGGATTTACGGTTAAAACTTTACTCAAGGGATCGACCACGCCGACAATGGGCGGGCATCGGGGCGACGGCAGACGGAGCGAACGGAGCTCACGCGGTACGGGCGTTTGTAGCGTAGTGCCGGAGTTAGCCGTTATGCGTGCGAAGCAGAGTATCCTTGGCCTCGTTTACCCGGGCAGCGAGATACGTCGAGCCCCCCTGGTCGGGATGGAGTTTCTTCATCAGGGCTTTGTGGGCCCGGCTGATGTCGTCGCGCCCCGCTCCCGGCTGCAAGCCAAGGATCTGATAGGCTTCCTCCGCCGTCATTTTGCCACTCGCCGCCGTGCGGCGCTGCCGCCCTGCCGCATCGCCCTGCGCGTTCTGACGCCAAGCGGGAAACCGGCGGTCCAGATAGCTTTCAAGTAAGGCCACGCTCTCGGCGTCGAACGTCGGGACCATCGCCAGCAGGCTGGCGAGATCGAAGTCGCCGAGATTGCGCCCGGCGTGAGGTCCGGCGACGATCTGGCCTGTAAGCTGCCCGGAATCGTGGTCGAGCCGCATGTCGAGGAATTGCGAGCGCACGCGCGAAACCTGCCCTTGCGCCGGCGCCGCACCGCCACCGAACAGCCCGCCGATATTGCCGAAGCCGGCATTCGCCAGTGGCGTCCAGCCGAGCAGCCCCGCGCCGAAGATTCCAAGCGGGATCGCAACCGCCAGCTCACCCCGCAAACCCGTGAAGGCCGCGACCGCCAGCGCCAGCACGCCGCCCCCAAACTTGATGGTGCGCGCCAGCGCCGCCGGATTGGCCGCGCGGAACATCTGAAGGAGCAGGTAAAGCGTGATAACGGCGACAGCGCCGGCAATCAGGGTCATGACCGGAATATAGGCGCCCTCGCGGCAAAATGCATCGCATCCACCGCCGCCGCGAGCCGCGCCAGCCCGATCGCTATTTCATCTGGCCGATCAGAAGCGCCGCGCCGCTCGCGGTCTTCGCCAGTTTCAGCAACGCTTCGCGTCCGCCGGCTGCATAGGCCGCAGCTGCCCGCAACAGCTCGCGCAGCTGCGCCGCCGCGCCGGGATCGAACCGGCACCAGGCCCCACCGGTCAGGCGCGCTATCTGGCGGAAGGCCTGCTCGGCGACGGCGTCACGGCCTTCCTGAAACACGAACACGGGCACCTTGAGCATGCCGAGCTCGCCGGCCTTGGCGTAGAGCTCGTCGACCTTTTCCTCCATGGCATCACCGACGAAGACCACGGCCCGCACGCCGGACGCCACCGCTTCGCGCCGGGCCTCGCTCAGCACCTTGCCGATCTGGGTATCGCCGCCGCGGCAATCGATCTTGCTCATCAGCGCCGCCAGCTTGGCGCTGTCGGAGATCCAGCCCGTGGCACGGCACTCGTTGAAGCCGCGATAGTAGACCAGCCGGATGTCGAGACTGCCGAGCGCTGCGGTCTCGCGAAACATGTCGGCCTGGAGCGCGCAGGCCAGGTCCCAGGTCGGCTGCCGGCTCATCGTCGCATCCAGCGCGAAGATCAGCCGCCCCTTGGCGCCCGCTGAATGCGGTGAAAGTGCCCGCGCCTTGGCGACGAAGGCAGCGATGTCTTCCGAGGTTGAGGTCGCCGCTTGCGGCAGCGCGCCGTCTGCTTGCGCCGAGACGGCATCGCGACCGCGCGGTTTGATAGGTTCGCCCGACATCGCTGTTTGCACCTTGCGTCAGCGGCTAATGTGGTCAGCGCATGCGGCCCGGTCAATGCGCAAAGCCTCCGCGGGCAGGCCGGCGGAGGCTTTGACGATCGGTGCAGTCGAGCGCTGACGTCAGCTCTTGTGCGTCAGCTCTTGGCGGGTGCCATCAGGGCGACCGGGCCAGGCTCGAGGATCTTGGGCGGGGACGATTGCGTGTCGACCGGCCCCACTTCGCTGTCGGTCGTGCTCAGGAACTTGTCGAGCATGCTCTGGATCGAGCTCTTCGCCACATCCGGACCGGTGTCGCGCATGTCGTTATGCTGGAATTCGGTCTTCACGACCTGGATGCCCGCCTTCTCGCATTCCTCGTCGGTCGGAAGCACGCCTGCATCGGTCTTGAATTGCGGATCCTGGGAGCGGAACGACAGGATCTTGAACTTGCCGGCGGTGACGAAGGGCACGCGCAGATTGTCGAGCGTGACGACCTTCTTGACCTCATCCGGATACTGCTTGGCGAAGTACATCGTGATGTCGCCGCCCATGGAGTGGCCGACCATCGTCACCTTGTCGTAGTCGGCATTGGGCTGAACCTTCTTCATCTCCTGCATGGCGAGATGAATGTTGGCGACGCCGCGCAGGATCTGCGGCAGGCGGCCGACATAGAGCTCGCCGGGCTTGGTCACCATCGGAGGATCGGTCGGCAGGTCATGCTGCGGGCTCAAGACCATGTAGCCGCGCGCAGCGAAGATGTTGGCGAGGAAGCCGTACTCGGTGTTCTTGACGGTGTTGCCGTGATTGATCACGGCGACCGGCAGCGTGATCATGCCGGCGTTCGCCTGCATTTCCTTGTCACGGCGCACCGCGACGTAGACGGGCACCGGACGATTGTCGCGCGAGGCGTCGTAGAAGGTGATGGTCTCGTGCTTGATGGCCCACTTGCTCGCCGTGAAATAGGCGATGCCGCAGAGGGCACTGACCGAAACCAGAACGGCAATTCCACGCTTCATTTTCGTCCTCAGCCTCAGGCCTAGCTGCCTGAATCCCTGTTGAAAATCGTGTTCTTCCGGGGCTCTTTGGTCCCTTGTCGCCTATTGGCTAATATATGTCACAGCAGCGTGACAGGAAGGCTAAATAATGTGAAATCGCAGCCCTTCCATTGTGCGACGCACACGTTTTCTGTGCACCCCATCCTCATACCACTACGTCAGGTGCAGCTCACCATCCGGCGCAACCGGTCCCGATTGGTTCAATTTCGCAGTCAACACGAAGTGAAAACGCGTCGAGCGCAGCCAGGGTTCCCGCAGGAACCGGCTGATTGGATCGGTAGAAAGTAGCAAATTACCGCCGCCTCAGACGCCCAGGATGTCGTGGACCTCGAGCGGCTTGCCGACCTGGTTGAACCACTCGGCCCGGTTGGCGGCGCGGCGCCGACCGCGCTCGTCGAGCGGCAGCTTGAGCTGGCGGAGCAGGCTCGTCACCTCCTCCCGCGCGGTAAGATGGCCGAGATTGGGCCGCATGCCGAGCGTGGCCTCATCGATCTCGTCGAGGGCGGTCAGGCCACGCGGGAAGAATTCACGGTAGACGACGCGTTCGGCGAAACCGTCGACGTAGCGGAAGCCAAGCCGCAGCGACAAATCCTTCAGGCCCTCGGCGACGAGCTGCTTGTTGCGGGAGCCGAGCATGGACAGGCGGTTGCGCACGACGATCCAGTCGGTGGTTGCGCCGTCGAGCTGGCGGCGCTTGCGCCTGACGTCGCGCACCATCTCGGCATAGTGGCTTTCGCCCGTCACCGCGTAGTTGGCGGGATCGACGGTCCCGAGCACGTCGAAATCCAGGAAGCTGTCGTTGATCGGCGTCACCAGGGTGTCGGCCATCGAATGGGCGAGCCGCATGAGATAGCTGTCGGTGCCGGGCGTATCGACGACGATGAAGTCGAAGCTGCTCTCGACCGCCGAGACCGCTTCCATGAACTGTAGGAACTCGGAATGCTCGTTCTCGGCGATCTGCATGGTCTCGCCGAGCTTGATGCAGCGATGCACCGGCAGTTCGAGATCGAGCTTGGTGCGGCGGGCCCAGGCGGCGCGGTTGTCGATATAGCGGGTGAAGCTCTGCTGGCGGCAGTCGAGATCGATCGTGGCGACGCGCTGGCCCGCCTTGAGGAGCGCAACGGCGATGTGCAAGGCGGTGGTCGATTTGCCGGAGCCGCCCTTCTCGTTACCGAGCACGACCACATGCGCCGAGCCCGATCGGCCTTGGCTAGCCTGCACAAGCATAGTGGTCCTCAACGCCGCCCGCGAATATCTTCGAGTTGACCGCGTCGGCGGTCAAGTGAAATGCGTGACAGATCATGCAAATCGCAGCGCGCCCTGCTTCATCGTGAATCGCGGCGCCGTCTTTCGTCTTTGATCCGGCCTGCAACGTCGCGACGTCCTGCGCCACCTTGCGCGGGATGCTGTGCCGCATCCGGATGCATGGCGTCCACGATCGCCACTTGTTAAGGTTAGCCGGCCGGGCACGACGCCCGCTCCTGCCCCGATTCCCAATCCGTCGAGTCCTGATGTCAGCAAGCCCATTGATCGCCCGCACGGTCCCTGCCCTGCGACGCGCCGTCGACAATCTCCGCAAGCGAAAAGCCACGATCGCGCTGGTCCCGACCATGGGGGCCCTCCATGATGGGCATGTGTCGCTGGTTCGACTCGCCAAGCGCCGCGCCAGCCGCGTCGTGGTGTCGATCTTCGTCAACCCGACTCAGTTTGCCCCGACCGAGGACTTTGGCGCCTATCCGCGCACCTGGAAGGCCGACATCGCCAAGCTCGCGGCCGAGGACGTCGATATCGTCTGGCATCCGGGCGTCGAGGCCATGTATCCAGAGGGCTTTGCCACCCGCATCGTGCCGGAAGGACCCGCGCTGGCCGGCCTCGAGGACCGCTTCCGCCCGCACTTCTTCGGCGGCGTCGCCACCGTCGTCGGCAAGCTGTTCACGCAGTGCCGGCCGGACTTTGCGATCTTCGGCGAAAAGGATTTTCAGCAATTGCGGGTGGTGACGCAGATGGCGCGCGACCTCGACCTCGGCGTCAAGGTCCTCGGCTCCCGCACCGTGCGCGAGCGCGACGGGCTCGCGATGTCCTCGCGCAACGTCTACCTCTCGCCCGAGGAGCGCCAGACCGCCACTGTCCTCTACCGCGCCATGAAGGAGAGTGCCGGGCGCATCCGGGCCGGCGATTCGATCGGGCCGGCGATGGCGGGCGGCGCCGAGATGATCAAGGCGGCCGGCTTGGCGCTCGACTATTACGAGGTCCGCCATGCCGAGACGCTGGCGCCAGTCACCTCGCGCAAGGATGGGCCCCTGCGGATCCTGGTCGCAGCCAAGCTCGGCACCACCCGGCTGATCGATAATATCGCGGTTTAGAGCAGTCCGAGATCACGCAGCTCGCGCCGCATCGGCTCGGGCATCGCCGCGATCGAGCCGGCCGCGGACTTGCCGAGATCGGCCGGAACGGAATCGTCGGTGAGATAACGCCAGCCCTGGAACGGGCGCATCGGCCGCGGCGAGACCGAGATCACTTTCGGCTGCATCACGATCCGGCAGCGCCCGATACCGTCCTTGTCGCGGAACGGCTCGATGCCGATGATCTTTTCCCGCGCGGCGATCTCGCCCTTGATCACCCAATAGAGCGAACCGCCGGCGAGGATTTCGGCGTCGCGCTTGGGCACCATGCGGGTGATATGGATGTGACGTTGCGGCAGACCCTTCTTCCTGGCGGTCTGCATCCGTTCGGCCACCCACTCCTTCAATTCCTTGACGGAGTCGCAGCCGACGGCAAGCTTGATCAGATGGAGTGACATGCCCAAGCATTAGCCGGGCAGCCACGCATTGGGAATGCCGATCTATTCGTTATCCGCAGCCGCCGGAGCCGGCGCCGAGGCCGGTGGCGCGAGCGGAACCGGGGCGGCAGTCGGCGGACGCGCGGCTTTCGGCGCCGGCGGTTTCTTGGCGGCGGGTGCCGCAGCCTGCGCCGAGGTTGCGGCCGGCGCGCGCGGCGCTGGCGGCGCCGTGTTGGCTGCAGGCGCGGCCTGGCGCGATGTCGTGGATGGCTCCGCACTCATGATGCTCACCGGCGGCGTCGACGCAGCGCTCGGGAACTCCGCATTGGTCGGCTTGCCCGTCGGCATCGACGGCGGCAGCCCGGCAAGCGCGGCGGTGGCCGGCATCGCCGGCGCTGTTGCGGGCGTATTCCAGGTCGGCGCGTAGCGCGCGACCAGCGTGTCGTAGAGATGGGAGCCCATGTTCGCGGCGACCTGCTGCTGGTCGGTCAGCGAGCGGAACGCGGCGCAATCGAACTGCGTGCAGCCGTCGCGCACGATCAGCACATGCGCGACAAGGCCGTAGCGATCACGCTCAAGCGACTTGCGCAGCACCTTCATCTCGAGTGTCAGGTTCCTCTCCGCCGTGGCGACGTCGCCGAGCGCGGTCAGCCGGTCGATCCTGGCGGCCGTGTAGGACACGGCGGCAGCCGCGGCGTCAGGCGCGCCGAACAGCGCCTTCTCGCAGCCAGCGGCGACGGCATCGCCGGCGAGATCGTCGAGACAGGACAGTGCCGGCAGGCTCGCGGCAACCGCGGCCTGCGCGCGCGCCTCGGCCGGGGCCGCCTGTCCGTCCGGTCCATAGGCACGCACGGTGGCTGCCCCCGCGATCACGATGGATAGCAGCGTAATGACGGTCAGCGCACCGTTGGCGACCGATCTGTCGGCGCGGTGCAGCGTGATCAGGAGGATCAATCCGAAGAATCCGGCGGCCGCCAGCGTCATCCACATCGGGAAGGCCGGCGAGTGCCAGATTTGGTCGAACGAAGTGGCCCATGCCCAGTTCATGCGCGACGTCCCCTCACGCGAGCAAAGAGCGAATGGTCAAGCGAGCACCGCGGGTCGGAAACTGCCCCGGCCCACCTTGTGAGGGTGAAGCTGGCCTTTTGACGGCGCAGGACACAAATCCCTGATGGCACCAATGCGCGGGTGCGGTCAGCCTTCAGGAGAGCGCGAGCTGGCTTTCCTTGGCGACGCGCTCGAAGGCTTCGGTCGAGCTCTTGATCCGGTACTGGCAGTCGTCGCCGTCGGTCGGCAGCAGACGGATGACTTCGTACGAGCCGCTGGCAGCGGGACGCGCGACGTTGCTTGCCGTGAACAGGACGCGCGATCCCACGGGAAATTTGTGCTTCAACACCCTCTCCATTACTCAAACAGCGCCTACCTCGCCCAGTGTCCCACTGCGATGGCCGGCCGGAAACCCGGGCTGTTATATAGCACGCGACTCGCCGTTTTGGCCAGCGCCATGGCAGCATGGCAAGCACTCGAATTTTTCAGTCATTTCAGAATGATAACGGGACAAATGGCGGGCCGATGATACCAGCGGAGCTGCTCGTTCCGCCGGCATGTCGCAGGCCGGTGTCGCACCCCCCCGATCCACCGCCCCTCGCTCGTTGCCGGCCTGAGGCCGCCGGCCGGCCGGCGGGCGGCCGCCCCCGTCAAGCCTGCGGTCAGGCGTCCTCGAACTTCGCGATGACGAGCGTTTCGGCAAGCCCGTCGCGCGTCCATTCCTGGAATGCCGGCAGTGCCATCATCGTCTCCATGTAGGCCTTGGTGTCCGGCGCCACCTCGATCGCGTAGGTGCGAAAGCGGTGCACGACCGGGGCATACATGGCGTCCGCCGCGCCGAAGCGGCCGAACAGGAACGGTCCGTTCGCGCCATAGCGGGTGCGACACTCGCGCCAGATCGCCTCGATGCGCGCGATGTTGGCCTTGGCGTCCGCCGACAGCGCCACGGGGCGGATCGGCCGATGCAGGTTCATGCCGCATTCGTTGCGCAAGGCCATGAAGCCGGAATGCATCTCCGCGCACACAGAGCGGGCATGCGCGCGCGCAGCGACATCGTCTGGCCACAGCTTCACTTCCGGGTAGCGCTCGGCGATGTATTCGATGATGGCAAGCGAATCCCACACCGTGATGTCGCCATCGACCAGCACCGGCACCTTGCCGGCGCGGCTGAAGGAGAGGATCTGCTCCTTGTCGGCGGGATTATCGGTGTAGAGCGGGATGAGCGTCTCCACGAACGGAATATCGTTGGCGCGGAGCGCGAGCCAGGGCCGCATCGACCATGACGAGTAGTTCTTGTTGCCGATCGCGAGTTTCAGCGCTGCCATGTCACCAGTCCTTCTCGATACGCCTTTCAAGCGAGCTGCTTTTAGCGCCATCGCCTGCCGCCAATCAATCGTTGCTGCGCCCCGTCATGCGTGGCAATCGTTGCGGTCCTTGCCAAGAGACAGACATGAGACAGACATGAGCAGGCATTGGGTCGACATCGCCGCCGTCGGCTTCTTCATCATCGAATGGCTGGTCTATGCCCTGACGCTGGAGCACTCGGCCTACGGCCGCGACAGCCTGTCGGCGCGCATGAACCGCTATCGCGAGGTCTGGGTACGCCGCATGCTCGACCGCGAGACGCGCATGGTCGACATGCAGATCATGGCCTCGCTCCAGAGCGGCACCGCCTTCTTCGCCTCCACCAGCCTGTTCGCGCTCGGCGGCGCGCTGGCGCTGCTGCATGCCACCAATGATGCGATCACGATTCTGAGCAAGCTGCCGATCGACCTCAGCACCTCACCCGCGATGTGGGAGCTGAAATGCGTCGGCCTCGTGCTGATCTGCGTCTACGCCTTCTTCAAGTTCGCCTGGGCCTATCGCCTGTTCAACTACGTCGCGATCCTGTTTGGCGGCATGCCGCCGGCCGACCGGCGCGACACGCCGGAGGCCGAAGCCCATGTCATTCGCACCTCCCGCCTGTTCGAATCCGCCGGCCGCCATTTCAACCGCGGCCAGCGCGCGTTCTTCTTCGCGCTCGGCTATCTCGGCTGGTTCGTCAGCCCCTGGGTGCTGTTCGTGACCACGGCGGCCGTGGTGGTCGTCACCTGGCGACGGCAGTTCGCGTCCAGTGCGTGGGCCGCGATGGCGCCGGAGGTCGTGGATGGTGAGGAGATGCGGAAGCGCGGTTGAGGCGCGTGTCCCGGACGAGCTGCAACGCGTTGAGCGTTGCGGCGGGGACCCAGGGCCACAGTACGACACGGCGACATGGGCCCCGGCTCTGCGGCGCACCGTCGCGGGACGCTGCGCTGCGTCCGGGGCACGAGAGTGGAATTTGGCGCAGGCTCTCTCCTCCTCGTCATTGCGAGGAGCTCTTGCGACGAAGCAATCCAGACTGTCACCTCGGAGGGATTCTGGTTTGCTTCCGCCTTCGTGCGAGCGGATTGACAGAGGGCGACACAGCAGGATCCGGCTCCACGCTACCCGCCGAAATCCCGCGGGCTGAACGGCAAGTCCAGCACCTTCCATTCCCCGTACTTGTCGGCCGGCAACATCTTGTAGGGCTGGCAGTTCTGGAGCGCGCTCATTGCGGACTTGACGATAGCCACGCCCTTCGCGGACGGCGGAGCTTCGAGCAGGATCGGCTCGCGTGCCAGCGTGCCGTCGGTGGCGAACACCGTGCGCAGCTTGACCTGGACGTTGTCGGTCGGCGCGACCCCCGCCGGCAGCTTGGCGCAGCTTCTCAGGTGGCGGCGAAGCGCGGCGATAACCTCGGGTGGAAGCTTCGCGGCGATCGAATCCTTGGCGTCGCCGCCATCGTCCTTGGGGACATCTTTCAGAAGCTCCGTCGGCAGTTCAGGCGGAAGGCCCAACATGACGCCGTACTTGACGGTGACGTCCGGCTCCGGAGGCAGATAGGCCGGCGGCGGCGTGGCCTGCGGCTGCTGCATTACCTGAGGTGGCGGTTGCGACTGCTGAGGCGGCTGAGGCGGCGGTTGCACATTGGCCTCGCGCTGCTTCTGCGGCTGCGAGAATGGCGGCTGGTTCTGCCTTGCCTCGGGCGAGGCCTGCGGGGATGGCGATGGAGCAGCAGCCTCCTGCTTGGCCGCGGCCTTCGGCGCTGCGTCGGCCTTGTCGGTGACATCCAGCTTCGGCAACTTCAGATCGGGGAGCGGCTCCGGCGGCTTCTCCTTTGCCTCGTCCTTGGACTTCTCCTCGGCCTTGGCCTCTTCCTGCTTCACCTGCTCCGGCGTGACGATGTCCACCATCACGGTCTCGGGCGGCGCGGCGTGGAACGGATGGACTTCGCTGATCAGGATGATCAGCCCCACCAGCGTCAGATGCGCGATCGCCGACGCCGCAATGTCCGTCCGTATGATCTTCCGCAGTTCCATCGACCGATCTTGGGTTGCTGCCGCGGTCCTAGCATAACGGAAGTCCCCCTCAATCCCATTTTGGCGCGAAGCCGAAATCGGTCAGGCGTCCCCTGGGATTGGCGAGCCCGGCGACCCGGCTCATCTCGTCCTCCGACAGCTCGAAATCGAAGATGTCGATGTTTTCCGACAGACGCTCGACGCGCGAGGTGCGCGGGATCGCAGCGACATTCTGCTGCACCAGCCAGCGCAGGCAGACCTGCGCCGGCGTCTTGCCGTGGGCGCGCCCGATTTCGGCAAGCGTCTGATCGGACTTGATGCGGCCCCTCGCAATCGGACTGTAGGCGACCAGCGCGAGGCCGTGCTGGTCGCAGGCCGCCCTCACCTTCGCCTGGTCGAGATAAGGGTGATATTCGACCTGGTTGCAGACGAGCGGCTCGGCCGACAGCGCGACCGCCTGCTCGATCAGCGCCACCGTGAAATTGGAGACGCCGATGTGGCGGGTCAGTCCCATTTGCCTGGCATGCGACAGCGCGCCCAGCGTCTCCGCCAGCGGCACGTGGGAATTGGGCCAGTGCAGCAGCAACAGATCGACGGAGGGAAGCCGCAACCGGGCGAGGCTCTCCTTGACCGAGCGTTCGAGATCGTTGGGCGCGAAATGGTTGGTCCAGACCTTGGTGGTGAGGAAGACGTCGTCGCGGCGCACGCCGGAGGCGCGCAAGCCATCGCCGACCTCGCGCTCATTGTCGTAGACCTGCGCGGTGTCGATGTGACGATAGCCGAGCCGCAGCGCCTGCTCGACCACGCGCGCGGCAGGCCTGCCGCTCAGCTCCCACGTCCCGAGCCCGATCGCCGGGATTCTCGCGCCATTGGCCTCGACGAACAGCATGAGGAATCCTCTCTGTTGCGGCAGCCCGAAATGTCATTATGGACCCGGCCAATGATGCTGCCAACGGACGCCGCAACGATCGGGGCGGATATTCAGGTGCAAGACTAACGAGAGGTGTGCGTCAGACCTTGGCGAGAGCCTGAAACACGGTGTCCGGCGCATGCGCGATCACCGCGAGCAGCGCGCGGGCAGGCCCCCGTGGAGCGCGCTTGCCCTGCTCCCAATTGCGGATGGTCTCGACGGGGACGCCGAGCTTGGCGGCGAACTCCATCTGGGTCAGGCAGGCGCGGCGCCGCAGATCGCGCACCGCGAGCGGGCCGGTGTCGCCCGGCGCGGCATTGGCCGCAGGCTGGACCGGAAATTCCTGCCCATCCCGCAATTCGACGATCCGTCCGTCCGCCTTCAGCCGCAACCGCATGCCCATTCCCCCAAGCACAGCGATGATGCGGCAGGTCGCTTAAGTTCGGATTAAAGATGCGAGGTCCCGTGCCCCGGACGCAGCGCAGCGCGGCTTCGCGGTGTGCCGCAGAGCCGGGGCCCATGTCGCAACAGCGTGCCGTGCAGCTTTCTAGGTCCCGGTTCTGCGCAGCAGCGCCATAAGCGCGTTTACGCGCGTCTTCGACGCGCTATTGGCGCCGCAGCGCGCCCGGGACACGAGAGCGCGCAGCAATTTCCCTACTTCAGCCCGAACCACAGGGTCGCGATGCCGAGGAAGGAGAAGAAGCCGACCACGTCGGTCACAGTGGTCACGAAGGTGCCCGACGCCACCGCCGGGTCGGCCCGGACGCGATCCAGCGCCATCGGGATCAGGATGCCGCCGAGCGCGCCGGCGACGAGGTTGCAGATGATGGCGAGCCCAATGACGATGCCGAGGCCCGGGATCTTGAACCAGGCGACCGCGGCAATGCCCGTGATCACCGCGAAGGCGAGGCCGTTGACGAGGCCGACCAGCGTCTCGCGCAGCACCACCCGCCATGCGTTGGAGGAGCCGAGCTCGCGGGTGGCGAGCGCGCGTACCGCTACCGTCATGGTCTGGGTCGCGGCATTGCCGCCCTGGCTCGCCACGATCGGCGCCAGCACCGCGAGCGCCACCATCTGTTCCAGCTGGCCCTCGAACAGGCCGAGCACGGAGGACGCCAGAAAGGCGGTGGCGAGATTCACCAGCAGCCAATTGAAGCGGCCGCGCGCAATCGTCAGGAAGGTGTCCGACAGCTCTTCGTCGCTGGTGACGCCGCCGAGCGCCTTGAGGTCCTCGTCCGCCTCCTCCTCGATGACGTCGACGACGTCGTCGACGGTGATGACGCCGACCAGACGGTCCTGGGTGTCGAGCACGGGCGCGGCGACGAGATTGTACTTGCCGAACATGCGCGCCACCTCTTCCTGGTCTTCCAGGACGGAGACGCGGCGGCGGTCTTCGTCGGTCAGCTCGGTCAGCGCCACCGGGCGGCGCGTGCGCAAGAGCACGTCGAGCGGCACCGCGCCCAGCCAGTGCTGGTCCTTGTCGACGACGTAGATCTCGTAGAAGCGGTCGGGCAGATCCGGCGTCTCGCGCATGTAGTCGATCGCCTGGCCCACGGTGAAATCCTGGGGCACGGCGATGAACTCGGTCTGCATCCGGCGGCCGGCGGAGTTCTCCGGATAGAGCAGGCTGCGCTCGAGCGCGACGCGCTCCTTGAGCGGCAGCTTTTCGAGGATCTCCTCCTGCTCGGCCTCGTCGAGGGTTTCCAGGAGCTCGACGGCATCGTCGGATTCGAGCTCGCGGACGCCCTCGGCGACCGTCTCCGGCGGCAGCTCCTCGAGGATCTCCTCGCGGACGGCCTCGTCGACCTCGTTCAGGGCCGAAAAGTCGAAATCGCGCCCCGTCAGCTCGACCAGGCGGACGCGGTCGTCGGGCTCCAGGGCGGCGATCAGATCGCCGAGATCGGCCTCGTGCAGCTCGGCGACGCAGGCACGCAGCGCAGCGCTGTCGCCAGCCTCGATCGCCCGGGCAATTTCTTCGACGAATTCGTGACGAATTTCGCCGTTCTCATTGCGCATCGGCACGTGGTCGAGTACCGAATCCAAGGCGGATGGGGCAACGTCCATATGTTCATCCATGGCGCGCCTCGCCGGTTGACAGGTTGGAACCAGTGGTCTGAGCTGATGGTTCAGGCAATACCCACAAGGCAACTCTGAGCGCAATGACAAAGATGCTTCGACTGAAATGGACATCGATGACGGCGGGCGCGGTCATCGCTTCTATCATCGGCATCGCCTCGGCCGATGCCGCCGAGTGCCCGCGCAAGGACGCGCTCGGCACCTCGCGCATCCTGAGCGTTGACGCGAAGACGTATCCACGCGTCGGCCTGAAGAGCTTTCCCCAGACGCTGCCGCTGGCGGATCACGAGGTCGTGCTGACCTTCGACGACGGCCCGTTCCCGCCGACGACGTCGAAGGTGCTGGCAGCGCTGGCGCAGGAGTGCGTGCGCGCGACCTTCTTCCTGATCGGCCAGCACGCCGCCGAGTATCCCGACATGGTCAAGCGCATCGCCCGCGAGGGCCACACCGTCGGCCACCATACCTGGTCGCACCCGTTCATGGCGCATATCCCGTTCGACAAGTCGAAGGCCGACATCGATCGCGGTATCGCTGCCGACGAGATGGCGCTGCACGGCAGCTCGACGACGATACCCTCGACGCCGTTCTTCCGCTTTCCCTATTTCGAGTCGACGCAAGCACAGCTCGACCTGCTCCAGTCGCGCGGCATCGTCGTGTTCGGGGCCGACCTATGGGCCAGCGACTGGGAGGAGATCACGCCGGAGCAGGAATTGAAACTCGTCACCGACCGCCTGGCGGCGAGCGGCAAGGGCATCATCCTCTTCCACGACAACAAGGTGCGCACGGCCGCAATGATGCCGGCCTTTCTGCGGTATCTGAGGGAGAACGGCTATCGGGTGGTCCACGTCGTACCGGCGGGCACGTCACAGAAGAGCGCCGATGCGCATTGATGCCGGAATGTCACGCCAGCGCAAAATGGGGTGATCCCGGCCCAATTAACACTCTGTTCATGCTACCTCCTGCAAAGATGGTTGGGTATTGCGCCTGAACCATTCCGGGGCGTCTCCGACCTACCAAGGCGGCAATCGCGCATGAGGGCAGACGAGGTTCATGATCGGAAGTAGCGTTGTTTCGCGGACGCGATCGTGGATCGTCCTCTGTCTGGGAATGCTGACTGTCGGCACACCGGCGGCCTTCGCGGCCGACTGTCCCGGCCACCCGGACGCACTCGGTACCTCCCGCACCCTCGTGGTCGATCCGCGCGAGCATCCGCTGATCGGCACCATGCAGTACCGCGAGACGTTGCCGCTGAAGGACCATGAGGTTGTCCTTACCTTCGACGACGGTCCGCTGCCGAAATATTCCAACCAGGTGCTCCAGATCCTGGCCGACGAGTGCATCAAGGCGACCTTCTTCATCATCGGCAGCCAGGCCAAGGCCAATCCGGAAGGCGTGCGCAAGCTGGTCGCGGCGGGCCACACCGTCGGCACGCACAGCATGGACCATCCGCTGACCTTCGATCGGATGCCGATCGAAAAGGCCGAGGCCGAGATCAACGGCGGAATCGCGTGGACGTCGGCCGCGATGACCGATCAGTCCCAGCTCGCCCCGTTTTTCCGCATTCCCGGCCTGATGCGCGCCGAGGGCGTCGAGAACTATCTGATCTCGCGCGGCATCCAGGTCTGGAGCGCCGATTTCCCCGCCGACGACTGGCGGCACGTGTCGTCCGACCGCGTCTACCAGCTCGCGATCCAGCGGCTGGAGGCCAAGGGCAAGGGTATCCTGCTGCTGCACGACATCCAGGCCCGCACGGTGGCGGCGCTGCCCAAGATCATCCGCGACCTCAAGGCGCGCGGCTATCGCATCGTGCATGTGGTGCCCGCGACCGCCGAGCGCCCGGCGACGCCGACCACGACGGTGGAATGGCTGCTGCATCCGCCGACCGAGACGACGCCGATCGCGCGCTGGCCGCGCGTGCCCAATTTCGTGTTCACGCAGACCCGGACGCTGCCGGCGCCCGCTCTTGCCGACCTCAATGCGCAGGCCGAGCATCAGCCGCTGCTGCCGCTCCGGACCATGGCGCAGGCCAATGTCGCGGCCACCCTGCCCGTGCCCGGCCGCGCGCTCTTTGCGATCCCCGAAGGCTCGGTCGAGGTGCTGCTGTCGACGACCCTGTCGCGGCGTGCCGCGACGCGGCTGGCGATGGCGGCCGAGGCAACTCGTGCGGCCAAGGACAAGGCCGCACATGCCAAAGCAGCAAAGGGCAAGGCGGCCAAGCTGCAGGGACGGCGCACGGCGCATGCGGCGGCGGCGGCACCGGAACATGCCGAGCAGCCCAGGGGCACGACAGCCCGGGGCACGACAGCCACGGGCACTGCACCCAAGGGCCCGGCATCCAGGAGCGCCACCACCCGCCCGACCCGCGTCGCCAGCCTGAAGAAGCGCGCCTGAGCCCTCACTGCCGCATGATCGCGGCGACGCAGAGCAGCACGATCAGCGCCAGGAAGAACAGGTCCATATAGGACTTGAGCTCGCCATCGCGCCGCAGCCGCGCCACGTCGGCGACGACCTGCCTGCGCGCCGAGGCTCCGCCTGAACCGTCACTGATCGAAGCCTGCAGGCGCTTGGTCTCGGCCTCCAGCTTCTCGATCTTCTGAAAGAAGTAGAACGCACGCAGCGTCGAGGCGGCGCGCATGCCGGCATAGACCAGCACCAGGATCGCCAGGATCGCCCGGTTCGGATACTTCTCCATGAAGTTCAGGCTGAAATAGACCACCGCCATGAACGCGAAATTGGTGAGGAAGCGGTAGACGAAGCTAAGAAAGGCCATGCTGGCTCGAACCTTTGCGGGGGCGCAACTCGATCGTGTTGCGAAATTTCGGGATGGGGGACCCGGACCGGAACGGCCGGCCTGGATGCGGCAGCGGCCCGTCTACGCCAAGTTTGTTTCAACAAAGATACTATCGCCCCGAAACTTGCCGCCTTTTAGCCAGACGCGGCCACAACACAGGCCGGAATATGGCCGATCGGACTGCCCGCACGGCATGCCGCGACGGCTCAATGGCGATTTGGCCGAAGTCGCTGTAAACTGCCAACCACCGCCAGATGTGGGGTCTGCCGATGCCGAAGAAGGGAATCACGGGCCACGACGAGTGGGTTCTGACCGAGGCGCTCGCAACCGCCCTGGTCGCGCTGGAGCAGCTCGCACCGAAGCACCAGCCGAACGCGCATATGGACGACATCCGCAAGCTGCTCGCGAACGGCAAGGAGCCGGCGGCGGTGAGCCTGCACCTCGCCCAGGCCAAATGCCGCCTGTTTCCCGAGATCGACCCGCTGGAGATCTACCGGGAATACGGCATCGGCGAGGAGTACGGCTGACGGGGCGCGCTTAAGGGGCGCAAGGCCGGCGCGGCGCTAGTTTTGCGAGGTCTTCAGCAGCGGGCATTCACTCTGGCTCAACGGGAGATAGGCTTCCTCGGCAGGTATTCTCTCGACAACGTCGTAATAGTCCCAGGGCGTCTTCACGTCCGAGGGCTTCCTGACCTCAACGAGATAGAAATCGTGCACCAGCTTGTTGTCAGCGCGCAGCCGCGCGCCAGGTGCGTAAAAGTCGTCTACGGGCATTGACCGAATCTGCTCCAGGACAGCATTGGTTTCATCCGTCCCTGCAGCAGCCGCGGCCCTCAGATATTGCAGGACGGCCGAATAGACGGCGGCTTGCGGCGCGGTCGGCATGGCGTTGTGAAGCTTGTAGAACCTCTGGGCGAATGCCCGCGTCGCCTCGTTGAGCGCCCAGTACCAGGCGGTAACCGTCGTCAATCCCTTGGCCGTATCGGCGCCCATGGCGTGCACATCGGTCAGGAACATGAGCTCGGCGACGGCCTTCTGAGACCCGGCATTCATTCCGAACTCATTCCATTGCTTCATCGAGGTCACGAGCTGTTCGCCAGCATTGGCGAATGCGACCACTTTGGCCTTCGAGGCCTGGGCCTGGAGCAGGAAAGAGCTGTAGTCGGCATTTCCCAGCGGATGAAAGACCGCGCCGAGCGACTTGGCACCAGTCGCTGCGAGCACGCGCTGAGACACTTCGACCATATTGCGTCCGAACGCATAGTCAGACGCGATGAAGAACCAGCTGTCGTATCCTTGCGATACCAGCTTTCGGACCGAGCCGGCGACCAGATTGTAATTGTCGTGCAACCACATCAGACCGGTGCGCGAACATTGCTTGCCGCCGATCTCGGTGGTCCCGACCGCCGAGTAGATGACGATCTTGTTCTTGTCGCGCGCAATCGACTGGATGGCGAGCGCGACCGCTGAGTTTCCAACGTCGGCCACCATGTCGACGCCATCCACGTCGAACCATTTGCGGACGATCTGGGCGCCGATATCCGGCTTGTTCTGATGGTCGGCGACGACGATGTCGACCTTCAGGCCCGGCGCGACCTTCTGGAAATCCTGGACCGCCATCTTCGCGGCGACGACGGAGCCAGGTCCGGCAAGGTCGGACAATGGTCCCGCCTGGTCGTTGATGATGCCGATCCGGACAACGTCACCGGAAAAATCGGCGGCCAGGCTTCGTTCGGCGAACGCGACCGGACCCAGCGTCAGGATGATGACGAAGGCCGACCGGCAAAGTCGGATGTGCCATGACTGCAACGCCCCTACGTGATCCACCATCTTCCCCTCCGCTCTCGCACCGCGACGACTGTCGGCGATGATCGCCCCGAAACGCCGCGCTATCCCTCCTGATGAATGGCTCGCCTGACGAACTCCAGACGCCTCGCCTGCGCGGGCGCGACCAGTTCCTTCATCGCAACAACGATCGCCGCCGGTGCGGTATCCGGCGAACCGGCCCGGAAAGGCGGTACGGGATTGTACTCCATGCGCAGCTGGATCATTTCCGCAGCCGCGCGGCCTCTCAACATCGAAACCAGCGTGAGCGCGAAGTCGATTCCGGCGGTGATGCCGCCGCCCGTCATGCGATTGCGATCGATGCAGACCCTCTCGCGCGACACCTCGGCTCCGAAGAGCGGCAATGCATCGGTCGCCGTCCAGTGCGTGGCCGCGCGATATCCTTTCAGGAGGCCGGCCGCACCGAGAACGAGCGAACCCGTGCAGACCGAAGTCAGGTATTTCGCGCCCCGCGCCTGCGCTTTCAGAAACGCAAGCACCTCCTCGTCCAGCATCAGCTCGTCGGTGCCATAGCCACCCGGGACGCAGATCACGTCGAGTTGCGGGCAATCGGCGAAGGTGATGGTCGGCGTCAGCGCAATCACGGAATCGCTCGGCACGGGCTCGATGCGTTTCCAGATCAGATGCACCGTCACGTCAGGCAGGCTGGAGAAGACCTGGGCCGGGCCGGTGAGATCGAGCTGGGTAACGCGGGGAAAAACCAGAAGACCGATCTGCAACGGACCCGACATATCCAACCTCGACATCGCGCTTGACGGTGGCAGCCTGCCATGTTGGCCTTGGGGGCGGAAACGGCGTAATTCCCTCATTTTTGGACGCGTTCATGATCGGCTTCCTGATCTTTCCCGAATTCCAGTTGCTGGATGCCGCCGGCCCGATATCGGTGTTCGAGATCGCAAGACGCCACACGCCGCATGCGCCGCGTGTGACAACGGTTGCCACGAAGGCCGGCGCCGTGCGCAGTTCGTCGGGCACCGAGATGCTCGCGCGCAACTTGCGATCGGCAA
The DNA here is from genome assembly GCF_028128965.1 of Bradyrhizobium sp. CCBAU 25338. Lineage (NCBI taxonomy): Bacteria > Pseudomonadati > Pseudomonadota > Alphaproteobacteria > Hyphomicrobiales > Nitrobacteraceae > Bradyrhizobium > Bradyrhizobium sp. CCBAU 25338. The sequence goes on from NZ_LFKY01000037.1 coordinate 287,459, forward strand.
GCTCAGTCACGACGCTTTTCGTGGCAGGTGGCGAAGGCGTCGAGGACGCGGCGCGCTGCAAGACGACGATCGCATTCATTCAGAGATTGGCGCGCCGCGGCGTGCGTCTGGCCAGCGTCTGCTCGGGGGCCTATTTGCTCGCCGAGGCGGGAGTTCTGGACGGTCGTTGCGCGACCACGCATTGGTCCTGCACCCGTGACTTCATCGGACGCTACCCGAAGGTCCGGCTCGAGCCGGACCAGATCTTCACCCGCGATGGCGGCGTGTGGACATCGGCCGGAATCACCGCAGGAATTGATCTGGCGCTCGCCATGATCGCCGAGGACCACGGTGAAGAGATTTCGCAAGCGACCGCTCGGCAGCTGGTGCTGTACCATCGCCGCAGCGGCGGACAATCGCAGTTCTCGACCTTGCTCGAACTGAAGACGCCGAACGGGCGCTTCGGCAACCTTCTTTCATGGGTGCGCGAGAATCTGGATGCGCCTCTCACGGTCGAGGCACTTGCCGAGCGCGCAGGCCTGAGTTCACGGCATTTCGTCCGCTCCTTCATCGCCGAAACCGGATCCACGCCAACGAAGGCCGTCGAGCGCTTGCGGGTCGAGGTGGCACGGGAGCGCGTGCAGTCCTCCGGAGAAGCGATCGAGCGCGTCGCTCAAGCCACCGGCTTTCGCGACCCCGAGCGGATGCGCAGAGCCTTCATCCGCGCATTCGGTCAGCCGCCGAAGTCCCTGCGGCGTTCCGCCCGAACTGCATGAGAGCTGCAGTTGACCGGCGCTAGTCTAAGGCCCGCCGGCAACCGATCCTGCGATCACCATGACCAGCGCACCAAGGTCGATCTTGCCATTGACGGTCAGCTCCTCCGAGCCCTTCGCGTCTCCCGCGCCCTGGACCTTCAGCGCTTGCGGCCGGTCGGCGGCTTGGCGCTTCAACTCGTCGATGATGGCTTCCTTGAGCTTCTCTTCCAGCATGGACATCTCCTCAGGCCACCGATGCAATCCTCGGCGCATTCGCCGCAGATTTCTCCGGTCGATCGCGAGGCTCACCGCCAGCGGCCCCGGTCAGGCCAGTCGCGGCGGCAGGCTGTTGTGGATCGTGCAGGCGGCAATTGCGGCGTGGCCGAACGCGACCGAGATCTGGTGCAGGTCGGTGACGACGTCGCCGATGCCGTAGAGCCCACCGATCGACGTGCGCTGACGGTCGTCGACCTTCAAATAGCCCTCCCCGGTATGTTCGGCGCCAAGCGACACCGCGAGCTGCGAGCGCACCTCCGCACCCATCGCGGGATAGACCATGTCGAACTGCGCCGTGCGGCCATCGGCGAATACGGCTTCGACGCCCTCGCCTCTCCGCCGCAAACGCAGATCGGGCGCGAACAGGACCTCCACATCCGCCTCGGCCAATCGTGACGTTGCCGCCTGATCGTCATCCCCCTCCGTTGCGAGCAGCGTGACGTCGCGCGAATAGCCCCGCAGGAACAGCGCCTTGCCTGCGGCACGCGCGAGCGGGCCGATGACGCCGATGCGGCGGCCGGTCGCCTCGAAGGCGTCGCAGACGGGGCAGTAGCGCAACAGCCCATCCGCAACGGCGGCGCGCCATTCGTCGAACGGCGGATGGGTATCGACGATGCCGCAGGCGAGAATGACGGCGGCGGCCGCATGCGTGCGGCCATTCCAGCTCGCCAGAAAGCCCTGATCGTGTCGCTGCAGGGCGGTGACCTCGGCGTCCACGCGCGTGACGGCGAGCTCGTCCAGCTGGGCCGACATCCGTTTGATCAGTTCAGTGCCGGACAGCCCGTGGACGAAACCCGGGACATTGTGGCTGCGCGGGATCAGCGCCGCCCGGCTGGCGCCGGCGTCCACGACGCAGACATTGCGATGAAATCGCGCCAGATAGATCGCGGCCATCAGCCCGGCCGGGCCGCCGCCGACGATCAGGCAATCGAGCGGCGGCGTCATTTCGGGTTCGGATCCGCAAGACCGGTACCGGGCTCCTCGAGGCGCCCGCTCCTTGCAAGCCGGACCGCGTTGCCCAGCGCGCGCGCCGCATTCTGCACCTTCTGCTGGAATTCCCTGTCCTCATCGAGATCGCGATGCGAGGTGGCGTATGGCTCCATGTAGCCGACATAGCCGTCGAGCTCGGCGAAGCGCCCCGCCGAGATCAGCTGCATGTCGGTCAGCCAGTCGGACAAGGCCCGGCGCACGCCCTCGGCGCCGACCGCATCGCCGTGAACGACGACGCCGAAATGACGGCCGGCGAGATGGCGTGGATAGGGCCAGCCCTTCAGCTCCATCGCCTTGGCTTCGGTGGCGTTCTTGCCGTGGGTCGAGGTCGGATCGGGATTGCCGCCGTCGGCGCAGACCATGCGGTCCATCATCGCCTTGAGCCCGGCGGGCACCTGATACCAGTGCACCGGCGTCACGATCAGGATGCCGTGGGCGGCAACCCAGAACGGATAGATCTCGTTCATCCAGTCGCCGGTCTGGCCCAGTGAATGGTTCGGATAGCAGCTGCACGGCCAGTGGCAGAGCGGCATGGCGGTGCCGACGCAGGACTTGCAGGGATGAATGGTCTTGCCGAACTCCGAGGCGAGGCGCGACAGATCGAGGATATCGACGGCATATCCCATCTCGATGAAGACGGGCTCGGCCAGCTTGACCAGCCGCCAGGTCTTGGACATCTCGCCGGGACAGGTGTGTTCGCTGCGCGCCGAGCCGTTGATGACGAGAATCCGCGGCATCTCGTCCGCATCGTCGTGGCGCCGCTGCGCTTCCAGGATCTTTGCGCGCGCATCGAGCCAGTCGAGGGCAAGATCGTAGTCGGGGTCGGAGAAGCCTGCACCCGCCTTCCGCGTCAACGGCGCCTTGCGCGAATGGCTATAGGCGTCCCAGGCCGCAGCAGTGATGGCATCGAGCTCACGTTGCAGCGGGGCAAAGGCAGGGTCGACGAACTGCTCCTTGTAACGCCGGTCGAACTCCTCGCGCGACAGCTTGACGAGCGGCATTCCCTTGCGAACGTCGGCTTCCGTCATGCTGGCTCCTGGCAAAGTCGGTCATCGACCAACCCGCCGCGCAGCGCGCGGTTCCCACAGCTCTACTGCCGAGCAGCCTCCCGCGGCAGATCGAATTTCGCGATCCGCCGGTCGAGCCGCCACAGCTCGATGCGGTGGGCCAGCACGAGCGCGGCCGCTTCGCGCTTGGCCTGCTCGTCATCGTCGCAGACCAGATTGATGCATCCGAACACGTGGCCGTCCGGATCGATCTGAAACGCGCGGTAATGCTTGATGCTCCCCATTACGACTGTCCTCGTCTTGGGGAGACAGGTGCGCTCAGCCACTCTGTCAGGTTCGAGGTCACCTCGTTCTGCTTGGCGCGTCGCAGCAGCATCTCGCGTTCCCGGCCGGGTGGCAGGCTGCGCGCGCGCTCGCGGGCACTTTCGGCGAAGGCGGCCAACCGCTCCTGGAGCGATTGGGTCTGTTTCCTGCGGTTACGTCTGGCGGTCATGGTTTTTCACGTTGGATCTGGATGGAAGAAAGCTGGCCCGACGGGAGGTTGGGCGCCGGGGCCCAAGCCGCTCGTCAGTCAAGTCGGTGCCGGTTGGGGCGGCCCGGTTCCGGAAGCGCATTTGTAGCTTCAGCCGCAACTTGCGGTTCCGGCATTTCAATAAGTTAACGCCACGCAATTTTGCGCGGCAGACGGGCGCGCGGCCATCGTCGCCGCACTGCGCCGGAACCGAAATGCCGATTCGCATGTTCAAGAACGACTTGAAGGAGGATCATCATGGCAAAAGCAGCATGGAAACGGCCGGGCTCGCCGATCGGCCGTAAGGGACCGCGCAAGGCCAATCCCGCGTATAAGCGCCGCGCGCGCCAGCCCTGGACGCCGGCGGACGTCAGCAAGCTGAAGCAGCTCGCGAAAGGCAACACGCCAACCGGCGTGATGAGCATCAAGCTTCAGCGGCCGGTCGCGGCCATCCGCAGCAAGGCGCAACGCGAAGGGATTTCGCTGAGGCCAGTCAACCGCTCGCCCTACAACCGGCGAACCAAAGCGGCGAAGCGGCGTTGATTTCCCGCACCGCCGGGTGACAACCGGACGCAACGGGGAACGATGGACGTGGTGCTCATTTTTCCGGTTTCTGCCCACGACACCAGCGCATCGGTACGCGCCGACATCTGACCCGTTCCCGGCGCGTGCAGCTGACCAGCTGCACGCTGCAGCAGCGGTCCCTAACTGGGCGGTTGCAAGCCCGGCGATCGCAGCCATTCGCTCATCTGAGATCCCGTCTCGGCCTGGCGCGCCTTGCGCAGCATATCGTCGCGCGCCGCGCCCGGCGGGAGCGATTTGGCCTCTTCGCGCAGCCGCTCCGCTTCGGCAGCCAGCCGCGCCTCCAAGGTATCCTCGTGCTTGACCCGACGCCGCATCATCGTCATGGCGTATCCCTGTCAGTCAGTGGAGCGCGCCGTTGCGTTCACATGTTGATGATGCCAGGCAAAATCGCGCTGGCGTGCGTCCAACGTTCCTGACGCGGAACGGTTGCTCGGCTCGCCGAAAAACTTCCGCCCCGCGCAACGTAAGTTACTCAAAAGACGTCACTTGCCCAGAAACGCTCTGCGGCCGCTGTGCATGAATGTGAATCGGCGATCTCCTTTGTCCGTCCGCAAGACGGCTCGCGCCGCTCCGCGAGATTGCGCCCGCGCCGCTACGACCGCGCGGTGCCCGGCTCGGCCATCTTGCGGTGCTGCTTGGCCAGCATCTCGTTCGGCGTGACGTTGGCGACCGTCGTCTGGATCTTGTTCTTCAGCCCGGTGACGATGTCGGACTCCCCGCGCAGCATTGCATCGAACCCGGCCTTGGCGACGTCATAGGCGCTGTCCTTCTTCTCGGTGCCGACCCTGGTGTCCATCATGCCGGCACGGCGGAAGAACTCGGTCTCGGTCGCACCCGGCATCAGGCAGGTGACGGTGACGCCGCTGTCGCGCAGCTCCTCGCGCAGTGCAAACGAGAATGAATCCAGGAACGCCTTGCTGGCGTTGTAGGCAGCCTGGAAACTGCCCGGCATGAACCCCGCGATCGAGCCGGTGATCAGGATCCGGCCCGCATTGCGGCGAAGCATCTCGTTGCCGACGCGGTGGATCAGATACAGCGTGCCGGTGATGTTGGTATCGATGAGGCGTCTCACCCCGGCGAAGTCCTGGTCGAGGAAGGCCCTGCCGAGACCGATGCCGGCATTCGCCAGCAGCGCATCGATCGGCCGGTCGGCGACGGCGGCACAGAGCTTGTCGACCCCCTCGGTGGTGGCGAGGTCGGCCTCGACCGGCTCCACGCTGCTGCCGAGCCGGCGCAGATCGACGGCTACCCTTTCGATCTGGGGCTCGTCCGCCGCGATGACGAGGTTGAAACCTGCCTGGGCGCAGCACCTGGCGAGTTCCAGGCCGATACCGGTGGAGGCGCCTGTGACGACGGCGAGTTGATTGGCGGGCATGCGCATATCCTTGGAATTGAGGTGATGACGCCCAATCGCTGCCCTGCTCCCTCGTTCCTATTTGCGCAGCGCGAAGAATTTGCGCGGGGCGGTAGCAACCATCGTTCATTCCTGGACTTAGATGGCACGTGGTTCAACCGGGAGGACGGAAGATGAAGGCGCTGGTCTGGCACGGCAAGGAGGACATCCGGTGCGACACCGTCACCGATCCGGAGATCCAGGATCCGCGCGATGCCATCATCAAGGTCACAAGCTGCGCCATCTGCGGCTCCGACCTTCATCTCTTCCACAATTTCATTCCCGGCATGCTGCCCGGCGACATCATGGGCCACGAGACCATGGGCGAAGTGGTCGAGGTCGGCTCGGGCGTCGACGGCAAGCTGAAGAAGGGCGACCGCATCGTCGTGCCATTCACGATCATTTGCGGCGAATGCGATCAGTGCAAGCGCGGCAATTTTTCGGTGTGCGAGACCACCAACCGCAAGCGTCATCTGGCCGACAAGGCGTTCGGACACGCGACGGCTGGCCTGTTCGGCTATACGCATCTGACCGGCGGCTATCCCGGCGGCCAGGCTGAGTATCTGCGCGTGCCCTTTGCCGACGCCACCCACATCAAGGTGCCCGCCGGTATTCCCGACGAGCAATTGCTATTCCTCAGCGACATCTTCCCGACCGGCTGGCAGGCCGCCGGGCAATGCGACATCGAGCCGACCGATACGGTCGCGATCTGGGGCTGTGGCCCGGTCGGGCAGATGGCGATCCGCAGCGCCATCCTGCTCGGCGCCAACCAGGTGGTCGCGATCGACTGCCTGCCCGAGCGGCTCAGCATGGCCGAGGCCGGCGGCGCCACCACGATCAATTTCGAGACCGAGAGCGTGGTGGAGCGGCTGAACGAGCTCACCGACGGCAAGGGCCCCGAAAAGTGCATCGACTGCGCCGGCATGGAGGCTCACGTGATGGCGTCCCAGCCCGACACAGTGCTCGATCGCGCCAAGCAGATGGTGATGCTGGAAAGCGACCGGCCGCACGTGCTGCGCGAGATGATCTATGTCTGCCGGCCCGGCGGCATCATCTCCGTCGCCGGCGTCTATAGCGGCCTCTCCGACAAGATGCCGATGGGCGCCTTCATGAACAAGGGCCTGACGATGCGGACCGGCCAGACCCACGTCAACCGCTGGGCCGACGACCTGCTCCGCCGCATCGAAGAGGGCGAGATCGATCCGTCGTTCGTCATCACCCACACCGTGCCGCTCAGCCAGGGCCCCGAGATGTACCAGGTGTTCCGCGACAAGCGCGATTCCTGCGTCAAGGTCGTGCTGAAGCCCTGAGGAGCAAGACCAATGTTTCATTTCTCCAATATCGTGCGCACCAAGGGCGACCCGAAGATCGTCGAGGGCGGACCGAGCCTGAAGCAGCCCGCGGACCAGCTCGCGCGCGCACTCGGCTGGTTCAGCATTGGTCTTGGCGTCGTCGAGTTGTTCGCGCCAAGTCGCGTCACGCGCACGCTCGGCATGGAAGGTCATGAGACCCTGGTCCGAGCCTTTGGGGTGCGCGAGATCCTGGCCGGGATCATGTCGCTCTCGGTAGACAAGAACGCCGGCCTGTGGGCCCGCGTCGGCGGCGACGGCCTCGATGCCGCCGCGCTGCTTTCGGGGCTGACGCCGGACAACCCCAAGAAGGGCAACATCGCGCTCGCACTGCTGATGGTCGGCGGCATCGCCATGCTCGACTACCGCGCCGCGCAGGACACCAAGCCGCGACGCCCGCCGCGCGACGCACGGCGCAAGCTCTATCCGAACCGCAGCGGTTTCCCCAAGGGCATCGAGAGCGCCCGAACTGCCGCAAGGCAGATTGCAGCGCACGCTGGGCACAACGGGGTGAAGCAAGGCGATGAGCGCCGGGTCCCGTGACGAAACGGCTCCGGGGCAACGAGGGCGTGATCATCGCGCTTGAGCCTCGGTGATGGCCGAGGCCGCCGTCGCTTGACCCATCACAAAGGGCACCGGGTGCGCATTGCCTTCGCGATTGTCGGATCGTATCCCGCTTCGCTTCCTACTCCCGCCAGAATTCGGCCAGCTCTTCCGCTGTCACCAGGTCGACCTGGCCGTGAAAGCGGGTGCGATACATCGTCATGAGCGCATCGTGCCCGACGTCCGACGAGCTGCACAGCGCGTCCTCGACGATGACGACCCTGAAGCCGAGATCGACGGCGCTCAGGACCGTCGAAAGCACGCAGACGTCCGTCTCTGCGCCTGATATCACGACGGTACCGATCTTCTTTTCGACCAGCAGGCTCGCGAGACCGGGATTGCTGAAAGCCGAATAGGCCGGCTTGTCGATGACGGCCGCCGGCGGAACGAAGCGGTTCAAGGACGGCACAAGCTCGAGGGCGGACTGCGGCAGATGCCTGCGGGTCGCCTGGTGCCAGCGGCGAAAATAGCTCTGCCACTGCCCCGGACGATCCTCCGGATCCTGCGGGGCGATGAAGCGCGTGAACATCGTTCTCGCGGGATTCCGCGAGACGACCGAAACGATCGTCGGCAGGACACGCTCCATCCAGGGCGTCGCCCAAAGGCCGCCGGGAGCGAAGATGTTCTGCATGTCGATGCACAAGTGAACGGCGTTCCCGATGTCGGCGACATCCGACGTGCTGTCCCTCATCGTCATCCACCCCTGACCATGTGCCTCATCCAGCATTCGCGATGCCGAAATCGGCGCCTCTCCGCCGTCGACGATTTCGGGAGGGACGTCCTTGAACAGGCGGCGGGCGCATCATAGTTCCCGACCTTCGCCTTCTGCCGCATGACTCTTCCCTTCGATTGCGGGCCCCGCACCCAAAACCCGAGATGCCACCGCAAGTTCCTAAGCGCCCGGAGCCTTGCGCCGGCTCGCGCGTCATGACTGGACGCAGGACGGCATCCATGCACGGCTCTCAACCTGACGATCGCGCATCACCGCCCACGACCACGGCAGGATGCCAAGACTAACCTCGAGCGTTGCCGTGCAAACACATGGCCGATCCGACCCGATCGCTGACGCAACACGCGGACGACACCTTCGAGCTCACGGACACTGTTCTGAGTGGACGCGCGGTTGGACGGCCGGAATTTTGGCAATCTGAATTAGACGACAATCCTCTCCTGCCCCAGCGGCGACGTGTCGGGACGCTTGTCGCGAAGGACCACGGAACGCTCTTGCGTTCCGTGGTCCGGTTCGATCCGCAATGGATCAGACGAAGCGGAAGTCGTCTGCCGCGAGCGAGGCCATCTGCAGATTAGCCAGCGTCACGGTGTTGTCGGCATCGAGCGTCAAGACGACGTTGTTGCCGACCTGCGTGGTGTGCGACATCACTTCGGCGAAGTTGGAGAACAGGCTGCTTGAGAATTGCAGCACGTCGGCCGAGGCACCGGTGGTGGCGAAGTCGGTGACGGTGTCCTTGCCGAAGCCGGCGGCGAACATGAACACGTCGGCACCCGAGCCGCCGGACAGGATGTCGTTGCCGGCATCGCCCGCGAGGATATCGGCACCCGAGCCACCCTTGATGGTGTCGTTGCCGGCACCACCATTCAGCATGTCGTTCTCGGAGCCGCCATCGATGGTGTCGTCGCCGTCGCCGCCGGAGATGGCGTCGACACCCGAACCGCCCTTCAACGTGTCCTTGCCGACGCCACCCTCGATCACGTCGTTGCCGGAGCCACCGTCGACGCTGTCGTCGCCGTCGCCGCCGCGCAGCGTGTCATTGCCGGCACCACCGGCGATGACGTCGTTGCCGGCTCCGCCATCGAACATATCGGCGCCGTTGCCGCCTGTAAGATGGTCTGCACCGGCGCCGAGCACGAAGCCCTCGATGCCGCTGAAGTGGTCGGTGCCGATGCCTGCGCCGGTCGCGATGCCGGACACCAGGCTGATCGTGACCGCACCGGTGGCGTCGGACAGATCCAACAGATCCTGACCGCAGCCGCCGTCGATGGTGTCGTCACCAGCACCGCTTCGGAGTACGTCGTCGCCGAAGCCACCGAGCAGCACGTCGTTACCGGCGCCGCCGATCAGCAGGTCGTCGCCGAGGCCGCCGTTCAGGGTGTTGGCTCCGGCCGAGCCGATCAGCGTGTCGCCGAACGCCGTGCCTACCGCGTTCTCGATCCCGGCGAGGTGGTCGGCGCCCGGGAGATAGCCCGGATAGTAGGCCAGCCCGGAGTCGAGGTCGATCGTCAGCTTGAACAGGATTTGACTGTAATCGATGGTGTCGACGCCGTCGCCGCCGTCGTAACGATCCAGACCATTGCCGCCGATGAAGGTGTCGTCGCCGGCGCCGCCGAACACCAGATCGTTGCCGAGGCCGCCGACGATCGTATCGCTGCCGCCGGTTCCGATGCGCAGCTTCCAGGTGCCGTCGGCGAAGCCGAGTTCCTCGATGTTGCCGAGCGTGTCGGTGCCGTCGGTGCCGACCTGATCAGCGATGTTGATCGAGCCGTCGGCATTGAGCGTCATCGCGTATCCGGCAATCGCGCCGGAGAAGGTCGCGGTGTCGGTCCCGGCGCCGCCGTCGATGATGTCGTCACCGGCTGCGCCGTTGATCAGGTCGCCGCCGTCATTGCCGTACAACGTGTCGTTGTCGGCACCGCCATCGACCTGGTCATTGCCGGCACCGGCGTAGATGTAGTCGTTGCCCGCGCCGCCGAACAGGACGTCATCGCCGCCATAAGTGTAGTCCATGGCGATGGTGTCGCTGCCATCGCCACCATCGATGACGAAGCCGCCCGCAGATGTCGAGAGCGCGACGTCGTCGCCGACGCCGAGCAGGATCGTGCCGGTCACCGTGGCGCCGACGTAGAGGTTGACCTGGTCGTTGCCGGCGCCCATGTCGATCGCCGAACCGCCCGTCGCAACGATCGACCCCGAGTTGTTCAGGGTGTCGCGGCCGCCGCCCATCGAGATGCCGCCGACGATCCGGCCGGTGCTGTTGTTGCCGACGAAGTCCTCGTAGTCGCCGACGAGGTTGATCGCCTCGTTGCCGCGGAGGTCGAACCGGGCAGCGTCCGCCGGCGAAACCCCTTCCGGTCCGTGGCCGTCGCCCTGGATCAGACCGTCATTGACGATGGTCGTCGCCCCCAATGCGTTGCTGTTGCTGGAGTTGTCGACCTGGATCGCCCGGCCGTAGCCGTAGATCTCGCCGGTGGCGCTGTTGACGATCTCGCCGCCGCCGATCGCGATCGCTTCGGACACGTTCGGTTCGCCGTCGTGATAGCCCTCGGCACCGAGGCCGGCAATTCGGCCATAGTTCAGCACCTGCACCAAGCCGTCGACGTCGATGGCGTCGCCATCGGAGTCGGCCAGCTCGGCGGAGCGACCTTCCATCACCCCATGGTTGGTGATGAAGGCCTTCTGCGCGAGCGACCCGTCGGTGTCCAAGTTCACGGCGGACCCGTTGCGGCCGATCATCGTGCCGCTGTTGATGACGGTGACTGCATTGTCACCGGTGACGGCATGACGCGAAGCTTCCATCCAGCCGCCGGCATAGTTGTTGACCTTGCCGCCGGTGTCGCTCTGGAAGTCGATCAGGTCGCCTCCGCCCACGAACGTCGGATCCGTCGTGATCGTCCCCCAGTTGTTGACGATGCCGTCGGTGCCCGGGCGGATCACGTCGGTATCGCTGCCATGCTGGCGGATGACGCCCCCGGCAAGGTTGTTGATCACCGCCGACGCGCCGTTGTTGTCGAAGGTACGGAAATCGAGGACGCGGCCGTTCGCTTCGATCACGCCGGCGTTGTTGACGGTGATGGTCGCGTCGGCGTGACCGGCCCGTTCCGGGGTCAGCGCGCCGCGGACGACGCCGCCGGCCTGGTTGTTGAGGGTCACCGAGCCGGTCGCCCCCGCCGTGGTGGTGAGCGCACGGGTCGAACCTGAGATCTCGCCGGCATTGTCGATGACCGCGTTGCCACCGCCCTGCCAGACGATCGCGTTGCCGGACACCGAGAGCGCGCCGCCGGCCTCGATGGCGACGTGGTCGTTGTTGTCCACAACGAGGCTCGAAGCCAGCGTCGCGCCGCCCTGGATCGTCACATTGTCGTACGATTCCGATCCGGCCACCGACCAGGCGCCTGCGGCCACCAGCAGGCTCTCGACATTGAGCGTGGCGATCAGTTCCGCCGTGCCGCCGCCGATCAGCTTGACGGTGTCGTTGCCGGCGCCGCCGTCGATCAAACTCGGCGCGGGATCGTCGGTGGAGACGATGATGAGGTCGTCGCCTTCACCGGCTTCAGCAGTGTCGCCCGCGCCAGCCACCAGCTCGTCGTTGCCGTCGCCACCTTGCAGGGTGTCGTAGCCTTCGCCGCCGACCAGGACGTCGTCGCCTTCGCCGCCGGTCAGGGTGTCGTCACCGTCGCCGCCCGCCAGCCGGTCGTCGTCAGCGCCACCGTCGAGCGTGTCATCGCCTGCACCGCCAAGCAGCGTGTCGTCGCCGTCACCGCCGGACAGGGTATCATCGCCTTCCCCGCCATCGAGCTGGTCGTCGCCACCCAGCCCGGCGAGGACGTCGTCGCCCCCGAGACCGTTGAGGACGTCGTCACCGAGCGCGCCGGTGAGTTCGTTGTCACCGTCGTCGCCGACCAGCACCAGCGCGTCGGTTTCGAGCACCGTGTCTTGACGATAGTCGAGGTTCTGGATGCGCTCGTCGTGCGCCCGGTCGGTGTCGGCGACGTCGTAGGGCGTGTCGGAGTAGTTCGCCGCCATGTATTCGGCGAAGGCATCCTGCTCGGTGCCTTCGGCGGCGAAGTTCGCCTCCTGCCCCGCATCCGGAACCAGGTCCGGCGACAGATTGACGACGTTGGCAAAGGCGGGATTGGCCGCGATGAAGCTCGCGAACGGATAGCCGTCGCCGCCGGTGAGCAGGAAGCTCAAGGTCACGACCCGGATCGCCATCTCCGGATCGACCACCAGTTCGCCGTTCGCGACCAGCGCCAGCACCGGATTGCCGTTGTCATCGATCAGCGCTGCCGACTGCACGCGGTTGCCGGCCGGCAAATCCTTATCGAACGAGAACGCGATGCCGCCGACCTGGGCGAACTGGCCGGGCGTCGCGGTCGCGGTGGTCGCCGCCACCGCGTGCTCGAGCACCTCGAGCAGCTGATCCGCGGTCACCGTGACCATCGACAGCGCGTTGTTGAAGCGCAGCGAGTTGGCGATATCGAGCTGCGACACCTCGCCCGCTTCCTTGCCGACGCTGGTGTTCGCCAGCGGCGGGCTCTCCACCGCTTCGCCGCCGACCGCATAGACGTAGCCGATCGAGTCGCGGATGCCGCCGCCGTTCTTAATCGAAACCAGCACGGTCGGGTCGACCTTCTGGGCGTACCACAGGTTCGCATCGGCGGAGAGGTCGCCGAGGTTGGTCTCCTCGCTGCGACGGCCCTCGAGATAGACCTCCGTCTTGCCGAAAGTGTTGCCGTCCTGCACATCGATGATGCCACCCACCGCCTGGGCGATGTCGTTGACCAGATCGCCGCGGCCGCCGTCGGCAAACGGATCGGCGTCGTCGGCATCTACGTCGCCGTCATCGTCGACATCGACTGTGGTGTTGCCGTCGTACAGCGAGGCGACCACCTCTTCCGTGCTGGCGTAGGCGCCGTTGACCGCCGTGTTGGCGGTGTAGATCACGTTGCCTTCAGCATCGAAATCGACCACCAGTCGTCCGACATAGGAATACTCACCGGAGGTGTTGACGATCAGCGTGGTTTTGCCGTCGGCGTTCGCGGTGACGATCGGATAGGTGTCGGCAGCGGTGTCGCCGGCACGGAGCGCGTCGGTCTCGTCCGCCAGCAGCGTGTGCGAGCCGCCGGCGACGATGACGTCGACGCCGTGCAGCAGGGGCGCCAGCGCTTTTTCGAGCGCGAGCTGCTGCAGATGGCTGACCAGGATGATCTTGTTGATGCCCTGCGCCAGCAGACCGTCGATAGTCGGCTGCAGGATTGCCGCCAGTGCCGCCATGTCATCGACATTGTCGCCGATCACTTCGACGCCGCCGGTCGAGGAGATGCTCTGCACGATCTGCGTGGTCGCGCCGATCACGCCGATCTTTTCGCCGTTCTCCTCGATGACCGTGGCTGGCGCGATCTTCTTGCCGATACCGGCCTCCGGCGGGAAGCCGGTGTAGGCGTCGGCATCCTGGATCGTGCCGGTGTAGACCGAGGCGAGATTGGCATCGGCCGAGAAGTCCAGATTGGCTGCGAGGTACGGGAACTGCGCGCCGGGATAGCCGGCGGTCTGCTTGATGATGTCGGCGAACGCCTTGGTGCCGGCGTCGAATTCGTGATTGCCGATCGCCGAGGCCTGCACGCCGATGATGTTCAGCATCGCCATGTCGGCGGTGCCGAAGCCGGGCGAGATATTCAGCGTCCCGGCAGCGAGGCCGTAGTAGGTCTCCAGCGCGGTTTCGTAGACCTCCTTCAGCGAGCCGTCGCTGCCGGCGCTGAAGAACGGGCTGGGAATGAAATTGTCGCCCGACGACAGCGTGATGGAGTTGTCGTAGGTCTCCTCGAGATAGTCGACGATCGCCGCGAAGTTGCCGGCGCGATCGACTGCGTTCAGGCCCGCCTCGAAGTCCGATGCATGGAGGATTTGCAGCGTGTAAGCGGGGGTCGGCTCCTGCTCTCCGAGATTGAGGCCTACGATCACCGGATCGTGGTCGGACACCCGGATCGAGGAGTCGCCGTCGAAGATCGAGGTGTCGCGGCCGTAGTCGGTGTTGTAGTCGAGCGCGTCGGCCTCGTCGGCGTTGATGTGCCAGGTGGTCACACCGGACACCTGCGCGCCGAGGCTGGCATTGGCGAACGCATAGTCGAGCGTGCCGGTCTGGCCGTCGAACACATAGGAATAAGCGCCGTCCTCACGGTCCTGCAGATTCTCATAGCCCGCGCCCTCGATGAGCGCGGTCGACTGCTCCTTGGCGTAGCCGTTGAAGTCGCCGAGCAGCATCACGTCCGGATCGCCCGAGCCGGTCGGATCGCTCGCCGCCCACGCGGTCAGCGCGGTGGCGGCCAGCTCGCGCTGGTTCTGCCAGTTGCCCTGGCCGTCACCCTGATCGGAATCGGCGCCGGAGCCGGTACCGCTCTTGGACTTGAGATGGTTGGCGATCGCCGTGAAGGTTTCGCCGGTCGCCAGCTCCTCGAAGGTCACCGCGATCGCGTTGCGGCTGGTGTTCTCGCCGTCGAACACCGCGCCGACCGTGCTCTGCCCGAGCAGGCCGCCAAGGCCGAGGCCGGGCAGGTCCGCGTCGTTGAGGATCTCGATGGTCGTACCGTCGGCGATCTTCACCGCGGTGGTGTCGTAGATGAAGCCGACCGCGATGGCGTCGCCGCCAACGAACTGCTGGCCGGGATCGACCCAGGCATAGGTACCGGCCCCAGCCACGGCATTGAGCTGTTCGACCAGATATTTGATGGCGTTGCCGGACGATGCAGCGGAGAAGTCGTTCTCCAGCTCGGTCAGCGCCAGCACGTCAACGTCCATGTCGAGGATGGTCGCGACCAGCTTCTCGGTCTGACGCGCGAACTCCGCGGCGTTGTCGGCGCCGCGCGGCGCTTCGCCGATCGCGGTGGTGCCGCCATTGTCCAGCGTAGTGAAGTAGTTCAGCACGTTGAAGCTCGCCACCTTCAGGCGGCCGCCGACGTCTTCCGGCGCATCGGTGCGCGGATTGTCGCCGGCTCCGAAGGTGTTGGCGCCATCCTCGACCGAGCGGATCCGCCAGGTCGCCCCCGAGGCGGAGTTGCCGGCCCATTGATAGTCGAGCACGCCAGTCAGGCCGGTGACGGTGTCACCCATCCGGACCGCGTCGGCGGTGCCGTAGTTCGGCGCGGCGGACGGGTTGTCGTTCGGATCGAAGCCGTCGAGGTTGTTGATCGCGGCGTTCTGGACGTTCAGGCCATCGTCATAGGTGATGGTGCGAGCACCGAGCTCGGCCAGATACGCCTGGTAGGCGGCGGCGTCGGGCGCGTTCTCCTGCGTGAACTGTTCGGGCCGTTCGCCCGCCACCAGCTTGATCTCGTTGAACCGGTCGAGATTGTACTGCTCGGTGACGGTCAGGGTCTGCGGAATCGTGACCAGCATGCCTTCATAGGCTTCAAGATCGGGCTGGTAGTCGCCGTCCTGGCTCAGCGTGGTGCCCATCGACGACAGGTCGATCTGCACCGCCATCGTGTCGACGTCGGCCACCGCGCCGGCCTGGACGACCGAAATGTTGCTGGCGGTGAGCTCGGTCAGACCGAAATATTCGCTGATCGAGCCGGTGACGCGGACCCGGTCGCCGATCTGGACGTCGGTGGCGCCGCCGTAGACGAATATCGCCTCGGAGGTCAGCACGTTGCCGTCGGAATCGGTGGTCTCCTCCTGGAGATAGAAGCCGTTGAGATTGCGGTTGGCGTCGGCATCGCCGTTCTGGAAGTCGCCGACCACGATGGCTTCGACGGTCACAGTCTGACCGACCATGGCGCTGCCGGCCCCGCTGCCCTGAATCGCGCTGATCTTGGTAATGCCGACGTCGTCGTTGACGATGGTGCCGGTCGCCGTCGCGGCGCTGCCGATCGTGGTGGTCACGGCCACCGAATTGGAAACGTCCTGCAGCGTCAGTGTGAAGCTCTCGTTCGCCTCATTGTCGATGTCGCCGGCGACGGTAACGGTCACGACCGCGGAGGTCTCTCCCGCCGCGATGCTGCCGCTGAAGCTGACCGGTTTGCCGCCGACGTAGTCCGCCGCATCGGTCTGCGCCGAAGCGATCGTTCCCGAGAACGCGACGTCGCCCGTGGTGCCGCCGCTGCGCTCGACGGTGAACTGATAGACGGTCGGGCCGCTGTTACCTTCGTCATGCGACACCGTGAGCGAATCCGGCGCGAAGGCGACGTGATGAACTTCGATCGACGATTCGGACGAACTGGTGACGCGGATGTC
Organism: Bradyrhizobium sp. CCBAU 25338; assembly: GCF_028128965.1. NCBI lineage: Bacteria > Pseudomonadati > Pseudomonadota > Alphaproteobacteria > Hyphomicrobiales > Nitrobacteraceae > Bradyrhizobium > Bradyrhizobium sp. CCBAU 25338. Next base: position 303,872 of record NZ_LFKY01000037.1, read on the forward strand.
GTCGATGCCGACCCACTCGTCATTGCCGACGGCGTTGGTGGTGAGAATGCGAACCTGGATGTCGTTGCGGCCGTCGACGGCGGCGGGCAGCAGCAGATCGAACGGCGTCACCTGGGTCGCGGCACCGCCGGTGGTGACGTCGGCGGCGTAACCGCTCGGAACGTTGGTCCACGCCCCGCTCGAACCGAGCCGGTACTGCACGTTGATCTGCTGCGCCGAGTCGTCCGTGCTGGCGTCGAGGTCGCGTGCGTTGAAGCTCAGCCGGACATCTTTGCGGCCGGTGGCGTCGAGATGGATCACGAGGCTGGGGGCATCCGCACTGTTTGAGCCGTTCAGCGCCACCGTCGGGTCGGCGATCTGGAATTCGGCCACACCGCCGTTGGTGATGGCGGTGTTGGTCTGGTTGGCGACGACGTCGGCATCTCCTGACGACGATCCGGTAGCCGTACGCGCGTCCACCCCGGTGGCCGAAACGACATCGTTGCCGAGATAGCCGACGATCGATGCGACCCCCGACCAGTCATCGTTGGTCGTGATAAGGCCGGTATTGGACCAGTCCTGCAGGAAATCGCCATTCGCCAGGACATGAGGGGTCGTCGACATGTATCGCCACTCCAGCGCTTGAGATGAAGACGTCGCGGATCACCGCCTCACGGCATGCGTAAGGGCGCGGTCCAGACGGCCGATGGTTAACGGATCGTTAATGCGCGTTTCTAGAACGCCGACGACAACAGATCGGTGACTGCTTCTTAACGGGCCGGTGAAGTCACGACACGAAAGGCCCCGAAGACCGCGCGAACCAACGACTCGATCTGCGACAGGCGGCGCGCTCGACCTCTCGGCCGGCAGCAATCGCCAATGAGTCATCGCGCTACAGCTCGATCAGCCCGCCGCGAGGGGCGACCACGCCAGGTTTCGATTGCCGGCCCGCGCGGCCGAACTTCCGAACCAAGGCGGCGTTTCGTCGCAGGTTGTCGCGGCCTCGTTGCCATGGGCCCGCGTTTTCGCGCACCGCGCTTTGTCATGCGCCTGACGTTGAACCTCGCTAACGAACGCCGACCGCATCCGACCGTGACGGTCCGACGTCGTTTTTGAATTGAGTATCATGACCGCAACAACGTCCTCCGCGTCGACTCCCGCGTCCGGCGATCTCGCGTCGGCCGCGATCGCCTCCTGCAGAACGGCCTTTCTGACGGTGGGACTGTTCTCGGCGGTGCTCAATCTGCTGATGCTCACCGGCTCTATCTACATGCTGCAGGTGTACGACCGGGTCATTCCATCGCACAGCATTCCGACCTTGATCGCGCTGTCGATCGCGGTGGCGGCGGCGTATGCGATGCAAGGGCTGTTCGACCTGCTGCGTCAGCGCATTCTGACCCGGATCGGATCGGCGCTGCACGCCGCGCTGTGGCAACCGGTCGTCTGCAACATCCTGCGCGGGCCGCTGCGCGGCGGCGCGAATCGCGGCCTGCAATTGTCACATGATCTGGACTCGGTCCGGTCGTTCCTTTCCGGGCTCGGCCCGACGACCTTGTTCGACTTGCCGTGGATGCCGCTGTATCTCGCCGGCTGCTTTCTCTTGCATCCTTATCTCGGCTGGACGCTGGTCGCGGGCGCGGCGCTGCTGTTCGGGATCGCGCTGCTCACCGAGGTGCTGACGCGGGCGCCGACCCGGGACGCGTCACGTGCCGGCGCAATCCGCGGCGTCCAGCTTGAAGCCGGTCGGCGCAACGCCGAAATCGTGGCCGCGCTGGGGATGGAGCAGCGGTTGATCGACCGGATCGGGGCCGCCAACGACGATCTCGTCGCCGCCCAGCAGCGCAACGCCGATATCGCCGGATCGCTCGGCGCGTTGTCGAAGACGCTGCGCTTCATGCTGCAATCGGCGCTGCTCGGCCTCGGCGCCTATCTGGTGATCGAGGGGCAGGCCAGCGGCGGCGTGATGATCGCCGCGTCGATCATGGGCAGCCGCGCGCTCGCGCCGGTGGAACTGGCGATCTCCATCTGGCGTCCGTTCCTCGGCGCGCGACAGGCGGGCCAACGGCTCCGCGCCGCCCTGCGCGACGGCGACGCCCCGAATCCGGACGTCGCGCCCGAACGCGCCGTCCATCGGCTCACGGTCGAGCAGGTAACGATCGCCGCCCCCGGCGGCACCACCGCGATCGTGCACAACGCGTCGTTCGCACTTGAAGCCGGACAGGCGGTCGGCATCATTGGCCCGTCAGCGGCCGGCAAATCGACGCTGGCGCGGGCGCTGGTCGGGATCTGGCCGATCGCACGCGGCGAGATCCGCCTTGATGGCGCCACCCTCGACCAGTGGCCGGCAGAAATTCGTGGCGGCATGATCGGCTATCTGCCGCAGGACGTCGAATTGTTCGACGGAACGGTGGCGGAGAACATCGCACGCTTCGACCCGGAGATCGACGAGGCGGCGGTGATCGCCGCGGCGAAGGCCGCCGGCGCCTATGAGATGATCCTGAAGCTGCCGAAGGGATTCGAGATGCGGATCGGCGAAGCCGGCGCCACCCTGTCGGGCGGCCAGCGGCAGCGGATCGCGTTGGCGCGCGCGCTCTACAAGGATCCGTTCATGGTGGTGCTCGACGAGCCGAACGCCAGTCTGGATGCCGAAGGCGACGCCGCGCTGACCGACGCCATCCGGCGCGTCCGGGCTCGCGGCGGCATTGCCATCATCATCGCGCATCGACCGGCGGCGCTCGCCGCGGTCGATCTCGTGCTGACGCTGGCGACCGGCCAGGTGCAGGCGTTCGGCCCGAAGGACGAAGTGCTGCGCAAATCGCTCGCCGCTCATCCGGCTCCGGGCGGAGCGGCGCTGCAGGCGGTGCCCGATGCGCGCTCGGTTCCGGCCGCCGCCGCCAGTTGAGGACCACCATATGACCGCACCCCGCACGCCCGAAGCTCGCCGCAATGATCCGTTTCGCGATATCCGACGCGCCACCGGACTCGGAATCGGCACGCTGGCGATCGTGGTGTCCACCGCCGGCGTTTGGGCGATGACCGCGCCGCTCGCCAGCGCCGTGATCGCGCCGGCACAGGTGGTGGTCGACAGCAACGTCCGCCGGGTTCAGCACCCGACCGGCGGCGTGGTCGCCGACATCTACGTCAACGACGGCGATCAGGTTCGCGCCGGCGACGTGCTGGTCCGCCTCGACGAGACGCTGTCGCGTGCCAACCTTGCGCTGATCGAAAACCAGCTCAACCAGCTAGGGGTACGTCGTGCCCGGCTGCAGTCCGAGCAGAACGGCCGCGACGCGGTGGTGCTGCCCGGCGAGATCGCCGCACGCCGCGCCGTCGCTGCGATCGCGGAGATGATCGAGGGCGAGACCACGCTGTTCGCCCGGCGGCGCGAGGCGATCAGCGGCCAGCAATCGCAGCTGCGCGAACGCAAGGCGCAGATCGCGGACGAGATCCGCGGCCTGGAGGCGCAGATCGCGTCGAAGCGCGAACAGATCCGCTGGATCGACACCGAGTTGGAGGGCGTCCGCCAGCTGTATGAAAAGCGTCTGGTACCCTATGCGCGCCTCACTGCGCTCGAGCGCGAGGCCTCCCGCCTGACCGGCGAGGAAGGCCAGCTGATCGCCGAGATCGCGCGCGCCAAGGGCCGGATCACCGAAACCGAACTTCAAATCATCCAGCTGGTTCAGGACCAGCGCCGCGAGGTCGCGACCGAACTGCGCGACGTCGAGACCAAGCTTGCCGATCTCGGCGAACGCCGCGTTGCCGCGTTGGACCAGCTCGATCGCGTGGTATTGCGCGCGCCGCAAGACGGTCTGATCCACCAGAAATCGGTCTTCACCGTCGGAGGCGTGATCACCGCGGGCGAACAGCTGATGCTCATCGTGCCGAAGGATTCGCTTGTGGTCGAGGCCCGGGTCGATCCGCAAATGATCGACCGGCTCAAGGTCGGGCAATCCGCCAAGCTCCGCTTCAGCGCGTTCGACGCCGCCGTGACCCCCGAGCTCGACGGCACGTTGACGCGGATCGCCGCCGACCTGACCAAAGACCCGCAATCCGGCGCGGCTTACTACGTCGCCCGCATCAGCCTCGACGCGAGCGAACTCGCCAAGCTCGACGGCAAGGCTTTGGTGCCCGGCATGCCGGTTGAAGCCTTCATCCAGAACGGCGTGCGGACGGCGCTCGCCTACCTGCGCAAGCCGCTGGAAGATCAGCTCGCCCGCGCGCTGCGGCAGAAATAGTCCAAGTCCCTATCGCTGTCCAGCATGCGGCCGCATTGCCGCCAGCACGATATCCCGACTTTCGAAGGCGTCGCCCTAAGGCGAAGATCGCGGTCGCGCTCGGAACGTCAGCAGTTCAGGCCAGACCAAGCTGACGGAGTGGCGCACCCAAACGCTGAGCGGCCTCATCATTCAATCACCTGAGCCTAATGTCGAGCCATCCCAGATCATTGACCTCGATTTGATCGCCGTCACCAACCAGGACGGTCGTCGTCTCAGCTTCCACAATTGCTGGACCTTCGATCTTGTTACCAGGACGAAGTTGATCCGCGGCGAATACTTCAACTTCTCGCCATTCGCCGAAGAATACTTTTCGACGTCCCTTTGGCTTGCAGGGCGCTACGGTCTTCTGCCCACGCGCGACCTGTCCGACGCTCGGGACAGCGCCTATGGCAGCGACCCGCGCATTGACGAACACCGCTTCCTGATCCGGCGACGAGTAGGTGTACAGTTCTTCGTGGCGACGATGGAATCGCTCCTCTATCCGATCGACGATGTTCTCCGAATTCCAATCGAGATCGTTTAGCGGGACATCAATCTGGAAGATCTGCTCGCCGTAGCGCATCTCGGCGGAACGTTCGACAGCCACATCGCCACCAAACCACGACTTCAGACGGCCCGTAGCTTCTCTTTCGAGGTCAGCGAAGATGGTCCTGACCTCCTGGGCCGTAATCCGTTGGCCGGAGCTGTAGTGTGTACTGCTCACCTCGTACCTCAGGTCGCTGGTCAACATGCCCCAGGCGGACAGGACCGAAGCCGCCGTCGGCACGATGACGCGCTTGATTTCGAGTTCGCGCGCGACTTCGGCCGCATGCAGGCCGGCAGCGCCGCCAAAGCTGAGCAGCGCGAAGCGACGTGGGTCGACGCCGCGTCGCAGGGTCATCAGACGGATGCCGTCCGCCATGCGCAGATTGACCATTCGATAGATTCCAGCCGCGGCATCGTCCCGGGATAGCTCGAGCGCTTTCGCGAGCCGATCGACTGCCGCTTCTGCGGCCGCGCGATCGAGCGGCCGCTTTCCACCCATGAACGCAGACGCGTCCAGATATCCGAGAACAACATTGGCATCTGTAACCGTCGGCTCGACACCGCCGTTGCCGTAGCACGCAGGCCCCGGCACGGACCCTGCGCTTTCTGGCCCGACGCGGAGCGTACCACCCGCGTCCAGAGTGGCAATCGAGCCTCCACCGGCGGCGATGCTCGCAATGTCGAGGCTCCTGAGCGCGATGCGTTGACCGGCAAGCCCACCCTCGGCCGACAGCGACGCGCGTCCATCCGCAATCAGCGAGATGTCGGTGCTGGTCCCCCCCATGTCGAACGGCACAAGATCGGGAATTCCGAGCAGTTCCGCACAGCGTCGGGCTCCCGAGATGCCGCCCGCTGGGCCGGAAAGTACGGTGCCAGCAGCGAGCCGCGCGGCTTCCTCGAGTGGGGCCATCCCGCCATGCGAAAGAATGATGAAAAGGCTGCTGGCCAACCCTGCGTCTTTCAGCCGGGCTTCCAGATTGGTCAGATAGCGCCGCACCACCGGAGCGACGTAGGCGTTCACGATCGTCGTTGAAACGCGTTCATACTCCTTGATCTGCGGCAACACATCGCTCGATCGAGAGACGTCGAGTTCCGGAAGTTCGCGCTTCAGTCGTTCGACGGTCGCAATTTCGTGCGTTGGATTGCGGTAGGCATGCAGGAAGCACACAGCCACGGAGCTTGCTCCGGCGGCGCGGATCGCCGAGATCGCCTCACCGAGAGAGTCTTGATCGAGTGGGATCAGCACTTCGCCGTTCGGCCTAACGCGCTCGCGTACACCGAAGCGCAGCTGGCGCGGTACCAGGGGAGACGGCGGTGCGATGCGGAGATTGTAGCGATCTTCCTTCAGACCCTCGCGCATCTCGATGACGTCACGATGGCCTTCCGTCGTGAGAAGCGCGACCTTTGCTCCCTTCCGCTCGAGCAATGCGTTCGTCGCGACCGTTGTCCCGTGCACCAGGCGGTCCGTTGTAGCGAGCATGTCCGCTCGCGGCATCTTCAGCCGGCTTGCGAGTTCCTCAAGTCCATTCATTACGCCTAAAGACTGGTCTGCCGGCGTTGTCGGCGATTTTGCGAACACGGTGTTGCCGTCGCGATCGATCGCGACGAGGTCGGTGTACGTACCGCCAACATCGATTCCGATGGTAAACATCTTCAGGCTATCCGTTAAATCGTTGTGAGTTTTGTCGTAAGGCCCTGCATCAAGTCGGCTTCGCGCGCCTGAACGGACCGTTGACCAGGGGGGCCCCATCCTCCGCCCCCCGAGGAGCGAACCTCGAAGCAGTCGCCGGGAAGGACTTCGATGCCGACCTCCTTCGTGCGCAGCACGCGCGGCGCGCGGCCTTGCGACACGAGAGTGTACTGATGTGGAAGCCCATCGCTGCCGCCGAGCATCCCGCATCCTCCATGCTTCGTGCCCTCCCCTGCCGTGTTCGCTCGCGCAGGCTTCGCCGTTTCCACGACGAGATCCAACGATACGCCCTGGCCGCCACGAAACTTGCCGTCACCGCCGGAATCCGGACGAAATTCGTGATGTCGGAAATAGAGCGGAAACCGGGCTTCGTCGACTTCGATGCTGCCGAACTTGATGCCTCCGACCGTATGCCACTCACCAATCGATGACCAACCATCGCCGGCCGACGACGCTCCTCCTCCGGGCCTGGCCTGAAACAAATGCCAGATGAAATTGCGCCCTGTCCGCGGATTCTCACCTTGGATGGCGATGCGGAATCTGCGGCTCCACCCGGCCATCGCACGATCGGGGCACGACTGGGAAAGTGCCTTGACGATAGCTTCCACGATTTCATTCGAAGGATGACTGGTGCACATCGTGACCGGACGGCCGGGATCTGCCCATACGATCGTGCCCTGTTTGGCAACGACCTTCAGCGGCCGAAGTGCGCCGGCATTCTTGGGAATGTCCGCGTCGATGAGATAGGCAAAAGCCATGACGACCGCAGCCTGCATATTGGCGTGCGACGAATTGACAAAGCTCGTCGACTGAGGATCCGATTCCGAAAGATCGATCTCGATATCGGATCCCTTCTTGGTCACCTTCGCCGCGATTCTGATATCGCTTCGGCCATGACCATCGTCGTCGAGATACGCTTCTCCATAGAACGTACCGTCCTGCCATGTCGACAGGACTGCCCGCGTCTGTTGTTCGGCAGCATCGAGAATTGCTTCGACGGCCGCTTCGACGACCCGTCCACCAAATTCGTCGAGCAGCCGCCTAACCCGGCGTTCGCCGAGGTGCGCCGCACCAATCATCGCAGCAAGGTCGCCGCGGAAATCGCGAGGATTCCGCACGTTAAGTGCCAGCATGTCGAGCAGGTCGTCGCGAAGTTTGCCCGCTTCATAAAGACGGATCGGCGGTACCCGCAATCCTTCCTGCCAAATGTCGGTCGCACTCGGATTGTAGCCGCCGTGAGTGGCCCCGCCGATATCGCTTTGGTGTGCGCGCACGATGGTCCAGTACAGCCTCCGCTTCCCATCGAAGACTGGCACGAACGCGGTCAGATCGGGCAAGTGACTGCCACCATGATAGGGGTCGTTGAGCAGCAGAACGTCGCCGGGCTTGATGTCCTTGAAGCGCTCCTCGATAGCAAGCGTGGCCCAGGACAGCGCGCCGACATGAACCGGAATATGGTCCGCCTGCGCAATCAACCGCGCATTTACGTCGCAGATCCCCAGCGAGAAGTCACGGCTGGAATTCAGGATCTGCGAGTAAGATGTACGCAGCATCGCCTCACCCATCTCGTTCACGATCGAACTTAGGCGGTGCTGGACAACGGAACGGGTGATAGGGTCAATCCTGGAGGTCATCGCAAGCCTACTGGTAGGAATGAGGATCTCAATCCGGCGTCAAGTGAGCGCCGGTCGGAACAGTTCGCGGTACAGGGAGCTTGATCAGCCGAACGCGGCGACCTCCTCCAAGGACTCCGCAGCCGCCTTCACAATCGTATCGACGTCAGCATCGGTCATCGGCAACGACAGCGCCATCAGGCCATAGCTCGCGACGAAAATCCCGCGATTGAGAAGCCCGGCGTTGAACACGGCCTGGCGCTTCGTTTCCATCTCGTTCGAGTAAGCTGATCGATAATCACGGACGTTGCGATCCGTAAAATGAATCTTGAGAAGCGAACCCAATCCGACTGCGGTCCCGGCAACGCCGGTCTTGCGGAAGGCCGCATTGATACCGTCGCGTACCGCGGTGCCGATCCTATCGAGGCGTGAATAGGCTGCTGGATCGAGCAGCTTCATCGCGGCAAGACCGGCGCGCATGGTGACGGGATTGGCCGAGAAAGTGCCACCGTGCGGGAGCGCCGGCTTGCCGGAAGATGGATCGAACACCGACATGAACTTCTTGCCGCCGGCGATTGCGCCGACCGGGAAGCCGCCACCGATGATCTTGCCGAGCGTAGTCAGGTCCGGATCGATACCCCAGAGCCCCTGTGCCCCCTCATAGCCGAGACGGAATGTGATGACTTCGTCGAATACAAGCAGCGCGCCGACTTCGCGCGTGACCTGACGGATCGCTTCCAAATAGGCTCTATCCGCCGGAACCAGACCTGCCCGGTTCGGCATCGGATCAACGAGTACACAAGCGAGTTCGGGACCATGCTCGCGGATCAAGCTCACAGCCGCTTGGACGTCGTTGAACGGAATGGTCACGACGTCCGCGAGCACGTTGTCCGGCGTGCCCTTGGCATAGGCTACTGATACCGGGGCGTTGCCTCCCCAAGCCGCGGGTGTCGGGTCGAGGCTGACTTCAGCGTAGTCATAGGAGCCGTGATAAGCCCCCTCGCACTTGGCGATCTTCGGACGACCCGTGTAGGCGCGGGCAGCCTTTAGCGCCATCATCACCGCCTCCGTGCCCGAATTGCAGAAACGGACATGATCTACCGATGGAAGCCTTGCGGCCAGCAGTTCAGCGAGCTCGACTTCGGACTCCGTCGGCATGCCGAAGGCCGAGCCCAGCGCGAGCTGCTTGGTCGCCGCCTCGATCAATGCGGGATGAGCGTGGCCATGGATCAGAGACGTGAAGTTGTTGATGCAGTCGATATATTCATTGCCATCGACGTCCCAGACTCGGCAGCCGGCACCCGAAGCTGCATAGATCGGAAACGGCTTCATGTAGACTGTGGTGCGCGTATTGCCACCCGGCAGGCTCTTCAGCGCTCGCTGATAGAGATCTCGCGACTGAGAATGATTGGCGGGATACATCTTGCCTCCTTGATTCCGGGTTCAACGGCCCAGATAAGCTTCGCGCACGCGCGCATTGTGCTTGAGTTCGTCTGCTGGTCCTTCGAGCACAATGCGCCCTGTCTCCAGCACATAGGCGCGATCGGCGACCGAGAGCGCGAGCACCGTGTTCTGCTCCACGACCAGGATGGTCAGACCGGTCTCGCCAATGCACCTGACTTGTTCGTAAACCTCCTCGGCGAGCCGCGGCGCCAAGCCGAGCGATGGCTCGTCGAGCAGCAACAACTTGGGGCGAGCCATCAGAGCGCGTCCGATCGCGAGCATTTGCTGCTCTCCACCCGACAATGACCATCCCAGCTGTCGTCGGCGCTCCTTAAGGCGCGGAAACAATCCAAAGACGCGATCGAGATCGGCCGCAATCGACTGCCGCCAACGACGCCAGCTGACGGTCGCGAGGGTCAGGTTCTCCTCGACCGACAATCCGGGAAATATCCTTCGGCCTTCGGGCGCCTGCGCAATTCCAGCGGAAACGCGTTGATCGGTGGGCCATCCGGCGATCGAGCGTTCCTCGAATCTAATGTCTCCCGACGCGACCCGGTTGAGGCCGGAGATCGCATGTAGCAAGGTCGTCTTGCCGGCGCCGTTGGCACCGATAAGTGCGACCGTTTCGCCAGCTTCGACCTGGAGGGTCACTCCCTGCAACGCCACGATATCGCCATGCGCGACCACGAGATCGTTACACGACAGCATGAGCATATCCTTCGCCCAGATAAGCAGATAGCACGGCCGGATCTGCTTGAATCTCCGCTGGAGTTCCCTCGGCGATCTTGCAACCAAAGTTGAGAACGAAGATGCGCTCGGCAAGCCGCATGACCATCCCCATGTTGTGTTCGATCAACACCACGGCGAGTCCGTGCGCCGCCCGCAACTCTGCCAGGCGATCGATGAGTTGGTCGACCTCGCCGGAGTTGAGGCCGGCCGCCGGCTCGTCCAGTAAGAGGACGTGCGGCCGGCAGGCCAACGCACGTGAGAGCTCCACCATTCGGCGCCGACCGTACGAGAGCGACCCAATGGCATCGTGCGCCTCGTCTGCCAACCCCATTTGCTCGATGATCTCCATCGAAACGTCGCGCAGGCCAGACTCGCTTAGGCCGCCACGTATCGCCGCACCCGTCATCACGTTTTCCAGTACGCTAAGACGCGCGAACACCCGCCCGTGCTGAAACGTACGGCCAAGGCCGGCACGAATACGTTTGTTAGTGGCCATACGCGTGATCGCCTGACCATCGAGAAACACCTGCCCTTCATCTGGCATCGCCAGGCCAGTCAGAACGTTCAGCAGAGTGGATTTGCCGGCGCCGTTAGGGCCGATGACCGCGACGAACTGCCCCTTTTTGACGGTCAGATCCACGTCCGCCAACGCAGCCAGGCCCCCATAGCGCTTGTGAATGCTCCGTGCTTCCAAGGCATTCATGGCGTCGCCTCCGGAGCACGAGCAGACGCGAAGACCGGACGTCTTGCTGACCGGCGGCTCAGGCGTTGGCCGAGGCCAACGAGGCCCGTGGGCAGAAACACCAGAATGCCAAGCACCAGCAGGCCGAAGAAGAAGAGGTAAGCGGTACCGAGAAAGCGCAACCATTCCGGCAGAAACGTCAGCAGCACCGCTCCGAGGATAGCACCGACGATCGTGCCTTCCCCGCCGACGATCAACATGGCGAGGTATGTGATCGAATGCGCGTAGGTGAAATCTTCGGGCGCGACGAAGCGCACGTGCAGGGCAAACAGGCATCCGGCAACGGCGGCGCAGACGGCGGAAAGCACGAATGCTGCAATCTTGATCCGCGTCGTATCGATTCCGGTCATCTCGGACGCGATCTCATCATCGCGCACAGCCATCATCTCGCGGCCGAGACGGGACTTGTGCAATGCGGCCGCCGCTGCGGCGATCAGAGCCAGGACTACAAGCGCAAGCCAAAGGAATTGATGCTCCCCGGAGAAGCTGAGCGAGCCAAGCGCCAAGCCCGGGATTCGCGCGATCCCGTTGGTCCCCCCTGTCATCGCAATCCAATTGGACGTCACGATATAGAACGACACGTTGAGGCCGAGCGTGGCCAGTGCCAGGTAGTGCCCGCGCAAGCGAAGCAATGGGTACCCAATCAGGCCGGCAGAGACGGCCGTCGCCGCGACCGCTACTGGCGCGGCGAGCCACGGTGACCATCCGCAAGTGGTGGTCAGGATAGCCAGACCATAGCCGCCCATGCCAACAAAGGCCGCATGGCCCAGCGAGATCAAACCGGCGTAGCCAAAGGCAAAGTTGAGCCCGATCACCGCTACTGCGGAGATCAGCGACAGGTTCAACAGGCGAAGGTGATATTCCGGCAAAACGATACCGGATAGCCCGCCGAGCACAATGATCGCTGTGGCGATCTGCAGGGGAATACGCATCGCCATCCTGTCAGCCTCGATCCTGAATCTTCTCGCCGAACACGCCTTGCGGACGTACCAGCAAGAAAGCGATCATGATGCCGAACGAGATCAGGTCCTTGTACGCGGACGAGACGTAGGATGCGCCGAGGACCTCAGTCAGGCCAACGAACAGGCCGCCCACAATGGCCCCCGGCAGACTGCCAAAGCCGCCGATGATGGTGGCGGCGAAGGCTTTCAATGCGATCGGGTCGCCCATATTGACGTCCGCGAACCACATAGGTCCGAGCATTAGTCCCGCGACCCCTGCAAGCACTGCCGCGAGGATCCACGATAACGCCAGCAGGCGATTGACTTTGAGGCCCATCAACTTGGCGGCCTGCACATCCTGCGCGACGGCCCGCATCCCCACGCCCGCCGAAGTGCGGTTGAAGAGAAGCCATAATCCGGCAACCATCACGGCGGTCACAGCGACCACGCCAAGTGCGTGCGTAGAAATGATCGCGCCGCCAAGCGAGACCGCGCTGTCTTCGACGGGAGACGGCAGACGGAACGGCCACGATCCAAAAGAGAGCAACGCAGCGTTCTGCATCGTGATGCTGATCGCGACGGTCCCGATGATGATCGTCACAATCGACCCACGTCGTAGAGGCAGATAGACCGCGACAAAGAACAAGGCCCCGAACAGTGCCATGATGATGAGCGCCGCACTATACGCAACTGGCCAGGGAAGCTGAGCGCGAATAAGCGTCGCAACGCCGGCGAACGTTCCGAACATTACGAATTGGCCAGCCGCGAAATTGACCACTCCGGTAGCAGAGTAGACGATCACGAAGCCGATCGCGGCGAGCGCATAGACGCTGCCGATCGCCAGTCCGTTGACTAGAAGCTGGACGAAGTCCGCCATGACGTTCCTACACGATCCCGGTCTGCGGTCGGCTCGCCGAACCGCAGACCACTTCCTTGCGAAGGACTAGTTGAGGGTGACAGGCTGCACGAGCTCTAAGGTCTTGGTGCCCGGCTTCGCCTTCACGACAGCGAGGTCGCGTACGCCATTGCCTTTGCTGTCGTACGAATAGACGTGTCCAATGCCCTGCCAGCCCTTGACCGAGGACAGCCATTCGCGCAGCGCTTTCGGATCGGTCCCGACCTTGCGCATGCCGTCGGCCATCAGCATCGCGCCGTCGTAATAAGCAAGCCCGTAGGGATCTGGATCAACTCCGAACTTCGCCTTGAAGCGCTCGACGTAGTCCTTCATCCGGCCACCGACACCAACATCCATGAAAGCATCGACCACCCCCCAGACACCCTCGAGATCTGCAGGGGAAAGAAGCTGTGTCGCCGCCGGTACCAGCGCAGCAGAGGACGTAACGAGCGGCATCTTGAAGCCGAGCTGCTTGGCCTGGCGGAGTACCAGCGCGCCATCTTGCGGATAGTTGAAAATCAAAATGGCATCCGCGCCCTTGTTACGCAGACCAAGGAGCTGCGCCGAGAAGTCCTTGTCGTTCTGACCATAGGCTTCCATGCCGGCGACCGAGATGCCTGCAGCTTCGAAGCGCTTGGCGGCAGTCTGCGCACCGCCTTGGCCGAAGTCGTTCTGGATATAGAGAATCCCGGGTTTCTTCGCCTTGATGACGTCGACCGCAGCCTTCACCATTCCTTCGGCCGAAACGCTGTCAGCGGGACGGATACGGAACATCCATTCATTTCCGTTTTCAGCCACAACATCGGCACCGCCCGCATACATCGCAGGCACTTGCACTTTGCCAAGCTCGGGCGCGGTCGCAAGATTCTGCGTGGAGTAGCTCGACAGAAAGAAGAACGCGGGCTTGGTCTCCTGGGCCAGCTTTACGAATGCGTTGACCGCGGTGCCGTTGGAGGCCTGCGTGTCCTCAAACACAATCTTGATCTGGCGACCGTTGATGCCCCCTGCCTTGTTGATGTCCTCTTCGGCCATCGAAAGAGAGTTCTGGTATTGCTTTCCCGTCAGCGAGAGCGGCCCCGTCATCGGCACGGTCGCGCCGATCAAAATGGGCCCACCCTGCTGAGCTTGAGCCGCACCGACCAACGGCAGCATTCCTGCTCCCATCATCAAACTGAGAAAGGCCTTCCGCGTGATCTTCATGTCGTCTCCTGGAATGAAATAACCTTGTCCATCACGCCCAATGGAGCTTCACGAGGCTTGACAGACGTTCCGTTTTCCGGAACATAATCCCGAATAACGAAACGGTAGACGGCATCCTCGTCAGGTGTCAAGCCGTTCATTTTTGCTTGCGCCGCACAAAAATTGATCGGATCACATGCGCATGGATGACAATTCGCCCGGCCCGCTGGCTCGGTACATCGACGTGCTCGAATTGATTGCGGCCTTCCCTGGCGGGATCACGCTCGCCGACGTCTCATCGATCCTCGAACTCCCCAAAACGACCGCGCATCGATTGCTGAAGGGGCTGGTTCGATCGGGACTAGCGGTCGAACGAGAAGCCGGACGTACCTATTCAGTCGGCGATAGGCTGACGCGCCTGCTGCATGCGGGCGCCGACGACGGCTGGTACGCATCGCTTGCCGGTCCCCATATTCATGCCTTGACGGAGGCGTCCACCGAGACTTGCTATCTCGCACGCCTGGTCGGGGCACGCGTACTGGTAGCCGTTTCATACTCGCCCGATGTGAGGTGGCGCGGATATGTTCAGCCGGGAATCGAGATGCCCGTGAATGCAGCTGCGACGGGCAAGGCCATCATGGCATTTCAGAGCAAAGAACTGATCGCTGAAGCTCTCTCAAATGAGCTTCCTAAGCCGACCGTCAATTCACACACCAGCCGAAAGTGGATTGAACAGGAGTTCGCAAAGGTCAGAAGATTGGGTTACGCCACCTGTGTCGGGGAGATCGACGAAGGGCTTGCGGCGCTTGCGGTCCCCGTTGTGCTTTCAGATGGCTCAGTTCTGCAGTCGGTAGGCATGACCGGGCCGCTCGAGCGTATCATGAACAAGCAGATGGAGGATCGACTTGCCGCTCTGCGGGACACTGCAGCGGCTCTCTCGAAGGCGCTATCCCGAGGAATGGTTGTCAATGGTCGGCGTTGAGAACGAGTTTGACGAACTGGTACGCTCAGCCGACCTAGATATGCAGTCCGCCTCCCGCAGTATGCTCCACGACTGCATCGACGCCGTACACATCTGCCAGCATCGACGCCGTGATCACCTCTTGCGGACGACCGCTCGCAAACAGATTGACCCTTGCTGTCGATCGTCTCGAAAGAACGGTCGAGTGCGCTTGTCACGCCGGGGCCGAGCTGCGGATCGGCAGCACGGTCGGCGCGGCACAACCTGGCACGCTGCGCTGGTGCTGGAACGGCTACAGGCAAAGTTGACGACCTTGCGCGTCAGCACCGCGAACGGCTTCTCGCCATTCTCGGCGTGCGCGAGGCCCGCGCCGAGGTTGCGGCTTAGGCCGACTGCATCGAGAGTGAGATGATGGCCATGTTCGGCTGGACCGATCCGAAAATGCCGGCGCCACTGCATCGCTCAGGCGAATCGAGAGAAGCTCGGCCTCATCGGCATGGAAAAGATCGTCGCATTCGATCAGAGCCGTCACTCGACGACCTTTTGCGGGGACCCGACGCGACGCGGGAACGCAGATGTAACGTTCCCGGGCAAAACCCAAAAAAAGCTAAATGATTTCAACGCCAATCGCGGGTCTATGGTGCGCTCGGAGGGACTCGAACCCCCACGATTTTACTCACTGCCACCTCAAGGCAGCGCGTCTACCAGTTCCGCCACGAGCGCTTTGGGGATGCCGGCTTGAGGCTTGAGGGCCAGCCGGATCAACGGCGCCGATCTAACAAATCCATCAGAGGGGTACAAGCCTGCAAAGGCCCTGAATTCCACAAGCTTTGCAGGAAAGTTCCAGCCTTCTGCCCGAATCGGCCTCGCTGGGTGGCCGGGCCGCAAGCCGCCTGCCCAGGCCGCTTGCCGCTGGTGCCCCAGGGCCTACCGGGTGCCCGCGGAGCGCGGCAGCATCTGCTTGACCTCGACCGCGATCCGGTTGCGATCGACCAGCACGACGCCGGAGGCAACCGGCAGGTTATTGGCCAGGACCTTGACCTCGTCGGCCTCGGTAGCATCCAGCTCGATGATGGCGCCGCGGGAAAGACGCAATACTTGATGGATCGGCATGGTGGTCGTCCCGAGGACGACCATGAGATCCACGGTGACTTTATCGAGAGTGGGCACTGTCAGGACCGCCGCGACTTGGGACTCTTCATTTGCACCTGCGATCATCACCACGTTATGGTTAGCCAATGGTTAATTCGCCCGAAAACCCCCGTCAAAACCAGCGCCAAGAGCTCGATTTGACGTCGTTTTCCGCCGCAGGCGGCGAGCCCGTCGAATGGCTTATCTCGGATGCTCCGGTGCCCTATCCGGATGCGGTGGCCACCATGGAGGCTCGGGTCGCAGCGATCGCGGCAGGCGAGGCCCCGGAATTGGTCTGGCTGCTCGAACACCCCCCGCTCTACACCTCGGGCACCTCGGGCAAGCAATCCGATCTGCTGGATGCCCGCTTCCCGATCTTCGCAACCGGGCGTGGCGGGCAGCTCACCTATCACGGGCCGGGTCAGCGGGTGGCCTATGTCATGCTGGACCTCAAGCGCCGCCGGCCTGATGTCCGAGCCTATGTCGCAAGCCTGGAGGAATTGATCCTGCGCACGCTGGCCGCCTTCAATATTCGCGGCGAGCGGCGCGAGGACCGGGTTGGCGTCTGGGTCAGGCGCCCCGACAAGGGAGCGGATCACGAGGACAAGATTGCGGCGATCGGCGTCCGTCTGAAGCGCTGGGTGTCGTTCCATGGCATCGCCATCAATGTCGAGCCGGAGCTGTCGCATTTCGCCGGCATCGTGCCCTGCGGCGTTGCAGATCCCCGCTACGGCGTCACCTCTCTGGTCGATCTCGGCCAGCTCGTGACCATGGCCGATGTCGATATCGCACTCAGGCAGACGTTCGAAGAATTGTTCGGGCCAACCCGCGCGCTGCTGCCGGAAGCGGTCGCCTAGCGAGCCCGCACCGGGCCGTTCTCCGCAGACGCGGAATCGGCTATGCTCAATTCCGGCGTCGCCCACGCCTCCCCCCTCCGCCGGGAAAGCAGACTTCATGCCGGGCGAATTGATCATCGGACCGACTGTTCGAGCGCTGGGCATAAGGAGGGATTGCGATCATGCTCGCAATGGGAGGTTCTCACGATGAGATTGTCTGCGCCGATCTATCATCTCAAGCGCAAGGCGAAGCGCCTGTCCCGCGAGGAAGGCATTCCACTCCACGACGCGCTTGACCGCGTCGCCACAGCGGAAGGGTTCTCCGCCTGGAGCTTGCTCGCGGCAAAAGCCGCGGCGGAGACGCCGGCCGGCAAGCTGTTTCCTCAATTCCGGCCGGGCGAGCTGGTGCTGCTCGGTGCGCGACCCGGTCATGGCAAGACGCTCATGAGCCTCGAATTTGCGGTAGAGGCCATGAGGAAAGGCAGCCGCGCTGCGTTCTTCTCGCTCGAATACACCGAGAGAGACGTTCTGGACCGCTTGCGGGCGATCGGCGTGGAGCCCGCGCAGTTCGACAGATTGTTCGAGGTCGATTGCTCCGATGCGATCAGCGCCGATTACGTCGTCAAGCAGATGGCCCCCGCCCCGCGCGGCACATTCGTGGTGATCGACTATCTGCAACTGCTCGACCAGCGGCGGGAAAACCCCGACCTGACCGTTCAGGTGCGCGCGCTGAAATCGTTCGCACGCGACAAGGGGCTGATCGTCGTCTTCATCTCGCAGATCGACCGATCCTATGATCCCGCAGTCAAGCCCTGTCCTGATCTCAGCGATGTCCGCTTGCCGAACCCGCTGGACCTGAAGCTGTTCGACAAGACGTGTTTCATCAACGATTCGGAAATTCAGTTCCAGGCTGCAAGCTGACGATCGGGCCGCGGGTGAGACGGCTCGCCCGCGGCCCCCGGCATCACGCCGCCTGCAGCGAAACCTCGAGCTTGCCGGCGATGTAGCGCCGCTCCTGGGTCAGGCCGCCAAAGCCGTAGGCATCGCCCTTGACCTCGTCGACATGCAGATAGGTCTCGGGATGCAGCGGGCCCAGGATATCGGCCATGCGCTCGAACATGGCGGTGAGATAGGCCGCCTTCTCGTCCTTGGTGTTAGTGCCTTCCGTGACGTGGATGTCGATCCAGTAGCTTGCGAGCTTCTGCTCAGCGAGCGACTTGCCGCCCGCGAACCAGTCGCCCGCATCCACGGACTTCACGATGATGGCGGTGACCCTGGGATCCTTGTGCAGGATCTTTGCCGTGAGCTCGGACACGGCATTGGCGACGTCGGCCTTCAGCGACGGCGACTGGCGAGACGTGGTGTAGGACACGGTGATCAGGGGCATGGACGTTCTCCTCAGCATGCCGCGCGGGCTTCGGCGCGGGGTCGTTGGGAAGCTAGCCCTCCTCCCTTCATTTTAGTATCTTATCTCATCTGATATCTGTGATAACAGTTGCTAATGACGGCCACCCTCGACATCGCCACGGTCCGGGCCTTCCTGCTGGTCGCCGACCTCCAGAGCTTTACCCGCGCGGCCGAAGCGCTCGGCACGACGCAGGCGGCTGTCAGCCTCAAGCTCCAACGCCTGGAGACGTTGGTCGGAAAACGTCTCGTCGAACGCTCGCCGCGCGCGGTTCGGCTCACTGCCGATGGTGCTGCTTTCCTCGATCGCGCCCGCGCGCTCATGGACGCGCATGACCGTGCGCTCTCCGGCGAGGCTTCCGCCGCGCAGTCGCTTTCGCTCGGCATCTCCGACCACGCCGCGGGCCCTGAACTGGTGCCGCTGCTCGAACGTCTGCACGCGATATCCGCGAATCTCACGCTTGCCGTCACCATCGGTTTCTCGCGCGAGATGCAGGAGGCCTATGATGCGGGCGAGCTGGACGCGGTGATCGTCCGCCAGGAGGGCAGCCGCCGTGGCGGCGAGAAGCTGGCTGATGACGCGTTCGGCTGGTTCGCGTCACACCGTTTCACGTTCCCGAAGGGCGAAGCACTGCCGCTCGCAACGCTCGCCCCGCCCTGTGGCGTCCGCGCCATCGCCGTGCGCGCGCTGGACAAGGCCGGCATCGCCTGGCGCGAGCGATTTGTCGGCGGCGGTGTCACGGCGGTGGTCGCGGCCGCGCTTGCCGGACTTGCAATTGCGCCGCTGGCGCGGCGGATCGCGCCTCCGGGCTTGGTCGATCTCGGGCCGGCGCACAAGCTGCCGAGACTCGGCAGCTCGAAGGTGATGCTGCATTCGAAAGTCGGCGATCCCGCCAAGCTCGCGGCCCTGCGCGCGGTGGCCGCGACGTTCCGGAGCCTGGCGACGAGCTAGCGGCCACCGCGCCTGATCGCCCGGCGGCCTCTGTATTCCGTGCGCGATATTGCCTAAAAATGTCCCATAGAATGGGAACAAATCTGCCATGTGCGGCGTTTGTCCCCGTCGAGGCGGGTCCGGAATGTCCGAAAAGTTCAGTCAACAGAGAGACTTGTTCGAAAGCGAGCGCAGTTTCCGGCTGTTGGTTGAGGGAGTCGCCGACTACGCCCTCTACATGCTCGATCCCAGGGGGATCATCACCAGCTGGAACGTCGGCGGCGAACGCATTAAGGGCTATTCGCCCGAGGAGATCCTCGGCCAGCATTTTTCCCGTTTCTACACCGAGACCGACCGCGCCAATGGCAAGCCCGCGCGGGCGCTCGGTATTGCGCGGGAAAAGGGCCGATATGAGGAGGAAGGCTGGCGCGTCCGAAAGGACGGCACGTTCTTCTGGGCCAGCGTGGTGATCGACCCGATCTACGAGGGCGGCGCGCTGATCGGCTTCGCCAAGATCACGCGCGACATCACCGAGCGCCGCAATTCCCAGCTCAAGCTCGAGGCAATGCAGAAGCAACTCGCCGAGTCGCAGAAATTCGATGCGCTCGGACAGCTGACCGGCGGCGTTGCCCACGACTTCAACAATCTTCTGATGATCATCAGCGGCAGCCTTCACATCCTGAAGAAGAGCGCCGCCGACGACCCCAAGCTCGAGCGCGCCATGTCCGCGATCGAGACCGCGACCAAACGCGGCGCCGCGCTGACGAACCAGCTCCTCACCTTCGCGCGGCGGCAGAGCGTCAACCCGCAGGCGATCGATTTCGCCGAACGCATCGCGGCCATCCGCGAGGTGCTCGACGCCGGCGTGGGCAGTTCCGTGCGCCTCGCTTTCGACATCGGCTCCGACACCTGCCCGATCAAGGCCGACGTCTCCGAGCTCGAGACCGCGCTCCTCAACCTCGTCATCAATGCCCGCGACGCGATGCCGGACGGTGGCACGGTGACGATCGGCGCGCGCAATGTCGTGCTCAACGAACCTCCCCTCGCCGGCGACTTCGTCGCGATCGACGTCACGGATACCGGGCTCGGAATTCCTTCCGACGTTCTCGACAAGATCTTCGAGCCGTTCTTCACGACCAAGCCGATCGGAAAAGGCACGGGCCTCGGCCTTTCGCAGGTGCACGGCTTCGCTCATCAGGCCGGCGGCACCATAAAGGTCGCAAGCGAGCTCGGAAAGGGCACGACATTCACCATCATCCTGCCGCGCGGCACAGATGCGCCGTCGCGCGAGACATCGGGGACGCCTCTGCGCGGCAGCGGCACGGTGCTGCTGGTCGAGGACAATCCCGACGTCGCTCTGGTCAGCATCGGTCTTCTGGAGCAACTCGGCTATCAAGTGCGCCGGGTCGCCGATGCCGAAGCGGCATTGCGCGAGATCGAGAGCAACGGCGTCGACTTCGTGTTCTCGGACATCGTCATGCCCGGCAAGATGGACGGGCTCAGCCTCGCCCATCGCCTCCGCCAGATCCGCCCCGGCCTGCCGATCCTGCTCGCCACCGGCTACAGCGAGGTCGCCGCCGGCGTGCGCGGCGATTTCCCGATCCTGCGCAAACCCTATGAGATCCATGAGCTGAGTGAGGCGATCGCCAAGCTGCCAAGGTGAAATTTCCCATCGAGAGCTTGGGGCACCTCAGCCTCTACGTCGTCATGGCCGGGCTTGTCCCGGCCATCCGCGCATAACCACACGGCGCGAAGAACGTGGATGCCCGGGACAGCGCCCGGACATGACGGTCTTCTCTGAAGCTACGCCGTCGGCAGCACCGAGAACGTCTCCCCTGCCCGGCGCAGATTCAGCTCATCCGCGCTCGCGGTTTCACTGGTGACGCTGTCGACGCGCGAGGACGGCGGGCCGTGGCGGCAAAGCGCGACCATGTCGGCAACGTGCTTCGGCGCGCCAGCGAACAGCGCTTCCACGCTGCCGTCGCGACGGTTGCGGACCCAGCCTTCGAGGCCGCTCGTCGTCGCCTGATACTCGAGCCAGGCCCGATAGCCGACGCCCTGCACGCGTCCGCGGATCATGACCTGGAGAATTGCCCGGCTCACTTGTTCAGTCCGAGAACATCGGCGCTGCGCACCCTGGCCTCGCCCTCGCGCATGACACGGGCCATCAGCTCCGGCGATGCCAAGCCCTTGAGGCTTTTCGGCGCCGTGCCCTCGCGCAGCGCCCTCTGCGTCTCGTAGACGGCCTGCGTCGCGGCGGCGATCGGCGCATGGCCCTGGAGTGCGATGCGTACGCGCTGGCGCGCAAGGTAATCGAGCGCGTTCAATTCGTCCGGCGCACCGCCGAGCACGATCGGCAGGCGCGTGCCAGATGCGATGGCCTCGAGCTCGGCGCGCGACTTGATGCCGGTGAAGAACAACGCATCGACTCCGGTGGCCTCATAAGCCTTGGCGCGGCGAACAGCATCCTCGATCGAGGTGATCGCGGCAGCGCCCGTGCGGCCCATGATCACCAGCGACGGATCGCTGCGGCCGGCAAGCGCCGCCTTCATCTTGCCGACGCCTTCCTCGAGCGAGATCAGCTGCGCCTTGGTCTCGCCAAAGGCAGCCGGCAGCAGCGTGTCCTCGATGGTGAGGCCGGCCGCGCCCGCCATCTCCAGCTCCTGCACCGTGCGGCGCACGTTGAGCGCATTGCCGTAGCCGTGATCAGCATCGACCAGAACGGGGAGTGTTGCGGCGCGCGACATCCGCCGCATCTGCTCGGCAAGCTCGGTGAGCGTGATCAGCGTGACATCGGGATCGCCGAGCACGGCGAGCGAGGCCACTGATCCCCCGAACATGCCGAGCGGAAACCCGAGGTCCTCCGCAATGCGGATCGAGATGGCGTCGTAGACCGAGCCGGGATGGACACAGGTCCCGCCCGACAGGATGGAGCGAAGTTTCTCGCGGCGGGAACGAAAGGCCATGGTTGCCTCACTCTCAATTCCTCGTCCTGAGGAGCGCGCTTTTGCGCGCGTCTCGAAGGATAAAGGCCCGGCTGGTGGCCTCACCCTTCGAGACGCCACGCAAGCGCGGCTCCTCAGGGTGAGGGTCGGCTTCGTGCTTCGAGCGCCTACGCAAACTCCAGGATCAGCGCGTCCACGGCGAGTGTCGCGCCCGCGCTGGCATGGATCTTCTTCACGGTGCCGTCCTGCTCGGCGCGCAGCACGTTCTGCATCTTCATGGCTTCGACCACCGCCAGCGTCTCGCCGGCCTTGACCTCTTGCCCTTCGGTCACCGCGATCGAGACCACGAGGCCGGGCATCGGGCACAGCAGCTTCTTGCCGGTGTCGGAGGCCGTCGTCACCGGCATCAGCCGCGCGGAAGCCGCCTCGGCCTCGGTCCAGACATAGACCGGCACCTCGACGCCCTGATGCGCGAGACGGATGCCGTTGGCGATCGGACGCGCCTGCACCGCGACGAGGTGACCGTCGATGGTGCCTTGCCAGACCGGATCGCCGGGCTTCCACGCCGACTGCAAGTGATGCGCATTGCCGGCCTTGCCGTCGGGATCGACGAAGCGGATCGCGATCGCTTCGTCCTCGCGTCCGACCTCGAGCAGGATCTCCTGGCGATCGAGCCAGACCGCGCGGCGTCGCTCTCGCTGCACGATGCGGCCGCCCATCTGGCCCGAGATCTGCCGCTTGCGCTCGCCGAGCACGTGATCGATGGCGGCGCCGACCGCGGCGATCCGCCGCGCGACCTCGCCTTCGGGCACGCGCACCGCAAAGCCCTTGGGGAATTCCTCGGCGATGAAGCCGGTCGAGAGCCGTCCCTCGCGCCAGCGCGGATGGTGCATGAGCGCCGACAGAAACGGGATGTTGTGCCTGATGCCGTCGACGTAGAACGAATCCAGCGCAGTGGCCTGAGCCTCGATCGCAGCCGCGCGCGACGGCGCGTGGGTGACAAGCTTGGCGATCATGGGATCGTAGTGGATCGAGATCTCGCCGCCCTCCTGCACGCCGGTGTCGTTGCGGATGGTGATGCCGTCCTTGCTGGCTTCCGCCGGCGGGCGATACTTCACGAGCCGCCCGATCGAGGGCAGGAAGTTGCGGAACGGATCTTCGGCGTAGAGGCGGGATTCCACCGCCCAGCCCGTCAGCGTGACGTCCTTCTGCGCGATGGCGAGCTTCTCGCCGGCGGCGACGCGGATCATCTGCTCGACGAGGTCGATGCCCGTCACCAGTTCCGTGACGGGATGCTCGACCTGGAGGCGCGTGTTCATCTCCAGGAAGTAGAAGCTCTTGTCCTGCCCTGCCACGAACTCGACCGTGCCGGCGGAGTCATAATTCACGGCCTTGGCCAGCGCGACCGCCTGCTCGCCCATCTTGCGGCGGGTGGCCTCATCGAGCAGCGGCGACGGCGCTTCCTCGATCACCTTCTGGTTGCGGCGCTGGATCGAGCATTCGCGTTCGCCGAGATAGATCACGTTGCCGTGCTTGTCGCCCAGCACCTGGATCTCGATGTGGCGGGGATCGACGATGAACTTTTCGATGAAGACGCGGTCGTCGCCGAACGAGGCCTTCGCTTCCGCTTTTGCCAGCCCAAATCCCTCCTCGACCTCCTGGGTCGAGTAGGCGATCCGCATGCCCTTGCCGCCGCCGCCGGCGGAGGCCTTGATCATCACGGGATAGCCGATCGCGTCGGCGATCTTGACCGCATGCTTGGCGTCCTCGATCACGCCGAGGAAGCCCGGCACGGTCGAGACGTCGGCGTTCGCCGCCGCCTTCTTGGATTCGATCTTGTCGCCCATCGCGGCGATCGCGCCGGGGTTGGGGCCGATGAAGACGATTCCGGCCGCCTCCAGCGCACGCGGAAACGCCTCGCGCTCGGACAGGAAGCCATAGCCGGGATGCACCGCCTCGGCGCCCGTCTTGCGGCAGGCCTCAACGATCTTCTCGATCACCAGATAGCTCTCGGCCGCAGCCGGCGGACCAATCAGCACCGCCTCGTCGGCCATCTCGACATGGAGGGCATCGCGGTCGGCCTCGGAATAGACCGCAACCGTTTGAATTCCCATCTTGCGGGCGGTCTTGATGACCCGGCAGGCGATTTCGCCGCGATTGGCGATCAGAATCCGTTTGAACATGCTTTTCTTGAGTCTCGACCTTGGGCGGGACCCGTCTCCTGGCCGTTGGGGCCTATGGGAACGGGCCGTGTGGCTCCCGTGGTACATCAAAATGGGCCGGAGGCAACGGTCTAAATCCGGGGCCTCTGGCGTACCAGCACAAGACCGAAATGGGCCCAGCGAGCCCTAGGGACGCCGTCCCGCTTCCCGGGGCTTCCCGGCCGTGGCCACGTCCCGGACGAGGCCGTGAACGAAGCCGAGTTTGGCGACCACCGCGGGCGACAGGATGAAGGGATAGAGGTCGCGCAGGCCCATGGTTCGGTTGACGCTGTTCATGGCGAAGGTGAAGGGCAGCCATGCGTTGACCAGCGCCTCGATATCCCTTGCCTCGTAGGGGTTGAAACGGATGCGCGCCGTCAACTCCCCGTCGCGGTCGACCCTGGGGCGCACCTCCATGCCGAACTCGGCGGCCATCTCCAGCGTATCGACGATGTGGAGATAGTGCGCCCAGGTCTCGGCGAAGTCTTCCCAGGGGTGTGTCGTGGCGTAGGCCGAGACGTAGCTCTGCTGCCAGTCCGGCGGCGGGCCTTCGGCATAGTGCCGCTGCAAGGCCTGACCGTAATCGACGGAATCATCGCCGAACACGGCGCGACATTGGTTCAGCCTGCCGCCGTCCCGCACCAGCACGTCCCAGAAATAGTGTCCGACCTCGTGGCGGAAATGCCCGAGCGGCGTCCGATAGGGTTCGCCCATTTCGAGCCTGCGCCGCTCGCGCTCGATGTCGTCCGCCTCCTTGAGCGCGATCGTGATCAGGCCGCTGTCGTGGCCAGTCATGACCCTCTGTCCGCTGTTCGGATCGTCGGCAAGGAAATTGAAGATCAGCCCATGCCCGGGATTGTCCTGCCGGGTCTGGAGCGGCAGCCTCCAGCGGATCAGGGAATAGAGTAGACGGTGCTTGGCCACCTCCAGCTCACGCCATCCAGCAAGCTGCGCCGGATCGGAGAGGTTCGGTACCATCCCATTGTGGCGGCAGGCGCGGCAATAGCCGGTGGTATCGTCCGTGTCTGTCAGCCAGTTGCAGGCATCGTATTCGGCATTCCGGCACAGCATCCGGCTTTCGCCGTTGTCGGCCAATGTCCTCCAGGCTTCTCCGTCGGGCTCGATCGCCGACATTGTCTCCTTCTCCGGCATGAAGGCGACACGATGGCCGCAGCGTTCGCAGGCACGATTCTCGAAATAGAGAACGTTGCCGCAGGCCTGACAGACGAAGAGCTTCAAGATTTAGCCTCTTTGGAAAGGGATTTTTATGAGAGAGTTGGCACCTCGCGAAGACGCCTCGATCAGCCGATCGTTCCAGTCTCCGGAACAAATTGCCGGACCAGACGTTGCCACCGCGTCGTTCCTCGCGTTCAGGCACGCGCTCCTATTTTCCGATACTTTGCCCTCTAGACAATGGCCATCACGCTCCGTCTGTGTGAATATCGGTTCGGCACGTGCGCACCCGCATCACAACGGCCGATGCCTTGAACGATCCCTTGCCCGAGACCATCGCCGCCGAGAGGCTGCGCCAGCACCTCGAAGACGTCGCGCGCGAGCGCGATAACGCCTATCGCGCGCTGCAGGAGCGCGAGGCCGAGCTGGCACGCATCCAGCGCATCGGCAAGGTCGGCGGCGTCGAGGTCGATTTCCGCGAAGGCTTCAAGAACCGTCGCTCGCCCGAATATCTGATCATCCACGGCCTGCCGCCGGAAGCCGCGGGCGAGACGCACGAGGCCTGGGTCAACCGCATCCATCCCGACGATCGCGACGCGGCCGTCAAGCATTTCTTCGAGGCTCTCGCCGGAACGAGCGAAGACTACAGCGCCGAATACCGCATCATCCGTCCCAGCGACGGCGAGACCCGCTGGATCCGGGTCGTCGCCAAGATCGAGCGCGACAAGGATGGCCGCGCCATCCGCCTGGTCGGCGCCCATATCGACATCACCGACCAGGCGCTGGCGCGCGAGACGCTGCGCGAGAGCGAGGAGCGCTTTCGGCTGATCGCCGACAGCGCGCCGGTACCGATCTGGGTCACCAAGCTCGACCGCAAGCGGTCCTTCGCCAACCAGGCTTATGTCGATTTCGTCGGATTGCCCTACGATCAGGCCATCGACTTCGACTGGCGCAAGGTGCTGCATCCCGACGACCTGCCGCACGTGCTCCAGCAATCCGTCCAGGGTGAAGCATCCCTCAAACCCTTCGTGCTGGAAGCGCGCTACAAGAACGCAAGCGGCGAATGGCGGTGGCTCCGATCGGAATCGCAGCCGCGCTGGGACCCGACGGGCAAGCATATCGGCTTCATCGGCGTCGCCCACGACATCACCGTCGCCAAGCAGGCCGAGATCGAGCTCAGGCAGCTCAACGAGACGCTGGAACAGCGCATTGCCGAGCGCACCGCCGAGCTCGAATCCAACGAGGCACGGCTGCGCGCGATCCTGGAGACCAGCAATCAGTATCAGGGCCTGGTCAATCTCAAAGGTGAGCTGGTTTACGCCAACAAGACCGCGCTGGACGGCATCAAGGCACGCTCTTCGGATGTGATCGGAAAGCCGTTCTGGGACACGCCCTGGTTCGCCGGCACGGACGGCATGAGTGTCGCCGTGCGAGAGGCCTTCGACACGGTGCTCAAAGGCGAAGCGGTGCGACTGGAGATGCGCCTGCGCCTTCCCATCGGCGAGCGCGATTTCGATTTCGGCATGCGGCCCGTGCTCGACCGCCATGGCAACATCACCGGTGCGGTGCCCGAGGCGGTCGACGTCACCGAGCGCCGCCGCGGCGAGGAAGCGCTGCGGCAATCGCAGAAGATGGAGGCGATCGGCCAGCTCACCGGCGGCGTCGCGCACGACTTCAACAATCTCCTCACCATCATCCGCTCTGCCACCGACTTCCTGCGCCGCCGCGAGCTGCCGGAGGAACGCCGCCGCCGCTATGTCGACGCCATTTCCGAGACGGTCGAGCGCGCCTCCAAGCTGACGGCACAGCTTCTGGCGTTCGCGCGGCGGCAGCCGCTGAAGCCGCAGATATTCAATGTCGGCAGCCAAGTCGAAGGCGTGGCTCAGCTGGTCCGGCCGCTAGTCGGCGGCCGCATCGAGATCGCTGTGGAAGTTCAGGATCCCGATTGCTTCACCGTGGCCGACATCGGCCAGTTCGAGGCCGCGCTGATCAACCTCGCCATCAACGCCCGTGATGCCATGGATGGCGAAGGCCGCCTCACCATCGCCGTGCGCAAGGTCCAGGGTATCCCTCAGCTGCGCGCACAATCGGCGCGCAGCGGCGACTACGTCGCCATCTCCGTCACCGACACCGGCAGCGGCATCGCGCCAGAGCATCTCGACTCGATCTTCGAACCGTTCTTCACCACCAAGGAGGTCGGCAAGGGCACCGGCCTCGGCCTCAGTCAGGCCTTCGGCTTCGCAAAACAGTCCGAGGGCGACATTGCGGTGACGAGCACGCAAGGCAAAGGCGCGACCTTCACCATCTATCTGCCGCAGGCGCAAAGCCCGGCCACCGAGAAGGAAGCGGCGGCGCTGACCAGCGAGACCGCGACCACCGGGCGCGGCTACCGCGTGCTCGTGGTCGAGGACAACGACGAGGTCGGCCGGTTCTCGACCGAGCTTCTGGAAGACCTCGGCTATGTCGTCCGCCGCGTCGCCAACGCAAACGCGGCACTGGCGATCCTCGGCGAGAACGAATTTGCCGTCGACCTCGTGTTCTCCGACGTCATCATGCCCGGAATGAACGGCGTCGAGCTAGCCGGCATCATCCGGGAGCGCTATCCGGGCCTGCCCGTGGTGCTCACCAGCGGCTACAGCAACGTGCTCGCCGAAAGCGCCCATCGCGGCTTCGAACTGATCCAGAAGCCGTATTCGGTGGAATCGCTGTCGCGCATATTGCGCAAGGCGATCACCGAGAAGCTATCCGGGGTGCGGTGAACACGCCACCTGACGGAACAACGCTGCCGTGAAATCGGTTTTCGCCGGGGACCTTCCAGCCTGGATCGAGGAATGCATGTCGAGCCAAAACCTTGATCAGGCGAGGCGCGCCGGCCGCGCGCTGGACGCTGCCAATTTCTTCCTCGCCGACGTCCGCGACGGGCTCGGCCCTTATCTCGCGGTCTATCTTCTCACCGAGCAGCATTGGAACGAGGCTCGCATTGGCCTCGTGATGTCGATCGCAACCATCGCCGGCATCGTCGCGCAGACGCCGGCCGGTGCGCTGGTTGACGCCACACGGACGAAGCGGCTGGTGATGGTGGCCGCTGCAATTCTGGTGACACTCGCCTCGCTCTCGCTGCCGTTGTTCCCGAACCTCCTGCCGGTGATAATCTCGCAAGGCATCGCGCAAGCCGCTGCCGTGGTCTTCCCGCCGGCGATCGCCGCTGTCTCGCTTGGCATCTTCGGGCATGCCGCGTTTACCCGGCGCATCGGCCGCAACGAGACTTTCAACCACGCCGGCAACGCTGTCGCGGCGGGCATCGCCGGCCTCTCCGCCTATTGGTTCGGACCGACCGTCGTTTTCTACCTTCTCGGCGCCATGGCGATCGCGAGCCTCGTCAGCATCCTGGCGATCCCAGAACGGGCCATCGACCACGACCTCGCGCGCGGACTGCACCACTCTCGTATCAATGGCGCACCCGAACACCCCTCGGGCCTTGGCGTGCTCCTAACCTGCCGTCCGCTGCTCATATTCGCTATCTGCGTCGTCCTGTTTCACCTCTCCAACGCGGCGATGCTGCCGCTGGTCGGACAAAAGCTCGCGCTCCAGGACAAGAACATCGGCACCAGCCTGGTGTCGGCGTGCATCGTTGCGGCGCAAGTGGTGATGGTGCCATTCGCGATGCTGGTCGGCGCACGGGCCGACCGCTGGGGACACAAGCGGTTCTTCCTTGCCGCATTGTTGATCCTGCCGATCCGCGGTGCGCTCTATACGCTCTCCGACAATCCGTTCTGGCTGGTCGGCGTGCAGCTGCTGGATGGCGTCGGCGCCGGCATTTTCGGGGCAATCTTCCCCGTCATCGTCGCCGACCTCATGCGCAACACTGGCCGCTTCAACGTCGCACAGGGCGCCGTCATCACGGCCCAGAGCATTGGTGCAGCGCTGTCGACGACACTGGCGGGCCTGGTCGTGGTCGGCGCCGGTTACAGCGCAGCATTCATCACGCTCGGCGCCGTGGCGGCGATCGGTGCGGTGATCTGCCTCCTCGCCTTGCCCGAGACGCGGCAAAGCGACGACGGCGATCCGCGCCCGCAGGGGAAGACAGCGGCGCCCGCATCGGTTATCGCTGCCGAATGAATCCATTCCCATTCGAGAACTGAACCGTGCCGCCTGACGCGATCTGGACCTGGAGTATCATCGCCGTCGCGACCGCAGGCGTCATCGTCCGGCCCTTTCGCCTGCCCGAGGCGATCTGGGCGGTGATCGGCGCCGGCGCGCTGCTGCTGTTTGGCTTGCTGCCGTGGCCGGATGCGTTGACAGGTATCGAGAAAGGCGTCGACGTCTATCTCTTCCTGATCGGCATGATGCTGATCGCAGAGCTGGCGAGGCTCGAAGGCCTGTTCGATTATCTCGCCGCGCTTGCGGTGGAGTATGCACGTGGCTCCCCGCAGCGGCTGTTCCTGCTGATCTACCTCGTCGGCACCCTCGTCACCGTGCTGCTCTCCAACGATGCCACCGCGATCGTGCTGACACCGGCCGTCTATGCCGCGACGCGCGCGGCCGGCGCAAAGCCTCTGCCCTATCTGTTCGTCTGCGCCTTCATTGCCAATGCCGCAAGCTTCGTGCTGCCGATCTCCAATCCGGCCAATCTCGTCGTGTTCGGCGCGCGCATGCCCGAGCTCACCGAATGGCTGCGCCTGTTCGCCCTGCCCTCGGCGGCCTCGATCCTGCTCACTTACGTGGTCCTGCGCCTGAGCCAGCACCGCGCGCTCAAGGAGGAAACGATCGCCCGGAGCGTGCCGCATCCGAAGCTTGGACGTGGCGGCAAGCTCACGGCAATAGGCATCGTCGCGATCGGCGTCGTGCTGGTCACCGCGTCGGCGCTGGACCGGCAACTGGGCCTGCCGACCTTCATCTGCGGCGTCGCGACGGCGGCGATCGTGCTGCTGATCAACCGGCAATCGCCCTTGCCCGTGCTGCACGGTGTCTCCTGGAGCGTGCTGCCGCTGGTCGGCGGGCTCTTTGTCATGGTGGAAGCGTTGGTGAAGACCGGCGTCATCGCGCAGCTGAGCGCGCTGCTGCACCAGGCGGTCGCGCAATCGGTGCCCCAGGCGGCCTGGAGCGTCGGCATCGCCACCGCGCTCGCCGACAACATCGCCAACAACCTTCCGGTCGGCCTCGTCGCCGGCTCGGTCGCCGCCAGCGATCATCTGCCCGCACCTGTCGTCAGCGCCATCCTGATCGGCGTCGATCTCGGCCCCAATCTGTCGGTGACCGGATCGCTCGCCACCATCCTCTGGCTGGTCGCGCTCAGGCGGGAGAAGATCGAGGTCGGCGCCTGGCCGTTCCTCAAGCTCGGTCTGCTGGTGACGCCGCCTGCCTTGATCGGTGCACTGGCGGCTGCCATCAGGTAGCGGCAAAGGGCGCCGACTAAATAAGTACAGCCGTTTGCGGTGCATCAATGCCGGCGGTGCTGCGGCAGCTAAACTTTACTTGTCGCGTGCTCCAGACAGGCCGCGGCAAGGAAGGTTGATCATGCAGATTCGATCAAAGTCGCTGCCGCAGAGCTTCTCGCTGCGTCGCGGAATTCAGAGCTTCATTGCGCCCGGCAAAGGCCGCGCGGAGACGTCCCATCCGCTGCTCGTCTTCTCCGTTGTGGTGCTGCTGGCCTTGTTCGCCATCCTGGAGATCGACGTGCACACGGCCCAGCTTCAGGCCATCGGCCTGCTCGGCCATGGCACCGGGATCGATCCCGTCTTCCTGAGCCCGTAGCGGGAGGAGCCCGATCGCGGCCACAACGGGCCGCGATCGGATTACACGTCAGTCGTTCTCGTAGCCGTAGACTTCCGGCAGGATGAAGATCGCGGCGAGCAATCCGATCAGCGGGAAGATTGCGACGAACAGCGTGGCGTTGGCCTGCCCGATCGCCGCGAACAGCGACGGGAACAGGAAGATCGCCAGGAACGACGGCAGCTTGACGAACATGTAGGCGAAGCCGCTGGCGGTGCCGCGATATCTCGGCTTGGCGACCATGGTCGGGATCGTCATGCAGTTCGACGCATCCCAATAATGGCCCCACAGCATGGCGGCGGCCGCGAACGGCAGCAGTATCTTGTTGTCGGTGTAGAGCGCGAAGGCCGCGACCAGAAGCGAAACCAGGACGATGCCGAAACCAGCGATGGCGATACCGCGATGGCCGATCTTCGGCGTCAGCAGCGGACCGACCCAGCCGGACAACGCGGCGAAGCAGAACAGTCCCATCGTCACCAGATTATTGCCGAGCACGCTCGACACGCCGACCATCACGAACAGCACCGGCAGGTAGAACGCGAAGGTCGAGAATTCGCTGCCTTGCGCGAAGCAGGCGATCCAGCCGTAGATCGTCGCACGCCAGCGGATCGGGTCCTTCTTGAGGTCGGCGAGGAACGCGCGGGTCGAGACCTTCGGCACCTGGACGTCCCGGTCCGGCAGCATGTCGAGATTGTCGTTGAACATCTCGCGCGCGACCTGCTTGGCCTCGCGGTAACGCCCCTTCTGCACCAGCCACACCGCCGTCTCCGGCACGTCGTGGCGCATGATCAGGATTATCAGCGCCGGCACCGCACCGAGACCGAGCGTCACGCGCCACAGCATCTCGTGGTTCATGTCGATCAGGAGGAAGATCACGATGACGCCTATGGTCAGGACCTCGCCGACGGCGAACATGAATTGCCAGCGGTTGCCCATGACCTCGCGCTCGCCCTTGGCCATGGATTCCATGATGTAGGTGTAGCCGGTCGAGATGTCAGAGCCGAGCGGAATGCCGAGCAGGAAGCGGATCACGACGAGCCAGGCGACGTCAGGCACGAAGGCCTGCGCCAGCGCCAGCACGATGAACATCACCATCGTCACCAGGAACATGACGCGGCGGCCGATCTTGTCGGACAGCCAGCCGCCGAGGAGCGCGCCGATCAGGGCGCCGCCTTGCGTGCCGGCCGCCGCAAGGCCCAGCATCAGCGGATCGGGATTGTACTGCTCCTTGATGAAGATCAGCACGAAGGCGATCGAATAGAGGTCCCAGGCCTCGACCAGGATCGAGGCCATCATCAGCCAGCCGACCTTGTTGCCCTTGGGGCTGTAGTTCGTGATGAGGTAGCGGACCGCGGCCTCGCTCGCGGTCGGATGTGGCATCGCCATCGTTGACATTTTCTTGGTCCTCTCTTCGAAACTTTCTACGCGCCGAGCAGCGGCTCGATGCTGCAATCGAGCAGGCGCGGATCGATCCCCGCCTCCATGCCCGTAAACATCGAGTCCATGTAGTCGATCAGGGCATCGCTCGCCTTCACCGCGTCCTCGACACGGCGGTTGGCGACGGCCGCGAGAATGGCGAGATGATGATCGATCGTGCCCGACAGATCTGCCTGCCCCGGCATGAAGCGGTGGTGGATGTAGCCGATGCGCCGATACAGCGTGTGCAGTGGCCGCATCGTATGCACCAGGAACGGCTCGCCGGCCGCCTCCAGCACCAGCGCGTCGATGCGGCGGTCGATATTGTTGAATTCGTCGAGGGTCAGGCTGGCGCGGCGCTCGCGCAGGACACGCTCGATGTGCAGCGCCTGATTGCGATGCGAGAGGCTGGCGCGATCGGCGGCAAGGCGGATCACGAAGCGCTCCATGTCGCGGCGCAGGCCGAGCAGCATGCGCTCGCGGGCCAGATCGATTGGCGCGATGTGCAGACCGTGACGGGGCCGGATGATGATCAGGGTATCGGCCGAGAGACGATTGACGGCGTGATGCACCGGTGTGCGCCCGAAGCCGGTGATGTGCTGCAATTCCAGCATCGTCATGAATTGTCCGGGCTTGAGCTCGCAGTGAACGAGGAGCTCTTCGATCTTCTGGTAGGCCAGCTCGAAGAAATTGAGCCGGTTGCGCCGCGAGGGCTTGCCCTCGCCGTCGTCGTCGTTTCTCACCACCTCGAGTGCGCGCTTGCGCTTTGCCATGTCGTTCTCTCCCGTCGGCCCGCGCTCTCGTTGCTGGATGGCGCCCTGTTTGTTCGAGCCTTAAAACATGTTGTGATATATTACAAGCCGGCGTAAGACTCCCGCGCGACCTGCAACATGTTGCAGTGCAAAATGAGACGACGGACGCGCGACGTCTGTGATGGGAGGACAATTGCCGTGAAGATCACGTCGATCGAGACGCTGCGTACGGAGGAATTTTCCAACGTCATCTGGGTCCGCATTCACACCGATACGGGTGTGATCGGGCTCGGCGAAACGTTCTACGGCGCGGGCGCGGTCGAGGCGCAGATCCACGACACCTTTGCCGGCCGCCTGCTCGGCCGCAATCCCCTGCACATCGAAGCCATCCATCGCGACATGCTGAACCTGCCGATGGCGCAGTCCTCGACCGGTGTCGAATATCGCGCCGCCTCGGCGATCGACATCGCGCTGTGGGATCTGTTCGGCAAGGTCTGCGGCCAGCCGGTGTACCAGATGCTCGGCGGCCTCTGCCGCGACAAGCAGCGCATCTACAACACCTGCGCCGGCACGCAATATGTCCGCTCGACCAATATCAGCCCCGTCGCGAACTGGAATCTCGGCGCCTCCAAGGGACCTTACGAGGATCTCGACGGTTTCATGCATCGCGCCGACGCGCTCGCCGAGAGCCTTCTGGAAAGCGGCATCTCCGCCATGAAGATCTGGCCGTTCGATCCGGCGGCGCAGGAGAACAAGGGCCTCTACATCACCGCCGCGCAAATGAAGCAGGCCATCGAGCCCTTCGAGAAGATCCGCAAGGCGGTCGGCGACAAGATGGAGATCATGGTCGAGCTCCACTCGCTGTGGAACCTGCCGACCGCAAAGCAGATCGCACGCGCACTCGAGCCGTACAAGCCGACCTGGTACGAAGACCCGATCCGCATGAACTCGCCGCAGGCGCTGGCCGAATATGCGCGCTCGACCGACGTCTGGGTCTGCGCCAGCGAGACGCTGGGCTCGCGCTTCCCTTACAAGGACATGCTCGACCGCGACGCCATGCACGTGGTGATGGCGGATCTGTGCTGGACCGGCGGCCTCACCGAGGGCCGCAAGATCGCGGCGATGGCCGAGACCTATCACCGGCCCTTCGCACCGCACGATTGCATCGGCCCGATCGGCTTCATCGCGGCCATCCACATGTCGTTCAGCCAACCCAACACGCTGATCCAGGAATCGGTGCGCGCCTTCTACAAGGGCTGGTACAATGAGCTCGTCACCACGATGCCGACGATCAGGGACGGTTACGTCTATCCGATGGAAGGACCTGGCCTCGGCGTCGACCTCCTGCCTGATGTCTTCGACCGCTCCGATCTCACCGTGCGCCGCTCCAACGTCTGAGGACTTCCCGTGATGAGCACTTCCCTTTTCGATCTTTCCGGCCGCACCGCGCTCGTGACCGGTTCCTCCCGCGGCCTCGGCCGTGCCATCGCCGAGGGCATGGCCAAGGCCGGCGCCAGGATCATCATCAACGGCGTCGACCCCCAGCGCGTCGAGCAGGCCGTCGCCGAGTTTCGCGCCGCCGGGCATCAAGCCGAAGGCGCCGCGTTCAACGTCACCGACGAGCCCGCCATCGTCGCCGCCTTTGAGCGCTTCGACCGCGAAGGGCTCGCCGTCGACATCCTGGTCAACAATGCCGGCATCCAGCACCGCAAGCCGCTGGTGGAATTCACCACCGACGAATGGCGCAAGGTGATCGAGACCAACCTCACCAGCGCCTTCGTGATCGGCCGCGAGGCGGCCAAGCGCATGATCCCCCGCAAGCATGGCAAGATCATCAACATCGGCTCGCTCGGCAGCGAGCTCGCGCGTCCCACCATCGCGCCGTACACCGCGGCCAAGGGCGGCATCAAGAACCTGACCCGCTCGATGGCGGTAGAATGGGCCCAGCACGGCATCCAGGCCAATGCGATCGGCCCCGGCTACATGCTGACCGACATGAACGAGGCGCTGGTCAACAACGCCGACTTCAACAATTGGCTGATGGGCCGCATCCCCTCGAAGCGCTGGGGCAAGCCGGACGAGCTGGTGGGCGCGGCGATCTTCCTCGCCTCGGACGCCTCGACTTATGTCAATGGTCAGATCATCTATGTCGATGGCGGCATGATCGCCGCGATGTGACCGCGAACCAGGAGCAGCTCATGCGCGCCGTCGTCATCCACGCACCAAAGGACCTGCGGATCGAGAGCTATCCCGATCCGGCGCCCGGTCCGGGCGAAGTCCGCGTCAAGATCGCCAATGGCGGCATCTGCGGCTCGGACCTGCACTATTACCATCACGGCGGTTTCGGCGTCGTCCGCATTCAGCAGCCGATGGCGCTGGGGCATGAAATTGCCGGCGTGGTTGCGGCGGTCGGTGACGGCGTCAGCAGCGTGAAGCCCGGTACCCGCGTTGCAGTCAACCCGAGCAAGCCGTGCGGTGTTTGCCTGCATTGCCAGGAGGGCATGCGTAACCAGTGCCTCGACATGCGCTTCCTCGGCAGCGCGATGCGCTTTCCCCACGTGCAGGGCGGCTTTCGCGAATTCATCACGGTCGATGCGACGCAGGCCGCCCCGATCGCGGACAAGCTCTCGCTCGCCGAAGCCGCGGTCGCCGAGCCGCTCGCGGTCTGCCTGCATGCCGGCAAGCAGGCCGGTCCCCTCCTCGGCAAGCGCGTGCTGATCACCGGCTGCGGTCCGATCGGTGCGTTGATGATTCTGGTCGCGCGCTTCGGCGGCGCGGCCGAGATCGTGGTCACCGATGTGGCGGACGCACCGCTCGCGGTCGCCAGGAAGCTCGGCGCCACGCACGCCATCAACGTCGCGAGCAACGCCGCCGCGCTCGATCCCTGGCGCGCGGGTAAGGGCGTGTTCGACACGTTGTTCGAGGCCTCGGGCAATCAGGCGGCGCTGCGCACCGCGCTCGACGTGCTCAGGCCGGGCGCGACGCTGGTGCAGCTCGGCCTCGGCGGGGAAATGACGCTGCCGATCAACTCCATCGTCGCCAAGGAATTGCAGCTCCGCGGCACCTTCCGCTTCGATCCCGAGTTCGAGCTGGCGGTGCGCCTGATGGGCGAAGGCCTGATCGACGTCAAGCCTTTGATCACGGCGACCATGCCGTTCGAGAACGCCGTCGCCGCCTTCGAGCTCGCCAGCGACCGCTCGCAGTCGATGAAGGTGCAGCTGACGTTCTGAACCGCGCTACTGGCTCTCGATCAGCCGGTCGCTGACCAGCCGCACGGCCCCGCGCTTCCAGGAATAGTCCGCGCCCATGCGCAGGCCGCTGTCACCACGCGTCAGCACCGTGCCGGTCCTGGCATCGCGCACCTGGAAGCCGAGCGTGTATTCGGTGCGGCTCACCCGCCGCACCACGCCGATCAGCGACTGATCCGCGCCGAGCTCTTTCGCGATCGCCGCCTCGCAACCGCCGCAATCGCGCAAGGCACGCCCCTTCTCCGCCTCGCCGCGCGCGCCGCTGACGTCGACGATGCGGTAGCGGCCGGATTGGCCCAGCGCCTCGCGCACGCCGCCGGTAACTTCGGCCATGTATGACGCGTCCGATGCCGCCGATGTGCCGGCCGGGGCGGCAGTCGTATCCTCGAGCTCGAAATCGAACACGGCGAGCGCGACCGGCGCGGGCGTTGCGAGCGCGGCCATGATCTCGCGGGAGACGAAGATCTCGGCGCGCTCCCAGGATTCATCATTGTCGCCGCGGAAGCTGTAGAGCTTGTCCATCACGAGCTTTTTGGCGCCGATTTCGATCACGGCGACCTTGGCCCATTGCACCAGCGTGCTCGTCTTCTGGATGCCGCCGATCACCTTGAACGCCGCGCCGTCCTGCGCGGACGGAACCAGCCGATAGCGCGGGTCCGCAGCGATGTCCCTTCGAAGCGCGGCCATGAACGCCGCCAGCCGCCGCTCGTGGGCGGCGGTCTGGTTGGTCGGCTCGGCCGAGGTGTCGGTATAGCTGAAATCGTCCATGGCTACGCCAATGGCGTCCCCGGCATCGGCCCGCGAACAGGAGAGGACGAAGAGGAGAAAGACGAGAATCAGGCTGAAGCGGTGCATGAATGGGCCTCGTCGATGGAGCGGCCCGCAAATCTGGACGGGTTACCTGACGCCGTGCAGCCGTGACCGTCCCGACCAACGCCGGGAAAATTTCACGACGTTGCACTGCGGTAAGGCGGGAACGCTTCCCGCCGCCTGCGTTCTGCCCTTTAATGCGGGAGCGACAAACCCGTTCGCACCAGGTGTCCGCCGATGTGGAACCGCCCGAGGTTCGATCTCAAGATCCGTCTGACGCTGCGCGTGGCCGCGATATCGGCTGCCTGCTTCGCCGCGATTTCCGCCTATTTCCTCGTGACGGCCGACCGCGCCGCGCATGCGCGCATCGACGGTATCGCCGCCATCGTGGCTAAGTCGCTGGAGTTGCAACAGGGCAAGGTCCAGTGGGTGGCCAGCCCGCGCTCAGACTTTCCGAACCTCGATCCTGTATCTGCCTATGTGATGACGCCAGGCCTCTGTCTGGCATTCCGCGGCACGAGCGGCGACATCCTCCAGCGCTTCTGTAGTGGCGCGCCTGCCCCGGCGAGCCCGCCGCCGCAGGCCTTCACCGCCTTCTACCGCAGCCTGTTCGACCCCGGCCGCGAGGCGGCACGGCCTGTGATCGTCCGCGGAACGAAGCTGGGCGAGACCGTGGTCTCGGTCGATGCGGCCGTGCAGACGGCCGAGGCCTGGCACGAGGCCGGCCGCCTGATGATCGCGCTTGCGATCGCGCTGCCGCTGCTCTGCGCGCTGGTCTATGCCGCGCTGGCCCGCGCCCTGCGCCCCACCCGCATGATCGGCAACGGTCTCGCGCGCATCGCTGCCGGCGATCTCACGACGCGGCTGCCGGCGTTCGACCTCGCCGAGCTCTCCGCCATCCGGGACGTCTTCAACCATCTCGCCGAAAGCCTCGACACCGCGCTTGCCGAACGCAACGAGCTGACACGGAAGCTGATCGCGCTCCAGGACGAGGAGCGCCGCCATCTCGCGCGTGAGCTGCATGACGAGTTCGGCCAGTCGCTCGCCGCCATCCGCGCGCTTGCCGCGTCAGCCCGCCAGACTGCGGCGCAGGACTGTCCCGCCTTGCTCGGAGAGTGCGATGGCATTGCCCGGACCGCGACCGGCATGATGGAGACGCTGCGGGGCGCGCTGTTCCGGTTGCGGCCGCCCGATGTCGACGAGCTCGGCCTCGTCGCGAGCCTCGAAGGACTGGTGTCGGGGTGGAACGGCCGCAGCCGCGGACAGACCCGCTTCGATATCCGGTTCGACGGTGCCTTCGAGAGCGTGCCTGCCTCGGTCAGCGCCAATCTCTACCGCATCGTGCAGGAGGCGCTCACCAACGCGGCCAAGCACGCCGGCGCAACGAAGGTCAGCCTGCATCTGACGATGGCCGACGATGAGATCGCGCTCGCGATCGCGGACGACGGCCGGCCGAACGAGGCTGCCGCCAAATCCGGCATGGGCCTGCTCGGCATGCGCGAGCGCGTCGCCGCGCTTCGCGGCCGGCTGAGCTTCGAGACCGGCCCTCACGGCTCGGCGCTGCGCGTGTTCATTCCGCTCGCGGCCGCCGATCGGCAGGCGCTGGAGCACGCGGCATGAGCGCAGCCGACGCCACCATCCTGCTGGTGGACGACCATTCCGTCGTCCGCGAGGGCTACCGCTCAGTGCTCCAGAAGCAGCCGGGCTTGCGCGTCGTCGCCGAGGCAGCCGATGGTGAGGAGGCCTATCGTCTGTACAAATCCGAGGCGCCCGACCTCGTCATCATGGACCTCACCATGCCCGGCATCGGCGGCATCGAGGCCGTCAGGCGGATCAGGCAGTGGGACAAGACGGCACGGATCCTCATCTTCACCATGCACGAGAATGCCGGCTTCGCCGTGCAGGCGATCCGCGCCGGTGCGAGGGGTTACGTCACCAAGACCAGCCCGCCCGAGACGTTGGTGCGCGCGGTCAAGGACGTGCTCGCCGGCAAGATCGCCATCAGCCCCGACATCGACCACGAGCTTGCGCTCAGCCGCATCAGCGGCGAGAGCTCGGCCGCCGACGTGCTGACGCCGCGCGAATTCGAGGTGCTGCGGCTGCTGCTCGCCGAGAACACGACGGAGGAGATCGCCGAGACGCTGCATGTCAGCCCGAAGACGGTGGCGAACCTGCATTCCCTGATCAAGGACAAGCTCGGCGTCGGCTCCGACATCGAGCTGGTCCGCCTGGCGCTGCGCCAGGGCCTGTTGACGGAAGTCTGATTGCCGCTGCCTTACGGCTCCAGCCTCGTTCCGTCAGGGGAGAACGCCTCCACCGTGTCACCGATCCTGAACGACATCATGTCACGGCCGACGAGCAACGGCCCCTTGTAAGCGGTGCGCGTGCGCAGGATCAGCGGCTCCTCGGGAATATCAGGCGCGGGCTTCACCGTGCCGAACACGATGTGAGAATAGACCGCGAGTTTTGGCCTAGCGGCCGCAAAGATGCGGCCGGCCTCTTCCGGAGAGGTGTGGTGAGCCTGGATGTCCTTATAGACGGGATTTTTGACCAGCAGCTCCGGCTCGATCACCGCGACCTCGTGGATCAGCAGGTCGGCGCCCTCGGCCGCCTTCGCGATGCGCTCATCATACTTGGTGTCGCCCGACAGCACGACCTTGTGGCCGCCATATTCGATGATGTAACCGAACGAAGGCTTGATCTTCTCGCCGTGGTTCACCTCGATCGCGCTGACCGTCACGCCGTTGTTCTCATAGACCCGCCCGGCTTCGATATCCGTTGCCGCGAACGTGACAGCTACGGGATCGAGGTGCTCGTCGTCGATGCGGATGCGGACGTCGTCGGCGAAAGCTTTGGTGAGGTTTTCCGTCATGGCGACGGTCCCCTTCGGGCCAAAGAGCTTCATCGGCCCTTTACGCGAAGCCCAGGGCGTGGCGAGCCAGCCGGTCAGCCACATGTCGGGAAGGCCGACGATATGATCGGAATGCAGATGCGTGAGGAAGTTCGCGGTGATCGCGCCGAGCGGAATCTTCAGCTTGTAGAGCTGGATGGTCGCGCCGCGGCCGAGATCGAACAGCAGTTTTTCGCTCCCTGCCTCCACCAGCGTCGACGCGCTGAAACTGGTCGGTCGCGGCGTCGGCACGCCGGTGCCGAGCAGCGTGACCTTCATCGGTTCGGCGGAGGCGACCGTGGCGAACGCGAGCAGCACAAGGCCCGCCCGCAGGAGCGTTTTGAGCATATCTTCTCTTCCTGAGTGTTGGATCATTGACGGCGGATCATTCGCGCGCGATCACCGAATCCAGCCATGCGCAGTTGAGCGGCGGCACGCGCGGGTCGGCGACGCGCACGCCGCGCGCGGCCGCATCTAGTCGCATGTCGCGCAATCGCTTGCGCTGCTCCTCGGGCATATGGAGCCGCTCGTGGCCCCATAGCGAGGGGCCGTCGAAGGTCTCGTGCGGCTGCCAGGTCTCGGGATCGATGACGCGCCCGCCCCAGCCGTATTCGATGAAGAAGCCGGACGGCGTATTTACGTAGAACGAGGTCATGTGGTCATTGGTGTGGCGGCCGAGCGTGTAGGCGATGCGCCCCTCGTCCAACTGCGCGAGGTCGTAGCCCTGCCCGACATCATCGAGACTGCCGAGTTCGACCATGAAGTGATGCATCGCCTTCCGCCCCGAGCCGACCATCGCAAAGGAGTGGTGGCGGCCGTTGACGTGGAAGAAATAGAGCCCGTAAGGCTTCAGCCCGAAATCGGAGACGTGAAAGCCGAGCACGTCGCGATAGAACGGCAAGAGCGGCTCGACATCCTCAACATTGAGCACGACGTGCCCCATGCCGAGCGCGCCGGTGCGGAAGCCCGAGATCGGGCGGCCCGGCCTGAAGGGCTCGCTCGCAAGCTCCGGCTTGCAAAAAGCTTCCAGCCGGTTGCCGGCTGGATCGGCAAACGCGATCAGCTCGGCGACATGCCGCTCGTCAGCGAGCGCGCGCGAGCCTCGGACCACCTTGATGCCAAGGCTTTCCAGCCGTCCTGCCAACTGGTCCAGTTCGGCGGTCGACGGAACTTCCCAGCCCATCACCGCGAGGCCGGCGTCGCTGCCGCCGTCGATGATCAGCCGCTGCTTGCGATCGTCCATGCGGAAGGCGCGCATCTTGGCGCCGCGATCGACCTGCTGCATGCCGAGCAGCCCGGTCGCCATCTGGTCCCACTGGTCGAGCTGGGATGAACTGATCCCGATATAGCCGAGCGCTGTGATTTCCATCGACGTCCTCCCGAAGGCATCGCGATCGCCGCACTGCGGCGAGCTTGATACCGGCCGCGCGCGACCCTACGGTGGCGTTCGCAATCGCTTCGCGTTCGCAACGACGATAGCCGCGCCGCGGTGTGCCACAAGGGAGGAAATACGAAGTGTCCAAGGAGCGGACGCGGAACGGCCAGCCTCGGCAGTCCGAGGGCGTCCGCGCCTTCAAGCGCGGGCTCGACGTGCTGCACGAGGTCAACCGCTCCGGCGGCATCCGCGCGGGCGACGTCGCCCGCGCGCTCGACCTGCCTCGCCCCACCGTCTACCGCCTCCTCGAAACTCTGGAGGAACTCGGCTATATCGCCCGCAGCGCCAGCGACGACCGATTTCGAGTCACCCGGCGCGCGCTGAGCCTTGGCGACGGCTATGATCCCGGCGTGGTGATCTGCCAGGCGGCGGCGCCTTATCTCGCCGATCTCAGCAAGAAACTGGTCTGGCCGGTCGATCTCTCCACCTATGAGAACGCGGCGATGGTGGTGCAGGAGACCACACACTCTCGCAGCCCGCTCTCGATTGACCGCGGCATGATCGGCAAGCGCCTGCCGATGCTGCGCACGTCTGCGGGCCGCGCCTATCTCGCCGCCTGCCCTGCGCGCGAACGCGATCTGATCGTGACCCATCTGCGCCGGATCGATGAGGCCGACGACCGCCCCTTCCTCGAGGCTGGCCGCCTCGACCGCATGATCGCCGAGACGCAGGCCCGCGGCTACGCCATTCGCAGCGAGGGCGAATACAATCCGAAAACCGCTTCGATCGCAGTCCCCATCGTCCGCGACGGCGCCGTATTCGGCTGCATCTCCATCATCTGGATTCGATCGGCACTTGGAACTGAAGATGCGATCTCACAATTCGTGTCATTGATGGGCGAAACCGCTGCCGCAATTCCAGTCAGTCC
Source organism: Bradyrhizobium sp. CCBAU 25338 (assembly GCF_028128965.1). NCBI lineage: Bacteria > Pseudomonadati > Pseudomonadota > Alphaproteobacteria > Hyphomicrobiales > Nitrobacteraceae > Bradyrhizobium > Bradyrhizobium sp. CCBAU 25338. Next base: position 346,658 of record NZ_LFKY01000037.1, read on the forward strand.
CTAGGAGACGCGAACCGGCAGCGAAGCAAGCCCGCGCAGGACGTTATTGAGTGCCAGCACGGGCTCACCGATATCAAAGCGCGCCACTTTCTCCACCAGCACCTCCAAAAGCGCCGTCATTTCCAGTCGGGCCAAGTGCAGGCCGGCGCACATATGCGTGCCGTTGCCGAAACCGAGATGATCGCTGGCGCGGCGACGCACGTCGAAGCGCTCCGGATCCTGCCATTTCCGTTCGTCGCGGTTGGCCGACGCATAGAGCAGCAGGACCCGGCTTCCGGCGGGGATGACGGCGTCGCCGATCGTTGCGTCGGCGGTCAAGTGACGCGTGAATCCGCGGAGCGGCGATTCAAGCCGCAACGCCTCGTTGATCGCATTCGGGATCAGCGTGGGGTCCTGGCGCACCAGGTCCCATTGATCGGGATGCTGCCCAAACAGCAGGATCAGGTTCGCTGTGGCGAAGATCGTGGTGTCGAGGCTCGGCCCGAGATAATCGCGCATCAGGACTGGACAGCGTTCCGGCTCGACCTCGCCGCGATCACCAGCGTCGAAAATCCGTTGGCCCCAGCTGCCGGGTCGCAGTCGCTCGCGGATCGCAACGCTCCCGAGATACCCCCGCATCTCCTGAACGTCCTTCATGGCCGTGCAGCCACGCTCGTTCATGGTGCCAAGGACGTTGAACGTCGCTGACGCCCAACGCAGCATACTGCTCCGACCGTAATCCTCGAGCCCGACGAGCTTGGAGACGATGGTCAGCGGCAGGTGCCGCGCCAGATCCGCCACCGCGTCGAACCGTCCGCGCCTCACGAGGTCGTCGACCAGTTGTCTCGCTTCCGCGCGAATCCGGGGACCGATGGCCTCCAGCGCTCGCGGCAGCAACGGCGCCGCGATGATCGCCCGCAACCGGTCATGCAGCGGGGCGTCGCTTGCAAGCGTTGTGCCCTTCGACATTTCATTGACCACCTCGTTGGCGGCAACGCCTTCGGCCGACGAGAACAAGCCGGGATTGCGCAATGCCGCGCGGACGTCCTCGAAGCGGCTCAGTGCGTAGAGGCTGTTGCGCGGCAGCCAGACCGCAGCGCCCAGTTCGCGCAGCGCACGATAGTGGGGATAGGGATTGCGCAGGACCTCGTCGTCGTAGAGATCGACGTCGTAGGCAGGACAGTTCGTGACGGTCGGCATCGTCCCCGGCTCCTTCAAATCATGACGATCCGCCTCAGCGCACGGCAATCCACTCACCGTTTTCGAGCCTGCCAAGCGTGAGTGCCGTCTGGTCGAGCCCGGTGTGATCGTTGGAGCCGTAGCTATAGACGCCGCGCGAGCCGGCGACGCCCTTGAGACCCTCGATCGCGCTACGCAGCGCTTCCCGAAACTCAGCCGTGCCCGGCTCTGCGACCTTCAGCGCAGCCGGCACCGCCTGCTCGATCAGGATCAGTGCATCATAGGCGGAGCCGGCAAAGATGTTGCGGCTGCCGGGGCCGAACTTGGCCTCGTAACGTTGAATGAACTCGAGCGCAGCTTTCTTCGCGGGATAGTCGTCCGGGAAGGACGCTGCGCCGACCGCCGGGCTCAGCGGCACCAAAATGCCGTTGCCTTGCACGCCGGTCAGCTTGCGAAAGTCGCCGAAAGTCGCGCCGAGCGTGCCGTAGACCTGCCCCGCAAATCCCTTCTCGCGCAGTTGCAGCAGCGGAAGGGCCGCCGGCGCTCCAGATGCTGCAATCAACACCGCATCGGGCCCCGCCGCGATGATCTTCAGGATTTGACCAACCACCGTAGTATCCGTTCGCGCGTACTTCTCATCGGCGACAAGCTCGATGCCAGCGGCCGCACACATATCTGCACTGACCTTGCTCCAGGCGTCGCCATAGGAGTCGCCGAAGCCGATCAGCGCCAGCTTCTTGACCCCGGTCTTCTTCATGTTGGCAAAGAGCGGCGTGGCCTCGTGATCGTCATTGGTCGTGGTTTTGAAGATCCAGCGACGCCGTGCGTCGACCGGCGCAACCAGCGCATTGACCGGGGCGAGCGTGATCACCGGCAGCTTGTATTCGACCGCAGGGTCGATCGCGGCGAACGAGCCCGGCGTGGTGGTCGGACCGACCAGGATATCTATGCTGCTTTCCTGAAACAGCTTGCGCAGCGCAGCCACCGCGGCCGTGCTGTCGGAAGCCTCGTCGAGGAAGAGATAGTCGACCTTCCTGCCCGCGATTTCGGCAGGACCAAAAGCGGTACCATTGCGCTCGGCATTGCCGATTGCGGCCGCCGGCCCCGTGGCAGACAGGATGATCCCGACTTTGATATTGGCCGCGAAAGCTGGTGACGCCAGCATTTGCAGCGCAACGCATACGCCTAGCACGGCTCGCAGCATCGCCATTCCTCCCATCGCCTGCCCGAAAGCAGCCTGCATTTTACTTCCTTTTCTCTTTCCCTAGCCAAACGCTGCCGCCGCGCGTAGCGCCATCACGGAGGTGTCCGGCTGGTGGACAGCCGCAAAGGACCAACCCAACATGCCCGTCCGCTGGGCGGACACTTGGCGCGGCGGCGTTGAAGGGGTGGCATCGCTTGGGGAAGAGATAGCCCCATGCAAGATAAATCCGTCCCTGAAGAGTTTGACGTCGTGATCGTCGGTCGCGGCCCGGTGGGCGCCACGCTCGCCAACCTGCTCGGCCTCTGCGGCGTGCGGACGTTGGTGCTGGAGCGCGAGGCGCGGACCTACCATTTGCCGCGAGCGGTGCATTTCGACGACGAATGCATGCGCGTGTTCCAGACCCTCGGGCTCGCCGACGCGATCCTGCCGCATGTCATCCTCAGCCCCGGCATGCTCTTTCTCGATGCCTCCGGTCGCATGCTGCTCGATTGGTCCCGTCCACAGACGCTGACGCCGATGGGCTGGAATCTCAGCTACCGCTTCCACCAGCCCGACCTCGAGGACGTTTTGATCGGCGGGCTCGCCCGCTGGCCACACGTCACCCTGCGCAACCGCTGCGATGTGTTCGCGCTCGATCAGGACGAGGATGGCGTGCGCGTCCGCTACGAAGACCTCTCCAGCGGGAAGCTCATGGAAGTTCGCGCCGGCTATGTGATCGGCTGCGACGGCGCCCGCTCGCTGGTGCGCCGCTTCATCGGTTCTGGCATGGCCGACCTCGGCTTCCACGAGCGGTGGCTGGTGATCGACGTCCTGCTCAAACGCGAGCGCGACGATCTTGGCGATTACAGCCTCCAGCATTGCGATCCCAGGCGGCCCGCGACTTATGTGCGCGGCACCGGCAGGCGCCGACGCTGGGAGATCACGGTCCTCCCCGACGAGGATTCCCAGGAGGTCGCGCAACCCGCGAAGGTGTGGGAGCTGTTGTCGCGCTGGATCACTCCCGCCGATGCCGAGATCGAGCGCGCCGCGGTCTATACCTTTCATTCCGTCATCGCACAGCAATGGCGGAACGATCGACTGCTGCTCGCGGGCGATTCTGCGCACCAGACGCCGCCCTTTCTCGGCCAGGGCATGTGCGCCGGCATCCGCGATGCCGCCAACCTCGCCTGGAAGCTCGATGCGGTCATCCGGGGCGCCGCAGGTTCCGGTGTGCTCGACACCTACCAGAGCGAACGTCTGCCGCATGTGCGCGAATTCATCGAGCTCGCCATTCGGCTCGGCGGCGTGATCAACACCAAGGCGATCGAAGCTGGCCTTGCCGCCGGCGAGGTTCGCGAGAACGCGCCCGTGAAGCTCGAGGTGAAGAAGCCTCTGCTCGGCCCCGGGCTGGTCCTGGGGGATCTACCGCTGGCCGGGCATCTGGCGCCGCAATTCACCTTGGCCGACGACAGCCGCAGCGACGACCGGACCGGCTACAGCCACGTGCTGCTCGTCGAGACGGCGGCGGCACTCTCATCGAGTCTCGCGCTTTCACAGGCAGGGATCAAGATCCTGACCAGCGACGATGCCAACGGCCTTGGGCCCTGGCTGCGCGAGCACGGCATCATTGCCGCGCTCGTCCGCCCGGACCGCTATGTGCGCGGCGCCGCCTGCAACGAGACCGAACTCGACCGGCTCATCGCCGCCATCGTGCCTCCAACCCATGTGCCCTCCGCGGCCTGACCGAACCTTCTCAAGGACATCTCATGAAGCTGCTCTCATTCATTATGGACGGACGCCCCTCCTTCGGCGCCGTCAAGGACAATGGCGTCGTCGATCTGGGCTCGCGCATGACAGGCTGCACCACGCTACGACAGTTGCTTGAAGCTGGCCGCGTCGCCGAAGCGGCCAAGCTTGCAGCCTCCACTGCCCCCGACCATCCGCTCGACAGCATCACCTTCGCACCCGTGATCCCCGATCCCGGCAAGATCATCTGCGTCGGTCTCAACTATCGCGACCACGTGGCCGAGACCGGCCGCACCGTCACAGAGAAGCCGGCTCTGTTCGTTCGCTTCCCATGCAGCCAAGTCGGCCATCTCCAGCCCATCGTGAAACCGAAGGTCAGCGACGATTTCGACTATGAAGGCGAGCTCGCGCTCGTCATCGGCAAGGCGGGTCGTCACATTCCCGCCGGCCGCGCGCTCGACCACGTCGCCGGCTATTCCTGCTACAATGAAGGCAGCATCCGCGACTGGCAGCGCCACACCAGTCAATTCCTCGCCGGCAAGACCTTCGCCGAGAGCGGCAGTTTCGGTCCATGGCTGGTGACGACGGACGAGATTCCCGATCCGTCAAAGCTCACTTTGCAGACCCGGCTGAACGGCAACGTCGTGCAGGACACCACGACCAATCTCCTAATCACCGCCATCCCCGAGCTGATCGCCTACATCTCCACCATCTGCCCGCTCGTGCCCGGCGACGTCATCGTCACGGGCACGCCGGGCGGTGTCGGCGCCAAGCGCACGCCGCCGCTGTGGATGCGCCCCGGCGACACCGTCGAGGTCGAGATTTCCGGCATCGGCACCTTGCGCAACACGGTGATCGCCGAACCGGCCTGACCGTCAAGACCGATCAATCAACGATAAAATCAGGAAACGCCATGGGCACGACCCGCACCACCTCCGCCGCCACCCTGCTGATGACACTCGTGCTCGCGGGCTCCGCTGCGCGGGCCGAAATCAAGGGCGACGCCATCCGCATCGGCGTGCTCACCGACATGAACGGCGTGTTCGCGACCGCCATGGGCCCGGGCTCGGTCGAGGCGGCGCGCATGGCGGCGGAGGAGTTCGGCGGCAAGATCAACGGCAAGCCGATCGAGATCCTGCAGGCCGATCACCAGAACAAGCCGGATCTCGCGGCATCCCTCGCGCGAAAATGGTTCAGCGACGGGGTGCAGGCAATCGCCGACGGCGGCAGCTCCGGCGCGGCGCTGGCGGTGCAAGAGCTGGTGCGCGGCAATGGCAAGATGTTCCTCATCTCCGGCGCCGGCGCAAACCTGCTCACCGACGAGGCCTGCGCGCCGACCAGTGTGCAATGGACCCAGGACGCCTACTCCACGGCGACTGCGGTGGTCTCCGGCATCATGCAGACCAGCAAGGAGCCGTGGTTCTTCATCACGGGCGACTACGCGTTCGGCCATTCGATCGAGGCGACCGCGCGCGACCGCATCGCCGCGCTCGGCGGCAAGGTCGCTGGGGGCGTGAAAGCGCAACTCGGCACGCCCGACTACAGCTCGTTCCTGCTCCAGGCGCAGTCGTCGGGCGCCAAGATCCTGGCCATCAACGTCGCCGGCGACAACGCGACCGCGATCAAGCAGGCTGAGGAATTCGGGCTCGCCGACCAGGGCATGAAGATCGTGCCAATGTCGTTCCAGAATGTCGACATCGAGTCCGTGGGCTTGAAGGCGACGCGCGGTGATCTCATCGTCACCTCGTTCTTCGAGGACGTCTCGCCCGCCGCCCGAAAATTCTCGGATGCATTCTATGGGCGGCGCAAGGCGATGCCGTCGCAGATCCAGGCCGGCGTCTACTCCGCCGTGCGCCATTATCTGCAAGCGATCAAGGACACCGATTCCGACGACGGCGCGACCGTGATGGCGAAGATGAAGGCAACCCCGGTGTCAGATGCCTACACGCCCAACGGCCGCATTCGCGAGGACCAGCGCATGGTGCACGATCTCTATCTGGTTCAGGTCAAGACGCCGGAAGAATCGAAAGGCCCGTGGGATTTCGTCAAGCTGGTCGCGACGATCCCGCCCGACCAGGCCTTTCGTCCGCTCGACCGCAGCAAGTGCAGCCTGGTCGGCAAATAATCGCTAGGCCAGATAGCGCGTCAGATAGCCTTCCATCGCATAGAGCGCGCAGAGCGCGAGGCTCGACCACACGGCGGCACTGAAATACAGGAACATCCAGGTCAGCTCGCCCTTCCAATGCGCGATGTCGTGGGTCACGACCCAGCGCGTCGAGACGTCATGCAGGCCTTCGAGAAAGCCGAGGAACTTGTTGCCCTCGGCGTGCCCGATGCGCCAGCGGCTGAGATACATCGGCACGTCGACGGTGACGAGGAAGGCGAGGAAGCAGGCGATGCCGACGACGCCTGACATCAGCGCCCAGCGCACCACGCCCTGGAATTCCGGCATCAGGCGGCACAGCGCGATGCCGGCGAGGAAGAAGGTCACCGCCCACAGCGAATTCTCGATCGCGTTGTAGAGATAGTTGGTGGTCACCACCGCGTACCAGGAGAAGCATTCGGCGATGATGATCACCGGGACGATCACCCACGCGATGTTCACCACCGTCTCGGCGCCGGTCATGGTCCCGAGCTGATGCAGGATGATGGCCCATTGCGCCGCGAAGCAGACCTCGGCGACGGTCGCGACGGAGCGGCCGACGAAAACGCTCGATAGCCAGGTGTCGAACAGGCAGATGCGCTGCACGTCGGCGCGCGGCAGCACCGAGCGGAAGGCACAGCCGAACACATAGCCGGCGCACAGCAGGAACATCAGCCCGATGTCCGAGCCGCCACTGATGCTGCCTGCCACCGTCGGATAGAACTCGCGATAGAGCATGAACCAGACGAGAATATTGGCGCTGCTCACAAGCGTAAGGGATCCCCACCACCACGCGAGGGGATTTGACCGCGCCTGCCACTGCAACATGAGCCGCTCCGCAAAATTATCGATCTGACATGCCGTCGTAATAATCCTGTCACAGGACGGCATGCAATCGCGACAAAAATCTGTCTGCCCGGTCGTTTGAGAGCTGCCTCTCACGGAAGTGTCCCAAGCACGTCCACATATCGGACAATATCCGCGCCATTTGCGAATCTATTGGACATCTGAGCTGGGCCTGTCTGATAATTAGGAATGGCCCCGACGAGCTCATCCAAGCCACGACATCCGCCCTCCTCCGCCGCAGCAGTGCTGGCGGACAGCGCCGACGACGCTGCTTTCGCCACGACGCTGGCAAAGGGGCTCGTCGTGATCGAGGCGTTCAAGGCCGGGAGCACGCTGCTCGGCAACATGGAGCTGTCGACATTGACGGGCATCCCGCGGCCGACAGTGGCGAGGCTGACCCATACGCTGGCCGAGCTCGGCTATCTCCGTTACGACGCCGAGCGGGCGAAGTACCGCGTCGGTGCGCGGGCGCTGCGGATGGCGCATCCCCTGCTCGCCGGAATGCAATTCCGCCAGGTGGCGCGGCCCATGATGCAGGAGCTGGCGCACAGCGTCCGCGGCACGGTCTCGATCGGCCTGCTCGATGCCACTTCGATGATCTATGTGGAGACCGCGCGCTCCGGCGACGTCGGCCCGCACGTGCCCGACATCGGCATGCCCATTCCCGTCGTGATGACCGCCATGGGCCGCGCCGCGGCGTCGACCTTGCCGCCGGCCGATGCAGACCGGCTGGAACGGAATATCGCCGCCGAAGACGCCGGGCTGTGGTCGACGTTCCGGGACAAATACCGCGCCGGGATCGCGCAATGCAAAAACCGCGGCTTCTGCACCTGCTGGGGCGAGTACATGGCCTCGATCCATGCCGTCGCCGCGCCGCTGTTTCATGCGAGCGAATCGAAGCAGTCGTTCTCGATCAATTGCGGCATTCCCGCCTTCCGGCTCCAGCCGGGTCAGCTCGAGGGCGAGATCGGCCCGCGCATCGCGGCGCTCGCCGACAGCATCCGCGCCATCGTCGGGCAGGCCGAGCCCACGACGCCGCCGCGCAAGACCAAGAAAATCACAAGCGGCGGGACATGACATGGCTGGGCCGCTCGAAGGATTGAAGGTTCTCGACATCGCGACGATCATCGCCGCGCCGTTCGCCGCCACGCTGCTCGCCGACTACGGCGCGGACGTGCTCAAGATCGAGATGCCCGGGCACGGCGACGGCGTGCGATCGTTTCCGCCGTTCAAGGACGGCAAACCGCTCTGGTGGAAGGCCGCCAACCGCAACAAGAAGTTTGCCACGCTCGACCTGCGCATGCCGGAAGGGCTTGCGCTGTTCAAGCAGCTCCTTCCGCGCTTCGACGTGCTGATCGAGAATTTTCGCCCGGGAACGCTGGATCGCTGGGGTCTTCCCAAGGAGGTGCTGTGGTCGATCCAGCCGCGCCTCGTGATTCTGCGCGCCACCGCCTTCGGGCAGGACGGCCCCTATCGCGAGCGCCCCGGCTTTGCCCGCATCTTCGAGGCCATGGGCGGCCTGACCTACATCACCGGCGAGCGCGAGGGCGAGCCGACCCATCCCGGATACCCGATCGGGGATTCGATCGGAGGCCTGTTCGGCGCCGTCGGCGTGCTCGCGGCGCTCTGGAAGCGGGCACGCGACCCCGATGCGCCCGGCGAGGAGATCGATCTTTCGCTGACCGAAGCGACCTTCCGCCTGCTCGACGTGCTCGCCATCGAGCACGATCAGCTCGGCACCGTTCGCAGCCGCATCGGCAATGCCAACGGCTATTCGGCCCCGGCCGCCGTGTTTCGCACCAGCGACGATCACTGGGTGACGCTGGCAGGTTCGACCAACGCCCTCTTTGCCGCGAACTGCCGGGCGATCGAACGGCCCGACCTGATCACCGATCCGCGCTTTGCCAGCAACGACCGGCGCGTCCAGCACGCTTCCGAGCTCAACAGCATTTTCGCCGGCTGGTGTGCCGCCCATCCCCTCGACGAGGTTCTCGCGCGATTCAATGCCGCGCAAGGCACGCTCGCCCCGATCTATTCGATCGACCAGATCGCCGACGACCCGCAAGTGAAAGCGCGCGAGGTCATCACCCGCGTCCCCGACCGGGACTTCGGCACGGTTGCCATGACCAATGTCGTCCCGCGCTTCGCAAATGATCCCGCGCAAATGCGCCACGCCGCCGGCGACGTCGGCCAGGACAATGACGAGGTGTTTCGGAATTGGCTCGGCCTTTCCGACCAGGAGGTCGAAAGGCTCACCGAGCGAAAGGTGATCTGAACGCAACAAGAAGACCAATAAAAAGCAGAGAAGAAAATAGGGAGGAAGAAAACAGTGGCATCATTCAAGGTCACACGCCGAACCCTGCTCGGCACAATCGCAGGCGGCCTTGCAGCAGGGTCAGGCTTGGCAGCGCATGCCGAGGACGCCTGGCCGTCGCGCATGGTGCGGCTGATCTCGCCTTACGGGCCCGGCGGCTCCAACGACATCTCGCTGCGCCTGCTGGCCGAGGAGTTCGGCCGCAGTCTGCGTCAGCAGTTCATCGTCGAGAACAAGCCGGGTGCCGGCACCCGTATCGCCAACGACATGGTCGCCCATGCGCCGGGCGACGGCTACACGATCCTGTACGTCGCGGCGCCCTACGCGACCGCCGAGGCGCTGTTCGGCAAGCTGACCTATGACCGCAAGGATCTGCAGCCGGTCGCGATGGCGGTGATCGCGCCGTTGTTCCTCATCATCAGTGCCGACGCGCCGTTCAAGACGCTGCCCGAGTTGATCGCCTACGGCAAATCGAAACCGGATGGACTGACCTTCGCCTCTCCCGGCGCCGGCTCGCAACCGCACCTCGCCGGAGAGCTTTTGTTCCGCGACGCCGGCGTCAAGGGGCTGAACATCCCGTTCCGCGGCGATGCGGCCTCCTACACTGAGCTGCTCGCCGGCCGCGTCGATGCGACGCTGACGGCGCTGCCGACCGCCCTGCCCTACATCCAGAGCGGCAAGTTCATCGTGCTCGGTGTCGCCTCGGCCGAGCGCAGCGCGCTCTACCCGCAGGCGCCGACGCTGCGCGAGCAGGGCTTTCCCAACGTGGCCGCCGCCGGGTGGTACGGCTTCATGGTGCCGTCCACGACGCCGCGCGCGATCGTCGACAAGCTCCAGGCCGAGGTTCTGCGTGCGCTCGCCGAACCCGCGATCAAGGACAAGCTGACCGCCCAGGGCCTCGAAGTGCGTGCCGGCACTGCAGCCGAGTTCGGCCGGTTCATCGACAACGAGACGCAGAAGTGGACCAGGCTGATCCGCGACGCCGGCCTCAAGGGCGAATAGCAAGCGGGAGGGACAAGCACATGACAAGCACTCTTCTCAAGCGCATCGCAGCTTCCGCGCTGCTTCTGGCGCTCTCGATCACGGCAGCGCAGGCGCAGAAGAAATACGACCCCGGCGCGTCCGATACCGCGATCAAGGTCGGCCAGACCGTGCCGCTCAGCGGCCCGGCCTCGGCCTACGCCGTGATCGGCAAGACCCAGGCCGCCTATATGAGGATGATCAACGACCAGGGCGGCGTGAATGGCCGCAAGGTCGAGCTGATCCAGTATGACGACGCCTATTCGCCGCCGAAAACGGTGGAGCAGACCCGCAGGCTGGTGGAAAGCGACGAGGTGCTGCTGACGTTCCAGATCATCGGCACGGCGCCGAACGTCGCCGTCCAGAAATATCTCAACGCCAGGAAGATCCCGCAGCTCTTCGCCGCGACCGGCGCGGCGCGCTTCACCGACCCGAAGAACTTCCCCTGGACGATGGGCTTCAACCCGTCCTACCTCGTCGAGGGCCGCATCTACGCGCAGTACCTGCTGAAGAACCACCCGAACGCGAAGATCGGCGTGCTCTACCAGAACGACGACCTCGGCAAGGATTATCTCGCCGGCCTCAAGGCCGGCCTCGGCGAGAAGGCGAACATGGTCGTGGCCGAGACGTCCTACGAGATCACCGAGCCGACGATCGACTCGCAGATTCTGCGGTTGAAGGATGCGGGTGCCGACGTGCTGTTCAGCGCGACGACCCCGAAGCAGGCGGCCCAGGCGATCAAGAAGGTCGCCGAGATCGGCTGGAAGCCGCTGCACATCATCGACATCAACGCCTCCTCGGTCAGCGCCGTGCTCAAGCCCGCTGGGCTCGACAACTCGAAGGGCGTCATCAGCGTCGGCTACGTCAAGGATGCCGCCGATCCCGAATGGAAGGACGATGCCGGCATGAAGCGCTATTTCGCCTTCATGGCCAAGTACTATCCCGACGGCGACAAGGATTCGAACCTGAACGTCTACGGCTACATCACCGCGCAGCTGCTGGTGCAGGTGCTGAAGCAATGCGGCGACGATCTCACCCGCGACAACGTCATGCGACAGGCGGCCAACCTCAAGAACGTCGAGCTCGACCTGACGCTCCCGGGGATCTCGGTCACGACCTCGCCGACCGACTATCGGGTCAACAAGCAGTTCCAGATGGTGCAGTTCGACGGCCTGCGCTGGCAGAAGCTCGGCGACATCGTGACGGATGAGGCCAGGGAGTGAGACGGCGAGAGGTCGTTTGGCCGTGATCGTTCCTGTCGGTCAACGCACGCAAAGCGAAGGCACGAAAGAGCCACCGGCCGCCCTGGCGCGCCGGTGGTTCGATATCGGCGGGGATCTCCGAGCTACGCGGCCTGGCGCTGATGCGTCAGGTACTCCATCGTCACCTTCTCGACATTGGAGTCGATCCATGCGGCCATGCGTTGCTCCTCCTTCAACGATGTCTCGAGCGGTGCCCTGGCCTCCGGCATGCCGGCGGCGCCGCAGAGCGCGAGGAGCGACTTGTAGGCAGCGATCTCGAAATTCTCGAACGCATTGTTCGCGAAGGTGTTCTTGAGAATCTCGTCGCCGGCAACCGAATGCGCCATGGCCGTCATGTTGGCCATCACCGACTGCGCGGTGTCCTTCAGGGTCGACGTGCTCTCGCCACAGGCCTCCAGGCATTTCTCCAGCCGGCGCAATTGCTCGTTGGTCTCCTGAAGGTGAGCGGTGACCTTCGCCTTGACCTCGGGATAGTCGTCCAGCCGCTCTGACTGGCGCTCCATCAACTCTCGCGCCTGCACTTCCATCGCATGCGCATTGCGTAGTCCCACCACGAACGTATCGCGGGCTGCATTAGCCATTTTCCTGTCCTCCGTTTTGACTGGCTTCGTTCGCGCAACAGGGAAGCACGGGCGATTGTTCCTAAGAGGACCGGGCTGATTGCCGCAGGAGACTGTCTCAACGAGTGTTCCGGCCGAAGGACCCGGCGCTAACCTGGGATAGCGAAACGCAAAACAGGGAGATGATGCCGCCTCGCACTCGATGCTCCCGCTGAACGGTTCGACGAGGTCGCCGTGCCTCTCCATCAACGAACGTAGGAACGCTTGGCGTCACGCGTGATTGGTCCGTCGCAAACCTCAAGGAGAAACAACATGCGTAAGACAATTCTGACGATCTTCACAGCCGCGGTACTTGCCGGCGCTTCAGTCGGCGGAGCGTTCGCGCAAGGCGCGGGCGGCGGCGCTGGCGGAGGCGCCGGCGGCGGAGCCGGTGGCGGTGCAGGTGCAGGTGCAGGTGGTGCGGGCGGCGCAGGTGCCGGAGCCGGCGGCGGCTCAGGTGATGGTGGCGGCGCGGGCGCTGGTGCGGGAAGCGCCGGAGGCGGCGGCGGCATCACCCATGTGGAGCGTGGCGGACAGGGCGCTTCCAGCCCTCAGGGCATGCGCAATGAAACCACTCCACGATCCGACGGCACAACGCGGCGCTAAAGCATGATCCGGAAAAGTGCGCAGCAGTTTTCCGAAAACATCATGCTTAAACAACAACCTAAAGCGCGATGACGATTCATCCTGATCGCATCGCGCTTTAGGAGAGCACGCCTACCCTGTCATTCCGGGCACGCCCTATTGGGCGTCCCGGAATGACGCTGCCCTCACCGGCTCATAGCCGCGACATAGGCGGCAAGCTTGTCCAGCGTCTGGTAGCCGTATTCGACGGCGCCGAAGCCGATCATGCCGTCGCGCTGCTCGGTGCTCGAGGCCAGCTGGCGCATCATCAGAACGGTCTTGCCGTTGCTCTGCTCGGCAAAGGTGACGGTGAAGCGGAACATGCCGGGATCATCATCCTGGTCGAGGCCGTGATCCATCTCCATCAGAGAAGGCCGCTCGATGCGACGGAACCGCATGCGGTTCGGGTACACCGTGCCGTCGGGTCCGATCATGTTGAAGCGCCAGACGCCGCCGACCCGCACGTCGATCTCGAAGGTCTCGACCTTGAATCCTTTCGGCCCGAACCATTGCGGCAGATGCTTCGGGTCGGACCACGCCTCGAACACCAGCTCGCGCGGCGCGTCGATCACGCGCGACATCACGATCTCGCGGTCGAGCGACCATTGCGACAGGGCGGGATTGGCAGAATTGGTCATCACTCGGAACCTTTCCGTTTGGTTGTTCGGGACGGCCGCTTGGCGCCCGCCCTCTCCTTCTCTTTCTTGAGCTTCATCACGTAGGCCTCGAACCGGTCGAGCCGCGCCTCCCACACTGCGCGCTGCTGCTGGAACCAATCCTCCGCGCCGAGAAGCGCATCGGGACTGAGACGGCAGGTGCGCACGCGGCCGGTCTTCTCCGAAAGAACGAGCCCGCTCGTCTCCAGCACGTGGATGTGTTTCATGAAGCTCGGCAGCGCCATGTCGAAGGGATCGGCGAGCTCGCCGACCGACGCCTCGCCATCGCAGAGTCGCATCACGATCGCCCGCCGCGTCGGATCGGCGAGCGCTGCGAAAACATGGTCGAGGCGGGACGATTGGTTAGCCATGAAGCTAACTATAGCGCCGCTGCCATGCGACGTCAATGATTGTTAGCTCAAAAGCTAAGTAATTTGGCGGCGCAGTCGCCGCCTCAGACCGAGCGCGTCAGGCCGCCGTCGACGCGGATGTTCTGGCCGGTGATGTAGGCAGCGCCGTCGGAAGCCAGGAAGGAAATCGTCGCCGCAATTTCTTCGACCTTGCCGTAGCGCTTCAGCGGCACGCTGTCGCGGCGCGCCTCCAGCTGCGGCAGGCTGTCGATCCAGCCCGGCAGGACGTTGTTCATGCGAATGTTGTCCGCCGCATGAGTGTCGGTGAAGATCTTGGTGAAGGCTGCAAGGCCCGCGCGGAACACCGCCGAGGTCGGGAACATCGCGCTTGGCTCGAACGCCCAGGCCGTCGAGATGTTGATGATGGCGCCGCCCTTCTGCGCCTGCATCACCGGCGTCACCAGCCGCGTCGCGCGGATCACGTTCAGCAGATAGGTGTCGAGGCCGGCGTGCCACTGCTCGTCGGTAATCTCGGTGATGGGCGCACGCGGCCCGTGCCCGGCGCTGTTGACGAGCACGTCGATCCGCCCCCATTTTGCCATGGCGGCGTCGACGAGGCGCTTCAGATCGTCGTTCGACTGGTTCGAGCCGGTGACGCCGTAGCCGCCGAGTTCGGCAGCCAGCGCCTCGCCCTTGCCCGAGGACGACAGGATCGCGACGCGAAATCCGTCCGCGGCCAGCCGCCGCGCAGCCCCCGCCCCCATGCCGCTGCCACCGGCGGTAACGAGCGCAACCTTCTCTGCTGCCATGACCGATCATCCCTGTGTTGAGGCGAGCCGCAGGCTCGGACTATCATGAGGCCTTCTACAGCCAGACCTCTCGGCAGGTCCATGGTCGAAGGCATCCATCATGAGCGACTCGAGATGAGTGAATTGCAGATCCGCAATCTGCGCCCCGACGAAATCGCCCTCGCCGTCGACTGGGCCGCGGCCGAGGGATGGAATCCGGGCCTTGCCGATGCCGCCTGCTTCGCCATCCCCGATGCGCAAGGCTTCTTCGTCGGCGAAATCGACGGCGAGCCGGTCGCGACCATCTCCTGCGTCAATTACGACGACCGCTTCGCCTTCCTCGGCTTCTACGTCGTGCGCGAGCGCTTTCGCGGCGCGGGCCATGGCCTGCGCATCTGGAACGCAGCCATCGCGCATGCAGGCGCGCGCGTGATCGGGCTCGACGGCGTTGTGGCGCAGCAGGACAATTACAAGAGGTCCGGCTTCCAACTCGCTTACGCCAATATCCGCTATGGCGGCGTCGTGGCGGCGCCACCGAGACCACCTGCCGAGGTCGTCACCCTCGACAAGATCCCATTTGCAATCGTTGAAGCTGATGACGCCACCGTGTTCCCTGCCGCGCGCAACGCCTTCCTCCGCGCCTGGATCAACACATCAGGCCATATGGGCTGCGCGCTGCGGCGTGACGGCAGGCTCGCCGCATGGGGCGTGATCCGTCCGTGCCGGACGGGCTACAAGATCGGCCCGCTCATCGCCGACGACCGCGCGGCAGCGGATGCGGTCGTGCAGGCCCTGTTCGGAAGCGCGGGCGGCGGCGAGGTCTTCCTCGATGTCCCAGCCACCAATCGCGAGGCGATCGCGCTCGCGGAGGCGCTCGGCCTCAAGCCGGTATTCGAGACGGCACGGATGTACACGGGGCCGCTCGCACCGCTGCGGCTCGACCGCGTCTTCGGCGTGACCAGCTTCGAGCTGGGCTAAAGCATGATCCCGACCCGAAGGGCCGCGCTAGCGCAAAGCGTGAAGCGGCTTTCCGAAGAGATCATCCGTCGAATGCCAACTAAGCCCTTCAGTAGCAGCGCATGATGTTGACGGTGTGCTCGCTGCCGCCGCGGCCGGGCACAGTCACCTGCTCCGTCGGGCAGCTCGGCACATAGGGCCGATCGGACGGCACGACGTTCGGCGGATAGCGATGCGTCCAGTCCCAGGGAACATCATAGGTGTAGGTATAACGCACGTCGCTGGAGAGAGGCTGGCCGGCATCGAGGAAGGGCTGGCTGTAACCCGCGCCGTCGTAGAAGAACCCACCGCCGCCCGGCCAATAGACCCAGGGGCTGCTCCGTCGATGGAAGCGGGCGCCCGGCCCAATCGGCGGACGCGCGACTGCGCCGGAAGGCGCGGCAGCCACTCCATGCGGCGCAGCGCTGACGGGACGGGCGATACTGTCACTGGCGGCAAGGAGCAGCGCGGCTGCGCCGAGCGAGGCGAATACCGCCCCATGCATTCTACACGTCATGATACGCACCAACTCGTTTGGCTTCGCGATTGCGGCTCCCCGCGGCTACGCTAGGCCGGGCCCTCGCCCACCGGCAAACGTATAATTAATTGTTGGTTAAGGCACGCGATTAACGGGGAACATGGTGCGGCAGAACGCCAGGGATTCGCATCTACACTTCAGCCACTTCGTTCCGCGACAGGCGCATCATAACCAGTTGATCGGAGGTGACCGCCCCCGGCCCATGCATCCGGAACGCTCCCGCATTGCAACCGTTGGCCCCCACACAAGCAAGGAGCATCTCCAATGCAGAACAAGTCAAAACTTCTCGGCCTGATCACGGCATCGCTGGTCGCGGGCACTGCGGCCGCCTCGGCGCAGGGCTACGACTGGAACAGACCGTCCGTGGGCTGGGACCGCACTGCGCCCGCCTATGAACCGGTTCAGCCGCGCGCATACTATCCGGACGTTGCCGGGCCGTATGGCGCACTCAACGGCACCAACCATCCAACCCCGAGTTCGACGCAGGGTGATGTCGGCCCTGGCGGCAATAACAACGGCACGCTGACCGGCAGAGATCGCTGGTAAGGCTGCTTGACGTGAGGCCCACCGTCCACAACGGGCGGAGGGCCTTCGTGCGTCAGCGGCCTTGCTGCTCGCGCAGCCGACCGCACCGGTCGCGTCTCCGGGGCACAATCCCTTGCGTTGCCCGACAGGCAAAACACCCAAACCATCGGTCAAGACGTCCGGCCGAAAATATTCCACTTTACCGAAATTCGGAAACGGCGTATGTGTCGCCGCAACCCGGCCCAAGGAAGAGGGGCGGATCGCGATCGTCACGAACGCGGGCCGGGCGGCGGTGGACGCAGATGGCGTTGGCGCGAACGGGCTTGCAGGGCGGGAGACCGTGAGCAAGGTGTCGCGCATACGACCGGTGCCATCAGCGTACGGCAAAATCGTGTGGTCCTGGCGCCCGGGGTCTGTGCGCCAAGTCTTGCGGTGACGTTGCGGCCCGACCGGGTTTCGCACCGTCAGTCATCCGCAAGGCGACGGGGGCAATAGTGCATCGCTCCCCGGGGAGAGCGCGACATAAGCCGTAAAACCACTGCGCAGGGAAGGCCGGGATGTCTCCGGTTGCCCTGTTACCCGCTGTGCATCGAAGCGCACGCAGTTTGCGTCTGGCATGGCGGTCCACAGGAGCCAACCGGCTCCCGGTCTTCCCTGCGCCCTCTTTCATCGAGGGTGAGGCATCGACGCAAAGCTCGGGCGAGATGAGCCGCGAGGATGCGCCCGTGTGTCTTCAATGAAGATGCAAATCGAAAAAAGACACCGTTACCCCAAACTCGGTCATTGCGAGGCGCGAGGCGACGAAGCAATCCGAGTCTTTCCGCAGCGGCAGTCTGGATTGCTCGCTACACTCGCAATGACGGCGCTGAGACAGTGCATCCCAACATCACATTTCGTGCCCCGGACGCAGCGCAGCGCTTCTTCAGCGGTGCGCTGCAGAGCCTCCTGGGTCCCGGCTCTGCGCAGCAACGCTTACGCGTTGCGGCTTGTCCGGGACACGAGAGTGACGACAGCGCCCCCTCCCCAGCCCCTGCAGCGGCAACGGGCCTTGTAACAAAACTGTCATCCAGCGAAACTAAACGAAGCTCCGGGGGGCCGCGGTCGCGGCCACGCCGCCTCACGCAGGGAGAGAATTGATGCGCCGTTCACTGGTGTTGCTGTTCGCCGGCCTGACAGTGCTGTCCACCGGACTTGCCTCTGCCCAGAACAACACGCCCCGCAACCTGATCCTGTTCATTCCCGACGGTCTGCGGGCGCTCAAGGTCACACCGGAAACGGCGCCGGCGATGGCCGAAGTCCGCGACAAGGGCGTCAACTTCAAGAACCCGCATTCGCTCTTCCCGACCTTCACGATGGCCAACGGCTCGGCGATGTCGACCGGCCATTATCTCGGCGACACCGGCGTGTTCTCCAACACGATCTGGACCAACTACACCTCCGCACCCGCCGGCGATACCGTGGTTCCCTTCATCGAGAACGACGCCGTGCTCGGCGACATCGACGAGCATTTCAAGGGCGACTATCTCAACGAAGAGACCATTCTGAAGATGGCCCGCGACAAGGGGCTGAGCACCGCGGCGATCGGCAAGGTTGGTCCGACCTACCAGTTCGACCACACCGACAAGCCTGAAAAGCCCGGCCAGCATTCGATCGTGTTCGACGATTCCACCGGCGGCAAGAACGGTGTCGCATTGTCCGACGAGGTGAAGGACGCCTTGACCAAGGCCGGCCTGCCCCTCGCCACGCCGCCGCGCGGCGACAACTCCAAGGCAGGCGATGCCAAGACGCCGGGCACTACGGTCGCCAACGTCGCGCAGCAGGCCTATTTCGCCGACGTCGCCACCAAGGTGGTGCTGCCGATGTTCAAGGCACGCAACAAGCCGTTCGTACTGGTGTTCTGGTCGCGCGACCCTGACGGCAGCCAGCACAATACCGGCGACAGCCTCAACCAGATCATGCCCGGCATCAACGGGCCGACCTTGATGGCCGGCATCAAGAACGCCGACACCAACCTCGCCCAGCTCCGCAAGGCGCTCGACGAACTCGGGCTCACGGCCTCGACCAACATCATCGTCTCCGCAGATCACGGCTTCTCGACCATCTCCAAGGAGAGCAAGTCCAGCCCCTCTGCCAAGGTCGGCTATGACGACACGCCGAAGGATTTCCTGCCGATGGGATTCCTCGCGATCGACCTTGCGAAGGCGCTCGACCTGCCGCTGTTCGATCCCAACGACAAGAACGCGAAGGTCGAAGGCAACAAGCATCCCAGGGCGGGCAACGGCGTGCTCGGCAAGGATCCGGAGAAGCCCGATCTCGTCGTCGCCACCAATGGCGGCTCCGACCTGATCTATCTGCCGAACAAGGACAAGAAGCTGGCGGCGAAGACGATCAAGGCACTGCTCGAACAGGATTACGTCTCCGGCCTGTTCGTCGAGGACTCGCTCGGCCGCTTCCCCGGCAGGCTGCCGCTGTCGAGCATCAACCTGCGCGGCAAGGCGGCGACGCCGGCGCCTTCGATCGTCGTCAACTTCCGCTCCTATGCCAGCGATTGCGGCGAGGCGCCAACCAACTGCTCGGTGCAGGTCGCCGATACCGTGCTGCGCCAGGGCCAGGGCATGCATGGCAGCTTCAGCCGCGGCGACACCATGAATTTCATGGCGGCGATCGGTCCGGACTTCAAGGCGGGCTATGTCGACGAGATTCCCGTCAGCAATGCCGACGTCGGCATGACGGCCGCCCGGCTGATGGGCCTGCGCGGCTCGCAGAACGGCGGCCTGATCGGCCGCGTGATGTCGGAAGCCATGCCCAACGGCATCGTGCCGAGGGCTTTTGTCGGCACGCTGAAGTCGAAGCCCGCCGAGGGGGGCCTGATGACGGTGCTGAACTTCCAGCGCGTCGGCAGCCAGCGCTATTTCGATGCCGCCGGCTTCCCTGGCCGCACGCTCGGGCTCGAGCCTGATGCCGGCAAACAAAAAACGGCGGGGAAATGACCCCGCCGTTCCCTCGCGTCCTCGCGTGACGCAAAAATCTTACATACCCGGTTTCTTACATCCCGATGTCGAACACGTTCGGCAACTGGCCCGCCAGAGGCAGCGCGGTGGCGCCGACGAAGGTCGCCACCATCGCCATCAAGCGACGGTTGTTCTGGCGCTTGCCGCGCATCTGGCCGGCGATCCACTCCAGCATCTCGCTGTTGACCTTGGCGGCATAGGACGGCGCCCAGCTCTCGATCTCGGTGTCGGCCGACAGCGCCACGCTCCGCGGCGGCACCTTCAGGCCCGAGGCGCTCGCCGCGTAATGGGCAACCGCCTTGGCGAGCAGGTCGTCGAACCGGCCGCCATCGGTGCGCTCGGTCGCGGCCTCGTTGATCTCGAACAGACGTTCGGCTTCAGCGCGGCTGACCGGCTGGTCGTTGACGGCGGTCGCGGTCAGGATGCGCACGCACCAGGCGGTGTCATCGGCATCGAGCGAGCGGGAGAAGTGGACGCGGCCCCTGGTGGTCGGGCCTTCGCCCGTGATCACGCCGTCCCGCACGATGGAGAGTGCATGAGCCGCGGTGTCGCGGCAGGACGGTTCGAGGGAAGGCGACTCAACAGACTTCTCAGCGGACTTGGGCACAGCGGCAGACATAGTTCACTTCCAGATTTCTTCTGACCGGCCAGCATTTTCATGCCGGCGTAAAGGGGTGGTTAACGATTCGATACGGGGATCGCGACTTTTCTAGATGGTTGCCAATTGGTCGCTGTCAGGACCATTTTGGTTCCGGGACGCGCCGGGCGAGCGTGATGGAAGTCATAAAAGGCATTATCGGGGCGAGCGAGACCGTCTGACCCCGGATGGGGATGTTTCGCCGCAGGTGCCGCTGTAACAATAAGTTGCCCGGAAATCGGCCCTTCAAGGAAGGAATTCACATTTTACTTGAGCCGGTTCAGTTGTCGTTCACTTGGCCTTGTAAGGGCCCTATACTGCGGGTAACGACCAGACATGAATCTTCCAGTAAATTCAATGCGATGAGGTAAAATCATGACACTTCCGATCGGCGCCACTGCACCCGACTTCGAAGCCGAGACCACCGAAGGGAAGATCAAGTTTCACGACTGGATCGGCAACAGCTGGGCGCTCCTGTTCTCGCACCCGAAGGACTTCACGCCGGTTTGTACGACCGAGCTCGGCGCGCTCGCCCGGCTGAAGCCGGAATTCGACAAGCGCGGCGTCAAGCTGATGGGCCTCTCGGTCGACCCGGTCGAGAACCATGCCAAATGGTCGGAAGACATCAAGGAGACGCAGGGCGCAGCGCCCAACTACCCGATGATCGGCGACACCGATTACAACGTCTCGAAGCTCTACGGCATGCTGCCGGCCGCGATCTCGGGCGATCCCCTCACCCGCACGCCGGCCGACAACCAGACCGTCCGCAACGTCTTCATCATCGGGCCGGACAAGAAGATCAAGCTGGTGCTGGTCTATCCGATGACCACAGGGCGGAACTTCCAGGAGATCCTGCGCGTCATCGACTCGCTCCAGCTCACCGCCAAGCATCGCGTCGCGACCCCGGCCGACTGGAAGCAGGGCGATGATGTCATCATTGCGGGTTCGGTCTCCAACGACGAGGCCAAGACGATCTACCCGCAGGGCTGGAAGGAGCCAAAGCCCTACCTCCGCATCGTGCCGCAGCCCAAGTGATTTCGGCTTGATCGGCGAGCATCATCCCGGGGTTCGCATCCTCGGGATGACTGCTGATGAAACTTTGCTCATGCATCTCGTATATTGAGAACCTGCTCAGCGAGATGCACTCCCGATTATGCCAGGCCCGCAGCCGGTCATCGTCTGGTTCCGCGATGACCTTCGTCTGTCCGACCACCCCGCCCTCCACGCCGCCGCGAAGACCGGCGGGACGGTGATCTGCCTCTACGTGCTGGACGACAGCGTCGGGCGATCGCCGGGCGGCGCGGCGCGCTGGTGGCTGGCGCAATCGCTGCGGGCGCTCGGTGCGGCGATCGCCGCGCGCGGCGGATCGCTCGTCCTGCGCAGGGGAGCGGCGACCACGGTCATCCCCGAATTGGCGCGCGAGATTGGCGCCCGCTGTGTCTGCTGGAATGGGATCGCGCAAGCGCCGCATCGGGCGGCCGAGCGACAACTCGAAGCAGCACTGGCCAAGCTCGGCGTGGACTCGCAAAGCTTCCCCGGCGACCTCCTGGTCCCGCCCTCGGCGATCCGCAACAAGGAGGGTCGGGGCTTGCGCGTGTTCACGCCGTTCTGGCGGCGCGTGTTGTCGCTTGGTGATCCACCAAAACCGCTGCCGGCTCCGAGGCAATTGGGCCCGGCGCCGAAGATCGCCGGGGACGCGCTGGAGAGTTGGGGACTGGAGCCGAGCAAGCCTGATTGGGCCAAAGGCCTGCGCGAAACATGGACTCCGGGCGAATCCTCTGCGCGAGAGCGCCTGCGCGACTTCCTCAAGCACACCGCACGCGTCTATGTCGGCGACCGCGACCGCCCGGACCGGGAGGGCACCTCGCGGCTCTCGCCGCACTTGAGATTCGGCGAGCTCAGCCCTCGCCAGGTCTGGCACGCCGCGCGGTTCGCCGCGGCCGAAGATCCGGCGCTCGGGCCGGGCATCGAAAAATTCCTGAGTGAGCTCGGCTGGCGCGAATTCTGCCGTCATCTCCTCCACGACCATCCCGACCTCGCCACCGCAAACTTGCAAACCAACTTCGATGGCTTCCCCTGGACGCGCGACGACGAGGCGCTCGCTGCCTGGCAGCGCGGGCACACCGGCTATCCGATCGTCGATGCCGGTCTGCGTGAGCTCTGGCACACCGGGGTGATGCACAACCGGATCCGGATGGTGGTCGCCTCCTTCCTGGTCAAGCACCTGCAGATCGACTGGCGCGAGGGGGAAGCCTGGTTCTGGGACACGCTGGTCGATGCGGACCCGGCCAGCAATCCTGCCAATTGGCAATGGGTCGCCGGCTGCGGTGCAGACGCAGCGCCCTATTTCCGCGTGTTCAATCCCGTGCTCCAGGGCGACAAGTTCGATCCGGATGGCGCCTACGTTCGGCGCTGGGTGCCGGAACTGAAGAACCTGCCGGCCAAGCTGATCCACCAGCCCTGGCAGGCAACGCCGATCGAGCTTGCGAGCGCGGGCATCACGCTCGGCAAGACCTATCCGCAACCGATCATCGATCATGCCAGGGGGCGCGAGCGTGCGCTCGCCGCTTACGCAAAGATCCGCAGAGGTTGAGCGATGCTTTGACACAATTTCGAAACCCGCTATCGTCATCGCTCCTGTCAAACCGCGGGGGACGATATGGACGACGAAAAGCCGATCACCGAACAGGCGATGGACACGAGCACCAGCGCCGTGGATGCGACCAAGGACGCGGCGGTCAACGCCGTCAAGCAAGTCAGGAAAGCCGCCAAGAAGGTCGCGAAGAAAGTAGGCCCGAAGAAGACGTCCAAGAAGAAGGCCAAGAAGAAGGCGAAGACATCCTCGAAGAAAGCGGCCAAGAAGACCGTGAAGAAGGCCAGCAAGAAATCTGCGAAAAAAGCCGCCAAGAAAGCCGTCAAGAAGAAGAAGAAAGCCAAGAAGGCGAAGCGCTGATCACGACGCTCAGAACAGGTCTCCGGGAGTGGACACACGCCTGGAGACCTGCCCGATCGCCGCGCCGGTCCAGCTGACCGCGAACGTGCCATGCGCAGCGGGGATGTATTCCGACGCCGCGCCCTGTCCGCCTAAAGCATGATCCGGAAAAGTGCACGGCGGTTTTCCGAAAAGATCATGCTTAAACAACAACCTAAAGCGCGATGACGATTCATCCTGATCGCATCGCGCTTTAGAAGCGCCGGTTGACGACGAACACCGCCGCCGCGCACATCGCCATGCCGGCAATCGCCAGCGCATCTAGTCTTTCCCCGAACAGCAGATAGGCCATCAGCGCGGTGACGGCGGGCACCAGGTAGAACAGGCTCGCGACCGAGGTTGCTGCAGCGTGGCGGATCAGCCAGTACAACAGTCCGATCGAACCGATCGAGAGCGCCACGGCGAGCCAGGCGAGCGCGAGCACGAACTCCTGTGTCCAGTGCACCACCCGGTCTTCGAACAGGAATGCCCCGATCGCGAAGAAAATGGTGACGGCAACGTACTGCACGAGATTGCCGGCTCGCCAGTCGATGTGGTTGCAGTAGCGGCGCTGATAGAGCGTACCGAGCGTGATGCTGATCAGCGAGACCACCGAGGCAAGCCAGCCGAGCCCGGCTTCGCCGGTCATGGGACGGTTGTGCAGGATCAGCACGACGCCGCCGAGGCCGAGGACGAGGCCGGCCCATTGCACCGGCGTCACCTTCTCGCCGAGCCAGCGATTGGCGATGGTCGAGGTCAGGATCGGCTGCAGTCCCGGAATCAGAGCGGACAGGCCGGCCGGAATCGAATGCGCGATCGCGATGGCGGTGCCGCCGAGATAGAAGCCATGGACGAGAATGCCGGCGACCGCGCTGTGCGCGATGCCAATCCGGTCGGGCCATTTCGGCCGCGCGATCCCTGCGATGATCGCCATCAGGCCGACCACGATCGCCATACGTATGGCGAGATAGGTCAAGGGATCGGCATTGTTGACGACGTATTTGGTGCCGATGAATCCGGTGCTCCAGAGCAGCACGAACAGGATCGGCGCAGCGCGGGCGGTCAGGTTTTCTTGATTATGGTTCATTGCCGCCCTCATTGCCTCAGCGGAGGCCATGCGGCAATGCGAATTTCATCCGGACGATGCTGCGCTGCGGCGGATGACAGCGGCCTAGCTCAGCTGATCACCATTCTTCCGGACAGGGATCGATGATCTTCCAGAGCTCGACGCCGTTCTTGATCTTCTTCATGTCGGTGGTGAGCCCACCATTGCGACGAATCCAGTCCTTCACCTTGTCGGGGTAGTAGGACATGAGATCGGAGGTGCCTTCGGCGCTGGTGACCTTGATGCCGAAGGTGAACGCCTTGTCGTAATAGGCCTGGTGGAAACCGAGGCTCGCGCGCGGCGTCACGCAAATCTTGTTCATCGGCACGATGCCGAGCACGAGCGTGCAGGCCGAATTGCAGATACCGTCGATGATGACGCGCTCGCCTTTCTCGCGCACGCGCTTGTATTTGGCCTTGTACTCCTCGACATAGCCACCATGGTCGCGGGTGATGTGCAGCTCGGCGCGCGCCGGCGTAGCGGCGGCGACGGAGAGCAACAGCAGGCTCAGGAGCGTGATGCGCATGGCAAGGTAACGGCGATGGCCTTCAGGAATGCGCCGACCTCGAAGGACCCGCAAGTGATCCCTTGGGGACGGCGGCAGGATTCTTAAGCAAATACTCTTTGGTCATACTTGTGTGGGGAATTCGTTAAGCATCCCGAAAAGGCCAAAAATGGGCAGCTTTCGACCGCATGTCCGGCAATTCTGTCACACCCACCCGGAAATCTGCAGGACTGGCCATGATTTCGGGCCTCCGCAGCGATGCCTGACCGCCCGAAATTGCTATAGATGGCTGATCTGTTCGAGCGGGTTCCGGAGAATCGAGATGAGCAAGTTGACGCTTGTAGCTGCGGTTGCGGCCCTGACGGCTGCAATCCTGGCCCCTGGCCTTGCGGAGGCGCACGGACGTCACCGGCACCACCGCTCCTATGCCAACCCGCTACCCTACCCGATCAGCTATCTGCACAATTACGGACCTGGCATCACCCCCGGCACCTTCGCCTACTACGACGGTCCGTCGACCAACTACTGCTACCGCAGCGCGGCCGCTTACATCGGCCAGGACGGCCGGCGGCACCCCTGCTACTGAGGCGCCGCGGCCCCGTACGGGTGCGCTATTTCGCGGCACCCGACACCAGCAATTGCTTCTCGATCTCGTAGACCGGCAGCTTGACGAGATCCTTGCTGACCTCCCCCTGAAGCGCCTTGCGCACGGCGTCTGAATAGTCGGCCCGGATCATGCCGAGCGCGCGCGGTGAGGCCACCATGGTCAGGGCCTTGGTCTCGCCGGAGCTGACGGCAGCATCGAGTCGGCCCGCCAGTCTCCGCAAGAAGGCGCGCTCGGCCTCATCGTGCCAATCGGTCTGCTCGACTGAGCTGCGCGCCCCGCCGGCCGCCGGTTGCAGCCGGCCCGGCGCGTCGCTGCCTTGCGCGGTGGTCGAAGGGTTGGGCTGCTCATGCACTTCTCTGGTGTGGAGATTCGGAAACTTGTCGTCGCCGAGGTTCTCCAGAATGAGCGCCTTGCGCCCGTCGCACACGACCAGCCATTCGCCCTTGGCCATCCTCATCTTGTCCATCACAACTTCTCCTTGACACTCGCAGATGCCGCTTCGGCATCAGAGCTGCTCTTCGAATTCCTCGAAGGACTTGCCGAATTGCGCCATCGCCTCTTCGAGATAATCGGCGAGCATGGGCGTACCGATCAGGTAGGATGCCGTGCGCTGGTTGTGCGCCTGCGCGGCCTGAGCGCGCAGTTCGCGCCAATCGGAGAGATCACCGTCGCCTCGGCCGAGCCAGGTCAGCGCCACGAGATCGATCTGCTCGTCGACATTGAGATCGCGGATGAAGCCCGCAAGCTCGGCACGATCGGTGGTTTCGCCGCGTCCGCCGCGGCCGAAGCTCATGTCGTCGTCACCGGACTCCAGGATGACCCCGTTCCCGGCCGCTTCGCTGTCGGACCGGCGCGACTTCGAGATGACGAAGAAGACCTTCTCCGGCGAGATCGACAGATTTGGAATGACTCGCATCCAGCTCACCTTGTCCGGCAGCACGCACAACGCCGCTGCCATGTCGGCGACACTAAAGCCAAGGCAAACTTGCGAATTGCGCAGGATCAAGGTCCAAGTCACGGCTAAGGTCCAAGTTACGACATTGCCCTGCAGCCCCGGCCAGCTGGGATCAGGGCCGGGCCAGCTCGCTGAAGGTTTGTTCATCAGTATTACATTTGGGCTCCGCCACAATTTGATCCGAACAACTTCGATATCCTGCATCGCGTAAGCGGAGGAAGACATCATGAATCTCAAGACTGGCCTTGTCGCCACGTCCCTGTTCGGCGCCCTCGTGGCATCGTCGGCGGCATCCGCCATGCCCATCGCGCCCGCACCGGCGACACCGCAGGTCTCCGGCGTCGAGCAGGTCCGCATGGTCTGCAACGCCTGGGGGCGGTGCTGGTGGCGCCCGAACTACTACGGGTATTATGGGCCGCGGCCATATTACGGCCCACGGTACTATGGGCCGCGGCGCTATTACGGCCCGCGCTATTATGGCTATCATGGCTATCGCCGCTGGTGACGTTTGAAGGGGCCGTCAGGGCCCCTTCGCATTTGCGGAATCATATTTTGCGCGGCCGTCCCCGGCCTGGATCTGATTTAGATCAAAGTTGAAATTTGCCGATACCGTCATTCTACATAGTGACGAAGCGACGGAGTTTCGTCCTTCGCCCGTCACGCCTGCATGCAGCATTTCATCGACCTCGCCTCCGGCGAAGCGATGCGCCGAGAACGCGGTGGTGACAGTGATCCGGCGGAATTTATGGCATGATGTCCGCAATACTACGGTCCGGAATCCGGTTTACTGAAACGCGATGTTTCGCCATTGATGGCGATGCATCGACATTCATTTGATCATCTCATTTCAGCAGCCGGCCAGAACCATGTTGTTCGACGACCTCGCTCCGTCCTCCGCGCTTCAACTGATCGGATTTTCCGATATCGATGCGTTTCGGCCGATCGAGACGATGGAAGATGCGAGAAGCATTCCATTGGACATCCCGAACTTCGCGGCGGCCCGTGCCGTCGTCTCCCTGCCGGCGTGCCGCATCATCATGATGAGATCGTTCGCACGCATCCTCGATACCGCCTATCGCATGCCGGGTGGGATGGTGATCCTGTCCATGACCGACGACCTTCAGGTCAACTTCAAGGGAATGGATCTCGACGCCCGCTTCTTCGTTGCCCTCCGCGGCAACGATGAGTGCCATTTCGTCGAGCCGCGGACCAATCATCATGCCATGATCATCTTCTCCCCCGCGCTGAGCGACCGGGGCTGGTTCGACCACGTCGACGATTTGCAGGCGCATGTCACGAACCGGCCCGCCCTGCTGCACACGCGACAACTCTTGCTCGACATCCTGCGCACCGCGTCGGTGCAGCCGGGCCTGTTCGAAACCACCGAGGTTGCGGCCCATCTCCAGGAAGGCCTGCTGCTCGCTCTCGACGATCTGTTCCGGATCGATTCGATCCCGGATCGGAGCACCTCGGTCCAGGGCGAGCGAGCGATCAAGCTCGTGCAGCGCATCGACGATTACGTCGCGACCTATCCGACCACGCCGATCTATACAGCCGATCTCGCCCGCGCGTTTGGCGTCTCGATCCGGACGCTCGGCGGCGCCGTCAGCATGGTGCGCGGCATGAGCCTGCACCAGTACATTCGGCTGAAAAGGCTGTGGGCGACCCGATCCCGCCTCCTCAAGGGCGGCGGCGTCACCGTTGCCACCTGCGCACGCGCCCACGGCTTCCACCATCTCGGTGAATTTGCCGCAGCCTACCGCGCGATATTCCACGAGGCGCCCTCCGACACGCTGTCACGCGGCCGGCGAAGCGGTGTCCCGGCGGGCTGATTGACGCCGCGGGCACCGCGACCGTGATCCGGCATCAGCGCCGCTTCAGAACATATCTAGAACAACGGAAGACTGGCGCGCTCGGAAGGATTCGAACCTCCGACCCTCGGAATCGAAATCCGGCGGCCTACCCCTACTAGCCTAACGTAGCCTAACGGTCAGATCGGCATTAAGCCCACGTAATAACTACGCTTTTCGGCAAGTTAGGGTAAGGTTCCCCTCTAAGCCTAACGCCCCATAACGGCTCAAGCCGTTACCCGGCTGTTACCCTGAGGAGCCCCTACCCCATGCCTGTCCTGACCGTACCCGGAATGATGAAGTACCGGCCGGCAGCAAAGCGTCGCGAGATCCGCGATAGCCTCGCTCCTGGCCTGCACCTTGTGATCCAACCGAAGCGTACTGACGACAAGCGAGAGCCCGCCCGCTGCTCGTGGGCAATGCGCTTCCGTCGTCCGGATGGGCGAACCGCGAAGCTCACATTGGGTCTTGTCGATTTCTCAGAGGCCGAGAACGACGAGGAGCCGGTTCTCGGTGCTCCGCTGACGCTGCGTGCCGCCCGTCAGTTAGCCAATAAGGTCGATCGCGATCGTGCTCGCGGCATCGATGTCGTCAGCGAATACAAGGCGGACAAGGAACGAAAGCGAGCCTCAGCCGCAGACGCCGCCGAGAACACGTTCCCTAAGCTAGCAACGGAGTTCATCCGTGATCACCGCGTTCGGCGCTGGGGAACCTGGCCGCGTCGCTGGCGCGAAACCGCTGCCCTACTCGGCTTGCGATGGGACCGCAGCAGTGCAGACCCTACCAAGGGCGAGCCGGAGATCATTCCGGGCGGTCAGGCCGACAAGTGGCGCGACAGACCGGTCAGTACCATCGACGACCATGCCGTCCATATTTGCATCGACGAAGCCCGCAAGAAGGGCATCCCCGGTTTGAAGAAACGCAACAAGGGAGTGAGCGACTCGCGAGCCCGCAAGATGCATGGTGCGCTCTCGGCCTTCTTCAAATGGGCCAAGCATCAACGCAGGATTGCGACCAATCCCTGCTTGGACGTCTGGCGTCCCGAACCCCGGCCAGCTCGCAAGCGGGCGTTTACCGACGCTGAGATCAAGGTGTTCTGGACTGCGAGCGAGCAGATTTCAGAACCATTCCGGTCCGCGCTGCGCGTTTTGCTCCTGACGGGTCAACGGCTCAGGGAGGTCGCTGGCATGATGGACCACGAACTCGGTGGGTTCTTTCCCGGGACACCGGCAGACGTCTGGACCCTTGGGCCAGATCGGACAAAGAACCATAGGGAGCATCACGTGCCGCTCGCGCAATCGGTTAGGGATATGATCGATGATGTGCCGAGGGTAGAACCTCCGCGAGGACAGAACTTCTCCTATGTCTTCAGCACGACCGGCTCCACGCCGATAAGTGGCTGGTCGAAAATGAAGAAGAGGCTCAATAAGGCGATGGGCAAGGACTTTCCGCATTGGACGCTTCACGATCTTCGGCGTAGCTGTGCCACTGGAATGCAACGTCTCGGCGTGAGGCCGGAAGTGATCGAGCGCGCTCTGAACCACGTCAGTGGCACGTTCGGTGGTATCGTCGGCACCTATCAGACCGATCTGATGTCCGCAGAGGTGAAGATTGCGATGGAGCGCTGGAGCCAGCACGTTGCCGGATTGGTCGAAGGTAGCGACAACGTGGTGCGGATGAGGGCCAAGCAGTGACCCAGGAAGTGAAACCTCGCGTGCCACGATATCGTTACGGCCAACATGGCTTCCTTGCCTCGGTCAGGCTGAATGTCCTAGAACGAGCCAGACAGGCTGGCGAAGAGGCCGTGACTCTTCGCATTGAGGACCTTGAGCGCTTGCTGGACATTGCCGACGAAGCGGAAGCGTCGGGCACTACGGGCCGTCCACCCAGCCATTCCGTGCGGTTTCGGAAGATGGTCATCGAAGAGGTGCGACAGCGGATAGCAGCGCTAAAGGCCGCGTACCGGCGAGCACCGACCTCGACACGCGAGTATTGTCAGCATGAAGCTGAAATCATAAACGATGCCGTCGACGAACTCGGCTGTACCAACAAGCAAGTTTGGGAAATGTATGACCACCCCGATCGGATTGGGAAAACCCGACCGAGGAAGCCTCGACAGAAGAAGGCCGCCGATACGGCATAATTCGTAAGGCGGCCTTCCGTCAGTCACGAAATAGCGTACCGCCAATTGACTCCTGCGTAGAGCGGTTTCGCGGCTTCCGCTGGGTGCAGCCCACCCGTTCTTCCAGTTTCCTCAATCGGTCTTCAATCGTAGCCACTCGCAAGTCAATGCCTGCGAGATCAGTGTCGTCATTGTGGTCCCTTATTTTTCTGCGCACTGAAACTCTCCGCTTGTTCTAGCGCACACAGCATGTGCGCGCCTCTGATCACCACAACAGCCGCACCCTCTTCGCAACAGAAGAGTGCCGGGTAATACCCGCGCCTTATACCCGGTAGACGGTCCTTTGCTCGCACCAGCATCGCGCTAACGTTAGGCTACGAAGCAACTAGCGGAGGCCGTCAACGTGAACGAGACCGAGTCCATCAGGTTTGTGCCAGATGCGCAGTGTCGTCGCGATCTCGATCCAAATGACGAGAGAAGCGACATGTGGTGGGTGCGCTTGCAGCGGCGCTATCCCGACATCTTTCCACCAAAAATCAAGATCGGCAGGATCAATCACCGCCAGCGCGATCTCTGGGAGCAGTTCAAGCAGCACCTGATCATGGTGGCCGCATCGGCAGCACCGGACGAGAGGGACGTCCGCAATCTTGAGCAAGGACGAAAGATGGGGCGCGAAGCAAAGAAGGCGCGCGGAAAATGACGCCGCGCTACAGCAAGAAGTCTATCCCTCGATATAAGCCTAAGCAGAAACTGCCACGCCGCCCCAAGATCAGACCGGCAGAACCTGCTGTGCTCGATGCGTTCTATGAACTACAAGCAAACTGGTCTTGGCAGGAAAAACCCCACACCTTGGCTCCGGGGGCTTCGCCACTGACACTTCACCGTAACGAGCGCAAGGCATGGCGAGACTTAATGCGTGCGCTGATGGTTTCGCAGGTGCCGCGTGGTAGCTAACTCCAAAAGAGACCACACGTCCCTACATCAATTCGTCTGTCTGCCGAACGCTATTCTCAAGAACCCACCGATCAGACACCGTGGCGATGACCCGGAAGTTGGGCTTGGTGTGTTTGAGTTCGCGGTGCTCGGGGGGATCGTTTTGCTGGCGCGGACGAACGCATACAAGCAGGCCCGCCATGAGTACG